>JANMMU010000035.1:0-114482 GCA_031373555.1 Segetibacter sp. | reverse complement strand
AGCCATTATCGCAAATGGTTAATACAATATTTTCACCCGAAAATTCTGTTTTAAAATGAATAATAGGTTTCCTTTTATCGGAACTGTATTTTAATGCATTGGATAACAAATTCTGCATAATACTTTCCAGGTAAATGGGGGAATACTCTATATCAGGCGCCTGAGAAAAATCTGCTGAAACCTCCGCACCTGACTCCATAATTTGAGCGGCGAAAATGGCTTTAATTTTTTCAAAAACCTGCACAAACTTTATGTTTTTCCTTTTTTTAATAGAGTCATGCCTTATACGAAGTATTTCTAAAAGATTGTTTAAGGTTTCCTCTAATTTGAGTACCGTAGTTTCAAACATACCCATTATAACTTCTTTACCCTCGCTACTTTTTTCTTCTTTATAAAAATTCACAAGAGAATTAAGGTTGCTAACGGGGCTTCTCAGGTTATGAGAAATGATATGTGCAAAATCCTGAAGTTGTTTATTTTGGCTAATTAAATAGTCTGTTAGCAATTGTCGCTCAGTCACATCCCTTATAGCTGCATAACCATAATTTCCATTTTCAAGAGGGCTAAGGCTTATTTCGATCGGAAATTCGGAACCATCCTTTCTTTTGCCATGTAAATTTACTCCCGACCCCATAGGCCTCATATGTGGATTACTAAAATATTTGTTGCGGTGTGCAGGATGTTTGTTTTTAAACTTATCAGGTAAAAATATTTCTACTTTTTTACCAATTACTTCATCTCGCAGATATCCAAACATATTTTCAAACTGCAGATTTACTTTTACTATAGTACCCTCCCTATCTACAATAACCATTGCATCAGGTGCTGATTCAATAATATCATCATAATGCAGCGTATTCATTTGTGTGGAAAGCAATTAGTTATATCCAAATTTAATCCCTCCTTTGCTATATAAATATGTTTTTGAGTATCTTAATTTTAATTTAATAAAAAAGGCTGCTGCAAGATTAATCTGCAACAGCCTTTTTTGATTTTTGTTATTTATATTATTATTTCTCTTTAATAGCTTTAAAAGTTTTCACTTTGTTGCCTTGTCTTACTTCTACCAGGTAAGTACCCGTGGCAAATTGCTCACCGAATTCAAAAGGTTGATCCGACTGCCCTTTGGCAGTGTAAACAACTCTTCCATTAATGTCTATCACCCGCACCTGCACAGTTTGCTTGTTATCTGCATGAATCTTTAGGGTAAACAAATTGGTTGTAGGGTTAGGGTACAAATTAGCGTTCAGAGAAGCTACTGTTTTGAACTTATCTTTCGCTCCACCTTTTACCATTGTGATAGGTCTGCATGTTGGAGAAGTCTGTACTATTAATACTGCAACTGAACCGCCTGTGCAACCATTGGCATCAATAACATAAATCCTGTAGCTACCGGCGTTTAAGTTGTTGAAGATGTTGGCAGGGCCATAAGCACCGGTTGACCCAAACCTATATTTATAAGGCGATAAACCCCCTGCCCCTGCTGCTGTAATGGAACCGTCTTTGGCACCGGGGCATGTTTCGTTAGTTTTGGAAGCTGTTACAATAATTGCAGTAGCAGGCTGTGTAATACTGATAGTACTGCTAATGATACACCCATTTGCATCTTTTATGTAAACGATGTAATTACCCGCCCTTAATGCACTAAAAGTATTGGAGGTATCGTAAACACCCGATGTGCCTAATTTGTACATAAACGGACTGATTCCAGACAATGGGGTTACGGTAATAGAACCGGTTGCTTTCCCATAGCAGGTCACGTTTGTTTTTACAATTCTGGCGCTATCAGCAACGGGTTGTGTAATCACTATATTTGTAATAGTACCCTGGCAATTATTCGCATCGGCTATAGTTACCCTGTACGTACCTGCACGTAAGCTACTAAATGTATTAGATGTGCCAAAAGCACCAGATGTGCCTAGTTTGTAAGTGTAAGGAGCTGTACCCGAAGTTGGTGTTACAGTAATAGAACCTGTAGCTGTTCCATAGCAAGTTGCATCTCTTTTGGTATAGGTTCCGGTAAAAGCAGGTGGCTGACCAATCACAGGTCCCACATTAGCTTCACATCCGTTATCATCGTGTATATAGACACGGTAGCTGCCGGCTTTCAGGTTAGTTTTTACAACAGGTGGATTTTGAAACGGTGCAAAAACGCCGGTTGTGGTTACCCTGTATGTGAAAGGTGGCTTACCACTTGATGGGTTATTAATAGTGAGCGTACCGGTGGCAGAACCATAACAAACAGCATCTGTATGGCCAACGGTGTAGGTGACCGGCGGATAAATTGAACTCACCAAAGTTGTTTTGGTGGTAGTGGTGGGTGTGGCAGCATTATCTTTTACTGTGACTGTATACGTGCCCAAAGATGCCGAAGACATGAATGTATCAATAGGATCCTGGTCTGTACTGCTGAATGAATTGGGGCCTGTCCATTTAAAGGTATAGGGTGGTGTGCCACCACTGGGATTTGCCACTAATTTCAATGCGGTGCCGGTGCATACCGGAGCATTGTTGAGTGGGGCAGCTGTTACCCCGCCACAGGCGGAAATTGGATAATTGACTGGTGTACCCACAACAGGATAACTGTAAAAACTGTCTGTGGCTATCACTTGTATTGACTGCACATACCATGTTACATTCCTACCTGCAACCACAGGTATGGTAGCCGTGCAATTGTGGGTGGCATTGCAGGAACTGCTGATGCCGCTGATCGTATCTTTTTTATTGGTTGAAAGATTGAAAAATGTAGCATAGACTGTGTCTTTTAGCCCTGCATTGCCTGTCCATTTTACCACCATAGTAGAGCAGGTGGATGATACAAGGCTTGCACCTGTAGGCTGTGTGACAGCAGCGTTAGCCCCATGTTTATTTGTACAGGTAGTTTGGCTAAATGCAGTATTGACCATTGCAAGTATTATTAATGAGAGAACTATACTACTTTTCATTTTTCAGAATTTTAAAGAGTCCCTTTTTTTCGAATTATTTATTGCCAGTTTCAGTTTTTGGTGAAAAACACCAACAACGGCGTTAAAATTTGATCGGTTTTGAATATTACTTGCATCTTGATCTTTTTTTGTTTGCCCTCAAATTGATATTGATAAAGATATTCCTCGAATTTTCGTTGAAACCTCCTCGTCTGTCGTCATTCGGTGAATCATCGTCGTCATCATTCAGGGGAATCCATAGGTAACCGCCGTTTGAATGGTAAAATAATGTTGTTGTTGTTATTGAAGTACAACGAAATACCAAACACAACATCCATTCTAGATTTGCAGCTGCTAATTTCGACAGTCCAATAGCAAAATTTCGCATACCTATATTAGTAAACATACCCATAGGGTCAACATTGTTTATTGGACTATTTTTCACATACCTGTAAAAGTTATAATCACCAGCATCGAAGCGAAGCGAATCAATTTGCAAAAATCTTCCAAAAATGTATGAATATATTCTATTCCTATAATCATACAACCCAATTTCCAGAATATACTCCCTCCCAGTAAACATAAAACGATTGCCAAATGCTGTTGCAGAAATAACAGTTCCGCTATTGTTTTTAATAAGAGGTGTTCCAAAAATATCATAACTGTATTGCTCCAAAAGGTTTCCGGTATTACCCGTTAATCTAACCACACTTCCCAATGCATCGTGGTGGTAATAAATGGTATTAGCTGATGAAACTTTTGTAAGTATTTCATCAATATTGACACCCTGCACATAACGTGCTGCAACTGCATTGCTGCTGTTTCTTTCTTCAAGCAGGTTCCAATCATCGTAATAAAAAAATGTGGCGGCTCCGTTAATCGTCCTTTTTACACAACGATTCATGGCATCATACACAAAATCAACGGTGGTCGCCCCTTTTTGTGCCTTTGTCATCCTGTCTTGTGCATCGTATGTGTATGTCCATCCGCTATAGGTTTTCAGGCTCCCGTTTGCAGTATAGGTCAATGCATCTGCACCCACATTGTTATATTGGTTCAGGTTATTGGTGGTGTAATTAGTCGTCTTGCCGTTATCCGTTACAATTGTTCTGTTGCCTGCCGCATCCAATCCATAATTTACAGTTCTCCCTGGGCTCACCGGCGCTCCTTCAGGATTGGTCACTTCATATTTTACATCTGTTACCTGATCAATAGCATCGTAGGCATACACATCTCCCTTAGCTTTGTCCCGTTTCATAAATGTTCGCCTGTTTACATTGTCATAACCATAATCAAACCGGGCAAAAGAGATCCCACCTTTTTTATGATCTACAATCAACATCCTGTTGGCATCGTCATAAGTGTAGGTTGTAGCCGTTCCATTGTTCAATACCTTATTGATCCTGTTTGCGTTTTCGTCATAACTGTATGTGGCTAAAGCAGGAGCGGAATTTTGTGAAATAGTCGCTAATAGGTTTCGGTTGTTATAACTATATCGCAAGCCGATTCCATCCGGGTAGGTCATGCTATCCCTAAGCCCATCAGGATTGTATTTATATTTGATTATTTTTCCTCCACCTCCACCCGTTACAGCCTGTGTTTCACTGGTTAATTGGTTCGCATCGTCATAGATATAACTCAATGCACTTACACTACTCGTCATTGTCAACAAACGGCTTACCTTGTCATAGCTGCGGCTAATAACAGGTGTCAGTCCATCATTCCAGGTAGAATTGAGTTCCCTATTGCGGTTGTCGTAAGTGTAGGTTCTTATGTTGCCTGCACGATTGGTATAGATTTTAAGATTGCTTGTCGAGTCATACCCATAGGCCTCGAATGAGGCATCAGGATAAATCATTTTGGTTTTGCGGTCAAGCAAATCATATTCAAAAGAATAGGCATTGTTCTTTGGGTCTGTTAGTTTCACCATATTGCCGTCGGCATCATACATCATTTTTGTAACCTGTGCTTTGTGGTCGGTGGTTTGTATCTGCCGGTTCATGTTATCATAGACATTGACCGTGGTTCCATTATCAGGCCGTTTCATAGTTAGTACATTTCCTGTTGCATCATAAGTCCATGTTGTTTTATTTCCTAGCGGGTCTGTGGAGCTTATTTTACGGTTTCTTACATCATATGCTGTTTTCCATTTTTTCCCTTTGGGGTCAATGGTTGCTACAAGGTTGCCCACCTTGTCATATTGAAAATAGGTAGAAGCTTCATCAGCCGTTCCTTTGCCCACTGTTTCTCTTATTTTATTCCATTCGACATCGTACTCTATTTCGGTTATTTTGCCGCTGGGCAAAGTAATTTTCGTTGGATGATGAACAGGGTGTGTGCAGCCACACATGGCCGCGCCGGGTAAATCGTAGGAGTAAGTGGTTGTCCTGTTTAAGGGATCAGTTACAGTTACCGGTCTTTTAAAGGCATCATAAACAGTCGTCCATTTTTTACCCAGTTCATTGGTCATGCTTGTTCTGTTGCCAAAGTCATCGTAGGTATAGGTGGTAAAACTTAAATCGGCATTTGTTTGTTTGATCAATAACCCTCTTTCGTTATAAGCATATTGTATTTTATTTCTACGGGCATCTGTTACAGAAGCAAGACGGTCGGCACCATCGTAAGTATAGGTGGTAATGTTACCAAGTGCATCCGTAAATTTTGTTTTCAGCCCACGGGCATCGTATTGAAAATGCTCCATCCCTCCATTCTTTTTTCGATGATCCAACACCTGGCTGAAACTATTGTAAATAAATGTTTCAAAACTGCCGTCCGGATAGTCGGTTCTTGTAATTCTGTGCCATGCATCACGGGTATAGGTGGTTACCCTGTTGAGTTCATCGGTATGGGTAAGAATGAGGTCGAGTGTATCTCTTGTCCATTTTTCTTTTGAACCATCAGGATAGGTTACTTCCAATGGATTTCCATAAATAGTTTGTGAATTATAGGTAGTCACCCGGCCCAAAGGATCTGTCACGGTTTTCTCAAACCCATCTTTTCCATTCTCAAATACATAACTCGTTCTATTATTAAGGCCATCCGTATAAGCACTCAATCTCCCCCGCATGGAATCAGGGAATTGCAGGGTCTGAACCCTCCCATTGGGATAACACACTTTTTTGAAGGCAGGATCTATGACAAAAGTCACCATTACATCA
The DNA here is from genome assembly GCA_031373555.1 of Segetibacter sp. GTDB lineage: Bacteria > Bacteroidota > Bacteroidia > Chitinophagales > Chitinophagaceae > Segetibacter. The sequence continues at coordinate 108,400 of JANMMU010000035.1, read as the reverse complement.
CCGGTAACACCATTTTTTTCCTCTTTCAGAAAACCAACGGTATTCCTAGAATCATAAGTGAAGCGCATATTCGCATCATCACCTATGTACCTTGGGTCAATCGCATGTTCCAAATATGGACGGGCACCTGCATAATGTTTCTCCTGTGCAATATATGTATAAATAGCCTTTGTAGAATCGCCATAGTTCACCTGCTTTAATACATTCCAGGCCTGATTATTACTATCAATAAATTTTTGATAAACAGGCAGTACACTACGGCCGTCGCTTGTTTGTATCTTAGTGATAACTATGCTATCATTAAATGTACCCCAGCTATAATCTAAAAATCTACCTGCAGGTTCAGAAACACGTGTAAGCTGAATTGGGTTGAGTGGATTGGTGTAAGAAAGGGTATATTTATTTTGCTGACTATCAAAAATTTCTTTGAGCAGATAGACGGATTGACTCAAAAAAGTAACTTTTTGAAAATGGTAGCGATGACCGTTGGCATCCTGCAAATAATAGTCGTTTCCATATTGAAAAAGACGCTTACTAATGCCAGGCGGAGCCACCCACTGGGAATGATCTGCCGGATTTTGTGTAAAAACAGTAGAACCGCCCCGACTGTAATTAGCTATAATAAGCGGCTGCCCAATTGAATTAACATCATCCACCAAATAATCAGTAAATCTTAATTCCCAACCTCTGAATCCACGGCTATTGCCATATCGCTCAAGAGCTAAAGGAATTTCCCCAACAGACCCCCATACTTCAAGGTCTTTAACCTCTCTATGCAAATTACCGCTGAAAGCATTAAACCTGCCCCCGGTTGGGGGACAGTCAGAGGGAGGATCATCTTGACCCTTATCGCTAATATTACCACAGTGGGACTGTGTTCTTGCCACCTGTGCGCTTGCAGATAAACTGGTGAAAAGCGCAAAAAAAAGAGGAATGGTGAATGACAGTATTTTCATGGCGAAGAAATTAAAAGTTAGTTTTTAAAAGGCAATGATTCCGGCCCAACCCATATCTGTACCACTTTCATATCAGTTCCCTTAGCAACAGTGATGCGGAAAAGTCCGGAGTTTTCTGTAAGCATAAAATTGAATACGCATTTTTTTTGCTCATTTAGATCTGTACTTCTACCTATTGAGCCTTTTGCAGGGTCTGTGCCTTCAAGCACAGTACCCCCATCAAGGGCTGTTATCACAACCTTTTCCCCTGCCTTCCCATCAGGATAATAAACTTCTATTGGAACTATACTGAGGGGAGGAATGTTATAAACTCTATTAAAATGACCAATTTGATTGGGCTTGGTTACAACATATTTTTCTCCCACTTTAATGGTGCAAGTAGCATTTTCGCCCATCCTTAGCGGTTGAGAAATAGCATTTGTGAAAATGAAAAACAAAAAAGTGAAGACAGGTAGCAGATAGCTAAACCTTAATAGCAGTGGCGTGTGGCTTTCTTTTTTCATAAAACGTTAGTTTAAGAAAATTCAAAATGGTAAAACAAAGCTACCATCCCACACTGCCAAAAAATGGCAGGGAATTTTAATTTATTTCCTCTTCATAAGAAAATCTGAAACGATTATAATGAACGGGGAAACCACTTTCTTTAAGTTGTTGTATCATGCGAAGGATAGTACGTTCAGACAATCCAAGCTTCTGTGCAAGTTCAGCAGGTGTGCCTGTTCGTTTGTGTTGCACCAGATATTTGATCGTTTCCATTTTCTGAGCATATTCAATGAATCTCATAAAAAATGCTTTGGTATAAAAAAATAAAATGGCTATATCCTATAATCCAACTTGCACGCAGTTTAAGCAAGCTTACAACTTTTTAGGGGGTTTTGTAAAATCCTTCTTCGAAAAATATAGTATTTAGATAATGCAAATGTAATTTTTTTCAAAGTATATGAAAGATGATTTTGGTTAAGTTAGAAATACAATTTTAAGCGTTTCAATCACTTTTTTTGCGATCTTTTTAGTTTTTGACAAAATTGTAGTATTACTATCTCAACCAATTCCTTCTACCTTTGTTATATAGTCTCAATTGCAATTGGTTTCATTAAATTTTTTAATTATGAGTTGGCTGTTAAATATTTTTATTGCCCTTACAACATTTTGCCTGATGGAAGGTGTTGCATGGGCTACCCACAAATATGTAATGCACCATTGGCTGTGGTACCTGCACGAAGACCATCACAAAAAATCACCTGGTTTTTTTGAAAAAAATGATGCTTTCTTTCTCATTTTTGCCATTCCAAGTATGTTGTTGTTTTTGTTTGGTACGCTTAATCAGGCATGGTGGATGGTAAGTATAGGTGCAGGAATAGCTATGTACGGAGCAGCATATTTTTTTATTCACGACATTATTATCCATCAACGCTTCAAAATTTTTACCCGAAGCAATAACAGATATATAAGGGTGGTACGTTGGGCACATAAAATGCATCATAAACATTTAGAAAAACAGGATGGAGAGAGCTTTGGAATGTTGCTGGTAAACTCCAAATATTGGAAAAAAGTTAAAAGTGATGACCAAAGAAATAAGACTTTACCGCTTCAATAACAGAATTTATAAATAATTTTACCGTTGTTTAAATTAAGGCCGTGAGAAATCATGGCCTTAGTTTTATATTCACACTCTTAAATATCAACAATGCAAACGGCTGAAGATATAAGGTTACTGAATGAAAAAATTGAAATTGCAGCTTCATTTGTAGATAAGCTGCGAACAGAACTATCAAAAGTTATTGTTGGGCAACTCTATATGGTTGACCGACTAATAATAGGAATGCTAAGCAGCGGCCACGTTTTGCTGGAAGGTGTTCCAGGTTTAGCCAAGACGCTGACCATAAAATCGCTTGCACAGGCCATTCATGCTAAATTTAGCAGGATACAATTTACTCCGGATTTATTGCCGGCTGATGTGGTAGGTACTATGATTTACAATCAGCAGCGCAATGAGTTTGTTATAAGAAAAGGACCCATTTTTGCAAATTTTATTTTGGCAGATGAAATAAACCGTGCCCCGGCAAAAGTACAAAGTGCACTGTTGGAAGCTATGCAGGAAAAGCAGGTTACCATAGGTGAGGAAACCCACAAACTGGAAGAACCATTTCTTGTATTGGCTACACAAAACCCAATAGACCAGGAAGGTACTTACTCGCTTCCTGAAGCACAGGTGGACCGATTTATGCTAAAAGTTGTGGTGGGCTACCCTGATAGAAAAGAAGAGCAAATGATTATTCGCCAACAGGTACAGGGTGAAACACTTCCAATGATACATCAAGTTGTAAATACCAACGAAATTATTAATGCAAGAAAACTGGTAAGACAAGTTTATATGGATGAAAAGGTTGAACAGTACATTCTTGATATTGTTTTTGCAACAAGAACTCCCGAACAGTTTGGACTGGGTAGACTTAAACCCCTTATCAGCTACGGAGGTTCGCCAAGAGCAAGCATTAACCTTGCATTAGCTGCCAAAGCACACGCCTTTATGAATAAGAGAGGCTATGTAATACCCGACGATGTAAAAGCTATTTGCAAAGATGTGATGCGTCACAGAGTTGGGCTTACCTACGAAGCTGAAGCTGAAAACATGAGTGCTGAAAAAATTATTGATGAAATATTAAATGTTATTGTGGTTCCTTAAAAAGTAGTAAGTAGCAAATAGTTAGTAGGAAGAAAAAACAAAAACTGGATTAATCAAAAGTCATAATGACCACTACGGAAATTTTAAAAAAAGTCAGAGAACTTGAGATTAAAAGCAAGAGACTCACCAACCATTTATTTACAGGTGAGTACCATACTGCTTTTAAAGGAAGGGGTATGTCTTTTAGAGAAGTAAGGGAATATTATGCCGGAGACGATCCGCGGTTTATAGATTGGAATGTAACCGCAAGAATGGGCAACCACTTTAGCAAAGTATTTGAAGAAGAAAGAGACCTTACCGTTTATATGCTAATGGACATGAGTGCAAGTACTTTGTTTGGTACTTTTCGCCAAAGCAAACGGGATTTAATGATAGAAATGGCCGCAGTATTGGCATTTTCTGCTATTGCAAATAATGATAAGGCTGGCCTTATTCTGTTTAGCGATAAGGTAGAAAAATTTATGAAAGCAAAAAAAGGCCGCGACCATGTATTGTATATGGTAAGGGAAATGTTACTATATCAATCACACTCTGCACAAACAGATGTACTGAAAGCACTGCAGTTTTTAAATAACACAACACAGCACAAAAGCATAGTTTTTCTTTTCAGCGATTTCGCAGATGCGGGTTACCACGATGCATTAAGAGTAGCTGCCAAACGACACGATGTTATTGGCATACAATTATATGATGCCCGTGATGAGAAGTTACCTGAAATAGGATTGATACAAGTGAGAGATGCAGAAACCGGCAAACAGGTTTTATTAGATACCAACGATGCCTATACCCGATATAAGTATGCCCAACAATTTCAAACCATACAGGATGATGCAAAAAACTATTTCAGAAAAGCAGGGGCAGATTTAGTACAGGTAGCTACCGGACAGGATTATGTAAAACTTTTACAACAATTTTTTATCAGAAGGGCATAAGTGTATCAACCAAAAACAAATACCATCCTTTGCGCAATAGTTTTTTTGTGTTGCCTTCATACCAGTTTGTTTAGCCAAACCATTTCAGCATCGCCTAACCGTACACGTATTTTTATTGGTGAACAAGTCATGCTTCGTTTGGCAGTAGAAAATGCGCATCATGGAATAGCGTGGTTTCAGTTTGCAGATACAATGAATCATTTGGAAGTTGTTCAAAGAAGCAAGATTGATACGGTGCTATCAGGTGGTGTTACCAACTATTATCAAACCATTGCTATTACTTCTTTTGACAGTGGCAAATGGCAGTTTCCTGCATTGGCTATTGCAGGTATTAATCAGATTACAATGCCCATAACTATTGACGTAGTACCTGTTGATGTTTCTCAAAAAAAAGATTACAACGAAATAAAAGATATAGAAGAAGTTCAACTTTCTACCCATCCTTTTATCATAGGTATTCTGATTACCATTACGTTGTTTTCGCTTTGCATGATTTATATCTTAATACAGAAAAAAAGGGTTGTTACTTTTGAAAATCCGGTTTTACAAACTTCTGAATCCGCATGGCATTGGGCAGAAAAAGAGTTAAACAAACTACAACAACCCTCTTCATCATCGCAGGTTGAAGTTAAAAATTACTACTCAAAACTCAACAACATCAGCCGTATATTCTTTTCATTACAATTAAAGGAAGATAACCAACAATTTACTACAGATGAATGGATGGTTAAGCTGAACAAACTTTCAATTGAACATGATGCCAAGACAGCATTTTTTCAATTTTTACGTTTAAGTGATAGTGTTCGTTTTGCAAAGTTTTCACCACCATCAGCAATTAATTCTGTTGCTATTGAAACAATGAAAAATACGTTACACAAAGCCTCATTGATTCAACCTAGTCATTCACACACAAACCAATATCAACAGTCCTGATGCTTTACCAATGGTTACAAAATATCACGTTTGCATGGCCCGAAGCATTGAGTTTGCTTTTGATATTGCCATTGCTGATATTTTGGTACAGCGGCAATGAGCATAAAAGACAGGCATCTATGTTGGTGACAACCACTCACTTCATAGCTGATATACGCAATGCTAAAACGTGGCTAAAACACGCCCCTTTCGTATTACGTTGTATTGCGCTTGTATTTCTTATTGTAGCATTGGCTCGTCCACAACAAAAATATACAGAACAACAAACCGAAGGTGAAGGCATTGACATAGTATTGTGTTTTGACATCAGCGGTAGTATGACGGAAAAAGACTTTAACCCCAACCGGCTTGAAGCTGCTAAAGAAGTTGCACAGGCATTTGTAAATCAAAGAACCGGCGACCGAATAGGCGTTGTAATCTTCAGCAGACAAAGTTTTACGCTGTGCCCCATTACTTCTGACAAGACTGCAGTACTTACTCAAATTGCCAATATTAAAAGTGGTTATTTAGAGGAAGAAGGAACGGCAATTGGCTCGGGTCTTGCAACAAGTGTTGACAGATTAAAGGACCAAAAAACAAAAAGCAAAATTATAATCTTATTGACTGACGGTGTTGACTTTGGGGGACAAATTCCACCCGATATTGCTATAGAAATGGCAAAGCTCTACAAAATAAAAGTATATGCCATTGGCGTAGGTTCCGAAAAAGAAGTGGATGAAATAGTGGAGACCCCTTTTGGCAACCAACTCAACAAAAAAAAATTAGAATTTAATGAAGGCTTATTGTTAAACCTAGCCAAACAAACCGGAGGGCAGTATTTTCATGCAACCGATCAGGAAGCATTGAAGAAAATATATACCGACATTAATAAACTGGAAAAATCTAAAATAAAAATTACTACATACGACCGCTATACAGAAGAGTTTTTGCCTTGGCTGATAATAGCTTTGGCAGCACTATTGCTCGAAGTAATTTTAAAGTTTACGGTGTTTAGAAAATTCCCCTGACTTTCTATTTAGTTATGATTGTTCCTTTAGTTTAACTTTTTGTTTACCAACAGACAATTCATAGTTGACCCCTATCTTAAGCGGATAATTTTCGTTGCTATGCCCTACGGGAAAATTAAAACAAATGGGAAATTGGTATTCGTCCACCACCTCTGCAATTACTTCTGAAATAGTCTTTCCAAATGGAATAGTAGTATCTTTCATATCAGAAAAACCGCCAATGATTAGAGCTGCAATACGATCAAATTTACCGCATCGTTTTAGTTGTTGCAACATGCGGTCAATGTTATAAATGTATTCGCCAACATCTTCCAAAAACAATATGCTATTCCGGGTTTTAATATCAGACGGGGTGCCGCAACTATGGCAAAGCAAAGAAAGGTTACCCCCTACAAGCCTACCCGAAGTTTTGCCGGTTTTATTAAAGCTATCTGCAGAACAAGTGTAGGAAGAATTTTTGCCTGATAGGATTTTTTTCAAAGATTGCACATAATCATTTTTGTGTTCACCATCGTTAAAAGCGGCTGCCATAGGCGAGTGAAGTGAGGCAATATTGTACCGTGTCAAAAGGTGGCTATGTAGCAATGTAATATCGCTGTACCCAATTATCCATTTGGGCGATTTTCTAAATTTATTAAAATTTATTTTATCAATTATCCTGGATAACCCGTAACCGCCCCTTGCACATAAGATCGCTTTTACTCTATCATCATCCATCATAGATTGCAGGTCTGCAAGGCGCTCTTCATCGGTACCGGAAAAGTAATGATACTGATTGCCTACTGTTGAACCTATTTTTACTTTATACCCCCATTCCTTCAAAACAGTAATACAGGTTTCGACTTTATCAATGGGCATAAAACCTGACGGGCAAATAATGCCAATTGTGTCTCCCTTGTGCAGGTAAGGTGGAATGATTGTCATAGAACAATGTTACAAAAAAATTGTTGCAGCATGAAGCATTCATCGGTCATTTCTAATGAATTCGCTAATGTTTGAGAATATTTGGAATACAAACTCCAACTTACTTCTTTTAGTTTAAATTTGCATTTCATTCTATAAAAAATTAAAACTACATATTATGGCGTTTACACTTCCCCAATTGCCTTTTGCACACGATGCACTAGAACCTTATATAGATGTACTGACCATGCAGATACATCATGGCAAACACCATCAGGCTTATGTTGACAACCTCAATAAAGCAATAACCGGTACAGAACATGAAAACAAAACCATAGAAGAATTGGTAAAAAATGCCGGATCTATCAGTCCTGCTGTACGCAATAATGGTGGTGGACATTGGAACCACAGTTTCTTTTGGGAACTACTTGCACCTGCCGGTGGCGAAGGACCTTCAGGCAACCTTGCAGAAGCCATCAACAGCACATTCGGTTCATTGGATGAGTTGAAAACAAAAATGAATACCGCAGGTACTACCCGTTTTGGTAGTGGTTGGGCATGGTTGATTGTAAAAAACGGCAAACTAGAAGTAACCTCTACACCAAATCAGGACAACCCGCTAATGGAGATTGCCGAAGTAAAAGGAACTCCAATACTTGGCATAGATGTGTGGGAACATGCTTACTATCTGAAGTATCAAAACAAACGCCCTGATTATCTCACAGCAATTTGGAATGTGATCAACTGGAAAAAAGTTGAAGAACATTTTAATGCTGCTAAATAAAATTTTTCTACAATTTTTGAAAATCAAAAGGCCGCCCATTATTTAAGCGGCCTTTTTATTTCTTACTAAAACTGGTTTAACTCTTTACCACGATCTTCTGTGTTTGTTTACCCAAGCCTGGTTTCTGGCTTGCACACAAGATGTGGAAAGAAAACACCAGCAGGATAAACACTCCAGTCGGTAGACCTACACCACATTTTGTATTTAAACTAGCTTCGCAAGACTAAAAAGCTACGGAAAAAGCTGAACTTGCAAACTATCCAAGCCTTTGAAATAAATTTATATCTATTTATAATTGCTAATTTGGTTAGAAATGTAATTCAAACAACCATCAAGCCAGTTAATAACATTCCTTTCATTAATCTCTACAATATGTGAATTTGAAGCCTTTTCATTTTGAGGTTTATGCCAATCGGATATCATAGCAAAATGAATCTTTGATATATTATACTCATTTTTTTTCTCTTCGCTGATAGCATCTAACAAATCAATCTCATCCTTTCTTAATTCAAGAAGTACATTACGGTCTTCTTTATTCACTGCCAGATGCCTATAAGGTTCAAATTGCCAATGGGGCTGTGCGTGTGGTATTGAGTTATTAGTTGAGAACTCTGCTCTAAACAAAATATTTGTTAAGTTATCATTCAAATAAAAAAATTTCAAGTTGGCATCAGTAAGTTCATACTCCAATTTTTTAGAAGATTTTTTATTGACTATAAACTTTAATGCAAAGTGAACCCCAATTTTATTTGCACCCTTAAGTTTTATAAGTTGATATATATTGTTTCTGTCGTCTTTATGAGGAATAGGATATTTACATTTTATTGAATAAAAACCATTATCAGGGACTATTGAAATTTCGTTACCATTACTCTCACAATACTTGTTAAGAATATTAATACATCCATTCGTTAGTTTATTGTTAGGTTGATTACTCATATAATTAAACCTTATATACAGCTTCAACAATTCTATTTAACAATTTTCTTTCGTCTTCACTTAAGCTTGCATTACTTATTTTTTTCCCAAAAGCAATTAGTTCATTTGCGATGCCAAAATTTTCTTCACGAGTGAGATCTGGAATAGGGATATCATTAACAAATTTGCTTGCAAGATAATATTGTCCACCTGCAATTTGCTTAGAATATAATGCCAGTAATTCATTAAAAGAATCTGAACAAAAAAGTGCTAAATAACCATAATTAATCTCATAACTATCAAAAGTTGGATAATCTTCATTTTTATCAACATTTTTAAATAGGTTAGATTTCAATATCCAAGCATGTCCCCTTTCAACTACATATTTACCTTCATAGTCAACAGCGAAATATCCAGCTTTACCAAATTCGGTAGATACTAATTTCGCTTCATCATTTTGCCATTTTCCCTCTCTGTTTAATTCCCACCAATTATATAAACCTTTTACTACTTCTGGTCTTGCTTTAAGTTTTTTTTCACTTTCTCTAAGAAAATTTGAATAAAAGCGTGGGGCGTTTTTCTGCAACTCTTCTTCCGATTTTATTTTATATTTACCATATGGATACCATAAAAAATTGGTAATACTTAGTAATCCATTTCTAATAGATCTATTGGTAGTAGCTTGCTTAAAATACTTTTTTTCCTTTTCATTGAGGCTTTCATAAAATGAAACATCAATTATAAAAGTATCATTTGCACCAGTTCTTGCACCTTGCTTTACATCAAACATATTTTTAACCAAAGTAACTTTTTTAGTTATTAATAGCTCTTCTATTCTTTTTTTTAACTTGTAGGAATGGTACGATACAATATTTGGAAAGTCGTTAGAACTATAAATAGCTTTATAAATACTATAATTTGATTCGCTAACAGGAATACTTGTATTAAGACTAAAAACTCGTAATCTTCTTAATGCATCAGTAGTTGAATTTAAAGTATTATCCGCCCACAAAATGGTAGCATCATCAAGTGAATCTCTATTATTTTTAGCAATATAAATTCCTGCATCGACAACTGCGTTATAAAAAAGATTTAAGTTGCCGAGTTTTGCAATTAAACTAACAGAAAAGTTTTCGTTTGCATATTCTCTTAATATCCTGTAAGAATCAGCATTAAATATAGATGATGGTAATACACAACCTAATATTCCATCCTTTTTTAAAGATTTTAGTGACTTATAGAAAAAAGGACTTGATAAATTGGGTCTATTTGTCGAGAAATTTTCTAAACTACTTACTACTTTCTCTTGAGAATCTTTCCCCAAAAGTTCCCACGATACAAAAGGGGGATTCATTAGAATAATGTCGAATTTTCCCCAAGTATATTCTAAAGAATCTTTTTGTAATATTTCTACTTTAATATCTCTTTCAGAATACTGACTTTTTTCAAAATTCAGCGAAAAATTTGCAACTTCAATTGCGGTTTTAGATTTGTCCCAACCAAAGAGATTTATTTTCCCAGCATAACTTGAATATTTTTCAGTAATTTGACGTAATGCTTCTTTTAAAAATTCCCCAGAGCCACAAGCTGGATCCAGAATATCAATTTTTGTCAAGTTAGTAAAGTCGAAATTTTTTAAACTTTCTTCAACAATACTTCTTGTAATAAATGCAGGTGTAAAATGTACCCCTATAGTCTCGTTATTATTTGATTTATTTTTACTATTCTTGCTTGCAGTTGGAATGCCATATATGTCTAGCTGGCCACTTAATGTAGCCTGGTAGTGTGCTTCCTGAAACAGTTTACCTGAAGTATGTCTTAAGATAAGCTTTGTTGTGTCTTTTTCTAAATTAACTCTACTTTTAAAATCTTCGAAAATATTTTCAAAATGTTTAGGTAGATTATTTTGAATATTTTCATTTAGCCCCCACTTAGTATTATCGACCTCATTATTATCAGATTTAGCAATTAAATATAAAAGACTTTGCAATGCTCTTAATCCATCGCTTTCACCAGATGCATTTCGTAATTTGTTAAATATTTCAATAATAAAAGGTACCACAGAAATTTCTTTAGGCTGTGTAAAACTTCCTATGTATTTATATATTTTTTCTAACCCTTGCTCATTTAATTTGTTTAAGTTAAATATAGTAATCTCGGGAGTGTCCCATCTAAACAAATTCAAATTTTTTTCATCAATATTAATAAAACAATTGGTATCTGTAGCCCAAGAATAATGCTTGTATTCTTCTGCTTTAAAATTATTTTCAAAATCTATACAAAAATTATTTATCTGCCCATTTTGCATTACAAATTGCTGTACAGATGTAGGCAAAAAATTAGTTGGCAATAACCCAAGGGTTCTTTGCCACAATTCTTTTGTTTTTATATCATCACTAAAGTTACTCATTTCTCAAGTTGCGAAGCTAACAATTACAATTATATAATAAATAGCGTTTTTATAGTTATTTGTTATTCTTTGTGGAAAATTATAAGAATACAATTCAATATTAACAAAAGAAATATTGATGCCGCTGTTGGTGTCTTCACTAACAGCATTTTTTGTCATGCTTCTTGTTGTAGGTGAAGAACACCCAATGGCATTAAAATGGGGAAATGTATTGTTGGCAGAAGTTATGATACAAACAACAGTAATTAAGCATAATTTTTTCTACAGAAATTTTCTAATCTTTAAGCCCCGGTATATCTGCCGGGTTTTTATTTTTTTAACCCTCATTTCAGCAGGACATCTTAAGTCTCTTATGAAAAGCAGGACTAACGACTTACGTAGTTACAAGTTATTTCTTGTAAAAGTTAAGGAGGGGAATTTTTAATCATTATAAAATGTACCGGTCACAGACCTGGGTTCTAGGTTTAAATTTAAGTTGCGCTTCTCTTAAACTTAAAGCAGCAAGGGGCGAAAACCGTTAGCAATGCTTTGGGAAGCTTGGTTTACAGAAAAGCCGTCACGATGGCCGAAGGCAAAAACCAGTTCAGTGTGCCATTGCAATTACTGTCCAATGGCACATATTTCTTAAGTATTCAATCAGGAAACAAAATGCATACATCTGTTTTTTCAGTAAAAAATTAGGTTAGACTAAAAAACAATTGATTAAAGAAAAACCCACGTTGGCTTTGTTGCTGATGTGGGTTTTTGATTTTAATTTCTTTATTTGGGGCTAAAACAAATCTTTAAAATCTGGTAAGGCATTACCATAAATTTTTTAATATTTTATTGAATAGTTACCCAAAAGGGTAATAATCGTTTAACGCAGAGATTTCACCTTTGAGGTTCTGAAATTTAATTAGCTTTAAACATGCGAAAAAAAATTGAAAAGCGACTATGCTTTTTTCTTGTGTTAATTATTCCGGTTGCTATTTTTTCACAAACGTCAAAAGAAGATTCGTTAAAAAAAATTGCAGCTTCAGAAAAGATTGATACAGGAACCATTGATGCTAACAGGCAATTGTGTACTTTATTTCAGGAAGAAAAGCCTGATGATGCTATTTATTATGGATTAAATGCACTGAATAAAGCCAGGCAACTTAAAGATGACTTTCGTGCAGGGAAAGCAAATCAGGGTCTTGGCGTTTGCTATGATTATAAAGGTGATCTTGATTCCTGCCTTTATTATTTAAATGAAGCATTTGCCATTTTCATAAGGACCAATCGTAAGGATTATCAATCCCATACGCTTACTGATAAAGCATTGGCCTACTACTACAGAGGCAACTATGAGCTTGCTTTACGCAGTCATTTTGCAGCACTTGAATTACGAAAGGGACTGGGCGACAATAAATTTTTAGCACAGACTTACCTTAATCTCGGGTTAGTCTATCGTTCCAAAAAAGATTATTCAAACGCAATTAAATTTTACACTCAATCATACAATATAAAAAAAACAAACAATGATGAACAGGGAATGCTTAATTCTCTGATTAATATTGGTGCAGCCTACCAGAGTTATGGCAAATTTGATAGTGCTTATGCGTATGGACTACAATCTTTGCAATTAGCAACTAAACTAAATAAATCAGAAGATATTTTAGCAAGCAAGGGAAATATTGCAGCAGCATTAATTGATTTAAAGCAACCCAATGCAGCATTGCCATATTTACTGGAAGTGGAGAAAAGTACAGAACGCAACAATAAAAAATTACTCATTATAAATGCGGTATCATACGGAGATATGTATTTACAAAAAAATGGTGTTGATGCTGCAATCGCTTACTATCAAAAGGGGTTATCATTAGCCAGAATAAATAACAGGCTAGAACCAATGGAAATTTTTTATAGAAAATTAGCAAAATGTTTTTACAGGCAAAACAATTATAAACTTGCTTATGCTTATTTCGACTCTGGCAAAGCCCTAAGCGATACTTTGCTAAATGCAGAAAATAGCCGACAGATAAACGAAATGAGCGCAGTGTATGAGACTGCTGAAAAAGAAACCCAAATAAACAAACTGAATGCTGAAAACGCCATTAGTAATATTGAAACGAAAAGACGGCAGCGTGAACGTAATTACTTTATCCTTTCCACCATTTTGTTTTTAGGTCTTGCAGTGGTTGCTTACAAAGCATTTTCCAATAATAAAAAGAAAAAGGAGTTACTGGATAAACAGAATAAAATAATAGAAAAATCACTAAGTGAAAAGGAAATATTGTTAAGGGAAATACACCACCGGGTAAAAAATAATTTGCAAATAGTAAGCAGCCTGTTAAGTCTGCAATCCAATTATATTAAAGATGAAAAGGCATTGGACGCTGTGAAAGACAGCCGCAACAGGGTTCAAAGTATGAGTCTGATTCACCAGAATTTGTATCAGGAAGAAAATTTAATGGGGATTAATATAAACGAATACATCTCTAAACTTGCGGAGAATCTTTTTCAGTCTTATAACATTCAAGCGGATAAAATAAAATTGATAAAAGAAATAGAAACGACTAATCTGGATGTGGATGTGGTTGTGCCCATTGGCTTAATTTTGAATGAGCTGTTGACCAATTGCCTTAAATATGCATTTATGCCTGGCGCGGAAGGAGCCATTAAGGTTATCTTGAAAGAACAAAATGATGTGCTGCAATTATCGGTCTATGATAACGGTGTTGGACTGCCCTTGAATTTTAATCCGGATGTGAAGAAATCATTCGGCCATAAAATGATCAATGTTTTTTTACAAAAACTTAAAGGCGAAATGAAAATGATTAGCGAAGATGGTACCAAAATAGATATAATTATGCGCAATTTTAAGCTGGCAAAATGAGTACAATAAATGTTTTAATAGTAGAAGATGAGCCATTAATAGCAGAAGATATTGCACAGGCAATGGAGAAAAATGATTTTGCTGTTTCTGCAATTGTTTATTCAAAAGAAGATGCAATAGAGCAATTAAATACCAACCTGCCTGATATTGTTTTGCTCGATATAAACCTTAGTGGAGAAATGAGTGGTATAGAAATAGCTGAAAAAATAAATACGGTTTATAATATCCCTTTTATTTTTATCACTTCTTATTCGGATAAACTAACACTTGAAAAAGCCAAGCACACCGAGCCTTCCGGCTATATTGTAAAGCCCTTAACCGAAGCTGGTTTGTATAGTACACTTGAAATAGCATTGTACAATCATGCTCAAAAAAACAAAAGAAAATTTCCTGAACTGGCCTTGAATAAAATCAATCAGCATTTAAACAGTCCTGTTTCTGAACGTGAATTTTCGCTGCTGCAATTAATTTATGATGGTAAGACTAATAAGCAAATTGCCGATACCATGTTCATTTCCACAAATACTGTAAAAAAACACATCAACAATACTTATTTAAAATTGGATACAAGTTCCAGAGCAACTTCCATTGCCAGACTAAGAGAATTAATGCTCCTATAATTACTTTTTGCTTTATCGAAAAACTACCCAAAAGGGTAACATCTGGCGTTATCTCCCCATCTACCTTTGAAAATAAATCATCGTTATTTATTCTCAAATTTCACTACATAATTCACAATCGGGAGTTTGCCGAAAAGCCCTTAAATGAGTAAGCATAACCATAAACTTAAAATTATGAAAAAGTTTTTTTTCTTAACCATTCTTTCAATGCTCTGTATTTTTTATAATACACAGGCACAGCGCTTTCAAGCAACAACGGGCACGCCAAACCCCGATGAAAAATGGGCGACTGTTGAAGATGCCGCAACCAACCGTTATGTAACAATCGGAAATGTGACCGTTGCAAATGTAGCTGGCGGAGCGGTTTTACAACAGCTTTGGATTTCAAGCTACAATAAGATAGGCGTTGTTCAAAGTTCTGCAAGGGCCTCCAACGGTCGCAGAATGATTGCCCGGGACATTTCACTAGCCCCAAATGATCCAAATGGAATTAGAACCTATTTTGTAACAGGTTATACCGTAGATGCCAATGGGGTAAGTAAAATGTTTATAGGCAGAATATATTTAACAGGTGTTTTTGCCTGGTATGTAGAAAACCCCGTTGTAGGAAACGGTGTTGAGGGTGTTGCTATTACAACCGCCCCAAATGGCGATGCAGTTGCTGTGGGAAATGTTAGCTGGCCAAATGCTCCTGCATCTTCTCAAATTATTTTAACCAGAATTCCCGCTATTGGGGGTGCTCCAACCTGGAGTAGAGTTTACAATGTTGCAGGCACAAATTGGATTGTGAGAGAAATAAATAATGGTTCGCCCATACCTAATTTTATCAATCCAGTCAATGGACCCAATGGATATTTTGTCGTAACCGGAGAAGCAAAATATACAGTTGGTGCTGCAGGTGCTGTGGTTACTTCAACTTTCGTTTCCGCCTACAATGGTGCTGGTACAGAAGGATGGAAAAACATTTACCCCGAAGCTAATGCCGCCATTGTTACTTTAGCCGATGCAGGGTATGATGTAGTCGTAAACACACAAACTAACAATTACAATGTAGCAGGGGTTGCCCAAATGGGTGTTAACCGGGCAGCTGCAACATCTACCCCCTATCTGTTAGAAATAAATTCAGCCGGAGCTTTAATAAATTCAGCAGTTTATACAAATACAAATAATCAGGCACTAGGTCTATATCCCCGTTGTATTGAAAACGGCAGAACGGTTGGGCAAACTGTTTTTGCGGGTCCTGATTTTGCCAATAACAGAACATTTTATGGTACTGTAAATACAATTGGCGGTGCTGCTACGATTTATAATTATGCCGGACAAGCAACTGCCAATTCAACAGTACAACCATATATTTATTATGATGGTCCCCGTGAAGATATTGTTGGTACAACAAATGGGTTAAATCCAGGTTATTTAATTACAACCAATGCACTGCCTGTTGGGGCGTTTGGTGCCGGGGACGGACATTATATTAGAACAGATATAAATGGTCAAACCCCCGCAACATGCACATATACACCCATAACATCTGCTCCATCTGCTTCAAATAATATAATTACAAAAGCATCTGTTACAAATCAAGTTGGTAATTGGGTTTTTCAACCAACAGTGTTTAATGCTAATCCGGTACAACAGCAGTTTTGCAGAAATATTATTATTGTCATTCCGGATTTCAACATTAATCCTGTTTTAGGAAACGTTGCATTTGCTGATGTAAGTTCGGGCAATGGAACACTTTCTTACGCCTGGGATTTTGGAGATGGAACCACTTCCACCGTACAACATCCAACGCATAGTTATGCTAATTCAAGCACCTACAATGTTTGTTTAACTGTTACCAATACACTACCAGACGGTGATACCGCCTCCTCAACTATTTGCAAACAGGTTGCGGTAAACTTATGCAATGTAAAATCAAACTTCACCTATACGGTTGCATGCAAATATAAAGTAACACATACTGCCACCCCTACCGGCACAGGTCCATTTACATACAACTGGTTATTTGATGACGGCACCACATCAACCCTGGCAAATCCCGTTAAAACATATACAGCATGTGGGCCTCACGTTACAAGATTAATAACTTGTAATGCCACCTGTTGTGATACCATTATCCAGACTGTTTTAATTCCGTGCTGCGTTGTAAAATCAGACTTCTGTCTCCAGGATTCAGGGCTTTATGTAAAACTGTTGTACAGTACTGGCATGAATTTGCCTACCACCACTTACACAGTTTATGTGGACGGTGTGCTTACCACGTGGACAGCCAATGCTTATAAACTATTGACTGCCGGCATACATACCATTTGCCTCAAAGCAAGAAGAGTTTCGTGTCCGGGAGATACTTGTTGCGCTACCTGCTGCAAAACAATTAGTGTACATGCCAATTGTACTTTATTTGCCGATTTCTGGCACCAGGAACAAACTTCAGGCAATGTATTATTTACAAATAAATCAACCCCTGCAGGTTATAGCAGTGTTTGGGACTTTGGCGATGGTTCGCCCACAGTAACTACCACCAGCCCTTCACATATCTACACAACTCCAGGCACTTACACAGCTTGTCTTACCGTTACGATTGTGAGCGGCACAGACACTTGCAGATCAAGAACCTGCAAAACAATTGTGATAGAAACACTCTGCAAGCCTTTGGCTAAATTCAAATCCAAATATTGTCTGGCAACTCCGCTTACCGTTGAGTTTATTAACTACTCTTCCGGAGCAACCTCTTATGTATGGGATTTTGGAGATGGAAATAGTTCAGTACTCATCAACCCGGTTCATACATATGCCGCCACAGGCACTTATATTGTCTGCCTGACAGCTTATGCCAGCACCAGTTGCTGGTCCAAAACATGCTATAGAGTCATTGTATCTACTACCTCCTGCGATACCAGTTGTTCCATGTTGCCACCTAACCCAACTGTGAAATTTGGCAACAATCTTATTTTGCCCGGCGAAATGCTCAACAACATGACTTTAGAAGGATCTGTATCCAATGCAAACGGAATAATGAAAGACAATAGCAACGCATTGAAAGTTCAACCGGAAAAGGTAAAGACAGCAGATAAGTTGTCTTTGTTTCCAAATCCCGCTTCGCAAAAGGTACAGGTGGTATTTGAAACAGGGATAGAAGGCAACGGCGAAATAACCGTGACCACAGCTTTGGGCAGTTTGGTTTATCGCAAATCAATTTCATTTGCCGAAGGCAAAAATCAATTCAGCATTCCGTTGAATTCTTTAGCGAATGGCAGTTACTTCCTAAGAATCAATTCAGGAAGCAACGTTCACTCAACACTTTTTTCAGTAAAAAATTAGGTTAGGCTGAAGAGAAGTATCTACCTTAAAACCCGCATCGGCTTATTGCTGATGCGGGTTTTTTAGATGCCTTCACATTCATTTTGAATTTATTTTATTGTACCTTTTCTTTTTGTTTTACGCTTTTAATGAATAATAATTTTTGATTCACAGTTTGGTTCCTGTTTTTCTATAGCACTTCAATTTTTTTTAATCAAAATTAATTATACCATGAAACATTTTATCATTTTATCTGTGGCATTTATGTCCGGTTATATTAGTTCCGCCCAAAACGTAGGTATCGGTAATAGTTCGCCACAAGGTAAACTGCACATAAAAGGTTCGGCGGATACATCTCAACTTGTCATTGATGCAGGCAGTACGCAAAGTAACTCCCGACCATTGATAAGACTAAGGAAAAACAACGGTACCGATTTAATGTGGATACATTCTGATGATACAAGTAATACATTTATTGGTTTGAATGTTGGCAGGGTCAACATTACCAGCGTTAACGGTGGTTTTGCTAATACCTTCATCGGAGGTGGCTCAGCCAGGTACAACACAATTGGCTACTGGAATACAGTTGAGGGGGCAGATGCTTTTCATTTTAACACAACAGGATTTGCCAATACTGCCCAGGGTTATACTGCTCTTTACTCAAATAGTTCGGGTCATCACAATACGGGCTTAGGATTGAGTACGCTTTATTCTAATACCATTGGATTTGAAAATACTGCAGTCGGGTCATCAGCACTTTATGGCAATACAGATGGAAGAGACAATACTGCTGTTGGGGTTAATGCACTTACAAGCAATACGAGCGGAGGTTATAACACAGCCACAGGTGCATATTCTCTATTGACCAATAACTCCGGAAGCTATAATACCGCTAATGGAGCCAATGCACTTAACTCTAATTCGTCTGGCGACAACAACACAGCGTTTGGGTTTAATTCTCTTTATTCCAATTCAACCGGAATAAATAACACCGCAAATGGCGCTGAAGCATTAATTTCCAATACAACAGGAAACGGAAATATTGGAATTGGGGTAAGAACACTTTATTCCAATACGATGGGCAGTGGAAATATTGCCAATGGTTTTGAGTCACTTTATTCCAACACAACCGGAAACTCGAACATTGCCAGTGGTTCTGATGCACTTTATTACAACACAACAGGTAGCGACAATACTGCTATTGGGAATAAAAGCCTCAGGTCAAACATCAACGGTACCAATAACATTTCAATCGGAACGGATGCACTTTCGTTTAACACTTCTGGTAGTTATAATGTAGCAAATGGCGAAGGGGCTCTTTATAGAAACACGACCGGTGAGAACAATATAGCAATTGGCGCAGCCGCCCTTGACCCTAACACTACAGGCGGGAACAATATTGCGATAGGTTGGCTCACTCTTTTCCACACACCAGCATCCTACTACAATACCATTATTGGGAGTAGGGCTGGCGATACGTACGATTTGGGGTGGAACAATACTTTGTTGGGCGCCAACAGCGATGTAAATGTTACAGGTGGATTTAATTCAATTGCCATTGGCGAATCTGCTACTGCTACTGCAAGTAGCCAGGCCAGAATAGGCAATAGCTCCGTTACCTCTATTGGCGGCTTTGCTGGCTGGACAAATGTTTCAGACGGCAGGATAAAACAAAACGTACAGGAAAATGTGCCTGGGCTTTCATTCATCATCAAATTAAGGCCGGTTACCTATCATTTAAATTTGGATGCCGCCGACAGAATTATGCAAAAACTTCCGGTTAAAGGTATAGATGGAAATATAATTGCCGCCTCATCATTTGAAAAAGAAGCGAGAAAACAAAAAGAACAGATTGTTTACACAGGGTTCATTGCACAGGATGTAGAAAAAGCTGCAAAAGAACTGGGCTTTGATTTCAGCGGTGTAGATGCTGCAAAGAATGACAAGGATTTGTATGGTTTGCGTTATGCGGAGTTTGTAGTGCCGCTGGTAAAAGCGGTACAAGAGCAACAAAACTTAATAGCAATTCAAAATGTAAAGATTGAAAACCTGGAAATCCAAAATAGAAATATTGAAGAATTAAAAAAACAAAATGAACTCTTATTAAAACGTCTTGAAATTTTAGAAAATAAAAATAAATGATCATGAAAAAAATAATAATACTAATTGTAATACTGAATGCTGGAATAAACCTATCCGCACAAAACGTAGGCATTGGGACCACCTCCCCTTCCGAAAAATTGCATGTGGCGGGCAATATTAGAACCGATACTATAAAATCAAATGCCATCCGCTTCACACCTAATGCAGCTGTAGGTAAAGTATTAACCAGCGATGCTAATGGAAATGCAAGCTGGCAAACAGCAGGGGCGGGAAGTATAATTGCCACTAACGGACTTGGCAAAACCAATGACAGCGTTAAACTTGGCGGCGTGTTAACAGAAAACAGTTTTGTAAGGTTAAACAGCAGCTCCTTTACCATTACAGATACCGGCACTTCCATTGCACAGTTCATTAACCAGCCCGGCAACTCATTAGGGACTGCTTTGGGTGCTGCCCCGGTTACACAAACATTTACGGTCATTGCCAATGCAAAGCTAACTTCGGTTGAAATATTTGTTACAGCTTTTGGAGGTAGCAGCATTACCGTACATGTGAAAGATAACAGCGGTGCTATGGTTGGATCCGCCACTAACAGTTATCCTTCTGCCATTAATAATTGGAGCTCTTTTACCTTCAGCAATACCCTGCTCAATGAAGGAGCCTTATTTACCCTATCGGTTACCGCCACTGGCACTGCACAAATACTGTTTGATAGCACCAACCCTTATGCTGGCGGCAGCAGCAGTATAGGACCTACAGCCGATTTTGCTTTTAAAGTATTTCACATTGCAGAAAAAAGCCTGTTGTACCTCAAAGAAAATAAAGTTGGCATAGGTACCTCTGCACCTGCATTTAAGCTGGATGTAAACGGCAGCATTAATACAGATTCTGTTTACCGTATTGGCGGCGAAAGGGTGTTATCTGTAAATCTTCAAAATACAATTGTAGGAATTGGTGCCGGCCAATCAATAACTACAGGAAATTACAATACAGCCGCTGGCTTTGAATCACTTTACAGTAACACAACTGGCGAACGGAATACTGCTTTTGGGCTATGGGCTTTACGAAGCAATATATCCGGCAACTACAATACAGCCATTGGAAAATCTACTCTTCATTTAAATTCAACCGGCAGCTTTAATACAGCGAACGGGTATGAAGCACTTTATTACAACACCACAGGGGGAATTAATACAGCAGTCGGCTACTTGGCCTTGTCAAAAAATACAACCGGTGAAAGAAATACAGCTTTTGGTAGCAGTGCACTTTATTCCAATACAAGTGCATCTTACAATACAGCTTTGGGAACCCTTGCACTTGCTAATAATGTAGCATCAGAGAACACTGCGGCTGGCTATTATGCCCTTGCATTTAACACAACAGGGCAAGCTAATACTGCTATAGGTACATCCTCTCTTAATAACAATACTACTGGAAGTTTTAATACGGCAAACGGATATCAGGCACTTTATTCCAACACTGGTGGACTTGGTAATACGGCTAATGGAGCTAAGGCACTTAATTCCTTATCCCAACCAGATGGAGGACGTAATACAGCCATTGGCTATGGAGCACTGGCAGACCTCATAACAGGAAGTAATAATACAGCAATAGGTTCTGGGGCACTTACTGATTTTACCACCGGATCGTCAAACACAGCTATAGGTGCAGCAGCAGGTTCAGGTAGCGGGTTTAATAATACGACAGCTATTGGACATCAAGCTACTGTTAACCAGAGCAATAAAGCCCGGATAGGAAATATTGCTGTTACTTCCATTGGCGGGCAGGTGGGGTGGACTACTTTTTCTGATGGCCGTTATAAACAAAACTTACTGGAAGATGTGCCGGGCATTGCATTCATAAACAAGCTCCGTCCCGTAACTTATACTGTTGACATAAAAAGCCTTGATGAAAATTATAACAAACTAAAACTTGGTATTGCTGCCGCAGCCAACACATCTTATAGGCATACAGGTTTTATTGCACAGGAAGTGGAACAATCGGCAACAGAACTCGGTTTCAATTTTAGCGGAGTGGATAAACCAGAGCAGCCGGATAATTTGTATGGATTGCGCTATGCAGAATTTGTAGTGCCATTGGTAAAAGCGGTACAGGAGCAACAAGTTATTATAGAAAAGCTAACCAAGCAGTTTGAAGCCACATCGGCGACGGAATTACCGGCGATAATAGGGAAACAGCAGCAAATGATTGAGACTTTGCAAAAAGAAAATGAGGCGCAGAAAAACAGCATTGCTAAGCTGCAAAAGCAAATGGATGAATTAACAAACCTTTTAAAAAAATAGTATAAATAAGATTCGTTTTTTAATCAGTTGCTGCCTTATAGTCGCAATTTTATTCGTCAAAGACGGAAAACCAGAAGTAAATTCTACACCCAACCAGGGCAACCCGCTAATGGAGATTGCCGAAATAAAAGGAACACCAATAATTGGCATAGATGTGGGGGAACATGCTTACTATCTCAAGTATCAAAACAAACGCCCTGATTATCTCACAGCAATATGGAATGTGATTAACTGGAAAAAAGTTGAAGAGCATTTTAAGGCTGGGAAATAATATATATTCCTGAAATTTTTACAATCTTTAAGCCCCGGTATATTTGCCGGGGTTTTATTTTATTATCTTACCGCATGAAAATGAAAAAACATTTTGCCTTTATTGCACTGATATTTATGGTAGTTTCCTGCCACAAACCCGTAACCAGAAAAGTTATTATTATGGGCAGGGGGAAATTAATAGTAAGCGACCAAAAAGTTGAAATGCAGGATGGCACAGGCTATGCAGAAGAAAGTGAAGATATAGAAGGCACCCAACCTGTAAAATGGGATGTAACAACGCCAAAAGGAAAATCAACCGTAACAATACCTGAAGAAAGAGGTGTTTATATACTTAATCTGAAAACAGATACACTGGTAGGCAGCCTTCAATTGGTAGGTCTTGATATCAGTAACCAAAACGTTATAACACAAGAGGAGTTGAAATGGAAAATAGATAGCCTTATTAAATTAACCAAAGGTGATAATGTAGAGTTTGGCGGTAGAAATTATTTTATTCTTCCCGGGCAAATCATAAAAATAACTCCCAACATCAAGGGTAAGATTTATGGGCCATTTACACTAATCTCAAATACAATTGAAACAGACGACAATAATACAATGCCTGAAATCTATAAATTTTATACCAATACCGAAATGCATCAGTTAATTGAAAAGTTTAAGAAAATGACCCATTAAGAATTAGTATTTCATTAAAACAAAACAGGCATTTCTAAAATAGCAAAACCACCCCAGTCAGGGATGGCTTTGTCTTTTTCTGAACGCTTAGGGGGTTAAGGGGTTTAGGTTTCTGGTGATTTCATAAGTAATCTTTAATAGGATAAATGGATACTTAGTTTATAAAATGTATTTCATAGGTTTCGCTATTCCTCCACAAAATCTTATTAAAAAATAGCACAACCAGTCAAACTACCATCCACACTTTTTCACTATTCGGTTAAACTAATTGTGCGTATTAATTTCGTCTTTTCAAATATTTTATACCAGATTCGTATTGCTTCATTTAATCCTTTGCACTTATTAAATCAATGACATTCTCAAACTGATGGTACTTATCAAAGAAATAATCTGCCCCCAATGCCAACCATTTTTCTTTTATAAACTTATCTGTTTGAGCAGATAATATAACTACTTTGGTTGTAGGATTTTCCTTTTTTACTTCGGTCAAAAACTGTTTTGCTTTATTCTTAGGTAGCTCTCCGTCAAGTAATATTACATCCGGAAAACTTTCTTTAAATAAAACAATTGCCTGTTCATAATTAGTTGCCTTAGCTACAAAACATATTCTCTCTTCAGAAGCAATAATTTCTTCGAGGCGCTCTACTATCAACTTTGAACTATCAATAATCAGAAAGCGCATCTATTTATTGTTGTTAGTTTGGTTATGTAAAGAACAATCATTACAAACCATTGTTCTATAGGATTTTAGCTACACTTTGAATAGTATAAACAATAGTTAGGCTTGTAGTATTATTACTACAAGCCCATGTAAAAGGTTATTATAAATCTATATCGGAAATGATATTGTGTGCAAGTGCATAACGGGTCAATTCTGAATTAGTAGAAAAATGCAGCTTTTCCATTATTCTGCTTCTATGGGTACTTACTGTAGTTATTGCCAATGAATTCATCCCGGCTATTTGGGTTAATGTTTTGCCAAGTGCCAACAACTTAAAAATTTCAAATTCACGGTTAGACAGTAGTTCATGGGGTTGTTGATCTAGCTTAATATCAATCAGTTGTTCTGCAATTTCTGGTGAAATATATTTTCGTCCCATTTTAATGCGCTGTATTGCAGCTATGAGATCTTCGGGAGCCGAATTTTTATTCATATAGCCTGATGCGCCAGCTTTTAAAACTCTGACAGCATATAAATTTTCAGGATAAATGCTAAGTATTAATACAGGTAATGATGGTTTTAGAACCTTTATTTGTTCTAATGCCTCTAATCCACTCCTACCAGGCATATCTAAATCGGAAATTACCAAATCCCAATCATGTAGCGTGACTTCTTTTACAAGATCGGCCCCGTCGCTTACCTCCATAATAAATGCAGAAGGATATTCATCTTTCAAAATCTGAATTAACCCTAACCTGATTATGCTATGATCATCTGCTAATATTATTCGTTTCATTTTGCATCACTTTATCCTATTGCTATCTGAATCAATAGGTATTGAAACAAATATTTTTGTTCCCACACCGGGAGTTGAAGTTATTTCAAAAATACCTCCAAGTGAAAACACTCTTTCTTTCATACCTAAAACACCAAATTTTTTCCCCTTTAATTGCACCACAGGATCAAATCCTGCGCCGTTGTCTTCAATATATAGCAGGAGCAAATTATCCTTTACTTCTAATGATGTTTTTACTATTTGTGCATTTGCATACCGGGTAATATTTGTAAGTGCTTCCTGGTATATTCTGAAAACACAGGTAGCTATAACTTCCGGTAAATTGTTATCAAAGTTATCACTTAAGAACGATACAGGAATTCCGGTATTTGTTGAAAACTGCTGGCCAAGCCACTTAAGTGCTTCAGACAATCCATAGTTATCTAAAATGTAAGGACGTAGTTCATTCAATATTCGTCTGATAGAACTGTTACTTCCGTCTAATAACTTAATAATGTTTTTTAGTTTTTCTTTTAGCGGTGGTGCTTCCACTTCTATTTGCTTATCTATCCACGCTACATCCATTTTTATTGCAGTAAGTTGCTGACCAAGTTCGTCATGAATTTCTCTGCCAATCCGTTTACGCTCCTCTTCTCTCACGTTTAACAAGTGTACAGTTAAATCTCTTAGCTTCTCTGAAGTTTCTTCAATTTCCTTCTGCACTCTCACTCTTTCTGAGAAGTCTATCCCTACCCCTACAAGACATGGACTCCCTTCGTACTCTAAAGCTACCCCTGTAAAGTAATACGGAATTTTATCTTTTGATTTAAGCAATAAAGTGGCTTGTATACTATTTTCGCCAAATTCAAAAACTTTAGTAATAGCATTTGTTACCGAAGCTTTTTCATCGTGGTCAAATAAATCGAGTGGGTGCATTTGGGAAATCTCTTCAGGGCTATACATAGTCACCCTTTCAAGGTTTGTGTTCCATCTTAAATATTTGCCTTCGGCAGTAAATAAATAAAAGACTCCCGGCAGGCTGTTTATTATAGAATCAGATAGATTTTTCTCCTTAAATATTTCACGCTGTACTTTTTTTCTTTCAGAAATATCCCTTATAAAAACAAGTAGCCGACCATCTGACATCTGCTTGGCAGTTACTTCTATATCTCGTATTACCCCGTCTCTTCCTTTCATTAGCCGTTCGGTTATTACAGTTTTTCCCTGTTTCAATTCATCAAAATGGAAAGGATTGTTTTTTAAATCTTCAGCAACTGCAAAGTCATAGATATTCATTTGCAAGAGTTCGCTCTCGGAAAACCGGGATAGCTTACAAGCACTTGTGTTCACATTTATCAGGTTACCCGCAGAATCTGCAATAAATATGGCATCAGAAGCCTGCTCCACCAATGTGCGGTATTTTTCTTCACTTTCTTTTAATGCCTGTTCTGCCTTTACCCGTTCACTTATATTTATTCCTGTACCAAGCATTGCCGGCTTGCCCAAATATTCTATTCTAACTCCGGTAAAATAATAAGGAATTTTATCTCCGTTTTTACAAAGCAATCTTGCCTCCTGGTCCGACTCTCCTTCTATATATGTTTTCTCTATAGACCGGCGCATTTTTATATGATCTTCGGGGTCAAAAAAAGTTATTGGCTGAGCTGTACCAAGTTCTTCTGCAGTATAACCAGAAATAGTTTCAAAGGCTTTATTCCAGCGCAACAAACGTGGGGTAGTGTCAGAGAGGTAAAATATTCCCGGAAGGCTATTTATTATTTTATCCGATAATTTCTTTTCTAATTGTAGTTTTTGCTCAATCAATAACCGATCAGTTAAATCCCTTACTATGCTTAGCAAATTGCCGTCGGGTAATTGTCTTGCACTAATCTCAACAATAAGTTGCGAGTGATCTTTTCGTTGAACATATCTTTTCTGAATAATTGATTTGCCTGCTTTTAATTCTTCAAAACGAAATGGAACAAAGTTTTCATCCACAATTACTAAATCCCTGAATGAAAGCTTACATAATTCTTCAGCCGTATATCCTAACATAGAAACTGCCCGGCTATTGACTTCTATGAATTTTCCTGCATCATCAGACAAAAATATCCCGTCAGATGCATTTTCAATAAGGGCCCTATATTTTTCTTCTCTTACTAAGATCGCCTGTTCTGCAATTTTTCTCTCGGTAATATCAGTCGTAGTACCAACATAACCTACTATTTTGCCTGTTGAATTTCTTTCAGGAACGGCATTCCCAATTACCCATTTTATTTCTCCATCCTGATGTAAAAACCTATACTCATAGGTTGAGCCTTCCATATTTTTTTTTGCCTTATCCCAATTTATTTTCAGTTGCTCCCTGTCATCAGGATGCACCGCAATTAACCAACCATCGCCCAAAGCCTCTTGAAATGATAGCCCCGAGATATTGCACCAAAATTTATTTACATAGGTAGTATAACCTGTTTCATCTGTATGAAAAATACCAACTGGTGATATTTCTGTTAGTGTATGATAACGTTTCTCTTTTTCAAGGATTACTATTTCTGTATTCTTTCTTAGTTCCTCTTTTTCAATATTCTCTATTGCGAATGTAACATCGTTGGCAACTTCCTGTAAAAGTGATATTTCTGCTTCGTCAAAGAAATTGGCTCCGGATGTATACATTGAAAACACACCTACAACCTTTCCAAATTTAATAATAGGCAAAGAAATAGCAGAGCGGTAGCCCCGCATAATTGCCTCGGTTCTCCATGGTTTAAGCAACGGATCCTTTTCCAAATCGTTGCTAACAAGGTATTTCCCTTGTCGTATTGCTGTACCTGTCGGGTCCCTTCCTTCAGGGTCATCCTTTATAGTCACATTTTGAATAATTAATGGGTAGTCTTTATCATCACCTGCATGAGCAACAGGATAAATTTTTTGCGTTGATTCATCCACTATGCCAATCCAAGCCATTCTAAATTGACCAACTTCTACCGCAATACGGCATGCTTCCTTATATAAGGTTTCCAGATCAGTAGTATGAACAATCATTTTATTGATCTGACTAATAAAAAGATACAAACGGTTTGGCTGCATGATTTTTCTATTAACTTCTATACCTTATTTTTCTTCTAAAATAATTTGACAAAAAGCAAATTCCAACCCTTTTTCGTATTATATTATAATTAATAAATGTACGCACAATTTTAATTATGTGATGTAATTTTTTTACATGACGTAGTACTATCCTGAATATTCATTTCTACGTTCGAAAAAATATTCGGAATGAAGCTTAATCAAACTCTGGGGTTGTATTTGCTACATGGGAGGGCAAGAAAAAACCACCTTAATTGTCTCTAATATTTTAATGAAAAAATATTAGAAACAATACGTTGGTTAAAATCAAGGTTCAGTAGGTTCTTGTATTATTATGACACTATACACACTTACTATTGTATAGTATAGTTATTAGTGAATGCCCTCACTATGGATGGCAATCTATACTTCTACCACCCGGGTTTTGGTTAGTGCATCATGCAGAGGCCTGTTGAGAAACGGGATAAAAAAAGCATCAATTAATGTTAATCGCAAAAGCGATCGGAGGAATACAATTCCTATAGAAGGTTTGCGATTGTCTATAGTTCTTACTTTGCTAAGTGATATAAGTTTTCCCGGCGTTCTTGCTGTCAGCCATTCAAACAAAGTATAGTAAAGAAATGCATTAGCAATAAAAAACAGGTAGAATGGAACAAAATGGTAACCCCAATTTGTAACATAAAAACTCCACCATTTATATAAGGCCAATGCTAAAAGAAAAATCAATATAGTATCCACTAAAAAATTTATCACCCTTGCTCCAATTCCTGTTTCATTCATCTCATTATCGCATTAAGTACATTTTACCATACCCCTTATTGAAATACTTGTCAGTATTTACTTTGTCTCCTCTGACATCTACTGTATTATATTTTTCTAAACCAACTCCGTTCAAATTGGTAAGTACTCTGTACAGATAAACACCATTTGCAAGTTTGCTTCCATATTGGTCTGTTCCATCCCATTTATATTCTGTTATGTTGCGACCTATGCGCAATTGGCCCAACTCTTGCATCGTAATTTCTCTTACAATTTTTCCTGTGATAGTTAATATCTGTATGCGGATATTCTGCGGCACCTGGCTTCCTGTAATAGTAAATACAAATGCTGTGGAAGAAGTAAATGGATTGGGGTAATTAAAGATGTTTGAGATCATAGGTTTATTAATAATCTGAAACTGTACCCGGTACTCTTTATTACCTGCGGGGTTGCCACTTTTGTCTTTTGCTTTTACTATCAATTCATAATTTTTGCCGTCTTCGCTATCCTCCAATAAAGTTGGTGTAAACTCTATAGTAGCTTCATTTTTGTTAGATGATGCATCTGCGGGAATAAACTTTAGTGTGTCTGTTCCATAAGGGAAACGCACAAGTGCCGAACTATTGGGATACTTGATATAAACTGTTGCCAAAGACGTATCATCAAGATGGAGAAACTTTGCTTCGTCTTTGAGCTTGATTACAATTTTTGGTTTTGCAGATACTATATCATTGTTGAGGATATGAATTCCGTCAAAGGTTACGTCCATCAATGGATTGGTAACATCACCTTTTATAAAGAAATTTTTAACAAGAAAATTATTGAAATGGTTTTGTTCCGGCTGAATAGTGTTAGGATTAAAATCAACAGTCAACGTGTTTACACCTGAGAGGTTTTTGGTATCATACACAATATTCAATGTTGTGGTATCTCCCGGTTGAATCACCTTATGCCTTGGCACAGGAACTTGTATAGAAGTTCCATTTAACTCTAAACCAAGATTAATATTCATGCTGTCAGCAAATGGAGCGTCACTCACATTTTTAAATGGTATAGAAATGGTAAGAGGTTCTCCCTTTTGCAATGTGTCTTTTAGTGGTGCTCCCAGGTTAGGTGCAATGGCACCTTCTGGCAATGGATCGTATAGCAGCCTCCAATAACGCAATTGATAAGGAGTAAGTGCAGTGCTATCCAAATCCTGGTTGTTCATGCCCAATTGTATATATGGATATACCGATGCATTTATGCTACTGATATTAAAATCCTGCTGATTAGGTTGCAGTGTATAAAGTGTTGTTGTATCACCGTTGGACTTTACTCCTATAATGTTAACAGAGTAAACATCTTTCGGGTTATTTTCTAAACTATAACCACGCCATTTTACATCTTTCCAGTTTTTGGCAGGGCCAAATTTTGGCGAAGAAATGTAACCTTTACTTCCGGGAAGGTTGATGTAGGAATTCATTGTTATCCTATCCCCTAAACCTGCGCTAAACAAAGATTTTGGTTGTAAAGCGTTACTATTTTTTCTGTAAACAAAAGCCCATGTTCGGGGAAAAGAATAATCATCAAAATCTGTAAACCCAGCTGCTTTGAAACGACTGTATGCCGTGTTGCCGGCACCATACACCAGTGAGTCATTTTTCCAGTCAGATGCAAATGGAACTGAACTGTATGGCTGATCTAATATAAGCCTGGCGGTTACATAATATCCGGCAGGCACCCAGTCCATAAAGTCTCTCATTTTCCTTCTACCGGCAGTATCCAGATAAGAGAACTCAAAGTTGTATTCCCGCTTGGGGGCACAAGAAGATGCACTGCCCATAAAACCGCCTTGAGCACCTGATTGTGCAGTAGAAGGACTGGTCTGATTATATAAAGGCAACAAACCCACCGGTTCAAATACGTTGAAAATAACCGAACTGCCAATACATGCACTTGCGGCAATTACTGCTCCGTTTACAGACAAGCTAAAGTGATTGTCTTCGGTTCCGCTGCTTGGATATATAGAATTGATGATTGTTAACGCACTTGACTTACCTGAAAACATCCATTGTCTTGTTGCACTGTCTAAATAAATGTCTGTGCCACTTGATTTAGCGTGTTGATAGTAATGAGATTGATTATATCCTGTGCTGGTGCCATTCAGATAAACAAAAGAAACAGTGCTCCAAAGTATGGTTCCCGAAGCTACGGCAGGTGCAACTCTCCAGTAATAAACAGTGCTGTCAGTAAAGCTAATGCCCGGATCAAATTCTAACAACCCTCCGGATGAAATTTGATTTTTGCTTATTTTAAACGGAGAGTTAAATAATTCTGTAGTATCCATTTCCATTAAGTACTCTCTTGAAGCTACCAATGGATTAGCTGTACTGGCATATAATTTTGTAGTGCTTTTGTTTATGATTGCATATTTAGCCGGATATACAGGGGTTAGTTTATCTTCAAAAATATTGAACGTCTTAATGGCAATATTATTGGTTTCGCTTAGTTCATCAAATTCATTATTAACATCTGCAGATACAATAATCTGGTTTGTACCCTTGTCTTGTACACCGGCAATAGGTACATCTATTGTAACTGAATCTGCATAATTGATTGGCTTTATTTTGGCATTGTAAAGAATGGTTTCAACTCCATTGCTGTAACGCCTTTTTATTTGAATAGAAACAGAATCTTTGGTTGCTTTTCCAATATTATATATTTTGGCCTTAACATTAAATTTTACATCTGCTACAGATAATATGTTTGGATTAACCTGTATTTGCGCTTCCTCTACAGCATAATCCGGCTTGGGGAAGTAATTCACCTTAAAAACCGGATCACCATTCAATGTTGTCTGTTCAGAATGCAATCTGGCATAATAGCTTCCGGTTCCAAAGTTTGCATTCATCGCATTTATAGCTTCGCTCATATTGTAGGTAACTGGTTTGCCATAACCTGTTGTACCTATAGATTGATAAAAGTTTTTATTGTAAAAATTCAGGTATGTATCAATACCAAAACTTGTACTGGCAATAAAACCAATTCCGCCCTTTTGCGGTGCTAAGACAAATTTTTCAGATATTGTATTCAATGTAGTGAACCGGGGTGGGTCAAAATAATAAAGATCACCTGCAAGGCATCCGCTAACTAAAAACAGTGGATATTTTCCTGTACTGTTGTAGTTATTAGGATCATCAAGATTATAATCAAGAGAAGTGGCTGATGAGTGCCCAAAATAGGAAATGAGACCAATGCCTGTTTCAAAAAGGGTTGCCAACAGGCTGTTAACTATAGGTGTTGCAGGGCCCGTAGTACTTTTGCTAAAAGTGTAAACATTGCCCCCAAACATAGTATCCTCAATTTGCCTTTTGTATATATCCATATACCCTTTCAACAGAATTTCCTGGTTAAGATCGTTTGCACCTACTACATGCACTACATTTTTCATCCATGCTTTATCGGTTATTGTTTGCGAAGAGGATTGCTGTGCCTGTTCGTACTGCTTTATTTTATCTAAATATTCTGAAAGCTCTTTTGGGGTTAATACAGAAATACGGCTGATCAATGTATTCATTACCGGGTCAAGGGTATTAGATGCAAGCAATACATCAGAAGCAGGATAACCAAATGTTGGTACCAGATTGAGCATATCTGCCATAGGGTTCGATTCATTTTCTCTATAGTCAGCATAGGTAAGTCCACGCCCTACAAGAAACGCATATTGAGTAGTATAAGGAAAATTGGTACGTGCAAAACGAAGAAAGTTTTTAATACTTTGCGGGTTTTTCTTAATTCCATATCCAAACTGATCAACCAGTTCGTTAATGTCATAAATCTTTGCATTGTAGCTGCCTCCGGTAATTGAACTACGGTATTGCCTGTACAACTCTACCTGATTTGCACCTGCATAAGTAGCCTGTAGCGTTGGGTGGGTTATCATCAGGTAATTGCCCTGATTAGACGAGTTGGTATAATTGATAAAATTCCTTGTTTGAAAAACTGTTATAGGGCTAAGGTTTGCAGCAGTTTGTGATACCAAAACGTATTTAACTTCATTAACCGAGGGTTGAATTACAAAACGAATTACACCTGTACCAGAAACATCCGCCACATATCTTTTACGATTAGTCATGTCGTAAAGTATTGGGGTTACACCACCTGTATTAAGGTTGGTAATTTCAAGATACCTTGATGTAGCGGATGCACTTAAGTTAAATTGAAAATTAAGCTGATTATCAAAATTAAAAAGCCTTGGGTATTTTAAATCTACAAATGCACATACTATTCTGTCTGTTGCGACTTCAGATCCCGGAATGGAAGAGTTTTTTATATTAATAACAGCACTGTTAGTAGCTAACACGGCTAAATTAATAGAAGGGTTATAATTTATTCTGGATTCAAACTGATTAAGAATAGTGTCAATAATAGTAGTGTTGTTGAGTGTAACTCTGTATTTCCTGTCCTTTCCTCCAAAGCCACTCGCTGAACTGCCTGCCATTCCTATGCTAAAACTAGCAGACGGTCCGGTTGCTGCTACATATAGATTATTAAAATCAACAGTATCAGGCACCGCCGGATAAATATCGCCTGAACTCCACATTTCACCCATGTCATAAGAACTTGAGTAAACATATTCGCCAATAACCTGTGCCCGTCCACGGTGTATTCTTTCTTTAAAGTTTTTTCGTGCAGAATACATAAAATAGGGTTCTGCAGGTAGTGTATTGCCTGCAACAACATTGCTTTCAGGAATATATCTTGCATTGTTACCCGTAACGGCTGTAAGAAAAAATGAAGCGGTATCTGTTATCAGGCTTTCCTGAGTAGATAGTTGATATTGTGGAAGTCTGTATAAATCCAGATCTGTAACTCCATCATTTTTTTCACCCCAAAATTCTATATAGCCATTTGTACCTAATGGTCCGGATTGTGTACTTGTATATAGCACAACTTGTTTACCATTTCTCCATATCTGAAAATTTTGTGCAGGTTCATTAGCCAAACCTAAGCTTGTCAGATCTGCAACATTTATGCGGTACAGCCCTGTAGACCCAATTTTAAATTTATAATAAGTCTTGTTGAAATCTATCCATTCGTTGTAGTAGGATTGTGCCACCACAAATTTTACAATAAACAAAAAGATCAATAAGGCAGAAAACTTTTTCATACTCGCTCTTTTATATAAATGGTTTGTACCAAAATTTTTAATCATTTTTTCTAAGATCTAAACGCAGTGAAACAATGTGAGTGTACAGTGGATTAGATTGGTTAGCCAGATTAGTAAAGGCATAATCAATCATTACATTCTTAATTTTGAACCCTGCACCCAAACTTGGTTGATAAATCCAGACTTTCTTTTGATTGACTGTATCGCCATCTGCAAGACCTTTCTGAAAATTAGAGATACCTGCCCTAAAGAATATGCTGTTTTGATAAGATGCTTCAAGCCCTATTTTAGGGTCAATATTCACAACTTTACTACTAATAACCGTATTTCTTTGCCCATCAAAAGTAAGATCAAGATTTGCTTCTGCTGTTAGAGAAAACTTTTTATTCAACGGAAAAGTTCTTGAAGCACCTGCAATTATTCTTGGTGCTGTTAGTTCTACACTTTTTACAGGAATGTCATTATTCGTTAGGTACAATGCTTCTTTTTCTCTATCGCTGAAAGAAAATGACCATGCGTTAAAAGTGGTGGTAATATCCCGTGCACTTAATCCAAATTTCCATTTTTGAGATTGGTATTTAATTCCTGCATCAAACCCAAAACCCATTGCTGATGCAAAACTTCCCACCTTACGGTAAATGATTTTTGCGTTGCCCCCAAAGCTTAACTTATAGTCTTTGGTATCTTTTATTTTTTGTGAATAGGAAAGTAAAAAAGCATAATCCGCAGAAGAAAAAGTGCGAATGTTGTTGTAGTTAACTGAACCGTCGGGTTCTACCAGAAAAAGTGTGTTCGGAATATCATCTACTGCAAACCTAAGAATGGACAATCCAACTACCCGTTTTTCGTCCTTAAGTGGAATGGCAATTCCAATATAATCGTACTTGCCTATGCCCGCAAAATAATCTGCATGCATACCGGCAAGTTGTGGATATTGTTTAATACTGGTGAGTGCTGCGGGGTTCCAATACCCGGCAGTAGCATCCTCTACAGATGCCACCTGTGCCCCACCCATGCCAAGCCCACGGGCTCCGGCACCTATGTTTAGAAAT
Source organism: Segetibacter sp. (assembly GCA_031373555.1). Classification (GTDB taxonomy): domain Bacteria; phylum Bacteroidota; class Bacteroidia; order Chitinophagales; family Chitinophagaceae; genus Segetibacter. The sequence goes on along the minus strand of JANMMU010000035.1, from coordinate 73,251 downwards.
TCATTTGAATACTTTCTAAACTGAGCAAATATGCCATTAGACAAACATAATGCTATAGCAAAAACAGATACATGTTTCAGTTTCATGAATATGAGTTACAATAAAAGTGGGTAAAGGTCAGTAAATATGCGCAGTTTTATAACCCGTTTTGGTGGGTAACCATTAAATGAATGTTGTTTTTTACAATAAACGATAAAAGAGTAAAATTCATTTGCATTTGACAAATATATTTTATTTCATTGTAACCGGAAACAGATTTTTTTATTTATTTAAAATTTAATCCGGTTTTTAATCAACATATATAATTACAGTTGATTCATTTTGCAAAAAAAATTCACAAATCAGTTTTATAAACTATTTTCAACATACGCTAATAATAAACACTAGTAGCTACTATATTAATCTTTTAGGTATAACCACCAAAAATCACATTTGTTCAAATTTGAAATCTACCACTCATCACAGGAAAATACAAATGGATACCAATTCTTATTATCTTGTCCCGAAATAAAACTGCTCATTCGATGGATTCCAATATTAATACGGCATTTCAGAGGCCTGTTATTACAGGTGATGTATTAGCACTAAACGGAATTAGTAAAAACTATGGCAATATACAGGCACTTGACAATGTATCATTTACCGTACCTGCCGGCAGCGTTTTTGGTATTTTAGGACCAAACGGTAGTGGAAAGACAACTATGCTCGGCATTGTGATGGATATTTTAAAGCCAAGCTCGGGTAGTTTTACATTTTTTGGTGAAACACCACATGCGGCGCAACGAAAACATATTGGCACGTTGTTAGAAACACCCAATTTTTATCATTATTTATCAGGCGAAAGAAATCTGGCAATAAACGCTGCCATAAAAGGTTGTGACCCTTCTGACATTCCCTCTGTTTTAGAAAAAGTAAATTTAGCAGAACGAAAAACAAGCCGATTCAGCACCTACTCATTAGGCATGAAACAACGCCTTGCCATTGCATCGGCACTGTTGGGCAATCCTGATGTGTTGGTATTTGACGAACCAACCAATGGTCTTGACCCGGTTGGAATTGCTGAAATCAGGTCACTAATTATTCGTCTGGCAAGTGAAGGCAAAACAATAATTATGGCTAGTCACCTGCTGGATGAGGTTGAAAAAGTATGCACCCATGTAGCTATACTAAAAAAGGGGAAACTACTGACCGCCGGCCCTGTAGATGAGGTATTGGTAAATGAAGATATAGTAGAAGTTGCTGCCGCTGACTTTACCAAACTTAAAAGTATTGTTGCAGGTATGGAAGGCTTTAAAAACATGAAAGAACAAAACAATCATTTATTCATTTATTATCCGCAAGGCACGGCTGACCTTGAAGCTATCAACCGCTATTGCTATGAACGGGGGGTTGTTTTGAATCATTTACAATTAAAAAAGAAAAGCCTGGAAGCTAAGTTTTTTGAATTGACTAATAATTAGGGTTTAGGGTTTAGGGTTTAGGGTTTAGGGTTTAGGGTTTAGGGTTTAGGGTTTAGGGTTTAGGGTTTAAAAAAATAAAATTAATTTATAAGGTATGTTAAAGCTGTTGAAAATAGAATGGATGAAGGTTAAGAACTACACCACGTTTTGGGTGTTATCTATATTGTATTTGATCAGCATTTTTGGGGCGGCTTATATCAGCCATTTAATTTATGAATCAAGACCAAAGGATGATAAGGGAATGACCGGCGCTATCATTGGTAAACCGTTCGACTTTCCTGATGTATGGCATATGGTTAGTTATACAAGTAGCTTTCTAATGTTTATGTTGGGGTTGCTGATTATCATTTCAATCACAAACGAATTCAGCTATAAAACTCACCGCCAAAATGTAATTGACGGCTGGAGCCGAAAAGAATTTATTCTGGTGAAAATGTTGCTGACAGTGGTCATTTCACTTGTTGCTACCTTAGCTGTTTTTATTACAGCCATAATATTTGGCCTTCAGGAAGATGCAGCCTTTAGTTTTGAAAAAATTGAGTTTATAGGATATTTTTTCATTCAGGCATTGAGCTATTCTTCTGCTGCATTGCTGTTTAGTTTATTGTTTAAAAGGTCAGGAATAACTATAGGTGTTTACTTTTTATATTCTACCATAATTGAAAATATGCTTGCGGGTCTTTTGAATAAATATGTTGACAACTTTGGCCGTTATCTACCTCTTGAAACTACTGACAACCTTATCCGCATTCCTGTTTTTAAAATGATTGTAAGTCAGCTAACACTATCTTACAATACCGAAGCTTTGCTATTAATGTCTTTGGTGTATTTGGGGCTATACTATTTTATTAGTTATAGAAAATTTGAGACTGATGATTTGTAATCTTAGGCAAAAGCAAAAGTATTTTCCCTTTTAAAAGTTATTGTAAAAGTTGTGCCTATATCAACTTCGCTTTGCAGATCAATTTTACTACCGAGTGCTACTATTTGAGATTTTATAATAAATAAACCAAGTCCATGGCCTTCGGTATGGTCGTGAAACCTTTGATAGAGGCCAAATAACTTATTCTTGTGCCTTTTAAGATCAATACCAATACCGTTGTCAGAAAATTCTAAACTTATATTTCCATCCGGTTCTTCATAAGTTGAAATTTTTATTGATAAATTTCTATCGGGGGACCTATATTTTATAGCATTTGAAATAAGGTTTACCAAAATGCTTTCAAAATAAGTTGCACTAAAGGGTATATGTGACACGTTGAAATTGAGCTCAACATCTGCACAAACATCATTGAGGGTATTAAGAAAAACACTGTTGACCTGATTAAACATCTGGTTCAGGTCTATATCATCAATAACTACGTTTACATTGTTTTTTATGATTAGTATTTTAGACAAATCGTTAATGGTTTGTCCTAATTGACCAACAGATTTGCTCAGCATTTCCAGCATATTCCTATTGTATTTATCCAATTGGTCATACTCAATAATGTTAAGGATACCTACAATATTGGAAAGCGGTGCCCTAAGATTATGCGATGTAATAAATGAAAACTGTTTTAGGTCGGCGTTGCTTTTAAGTAACTCCTGAATCATAAGTTCACGTTCAGCTTCTATTTGTTTGCGACTTGTAATGTCTCTGGAGCTTATTACTATTCCACGGATTGCAGGGTTATGCAATTGGTTTGATGCCACAGTTTCTAACCACCTCCATTCGCCAAAACCACTCTTATATCTGAATGCAGCAAGTTTTACCTCTCCCTTTGTTAATACCATTTCTAATTCACGAACAGAAATCTCTAAATCGTCGGGATGAATAAAATCCCATGCATTTGTTTTCAAAAGAAATTCAGGCTCATAACCCATCAGTTTTTTTACATTAGGGCTTATATATACATAATTAGCAGCAGCGTCAAGTATACCTATAATATCTGTTCCATTCTGCACCAATGCTGTTATACGTTGTTCGGTTTCAGTTTTTGCTTTTTCAGCTTCCTTAAGGGCAGATGCATCTCTTGCTACGCAAAACATAATGTGGTCATCTTTGTCCCATCTTGCAGACCATATTACTGGCACATGATGCCCGTTTTTATGTACAAATACATTTTGAAAGTCTGTATAAACTGCCCCCTTAATTATTTTTTGAGCCGCTATTTTAGTAACATCAGATGATTGTAGAGCAATATAGTTTAGTGCAAATTTTCCTGTTAGTTCGTCTGGTGAATAACCCCATACATAAAGCGAAGCTTTGCTTACCTGTAAAAAACGTCCTTTATTATCCAATGAACAAATTACATCAAGAGATGAATTCATTATTTTTTCAAGCTTTCTTGTTATTTTTTTTAGGTTTTCTTCATTTTCTTTTAATAAAACATTTTGCTCTTCCCTTAATGTAATATCATGTGAATAGCATGCAACACCTCTTATTTTACCTGTGCTAACATCACAAAATGGATTAAAGGTTATTTCAGCAATTTTCATTTTTCCGGTCTTACGGTCATCAATGACTTCTTCAATAGTATATACTTCACCATTCAATGCCCTTTTATAATACTGTCTCCACCTTTGAGTTTGCTCTTCATTGTAAAATTTTACGGGCAATTGCATCCCTTCCTTAGCAGGGGTATCGGCTACCTGTAATATCCGGTTTGCATAAGCTTCATTAAAAGAAAGAAGTTTCATTTCATGATCTACTGACCAAATTAAATGCTTACAGGAATTAATTAGGGCAGATTGGTTATTTCGTGCTTCCTGTATTTCTAAAGTATGCTTTTTTTCTGAAGTTATATCGCAAAAGAAAACGGCTAACCCTTCTTCGGTAGGATAAGCAGATATCCGGTTCCACATTTTTAAGGGTTCATAATACTCTTCGAAATGAACCGGAACTTTTGATACCATTGCTTTTTGATAATTACTATAAATAGAAGTTTTCTTAGCAGCTTCAAAAATTTCCAAGATATTTTTACCTAAAACATTTTCTTTGGAGATAGAAGTAGTTTTTTCAGCTGCTTTATTCCAATAGGTTAATATGGAGTCTTTATCCATTGTGAAAAAGCAGTCGCTTATATTATCCAATATGTTATCAATCTTATTTGCCTGCTCCTCTATTTTTTTAATGTTCTGCTCATTTAGTGTAATATCTGTAAGTACAGACAGATGTAACCCGGGTAAAATATTTGCTGTAGCATTATGAGAACAAATAATTATTTCACCACTTTTCGTTCTCACTTTTACTACACCTTTGTGCTTTCCGTTTACCAAAAATGCATTCCAAAGGTCATGCATACTATCTGTTGAGGCTAACGAAGAATCATATATATCTTCAGCACACATACCAAGTAACTCGTTTGTATGATATCCTAATACTTTAGAGGCTGATTTATTAACCTGTACAAATTTTCTTTCATCATTTACCAAAAAAATCAAATCATGTGTTGCATTGAAAATTGCATCCAATCTTTGGGTAGCAGCTCTTTGTTCTAATTCAGACAAAACCTTACTGGTTACATTGTTTATGCCTAATAATACAGATGGAACATTGTTGTATATCAGGGGGGTTTCTGTAATTTCCAGATAGAGCTTATCTCCATGCTTTGTAAAGTGAACAACATTATAACCTTCAAACAATGAGTTTGTATTAGTTGATTTAAAGCTATTGCTACTATCTCTCAAATCATCCAGACTAATATTGCTAAATTCTTGTTGAGAATATCCATACAATTCAATAGCAGCTTTGTTGGCCGAAATAAGCATTCTTGAGTTTTTATCTGCCACCAACATGGGCACACTATTTTCAAAAATATTCAGGTAATCTTCTTTAAGCCTTTTTAATTCCTGTCTCAAAACATTTCTTTCGCGACTAAAGCAGATGACTCTGTACAATTGCGAGCCGGTAAAAATTTCTTTGGTCATAAAACTTTGAGCACCGGCATGTACACATTTTACTGCCAATTCATCATCGTCTCTATTTGAAAATATTATAAATGGAATAACAGGAAACAGGCTTTGAACCTCTAAATAATATTCAACAAATAAATCGTCATCATCATTTTCTATAGAAAGGAATATAACTTCGGGAGAAAAATCTTTAATGTTTTTTGTTTTGATTTCACCAATATTTGAAATCTGTAGAAAACTATCAGAAGAATAACCAAATGGAGATAATTGCCCTTGCAAGTATTCATAGTCTTTATTATTACTTTCAAACACAAGTATTCTGGCAATAATCATAAATATAGGATATAGAGTAAATGTATTTAATATTTATTTAGAAACTAACATTAAATAGTGTCAAACGACATTTTTAGCAAAAAATTATATGCTAATTCTTCCATATGAATTAATTGCAAAAAATTAAGCACTAAATTAAACTATACAATTTGTCATTAGTCTATCGTTTAGTCAATAAATTTTATTAAAATAAATTTCGATAATTATGAAAAGGATTAGTATAGTTATTATGGTGGCTTGCAGCAGCCTCTTGTTTGTAATGAATGGTTGCAAAAAAGATTCAACTTCCTCTGAAATTGATCTTACCAGCGATGTTACCTATCAAACAGATGATCAGGCTATGTTTAATGCTGAAGATGATGCAGTATCTGACGATATTAATGGTGTACTTGAAACTGATCCATTGTTAGGGGGAAAGACTAATGTTGACACCTGCAATGTTACCATAACAAGAGATAGTACATTACTGAAAAGATTTGTTGTTCTTACTTACAGTGGCAACAATTGTAATGGAACCCGCACCAGGCAAGGTGTAGTGAGATTGGGAATGAATAAAAACACAAAATGGAAAAATGCAGGCGCTGAAATTAGTGTTGAAATTCAAAACCTGAAAATTACCAGGCTAAGAGATAACAAAAGCCTGGTATTAAATGGCACAAAAATACTTACCAATGTTACAGGGCATTTATTAAGAGAATTAATAACAGGCAGCGTTAGCAACGTTGTACACACCTTTGCAAGCAGCAATATGAGTGCAACTTTTGACAACGGCACAAGCCGTCAGTGGCAGATTGCAAAGCAAAGAACATTTACTTATAATACAGGTTTTGTAATTTCTGTAACCGGCAAAGCAACTGTTGATGGAGCTACAAATGTGGCGGTTTGGGGAACAAACAGATTAGGACAATCATTTAGCACCCGTGTTATAGATCCACTGGTAATAAAAGCAGATTGCGATTACAGGTTAGTAAGTGGTAAGATTTTACATACAAAACTCACAAGAGATATCACAGTAACTTTTGGATTAGATGCATCTGGCAATCCAACCGGGTGTCCGGGAAGTGGAAAAGCATATTATTTCAAAGCTGAATGGACCTCACAAAGTGGTACCGCACATTCCATCATAAAACCATATTAAGGCAGGTATAGATAAAAGTAATCCTTTCATTAGCTGCGGAGTTGAAGAATTTTTCGTTCTTTAGCTCCGCAGTTTTTTTATTTATATTTTTAAGGCAAATAGTTCCAATCCGTCTTTTTTGCCTTTTAGTTCTACAAGTCCGAGATTTTCTGTTTGCCAATCTTTCAAATCAACATTGTCCATAAAATCTTTTGAAACAATATATTTCTGATTCAACTCACTGCAGGCAGTTCTTATACGGGCAGTTGTATTCATAGTATCGCCACTCATGGCAATGTCTTTTTTTATAACCCCAATTTCTCCAACGGTTACATCTCCTATATGTATCCCCACCCTAAATTCTGGTATAATACCGTAAATACGACGAAAATCTTCGCTCTTTTTCTGTAAATTTTTTCTGGCATCTATTAATGCAGACATACAATTTTTTGTATTCTTTATAGAAAACATCCAGGAGACAACAACTTCATCTCCTACATATTGATATATGCCTCCGCCATGTTCTATGAGTGCATTGCTGACCTGATATATAAATTCCCGAATAAATTTAAAATACAACTGATGGCCAAGCTTTTCTGCTATGGGGGTTGAATCTTTAAGATCCATAAACATTACAATTCTCTTTTCAATTTTTGGTTGTAAGTATTTACCAAGTAATATATCTAAAAATACTCCCGGGGCATACTTTTCATTTACTTCTATAACAAATTGGGTAATAATGAATAGCAGTAACCAGTAAATTACTTTTTGTGTAAGCCACAATTGGCTAAAGGCGTCTTTTCCATAATTAGCCAATGCTTCACTTATACTCAAATGCCCGATTATGATAATATCCGCAGCATGAATTATAAAGTTTACAATATAGGCGGCAATAAGTAATATAAGGCTTCTGAAGATAAATCCTATCCACAAAGACCTGTTGCGAAAAAGTCTCCGCAATTTAAAAACCAATAAATAATTAATAAGTAAACTCATTGTAAAAACCAGCACCACCCGCAACACTTTAGCCTCAACAATACTATAGTAAAATGGCTCACTACGTGTCAGCACCATAAACAAGTCCACAAGGGTCCATAAGACTGAAATGTAAAAAATAAGTCTAAACCGATATTTGCTAACAAAGCTAAAATTGAAAAATTTTTTTAATGAAAACCCCATTATAATAAAAATGAAAATTTACCGGTTATAAAAAATGTAAATTGAAAAAAGAATTTTTGAGTGTGCAACATCGTGAAATTATTTTACCCGTTCCCAGGTTTGAATTAAGGGCTTATTGTTAACTGTAGAACCATTAACGGTAATTTTATCATTAGTGACTACGGTTATTATACCCTCTTTATAAACAGTAGCATCATTGCAGGCCGATACCAATACCGAAATGGTAAATCCTCCGGACCCATTTGACTTTACAGTTTTCCACATTTCATCATTCTTACGAATGCAATAAGTATTATTTGCAATAGATTTAACAACGGCATTTCCTGCTAATGGATATACTGTAATGGTACTGCCCGCCAAAGCATTCGCATCGTTAGACGTAGAAAGTTTCCAAGTACCATTCAAGGAAAACAAATTTCCTGTGGTATTGGTAGGAAGATTTTGTAAGGTATCACATGCAATTCCTAAAACAAGAGTTATTAATACTGCGGTAATGGAATAAATGAATTTCATATTTGTAATGTTTATTTTACTATGATTCATTTATTGTGCCACCCAATTTTTTATTTGCAAACAAAAAAACAATTTTTAGAATAACATTAAAGAGCTCCAATCGGTCCTTATAAATCCATAATGCACATACAAGAGAAAAATGAATTTTAAAAAACTCCAAAAACAATATCAATTATAAATATCCATGCACTACATTTGCACCGGCAAGTCTTACACGGCCAGCTCCTATTGAACTCCCCCAGGGCAGGAATGCAGCAAGGGTAAATGGTTGTAGCGGTGCGATGTAAGTAACTTGCCATTTTTTTTGCCCCAAACTTTTTTCAAAACTTCTCCCTTTTGTACTCTATGTTCGGTTTGCCTGTTAAGGGCAGTGTTAAGACTTTTAGAAACACTTTAATATAATCCATACCCGTTTAATATGTTATACTATCCAATATCTCTGAAATATCAATTAAATCCAATGTGAAAGGCCATTTTTTTGTTAATCAGTTACTTTCTTTGAAAAACCACGAAAGCAATCGAAAACAAAAACCTTAAGCCTCATTTCTTAATCAGAAATGAGGCTTTTTTTTAAGGTTGAAATTTGTCAAACTTTCTTAGCTTTATTCTCCAATTTTTATCAACAACTTTAAAATTGCTATTATGAAGAAAGTCTCTCTTATACTTTTACTATTTACAATCATATTCATAACTTCAAAAAATACTCAGGCACAGGGTGGAGATAGTGCAGCAATGATGAAGATGTGGATGGATTACATGACCCCAGGCAATTATCATAAAATGTTGGCTAAGTCAGATGGTACCTGGTCAGAAGAAGCAACCTTTTGGATGGCTCCCGATGCCCCGCCTACCACAAGTAGTATGACCGCTGTAAATAAAATGATTATGGGAGGACGCTACCAACAATCTAATGTGAGTGGTATGGTCAATGGAATGCAATTTGAAGGCATGAGTACTGTAGGGTATGATAATGCAAAAAAGAAATTTATAAGTACCTGGGTTGACAACATGGGAACAGGAGTAATGTATATGGAAGGAAATTATAATCCTGTAATGAAAAACATTACTTTCTTAGGTAAAATGATAGATCCTACAACCGGAAAAGAAAACAATGTAAGAGAAGTATTTACCATAATTGATGACAATACGCAAATGATGACAATGTATGACACAAGAGATGGTAAAGAATTTAAATCAATGGAATTAAAAATGAAAAGGAAATTATAATAATCTATTTGTAAGCCAAAGCTGCTGCTTTTTACAAACGTCGTTCATATTAGAACGACGTTTTTTATACAATTAAACGCTGTAATTGTTCGGATAAAAAAGGACTAACACCTGTTAGCAGGGTTACCTTTCACTATACATGGTATTAAGGCAAAGAAAACATTCCAGTACAAATTAAATATTATGATACAAAAAACTTACTTCAAAACTAAAGACTATTGCAAAGTAAAATTTGCTGTAAATGTAGAAAATGCTGAAACTGTAGAAATACTTGGCCTTAACAGCGATTGGGAAAATTCAATCATAATGAGCAAGAAAAAAGATGGCAGTTTCTCATCTGAAGTATCTCTTCCTAAAAACACTGAGCACCAGTTTAAATATCGTATAAACGAAACATTATGGGTCAACGAACCTGATGCTGATAAAGAATTAACCAATGAGTTTGGTAGCATCAATAGTGTATTGGTAGTATAACCGCAACTTTCATTTTCAATATTTTTTAGTACATGATTCAGTAGTATTACTTACTGATGTCATGTACTATTTTTTTTATTTAAAACATTCCAAATGCTGCTGTTCAATTAAATCCTCTTTTCTGATGCCAGTAATTTCAACCAAGCGATAAAAAGGGGTAAAGCTTTTCATAAATTTTGATCGCATTTTCCCCCTCTGTATAATTCTTTTTATAATGAATTTTCTTGTATGTAGGTCTACTAAAACACCTCAAATGAAAAAATTACGAAACGTGTAATTAAATAACATTCCATTAATTTCGCAGGCACAATACAATGACATTCATCCACAGAAATAAAAATAAAAAATGTTCAAAAAAATTATAAAAATATTGGTTGCTCTACTAGTAATATTGGTTGCTTTAGCATTTGCTGCACCTTATTTATTCAAAAAACAAATTGTAGCATTGGTAAAATCAGAAGTCAACAAAAAAATAAATGCTAAGGTTGATTTTAAAGATGTTGATATTTCTTTTTTCAAGCATTTTCCAAAAGTATCTGTCGGTTTGCAGGATTTGGAAATTATTGGAAGCAATACATTTTCCTCTGATACCCTTATTGCAGCAAAAAGCATTGAAGCTGCCATGGACATTATGAGTGTTATTAAAGGCAAGGATATGACCATTTATTCAATTTATATAGAATCTGCCCGTATACATGCTTTAGTAAATAAAGACGGAATTGCCAATTGGGATATTGTTAAGCCTGATTCAACCCAAATTACCCCTACAGAAAATAAACCATTTACAATAGCGCTGAAAAAGTATGCTATTAAAAATGCCTATATACAATACAAAGATGAGGTGTCTCATATGAGTACCGAATTAGTGAACCTGACCCACGAAGGAAGTGGCGATTTTACTTCAGATCTTTTTACGCTGAAGACGACGACCAAAGCTGATGCAGTAACTTTCAACTATGGCGGCATTCCTTATTTGTACCAAACACCAACCAATATAGAAGCTAATATAGATATTGACAACAAAAACAAAACCTACACTTTTAATACAGATAATATTGAAGTAAGTGAATTAAAAATTTCAGGGAAAGGAACCATAAAAGACCTTGGAACAAATGGTTATAACATGGACATTTCTTTTAAAGCTCCCTCTACAGATTTCAAGAATATTTTATCACTAGTACCTGCTGTTTATAAAAACGATTTTAGTAAAATAAAAACAAGCGGATCGGCTATTTTCAATGGTACCGTTAAAGGAACTTATAATAAAAAGAGTATCCCTTCTTACCACATAAACCTTGAGGTAAAGGATGGCTTTTTTCAATATCCCGACCTGCCTAAACCGCTGCAAAAAATAAATATTAAAGCAAGTGTTGATAATCCTGATGGCATTACTGACAACACGGTAGTTAATGTAGAAAGTGCACATTTTGAAATGGATAATGAACCATTTGATATAAGACTTTTGGTTAAAAACCCTATCAGCAATATGTTTATAGATGCCGCTGCAAAAGGCAAACTTGACCTGGGTAAAGTTGCACAAATGGTAAAGCTGGAAGACGGCACCAAACTAAGTGGTTTGCTGAATGCAGATGTCAGTGTAAAAGGGAATGTAAAGGATATACAGGCACAAAAATATGATCAGTTTGCAGCAGCGGGAAGTGTTGACCTTAGTAACTTTTTGTACGTAGCAAAAGACTACCCAACCGGAGTAAAAATAAACAACCTTGCAACTTCGTTTACACCTTCCAAAGTAAATATAACGGCACTTACCGGTCAATATCTTTCAACTAACTTCAACGGTACCGGTCAGATAAATAACCTGTTGAATTACATGTTGCAAAACAAACCACTAAATGCTTCTTTTGCTGTAAGTGCAGATAACATAAACCTGAACGATTGGATGGGAACATCAACAGATACTACAGTAAAAGGTAGTGCAGCAGCGCCGTTTGTAGTGCCTTCAAATCTTGATGTGGCCATTAACTGCAAAGCCGACAAAGTTCACTACGACAAGGTAGATATAACAAACATTTCCGGCGGCCTTAAGATATATGATGAAACCGTTTCCATTGAAAATGTAAGTGGAAATGCATTAGATGGTTCTATGACAATAAACGGTAGCTACTCAACAAAATTCAGCAAAACAAAACCGGATATTTCTCTGGTTTACAACGTTAACAAGGTAGATGTGCAGAAGACATTCAATGCATTTAATACCGTACAAAAACTAATGCCCATTGGTAAATTTATTGCCGGAAAATTAACCTCTCAACTTTCTTTGAAAGGTAAGCTTGGCGATAATATGATGCCCGATATGAATACCCTTACAGGAAATGGAAATTTGTTACTTATTGAAGGTTTTCTTAGCAAATTTGCACCATTGGAGAAAATTGCAAGTACCCTAAATGTAAAAGCGCTTGAACAGGTTTCTCTTAAAGACGTAAAAAACTATTTTGAGTTCAGTAATGGTAAGTTATTGGTAAAACCTTTTACCATAAAAGTGAACAATATTGATATGGAAATTGGTGGCATGCAAGGCTTTGACCAATCGCTTGATTATTTGATAAATATGAAACTGCCCCGCTCATTAATGGGTGAACAGGGCAATCAATTGGTCAATAACCTGGTAACACAAATCAATAACAAAGGGGTTCCGTTAAAAGTAGGTGACGTAGTAAACCTAAACTTAAAATTGGGTGGATTTTTCAAAAATCCAACTGTAAAAACTGATCTGAAACAAGGCGTAGAAAACCTTGCCACACAATTGAAACAGCAGGCACTTGATTTTGCCAAAGCTAAAATAGATAGTACAAAGCAGGCTGTTACAACTGCCGTAAAAGACACCATTGCGTCTTTAAAAAAACAAGCTATTACAACTGCAAAAGATGAACTCACAAAACAATTACTTGGCACAAAAAATACCACCGGCGATAGCACTATACCCAAACCCAAACCCGTAGAATCTGTAAAAGGATTAATAAATGGTTTCTTCAAAAAGAAAGTAAAGGACACCACAGCTAACCATTAAATAAACTGTAAATAGTTGTAAAGCCACTCTACCAAAATCAGAGTGGCTTATTTATTTAGTGAAATCGATTCAATTACTTATACTACGATTGAGGAATTACTCATTTGTGCTTTTCAGAAAAACGGGGCAAGCCTATACACAAAATTTCGCCATAACATAAAAGGGTAAATAATTCAACTGATAAAAATCATAAAATCAGTAAGAAACAATCATAAAAATTACTTACTCTCCACTGTATTTTTGTTTTTCTTAATATTATAAAGGTTGTTAACGATAAGTTCAGAAAGGAAGTCTCACCTTAAAGAAGACAATGAATCTTTTAAAAAGAGAGAATATAACTTTAGCAGTTGGTTGCGTTCATTTAAGCTACCCTTTGATGCAGATAATATCAATAAGGGAAAAAGGTGGATAGTTGCAGATTGGAAAGAATCATTTTTTAATCCCTGTACAATGAATAAGTAATAACTGGAAAAAAGTTACTAACTTGATAATAAATTATGTATGAATAAAGTAATAGCAGCACTTGATGGACTGAATATTTCCGAAAGTACCGTTGATTGTGCAGCATACCTCGCCAAACATTTTAATGCACATATTGTAGCTACATTTTTAGAAGATATTACTTACCATCAGCCAAGACATGAACATAAGCATCTGTTTACAGAATGGTCAGAAGTAGAAAAAATTAGTGAGGAAGAAGAAGAGGTAAGAAAGGCAGCCTTGCACAAAATACAATCCCGGTTTAACAAAGAGGGAATAAAATACAACATACATCAGGATAGGATTATAGCCATTCAATCTCTGTTAAATGAAAGCTATTATGCAGATATGATTTTGATTGGTGCCCATGAAAAATTTTCAAACTGGGACAAATCAGATCCAAGTCATTTTATTAAAGAATTACTTGCTGGCACAGACTGTCCTGTTATGCTTGTACCTAAGGTATTTACACCCATAGAGAAGTTTATTTTTTGCTACGACGGCAGTCCTGCATCTATTTATGCTATAAAACAATTTGGCTATTTATTTTCAGTTTTACCCGAACAACAAATTGAGATTTTAATGGTAACTGACAATAAACATAGTAACCATTTTCCAAACCAACATTATCTTAAAGAATTGCTTAAACAAAAATACAGTTTAGTACTTCAATCGGTAATAAAAGACAGCGATACACAAAAAGGTATGACTGAATACCTGCAAACACAAACAAGTAATTGCATGGTTGTTCTGGGCGCATATCAACGGAGCACCTTTTCAAGGTGGTTAAATCAAAGTATTGCAGACTCGCTGATAGCTGCTTTAAATATTCCGATTTTTATTGCTCATAAATAACGCTCTATCGTATCATTTTAGGGAAGGCAATGTCTAATCAGGAAGTACCCGACATTACATATGTAGTTCGGGTTGTAAAACGCTTATACGTGATACACGGTAGTTGTAATTTTTTTTCTTGTACCTTAACTTTAGGGTTACGATAATTTTTGATTCTCCACCATAATTTTTAATGAATTGAATTGGCTCGTTTTTTTCCAGATTTAGTTGCCAAAGGTTATTCCCTTTTGTTGCGGTTACAATTGCAGCCTCACCGGTTTCTTGCGAAATACCAATATTGACAGGAGGAGTGACTTTTGAGGATAATATCTTATAACTGTTCTGTCCTATTTGGGCTCCAATATAGTTAAGATTAATACCGGCACGGGTTTCAACATAAACTTTGTAAGTAGTATCGGGGCCTTTATGTTCATCTCCCACAGGGATTGTGCCGGGCATATTGAGTTGCATGTAAGCCCTTGCTTTCACTATCCCAAATTTGGTTTGGGCACATGATCCTAATGACACACTCATAAGTAAAATACAAAAGCTTATAGTAAATCTGATTTTAGGCATAAGTGTGATTTTTATTTTAATAAAAAAAGGTTGTTACAAATTGTAACAACCTATTAAATTCATTCAATGTTTATTGTTTAAATACCTGCTTTGATATTCTTTCATCAGCAGCATATATGGTCAATACATAAGTTCCATTTGTTACAGCATTTTGACCTACTGTAAATCTGTGAGTCACTTGATTAATTGATGCATAATTAACCACTTTAATTATTTTTCCATTAATATCCGACAACTGAATTTTTACTGTACCAACTGGTATCTTATCAAACCGGATGTCGATATAGCTTCGGAATGGGTTATTAAGTACAGTAACATTTTGAATTGAGGTTTCATTTTTCAGCAATACAATATTGCTATATGCACTACTGCCATCTTTGTCAACCATTCGTAGCCTATAGTAGTTTGTAGCTAATGCAATTTCCCTATCATAGAAATTGTATGTTTTTAAAGTACTGCTGTTTCCTGCTGCTTTTACAATACCAATTTTTTTATAAGCACTGCCATTATAGCTTCTTTCTATTTCAAATATACTTGTATTGCTTTCTGATGCAGTTTTCCACTCAAGTGCGGCATGTTTATCCTGCAATTTACCTTTGAAACTAGATAGGGTAACAGGTAACGTGGATAAATTTGTACTAAATACCCCCCTGCCATGAGTTGCAACTGTTATTGTACTGTCACTTTTTCTAAACCTAAGCATATCAGCCCTAACATTAGCAAAGCCGTTATTATCCGGAGCCCAGGTAGGTGTAGAGCCTACCAGAGTTGAAGTAGTCCAAACACCGAGTTCGGTTGCCAGAGCTATTCTTAGGCCGCTGCCTGGAAGAAATATCCCCCAACGAACAGGCATATCAGGTAAGTTACCTTCTATATCAGTCCAGGAAGTGCCACCATCTGTACTTTCATAAACACTGGTAACTCCATAGTTAGATAAGGTTGCCAGTAAATGGCTTCCATTTCCATCTTCAACATCTATAGATGAAATGTATCCAGATACAGCGGGAAATGAAAGTGTAGTATATGTAGGGGTAGTATTTGCATTATCAACCCTTACAACTTTAGCAGTACCTGAGGTGGTACCAATGAACAATCTGTTATCAGTGTTTGGATCTACTTTAAGTGTAGAAATATATTGAGAAGAAATATTGGGAACATTAAACGTTTCCATTGTAGGAGTACCCGTTACTATATTTTTTACTCTTCCCATAACTCCAAGGCCATTGTTACAATACAACAATTTAGATTTACTGTCATACTCGGAAGGATTAATAAAATCGCCATTGTTATTACTTAAAAACTGGCTAAAAGTATTACCTCCATTTCTGGAAAAGTAATAATTGGAATATACGTAAGATGTTATTTGAATGTTTGGATCAAGTTGATCTATAAAGCAGTATGCTCCGTCACCGCCTGTAGCTGTAGTTGCAGCACCCAAACCCGGAAAAATAAGTTTATGGCTTCCATTGTCCTGGGCTCCTGCCAACATGTAAGGGGATCCTGCATCTGGATGAACAGCTACTGCATAATACTGGGTTACATTGTATCCATTGTTTCTGCTACTGAAAGTAGTTCCGCCATCTGTGGAATAAAACAAACCACCATCGTTACTTACAATTAGATCAGTAGAAGATCCATTCATGTAAACTATGTTATGAATGTCAGCATGAATGGTTGCAAGCGAAGAACCACAGGCTGTGCTTCCGGACCATTTTGTTAATTGTGTAAAGTTACTCCCTCCATCAGACGAAGCCATTACATCTACACCGCCAATTAATAACTTACTTGCATTTTGTGGGTCAAATGCCGCAATAAGATCATACCATGATTGCCCTCTTGTAAAATCAGTTCTAATATTTCCCTGATCGCACCATGTGGGTACATTGATAGCTGTCCATGCTATACCGCCATTGTTACTTCTGTAAAACTTTGTTACGGTAGCATCATTATACTTTTGACATAATAAATATACCCGGGAAGAACTTGAAGGGGCACAGGCAATTTCAATTCTTCTGAAACCAGCTTCGCCTGTGGGTGGCACTGGGGTTATCTCTGTCCATTGTCCGGCCTCACCTTGCATTGCCTGTAGAGAAGCTGCAGATTTAAATACATGGCCATATGTTGCATTATTACTTCCTGATAAACCTGTACTTGCATACAAGTCTCCATTTGCCGCTATTTCCAAATCATTACCTCTAAAATAAAGGGCATCTGCACATGACCCCGAACTGTTGTAAGATCCAATTACTCTGGTCCATGTAGCACCCTGGTCTGTTGACTTATTAACACCGCCCGAATTACAAAAGATAGCACTTCTGCAAGAAGCATATACATGACCCAAAGCAGTAACCACTATATCTTGTATATAAGTGTAATCATTGGAAGTTGATGGTTCTGTTGATGGAAGCCTGCTCCATGTACTACCACCATCAATAGACTTAAATATACCGGCTCCTCTTATTGCATCTGCATTACCAAATCCTTCACCTGTACCCGCATACATAATATTGGGGGAGCTTGGATCCTGGGCTAATGCTGTTACCGCAAGATTCTCCATATTATCATTTACCTTGGTCCAGATGTAGTTTGGACTTTTGAAATCAGTACATTTCCAGATGCCCCCACCTACACTGCCTGCAAATACGGTATTGCCCGTTGCGTCATTTTTATCTACAATTATTGCTCTTGTTCTTCCTCCAACATTAGTTGGGCCTCTTTCTGTCCATAAAAGTCCGGAATTGCCGCGATTTAGTAGTTGAGCCTGTTGGCGGGCTGCAAATAACCTTTCATTGGGTATATAACCCAAGGCAGGGTCTGCGGTCATAGTTATTTCACGTTGCCTCGCTTCTTCTATACCATCTTGTTCATCTTCATGTGGAGAAGCAGAAATATTATCTTCTTTTGTAACAGCTGAATTTTGGCATGACAACGCCGTTAACTGAATTACAGTAGCAAAAAAGATCAGTTTTAAAAAATGTCTCATAGCGGTACTTTTATTTGTAAGTAAATGATTACCCAAAAGTTGGATAAAATGTTCACATTAACAAATAATTTATTTTAGGATAGAATGCAGACTTTACAAGATGTAAACAAAATGTTCGTTCTCAATTATCTATTACTGAAAAATTTAGAAACTATTACTAAAATGCAGTTATAAGGCAAGGAAAGCATTCGTGAAAGAAAGGAAAGTGGGAGATTTTCAATTAAGGGTAAAACAAATATGATATTCGCTATTTGATTATCTACTAAAATTAATGGAGATAGTAAAGCATGCCGACAACATAAATCCTTCGTCAGAGTAATTATATAGAGTCTATGCCATTAAAATGACTCTTATCTATGTTTCTTGTAGCCTTATTGTTTGTGAAGCTTACATAGGCAATCATAAATAAAGATGATAACATCAAACAGGAAACAAGTATTGAGAACAAGTTCATAAATAGAGGATTTGATTGTTACTAAATAAAGTTTAAAATTAAGGCTTGATTTATCAACCTATGTTAAGGAATCTACATCATTGCATTAAGATTATATTAAACCATATCAATAATAAAAAACGCAGAAAAGCAAATATTATTGCATCCTTATCAACTCATTATTTTTTGGATTTTCTTCGCAAAAATGAAATACTAATCCCCATAGACAAGGGTAGGCAATAAACTCTTGATTCCTAATATATTACCAAATCAAAAAGGAAACAACAAAATAAACGGTATGTTGTTCAATTTTAAAATGGCAGCATCCACTAACTCCAGGTTCTTTTTGGTTTTCTGAAAAGGGAGGGCAAGAATAGAATGTAATATAAACACATCCAGATTTCAAACAACAAAAACCAGGGATATAAATCAGACTCGTTGAGCTTTTTCATTGTTTTATAATACACAATAGCCTGAACAATTAATCTGATACCAAATATTGAAAGTGTGATCCACCAGTTAAAAAATATTGCAGAAATAATAACTAAAGGATAAACAAGAAACTGAGTAGCTGAATACAGTCCCAGCAATATTTTGTGTTTGGTCCGGTAATATTTTGCAGTAGAATAATGCCTGGTTTTTTGGCTAAACCAGTCTCCCCATTTTTTTTTTGCTTCGCTTAGTGTATGTGCCTCTGGGTCAGTAACTACCGCTGTATTTTTTTTATTAGCTACTTTATTTATAAAAAGATCATCATCGCCGCCGGGTATTTGATTTAAAGCAGAAAATCCCTTATTTCTTATAAAAACATCTTTCTTATAGCTAAGGTTTCTTCCCACTCCCATGTATGGCATGCCTGCCAATGCATAACTCAAAAATTGTAATGCAGAATGAAACGTTTCAAACCTTATTATTTTATTTAGAATAGTGTCTGTTTTGTGAAATGCACCATAACCCAATACTATTTCCGTTCCATCCCTATATCCGTCCTGCATCAGTTTCATCCAGTTTTCGCTGGCAGGCACACAATCTGCATCAGTCAATAATATTGTTTCGTTTTTTGCAGATTTTATACCCATACTAAGCGGAAATTTTTTTCCGGCAATTAATTTAGCTTCCTGTGATAGTTGTACGGGAACCAAATGTTTAAAAGTCCGCTTAAATTCCTCAATCAGGTATTTTGTGTCGTCTGATGAGTTATCATTTACCAGTATAACCTCATGAGTAGTTGTATAGTTTTGTACAAGAATTCCCGGGAGGTTTTTTACAATATTACCTGCTTCATCTCTTGCACATATTACTACAGAAAGAGGTTGTTGTTGGCTATGTAACTTTGCCTTAGGTTTATAAAAGGCGAGACGACTAAATATTCCCACATAATAAACCAATTGAATTAGAATAACCAGGCAAAAAAAACCAAAAGCCAACTCTTTCCAATGCTGCATTACCATCATGCGGCAAATGTAAGGCACTTAATTTTAACAGGTTTTGACACATCCAATACTTTGAAAAAATTATGGTACAGGGTCACAGCCATGTCCACCCCAGGGATTGCAACTCACAATCCGTTTAATTGATAGCCATCCGCCTTTAAAAAAACCATATTTATTTAATGCTTCCTTCGCATATTGCGAACAGGTAGGTATATAGCGACATTGAGGCCCCAGCAATGGAGAAATTATTTTTTGATAAATCTTTATCAATAACAAAAAAGGGGAAATCAATATTTTGGACAAAATTTTCAATCCGTGCTTTTATTGTAGGTGATTTCGTTAGTCAATCTTTGTAAAAGTACACCCATCTTGTCATAGACTTCTTTGTACACCGGCAGTTCTTTACCAATGTAAATAAAAAACAATGACAAACTTTTTCCATTTGTCAGCAATAATTCCTGCAGGGGATTTTTTTGTAAGCGATAAGTTTCCTTTATTACCCTTTTCACCCGGTTTCTATCAACCGCTTTTTTAAATTTTCGGCTACTGGCTGTTACTCCGGCTTTTAATATAGGGGGTTCTTCTTCCACAAAATCATACAGCATTTTTAGCGGAAATGCAGCCATGCTTTTGCCCTTGGCGAACAAATGCTCAATCATCTTTCTGCTTTTGAGCCTTTCTTCTTTACTTAAAGTAAATTGTCTGCTAATGGTACTTTGTTTTTAGCAAAGGAAAGACAAAAGGTAATACCAAAAATTGCTTAATCTATTAGGGGAGAATGGCTCACGTAAATAATGGAAGGAACAGAAAACTTTTTTCCATCCTCTTCTTCTTTTCCTAAGAAAAAAAATAATCCTCACAAAATCTTAATACTTAATACGAAGTACTGAATACTTCCCCTTCTTATCTTTGCCCATGCCAACAAACATTTCACCCCTCCAACAAACAGATTTAGAAAGATTTTTTGGTGAAGGCCTCACCTTCGACGATGTATTACTGCTTCCTGCCTATAGTCAGGTACTGCCAAGAGATGTAAATATTTCCAGCAATCTTACAAAGGAAATATTGCTAAAGATTCCAATGCTATCCGCAGCTATGGACACAGTTACAGAAGCAAGCCTGGCCATAGCTCTGGCAAGAGAAGGCGGCATGGGCATTCTTCACAAAAATATGAGCATAGAATTACAGGCCGATCAGGTACGTAAGGTGAAAAGAAGCGAAAGTGCCATGATTGCAGACCCTATCACCTTAACAGTAAATGCAACAATTGCAGATGCCTGGAAGCTGATGAAAGAAAATAAGATTGGCGGCATTCCCGTAGTGGACATTGCCAACAAACTAGTTGGTATATTGACCAACCGCGACCTTCGGTTCGAAAACAATAACCAACGCAAAGTAAGCGAACTAATGACCAAAGAAAACCTGGTTGTAGCCCCCGAAGGGACAACACTTGCACAGGCAGAAGTCATTTTGCGACAGCACAAAGTTGAAAAGCTACCCGTTGTAAATAAAGATGGTGTACTCGTTGGCCTCATCACTTTTCGGGATATAGTTCAGCTACGCAACTTCCCAAATGCAGGCAAAGACAGCTTTGGCCGCCTGATGGTAGGCGCAGCATTGGGCATTACTTCAGACATGAATGCACGTGCCGAAGCATTGCTTCACGTAGGGGTAGATGTAGTTACGCTTGATAGTGCCCACGGCCATAGCAAAGGGGTAATTGATGCCCTTAAAGCCTTGAAGAAAAACTTCCAACACTTACAGGTAATAGCGGGAAATGTAGGTACGGCAGAAGGAGCAAAAGCACTTGCAGATGCTGGTGCAGATGCAGTAAAAGTGGGCATAGGCCCCGGTTCCATTTGCACCACTCGTATTGTTGCAGGCATAGGAGTGCCGCAGATTACAGCCATTTTAGAATGTGCCGCTGCACTCAAAAATACCGGGGTACCACTCATAGCCGATGGAGGTATCCGCTACACGGGAGACATGGTCAAAGCCCTTGCTGCAGGAGCAAATGCTGTGATGATGGGGAGCATTTTTGCAGGTACAGAAGAAAGTCCCGGCGAAACAATTATTTATGAAGGCCGTAAGTTTAAACAATACCGCGGCATGGGTTCTCTTGGAGCTATGGTGCAGGGAAGTGGCGACCGCTACTTTCAGGACGTAGAAGCAGACATTAAAAAATATGTGCCCGAAGGCATCGAAGGCAGAATTGCCTACAAGGGAAATTTAAACGAGGTAGTTTATCAGTTTACCGGAGGCCTCCGTGCAGGCATGGGTTACTGTGGTGCACAAAGCATTTCAGAACTTCAGCAAGCCAAATTTGTAAAAATCTCCAACGCTGCCATGCGTGAAAGCCACGTGCATGATGTTGTAATTACGAAAGAAGCACCAAATTACAGCAGGGGGTAAAAGCGAGGGCTTATTGCAACTGGTTTTGGGAGTTTTGATTAGGCATCGTTGTGTCATCAAAATTCCGTGATTCGGAACTCACTTGTACAGCATACCATTGTGGTGCTTTTTCTGTGTTTTATTAAGAACAATAGCTAATAATAAACCACCAAATCAATGAAATGGAAAGATTTCTTAAGATAATTTATTACTCTCTATCCATCATTTTCATTGTTATTTGTGGATTAATATTCCTTTCAAATGCCTGGAGTTTTTGGTCATCTATTAATGAAAAACCCGGCCTTAATGGTAACTTGTATGCTTATTACAAGTTGAGTAGGTTTCAATATGAAGTATTTAATTTTATTGTTGCCTCACTTTCTATAATTATTGCATTTCGGATTTTATTTTTC
Organism: Segetibacter sp.; assembly: GCA_031373555.1. Classification (GTDB taxonomy): domain Bacteria; phylum Bacteroidota; class Bacteroidia; order Chitinophagales; family Chitinophagaceae; genus Segetibacter. The sequence goes on along the minus strand of JANMMU010000035.1, from coordinate 50,480 downwards.
CTGTTGAAATTCAATAAAGAGAAGTTAGTCAAATCCCCTTTCCATTTTCTCTTCTTCATTGTTTTGTTGATTATTTGTCAAATTTATTTAAGTAGCAGGTTTGTTGGAAAAGGATAATTTTATTAGTATTTGAAAAGTAATAATACTTCTGGTTATTAATTTATGATGATTCTAATTTAATGCTATCAAATAAGTTAGAATATTTTATCCCCCAATCATCTTATCCCCAAATTACCTGCACTCACCACGCCCTTTCTTGATTTATTTCCTTTACTTTACGTATTAACACTAATAATTTATAGATGCTGCAATCAATGACGGGTTTTGGCAGGGCTGAACAGCCTGTAGGCGATAAAGTTTTTTTGGTAGAAGTAAAGTCGCTCAATGGAAAACAATTCGACATAAGACTTACCTTACCGGCACTACTTAAGCCATACGAATTTGATGTACGAAACCTGTTGCAGGAAAAATTAATTCGTGGCAGTGTTGAATGCACCATTTATTGCAAAAACAACGGGACTGCAAAACCTGTGACTATCAATACCGCATTGGCAAAAGCATACTATCAACCTATAGCTGAACTGTCACAAGAACTTAACCTGAACCCCGGCGATATTTTAAGCACTTTGCTAAAAATGCCCGAAGTTATTTCGCCATCAAACGATGTATTGACCAAAGAAGAATGGGATGGTTTTGAGAAAGTACTGATTGGTGCCATAGAACAACTAAAACTCCACCGGCTTGATGAAGGAAAAGCACTTCAGGACGAATTGGTGCTGCGTATCAAAAACATCATGCTTCATGCTGAAAAAATAACCGGTTTAGAACCCAACCGCAAGCAGCGTATAAAAGACGGCCTTACTAAAATACTGAATGAGAATGTGGGAAAAGACAACTATGATAGCAATCGGTTGGAACAGGAGTTGGTTTACTACATAGAAAAATTAGATATTACAGAAGAACAGGTAAGACTAAAAAATCACTGCGAATATTTTTCTTCAATACTAAATGAGTCAGAAGAAGGAAAAGGTAAAAAACTATCTTTCATTATGCAGGAGATAGGCAGAGAAATAAATACTACCGGCTCCAAAGCTTATGATTCTGACATTCAAAAAAGTGTAGTACTTATGAAAGACGAATTGGAAAAAGCAAAAGAACAGGTGCTGAATGTTTTGTGAGTTATGAGTTATGAGTGGTAAGTTATGAGTTATGAGTGTTGAATTATGAGTTATGAATGTTGAATTATTACTTGTGAGTGAAGATTAATATTTTAAAAATCCAACTCATAGTTTATAGCTCAAAATATTTTCCCGCTCTCATCGGTATCTAGAAGGTTATTGGTCAATGTATCATCAAATACGTAATGCTTATTGGCGAGTACCTCTCTTAGTAAATCGTGAATGGTAATAATGCCCAGAAAACTTTCGTTGTCGTAAGCAGCTACATAACGAATACCTCTTACATTCATTTGGTACATACAATCTTCCACAGAATTTTCTACTGAAACCTGTGGCAGATTTACTGTCATTACATCTTTCACTTGTGTGTCGCGGCTCGATCTGCCTTCAAGTACCAATTTGCGGGTGTAATCCCGTTCGCTAAAAATGCCACAAAACTTACCACCATCATACACAAGCAGGTAACTAAGGTTAACAGAAATAAGTTTTTTAAGTGCATCAATCACCATAGTATCAGGTGATATAATATTATCAGGATTCTCTTTTAAATCTAGTATGTTTTGTACAGTACGCATATAGCTTGCATAATAATTTGCAGCCCGAATATAAGTAATAAATCTAAAATTATAAGCATAAAGAATGAGCAATAAACCTGTACTTTATTTTATGTGAATTTTACTGAGTGTATATCTACCAAATTTGAACTTCCAAATTAATTTTTCATTTTAAAATTGATTACAGCATCAACACACTCATTTTTAAGTTTTATTAATTTAACTATCAAATACTATCCATAATAAATTTTTACTTTTACCACCTTATAAAAAAACATGGAAGCTATAGTTTCAGAGGTTAGTTTGTTGTTTCAATCATTTGCGAAGCGAAAAGAAGATAGAATAGAAAAACTGCCGCAGTCAGGGGGCGATAGAATTTACTTCAGATTATATGCCGGAGACCAAACTTACATAGCGGCCTATAGTGATAATGTACGAGAAAATAAAACGTTCATTTACTGTACCAATCATTTTAGAAGCAAGCAATTGCCAATGCCCGAAATACTGGCGGTCAACCAGGCTGAAACCATTTATATTCAACAGGATTTAGGCACACAAAGCTTACTAGACATTTTAGAAGAAAAAGGTTACACACAGGAAGTATATGATCTTTATAAACAAACCCTGCAAGAATTAATTAAAATTCAGGTTTTGGGAAATGAAGGATTTGATTACAACCAATGCCTTACGGCAAAAGAATTTGGCAAACAGGCCATTATGAGTGACCTGCTGTATTTTAAATATTATTTTTTGGATACACTCAAGTTGCCTTATGACAAGCAGGCCATGTTAATAGACTTTGAAACAATGAGTACTTACCTTGACAAAGCAGGGGAGCACTACTTTTTATACCGCGACTTTCAGAGTAGAAATGTAATTGTGAACAATGGCAAAGTCCACTTCATAGACTATCAGGGGGGCATGAAAGGAGCTTTGCAATATGATGTTGCATCGCTGTTATGGCAGGCTAAAGCCAATCTTCCAGCAGAATGGAAACAAAGGTTATTGGAAGGTTATATTGGGGAAACTGAAAAAAATATTGATGGCATAATAGACAAACAATCCTTTATTTCTGCATATAATGGATATGTTTTGGTCAGGTTGCTACAGGTGTTGGGTGCCTACGGTTTCAGGGGTTTGTTTGAGCGCAAGGCACATTTTCTTACCAGCATACCGTTGGCATTGCGCAATCTTAAATTTTTTATTGAAAATCACGGTATCAGAATTTCAACACCTGAGCTAGACCGTATGTTGGAAACCATTACCCAACCGGAAATTGTAGCACGATTTGAACCTGTAAAAGCAACAGAAAAAACCCCATTGGTGGTAAAGGTTTACAGTTTTTCTTATAAAAAATCATTACCAAACGATGATTCGGAAAATGGTGGTGGATTTCTTTTTGACATGCGTGGCATTCTTAATCCCGGTCGTTTTGAACCTTATAAATATTTAACGGGCAGAGATAAAGAAGTAAAAGATTTTCTGGAACAAAACACAAAAATGCCCGAGTTTCTCAACAGCGCATTTAATGTGGTAGATATTGCCGTAGAAGATTACATTAAGCGAGGTTTTGGAAATCTGATGGTGGGTTTTGGGTGTACCGGTGGGCAGCACCGAAGTGTGTATGCTGCCGACGCTTTGGCCAGGCATTTAAAAAATAAATTTGCAGTAAAAGTAGAAGTTAATCACCTGATACAAGATGCAAAGAATTGGGTGAATGTACCGGAACCGGTTTAGAAATTCATGTGTTTTGTTAGGAATTTTTTAATAAAAAATTCAAATGCGGCGAATAAACAACTTAATCACCGCACAATTTGCGGAGATTAAACAGTCTATTCGCCGCAAATTATGCGGTAAAAAAAATTTTACAAAAAGAAACAGCAGGCGGCAGAAGCAAAAGCTACATTTTGTTGATTACCGAAAGAAGCTAAATCAAACAAAAACATTTATGGATTTTAATAAACATCAAATAAAAGCAATGATTTTAGCCGCAGGCTTAGGCACCCGGCTTAAACCGTGGACAGATCATCACCCTAAAGCATTGGCAATAGTGAATGGTAAGTCATTGTTGCAAAGAAATATTGAATACCTGCAGCAGTATGGCATAAAGGAGGTGGTGGTAAATGTTCATCATTTTGCGCAGCAGATTATTGATACAATAAAAATGATTAAGGGCTGGGGCAGCCAAATAACTATCAGCCACGAGGAAGAAGAGCCTTTAGAAACAGGAGGCGGATTGCTGTTTGCAGCCAATAATCTAAAAGACAGTGCAGCAGTACTTCTCATGAACGTGGATATACTCACAAATCTTGATCTGGGTGCTCTGCTGGAATTTCATTTTACAAAAAAGCCATTAGCCACCCTAGCCACAACAAACCGCATCAGTTCGCGGTATTTTTTATTTGATAAAAATGATAAGCTTTGCGGCTGGAGAAATACAAAAACAAGTGAAGAAAAATCAGCCTCGCCCCTATTGGGAAATGAGGTAGCAAAAGCCTTCAGTGGTATTCATGTTATTGACCCAAAGATATTTTCAATGTTTACCCAAACTGGTAAATTCTCAATTGTTGATAGTTATCTTGAGTTAATGAAAACTAATTCAATCTTATCTTTTGATCATTCCGAAAGCAAATTTATTGATGTGGGCAAACCGGAAAGTGTAGAGAAAGCTGCAAGAATATTTGATTAAAAATTGAACGCAGATGGTTATGATTGTGATGATGTTTTAAGATATAATTTTCTTACACAAATCCTAATCATCTTAAAAATCTGCGTTCTATTTTGAATACATATAGTTACGATTGTGATGATAATTTAAGATATAATTTTCTTACACAAATCTTAATTATCATAAAATTTTTGTTCAAATTAGGAACGCAGATGGTTATGATTGTGATGATTTTTTAAGATATAATTTTCCTGCACAAATCCTAATCATCCTAAAAATCTGTGTTCAAATTAGGAATGCAGATTGATATGATTGTGATGATAATTTAAGATATAATTTTCTTACACAAATCTTAATCATCTTAATAATCTGCGTTCAAATAAAATCCTCGTTCCCAAAAAGCGGGAAGGCTCCTCCCAATATATGCGGAAGAGCCTTTTAATCCCAACTTCAACCAAGTTTTTACAAAGCGTATTTCATTACTGCTGTGTCGTTCATTCCGTTCGGTGCGTTTTCTCCTGATGTTTTAGTTACTGCTTTGTCTTTCTTTTGTGTAGGTTCTTGTGGCGGCTGATTGTAGTGATAAAGTGTAGAATCTGCGGGTGCCTGCAACTCTTTGTTCAGTTGTTCCAGTTCTTTTTGCTTTTGTTCCATTTCCTTTCTTAGTTGATCTTTGCTTTTTCTAAACTGATCCAGTGCATTGCGTCTGCTGTCTTCATCTTCATCATTGTTGCCATCATTTTCGTCGTTAAAATCTTTATTTACCCTTTCTAATCCTTTTGCTGTCATTATATATTCTACATTCCGATCCCAATCATAGGTCTTGGCATCGTCGCTGTTTTCCCAATCCCAATAATCATCGTTGCGTCCAAAGTCAACTCGTACATCGTTGCCCCATCCTACATTGTCGTTTACCAAAATTCTTTTGCCGACAGGCACAGCTACAGTTATAATTACCTGTTGATTTCTGAATTTTTCCTGACGGGTTATTGATATTCCTCTATCTAACATAAGCACAGAATCTTTTTGAACTGCAGAAAAATTGATACGGTTAGCTATTCTTTCAGCATCAGTTTTTGTTGAAGCATTTGCCATTTTAACCATTACTACTTTAAAGCTGTCGTTGTCAGATTTAACTATGCGCAATCTTATGTTTCTAACGTAAACAGTGTCCTCATCAAAAGAAGCAAAAGGCTCCATTCTTAACCAACTACCGGTGTAGTATTTACCAAAAGGAGCTGTTTTTATTTCCAGTTTATTAACAGCAGGGTTTGCTATAGAAACTGTTTGTTCAGTAGGGTAATTACGATACCTGAATTCATTTCTAAGCGTTATAATCAGGTTGATAAAGCATATCCAACCGAGTATCCAAAGCCCTGCAAATGTGAGTTTAATAATACCGCTGTTGCCTCTTTTGCCAGTAAGGCGCCTGATGATCCAGGTAACTACTGCTATAACAGGAACCCAAACAAAAAATATTAATGCACCCCATGAAAGCAGTTTTTGAAAACCTTCATCCAACACATAAGAGTAGGCGGGTAATAATCCTGTAAAGGCTACTCCGACACCAAATAAAGCCGCAACCAAACCAAATAGCAAAGAGCCTAAAATGAAGTAAACAAATACCTTAACTATCATTGCTATAGCACGACCTATACCACCACCAGAACTTCTTGCAACTGTAGTGGCTTCTGATGCAAAGCGGTTAGTTGATTTGGTAAAATTGTCACCAAACTCCTGTGCTTTTTCTTTTATTTCATTGCCAAATACTTTTGCACGATCCTTAAAACCTTCCATATCGCCCTGTATGGTAGATTTTATATTGTTTAAATCTACTTTTTCACCTTTCATTTCCAGCTTGTCTGCGGCACTTTTAGCCTCGGGCAATACAAGCCAGAATATAATATATATGAACAATGACCCGGGACTAAATGAAAAGCTCAAAAAGTTTGGAAAATCCCACCATCCCCAATGACCCCATTGGAAAACGAAAGAAAAGAATGGAATCAAAAACAATACTCTTGGTATCCATACCTGTACGCCAAAGTATTGAGCAAGTCCACTACATACACCTGCTATCAGTTTATTGTCAGGGTCTCTAAACAACCTTTTTCTTTGTGACCCGATTACTTGTGAAGATGTAGCCGGAACTGCTATCCATAGTATGAAATAGATCCAAAAAGTTAGACCTCCAAACAAAATGAACAAAATGCGGACTATTAGTGTGTCTATTCCAAAATAATCGGCTATACCTGCACAAACACCACCAAACACCTTATTGGTTTCATTTCTGAAAAGCTTTTTGTTGCCTGATGCATTGTAAGCTTGTTGGTAGCTTTTCTTCTCTTCAGATTTTTCCCCACCTAATTGGGAATGCAAATTTCCCTCTTCTGCTTCAAAATCTTCCGGGCGGCCCATGCTGGAAATAATTGTTTGCACATCACTTTCTACTATGCATGTATTACCCTTTTTCAAAATTTCGCCAAAGAGTTCGGCTATACGACCCTCTATGTCGTTTATGATTTCGTCTCTGCCTTCTTCGTTGGCAAAAAATACCCGAAGACTTTCCACATACTTTGTAAGCATGTCATAGGCAGTTTCTTCTATGGGTGTTACCCTGCCCTGGAAGTTTATATTGATTACCTTTTTCATGATGTTTATTTATTTATGCTTTTGGTGCTTGTGGCACCTTTGGCCTGGTTGGTTAAAGTTGGTTGATTTAGGAATTGTTATTTTGTTCTCCCCTTCCTGTCAGCTCGTTTACAGCATTGGCCAATTCGTTCCAGGTAGCTTCCAGTTCTGCGTAGAAGGCCAGGCCTTTTTCCGTCATACAAAAGTATTTTCGGGGAGGGCCGCTGTTGCTTTCTACCCAACGGTAGGTGAGAAAGTCCGCATTTTTCAATCTTGTCAGCAAGGGGTAAAGGGTACCTTCCAGAATGTTGAGGTTGGCTGCTTTCATTTTTTCCACAATATCACTAGGGTAAACTTCGCCCTGGCGAATGACGGATAAAATGCAAAACTCCAACACTCCTTTGCGCATCTGACTCTGTGTATTATCTATGTTCATATCCGGAGTTTTTGTTTGTGATTGTTAATTTTCATCAGTGAATTATTGAAATAAGGAGTAGTAAACATTAAACCCTAAACCCTAAACTCTGATTTACAATGCAAACATACAAACATTATTTGGTACTATGCAATATAAAGTACCAATTATTTTTTAGTAGTGGGTTAAGGGCAATAATGAGTATAGCATAAAAGTGAGTATTGATAAGGGTTTGCTGCAAATGAATATAAAATAAAAAATTATGAAGGAAAGGATGAATGGTGAAAAGAAGTGACGAATGGTGAATTGGTTTGAATGATCTAGTGAATGTTATATTCATTTAGCAACAGTTACAGAAGTAATTTCTGGAGGAATTTGTATTATTCAATTGAGGAATTATTTATTTTTCCAACGGTATATCTGTATTCACCATCGTTGTGTCACTCACTTCTACTTGTGGTATATTGGTTTCAGCTTTTTTCTACCAATTTTTTAATAAATGGAAAATATTGAGTTATGCTATAACGACATTCAAAAATAATCCTTCCTTAAAACATTAAATGGAAGTTTACTATGTTAGGCCTATCTTTGCTTTACGACTCCTTTTTAATCTACCCTTGTCAACCCTAGCCTTTTTTATTGTTTGAAGTCAAAATTGAAATAAAGGAGCCATCCTGTTTCTAATGCAAAAAACGTTAAACCAGAGGGAATAAAAATTAAAACTAAAAAATTTGTTGAACATTCACTAATGTCGCCACAGCCCTTTCTAAAGTTTCTTCTTTCTTACAAAAACAAAAACGCAATACATGGTTGTCTTGTTGATTGTTGTAAAATGCCGATACAGGAATAGTAGTTACGCCATAATCTTTTGTCAGCCTGATAGCAAAATCCATATCAGATTCATTGGTTATTTTTTCATAACTGTAGCATTGAAAATAGCTGCCAAAACTTGGTAATGCAGTAAAAGCAGTTTGACTCATTAACTCCTGAAAATAATCTCTCTTTTTTTGGACAAATGTACCGAGCTGTAAATATGCATTTTCATTTTGCAGATATGCTGCCAAGGCCACCTGACTTGGTGTATGGCAAGAGAAACAATTGTATTGATGTACCTTTCTAAACTCTTTCATAGCTGCAGGAGCAGCAATGCAGTAACCGAGCTTCCACCCTGTACAGTGGTAGGTTTTACCAAAAGAAAAACAAACAAAACTACGTTCTAAAAGGTCGGGGTGTTTTAGGATGCTTTCATGTTGTATGCCATCAAAAATGAGGTGTTCATACACTTCGTCGCTCAAAATAATTATGTCTGTACCTGCTACAACCAGTCGTAGCTGATCCATATCGTCAGCATTTAAAACCGAACCGGTTGGGTTGTGTGGCGAATTGATCATAATCATTCGGGTACTGGGTGTAATTTTCTGCTTAACCACATCCCATGGAATAGAATAATCGGGAAAACTCAACGGAATCAAAACCGGGATAGCCCCATTGATTTCAATATTTGGAATGTAGCTATCGTAAGCAGGTTCAAAAACGATGACCTCGTCTCCCGGTTGCAAAACTGTGGTGAGTGCAGTGTAAATGGCATAAGTGCCGCCGGGTGTTATGGTAATATCAGTATCTGCATTAATGGTTGTGCCGTATAATTTCTCAACTTTCTCTGCAAGCCTTTCCCTAAGCAATGGCAAACCCGGCATAGGAGCATATTGGTTATAGCCGTCTGTCATTGCCTTATTTACCAAATCAGTCAACTCTTCGCTCATCATAAAGTCAGGAAAACCCTGCCCGAGATTAACAGCATTGTACTGTACGGCCAACTGACTCATAGTTGTAAAAATGGTAGTACCTACATTTGGCAGTTTGCTTTTGATGTTCATTTGTAAATATTGAGCAGGAGAAATAGTTGAGAGATAATTTTCTTAAAATAAAACAGCCGTGCAGATTAAAGATAAAAAGCTATCTCTCAATCTGCACGGCTGAATATTAGTTTAAATTAGTGCTTTTCTGTCTCTTTTTTAGTTTCAGTAGCCTGATGTTCTGTAGACATTTGCATTTTTGCAGAATCAACGGAAGTGTGCATAGTTGCAGTGTCAGCCATATGTCCTTCATTCATTTTTTCTTTATGCCCTTCGTGACCTTTATTGTGTTCAGTAGCTTCTTTTGGCTCGTCATTTTCATATACTCCAACTGTGGAAGAACCATCGTTGTGGCATGCAGTCAATATAAGTACAGCAGAAATTAAAATAGCAGATATTTTTTTCATTGTTGATTAATTGAGTGCAAAAATAGGTGTTATAGTGAATTTGTTTACCAAAAGTTTGAATTGAATTATGGGTTATTTAAAAACATTTTTAAAATATTCTTTACTGAATTTTTTCGGCTTTATTATGATCGGTTGATCTTCTTTTACAAATCCGAATGTGCTTTTTAGTGATGCAAACTTCAAATAATCATTTTTCAAAACTTCTTCTGTATATTTTTTATACAATAGAATTGTTTCAGGTTTATTTTCAAAACTGTACCTGTTTTGATGTTTAGAGATGATTTGAGGATTATTGATATCATAGCCACTAAAGTGATAAAATACTAATGGATATTTTTTATTGACGCAAAAGGTTTCTTCAATCATTTCCATCTCATTCTGATGCAAATTCCAATATGCGACATTGTAGCCAGGATTGTACAAAATGTGTACCTCAGTAAAAAAAAGCGGAACATAGTTTAACCATATCTGGTCAACAAATAAACCATTGGCGACTTGGTCATAACAAAAATTGTAAAGGCGACTTTTCCACCAACTGAGAAACTGAAAAGTTTGAACACTTTTTTTAACAGCAAAAAAACCTCCGTTGAAAATACCTGCTCTCAAGATTGTTTCTTCGCCTGGAAAATTTCCATCTTCGATAAAAGGAACAGAAATATGCGGTGTTAATATGATGGAGCTGTATTTAATCTGATTTTCTATTTCTGAAAGTTTATTGAATATCAGGATGTCTGAGTCAAAATAACATACTATTTCAACAGATGATTCTTTTTTCAAAAAATATTCAGTGACAAATGGTTTTAAAGCACAGCTCAATTCAAAAATTGAATAGCGGCTATTCATATCTTCAAATTCCGGAAGTTGAATGTCTTCTATAGAAATGATGTTATGCGGCTGAAAAAATTGTCTATCAAAATCTGAATAGCGATCTAATAAAACAATATAAAAAGTATAGTCAGGATTGTTTTGTATCAGTGAATCTCCCAAAGCTTTTGCATATGGAAGATAATTCGCAGAACATATCGTGAAAGATAATTTCATTCAATCATTATTATTTTGTTGCAACACCATATAAACCAGAAATCATTGTGTGATGCTTAAATGTATTTTCTTTCAATTCATTTTTTAGCAGCCATGGAATTAATTTTTGGGCGAAATAAATAGCTAACTTCTTTTTATTGCCACTCAACGGACTTTCTTTGGCCCACAAACCGAGCATTTGCCCAAAACTGGTGTGCCATCCTCCCAATGATTTTATTTCAATGTTAGAAAAATTGGTGTTTTCTAAATGCCGTCTCAAAGAAAACGGAGTATAGCGATAAGCATCGTAAGGAACCTCGTGGAGAGGCCATATAAAAGGAACTGTAAAAAAGAAAGTTCCACCCTTTTTCATCACGCGGTTTATTTCGTTGAGGGTTTGTTCTGGTTCAAAAGAGTGCTCCAAAACTTCTGTAGCCATTGCACACATAACAACTTCATTTTCAAGTGGAATTGTCTTTCCGTCCCAATGAATATCAGCCACACTTGTGTCATGAATGGAACTACTTTCCAGATCTAAACCTATATAGTTAGTAATTTTTTTGTTAGAGTCTGTTATCATTTTTCTGTAGGGCATTTGTCCACACCCTACATCAAGCAGGCTTCCCTCAAAACGCATCATACTTTCTTTTACAGCCGCCAAAATAGCCCTCCTTGGTATATAAGCATCAAGGGTGTGTTCATTTAATTGAATGTTCAAAAAGTGCTTTTCAAGCCATTCCTGGTCTGCCATAATCATTAAAATAATTTTATACCAAATCTGCCTGTTTCGTCTATCCGGTTGAGCAATAATCTTACATTGTACTTTTCAAAATACTCATCTACAGCCTGCCTGCATCCTTGCCAGTGTCCGTAGTCATCTATTATCAAAACTCCATGAATATTCAATAGAGGATACAAATGAAGCAATTCGTGTGCAGTAGATTCATACCAATCGGTATCCAACCTCAGCAAAGCAATTTTATTTGTTGGAACCTCGGCAGGGATGGTATCTTCTACCTTCCCCTTGACCATTATTATTTGCGAAGATTCTAACCCGGTCTTTAGCATATTATCTTTTACCTCATCAAAAGATGAATAGCACCAAACGGATGCCTGATTTTCTATAGATGATTGCTGCAATAGGCTAGTGGCTTTTTCACCAGCATAATCCTTGTCAAACTCGGTAGGTTCCGACATCCCTTCAAATGTATCGTATAGAAAGATTTTTCTGTTTTTTACATTGTGCAAAGAAAGTAATTTGGCAATAAGCATAGCACTTCCTCCTTTCCATACACCACATTCAACAAAATCGCCCTCAATTTCATTTGAAAGAATGTATTTTACAGAATTGTAGAGAGAATACATTCTCTCTACAGAAGTCATTGTATATGCTTTGCAAAATTGAAATATTTCAAGAAAATCTGCTTCCTTAATATCCACAGGAACAGGTTTTTCTATCAACGTAGTTTGATTAACTTGTTTCGCTTTCTTTTTAAAAAAGGCCATGAATTATGATTTATTTTCTATTAATAAGGTTGAATTTTCTTCCACGTCCTTGATTGCTTCATCATATACTTTCAGAACATTTTCCCATGTATAGTTTGAGGTAACATATTGGTAGCCTTTTTTTCCTTTAAGAATTTTTTCTTCTTTGTTCTGGTTAATTTCATTCATAATATTGATGAAGTCCTCTTCATTTTCATAACACCATCCTCCGCCACTTTTATCAATATGGTCTTTTAAAACTTCTGTTTTACCATTGGCAATAACAGGGATTTTGCATGCAAAACTTTCGAGCAAAGCCAAAGATAAACTTTCATAAGCAGATGGAACGACAAGGGCTTCGGCTTGTTTTAATAGTTGTTCCTTATCCTTGTCAGAAATAAATCCTGTTAATATAATGGATTGCGATGGTTTAATATTCATCGCATCCTTGCCTACAAAAACCAGTTGCATGTCTGCACTTATAGAATCTAAAAAGTTTTGGAAATACAAAAGCAGTGTATCACACCCTTTTTGTACATCTATTCTTCCCAAATAAATGATATATGGTTTATCAATTTTAAAAGCAGCTAAAACATCTTTATCAATTGTATCGTCTGGAATGTCTATTCCAACAGCAACTATTTTCTTATTTGTTAGCTGAATAGGGTACAATTTTTCGCAAAACCGTTGTTCGGCATAGGTGTTAAATAATATCCATCTTGGAGAGGCCATAACGGCTCTAAATACCGGAAAATAAGCAACAGGTTCATCATGCATCAAGGGTACAAGAATGCTTTTTTCAGGAAATTCCATTACACCAACTGCAGCGGGAAAGTACACAGCCGTAAAAAAAATAAAAGCTACATATTCCTCTTCATTTTGTTTTAAATAATCTATTAGTCCGGGTGTATAGGGTCCTTGTGTTTCCAACCATTTTTGATAATCCATTTTAGTAACCTCGGCTTGCGGAAATATTTTATACCACCATTTGGGTTTTCCAAGCCACCTATAAAATTTTTGGGGGAGGTGTCTTTCTCTGATTTTCCTGCTTAGGTAGGCGTCTTCTTTTCGGCTCATTATTCTATCACTTTTAAAGCGAAGAATCCGAATGTTGCCTTCATAGCTTTCTCCTTCTGATAATTCTGATTCCCAACTATGATAATTAATTGCACAGGAAGTTAAAACGGTCATTTCAAATTGAACAGATAATTTCTCTGCAATCATTCTTGCATGAGACTCTGCTCCGCCATTTATCTGCTTCCCATAACGTTGTACTATGATTCCAATTTTTTTGCCCATTCGTTACAAATTGCTTATGTCATTTATTGCTTCGTCATAAATTTTTAAAACATTATTCCATGTGTAGTTTTTTTGAACATATTTATACCCGCTTTCTCCTTTTGTTTTGGCACTTTGCGGATGGGTTAATAAATCAATCATTGCATTTTTGAAATCCAAATAATTAAAATAATTCCAGCCGCCTCCGCTTTTTTCAATATGCTCTCTAAGTACATCTGTTTTGCCATTTGCAATCACTGGTTTGCCCGCCCCCATACTCTCCAATAATACCAACGAAAGACTTTCAAAAAAAGAAGGAATGGCCAATGCTTCAGCTTTCAACAGCAGACTGTTTTTATAATCATCATTTACAAAGCCTGTGTAATGCACATCCGGGCTTTCCTTTTCATTCAATATCTTTTTTCCTACCATTAAAAGATAAACTGTAATCTTGGTTTCTTGTTTGAAACGAAGGAAATATTGAATCAAGACATCGCAGCCTTTATTTGCATCTACCCTGCCTATATAAATAATGTAAGGTGTTTTTAACTGAAGTTCTTGGGGTAAAATTGGTTTAACTGGATAGCTGTCCTTTAGCAATTCTATTCCTACTCCAGCAATCCTTTTGTTGTTCTTATCAATAGGAAATATTTTTTCTGAAAATTGTTTTTCTACTTCTGTGTTAAATAATATCCAGGAAGGTGAAGACATTACCTTTCGGTAGCCGGGCATGTAAGCAGGCTTTTCATCGTGCATTGTAGGCACTAAGATGCTTTTTTGGGGACAAACCTGAACGCCCATTGCTGTGGGGTAATATAGTGCAGTAAAAAAAATAAATGCTGTATATTCATCTTGATGGTTGCTTATGTAATCCAATAGACCTGGCATGTATGGACCCTGATACTGCAACCATCTTTCGTGGTCTTTTGAAGTAATCTGTATTTCAGAAAACCATTTTTCCATCCATAAAGGCTTACCAAGAAATGAGTGAATTTTTTGTATCAGTAATCTTCCACTTGCTTTTCGTCGTGCATATTTTAACCTTGCCTTTGATTCCCTAGTGCTATTCTGAAACCGAATGATTTTTATACCATTTTCAATATTTTCTCCGACTTCATAAACAGGTTTCCAGCTATGATAGTCTTGAGCACAGCTTGTAAGTATAGTTACATCATAATTTTTAGACAATTGCTCGGCAATCATTCTTGCATGCACTTCGGCACCGCCATTTACATCTTTACCGTACCGCTGTATGACAATGCCTATTTTTCTCATTTATTTATCACATAATTTCTCATAAATGTTCCAGTACTCATTCGCTGATTTTTCCCAATTAAATTGGTTTGACCATTCAATCGTTTTTATCGCTTTTTCCCTATCAAAATCTGCTAGTGCATAATTAGCCATTTCACTTACATCATCTACACTAAAATCATTCAGGTAATACGCCAATTCGCCTCCAATTTCGGGAAGAGAGGTTAATTTGGATAACAGAATTGGTTTGCCAAATTTCATAGCTTCAATAACAGGCAATCCAAAACCTTCGGCTAAAGATGGAAATGCAAATAAATCGCAGGAACTCAAAAGCCAATTTTTTTGTGCTTCATTGACTGTACCAATGTAGTGAACTTTTTTTTCTACCCCAAGTCGTTTTGCTTCGGCAAGAATACTATTGAAATATTCTTTATTTTGAATTACCCCTGCAATCACCAGATGCAAATCGTTGTTTTTAATAGCTGCCGGAAGTACATGAAAATTTTTCTTTGGGGTAATGGCCCCAAGAGAAAAAATAAATGGGAAAGAAATGGGGTAATCAGGCTTTTGAGCAACTAAATCATTCATAATATTGCACCCGTTATAAATCACTGAAATTTTTTTTCCATCCACTTCCAGGTGGTTTAGAATCTCGGTTTTTACAAAATTTGAAATGGCAATAATAGAATCAACCCTTTTTACTTTCTTTTGTAAAGTCGATAAATACCTCTTCTGTTTGTCTAAGGGTTTTTCATACAGAAAATTAAGGTCATGGATGGTTAGGGCAATTTTATTTTTGCTTTTCCAGGGAAAATAATTGGTGCCCTGATAGGTAACATGCCAAACTTTTATACCCTTCATTGATGGCATAATAAACTTATGCAACGAATTTTGATAAATCCTATATACATCATTTGCAAAAAAACCTGATGCCGAAGGCGGAATATAAAGACCCAATTTTAAACGATGATGATCTTGTTGTTTCAGTAAGGAGTATGCCAAGTGCTTGCAATAATGAAAAATGCCCGTGTGGGGATATTTCATTCGTTCAGCATCAAATATTATTTGGGATTCGCTCATTAGTTTAGTAAAAATGCTAGATGATACAAACTGATTACCTAAGTATCCTGTAATTCTTATACTCTCCAAACTTAAACCCCAGAAGGTCTTCAATTGGTTGTATCATTTTATCCTTTTTCAGCCATACGGCTTTGGCGGGGTCAAATTCAAACTCCCAGTCCTGCTGTTGCACTTTTTCTTTCATCACTGCCGGATGTTCGCCTTCAAACTTTGCTACCCTGTCCACGTTTTGATAATCAAAATGGTCAAATACTTCTTCGCCCAGGTTGGCATTATGCAAAAATTCAAACGTGTGCAGTTTCTTTTTCTGAATTTTATATGGCCTCACCCCGTTGTAGTGATAAACCGGTGCGTCTATTTTTTTCACCCAAAGCTTTTCACCCTTTTCGCCGTTTTCATAAGCATCAAGAGAAGAATATTTTCTAAACCCTTGAGAATCAGCATAAGACCTTACCAATTTGTTGTTTCTAAAAATCCTAATCTCATGACGATGTACCCGGCGAGAGGTCCTTATATAATGATAGCCGCCCCAAAAGTGCAAAAAGGGTAAAACAAAACCTTCAACTTTTTTATTTGCGTTGTTTTGTTCAATAGCAGCAGTTATTTTATGCAGGTCATTTTCGTGTATTACTTCATCTGCCTGAATATGAAATGCCCAATCACCCGTAATATTATCAAGTGCAATATTTGCCTGTTGGGCAAATACTTTCCCTCCTTCCCGTAGGTTCATATCCCATACAGTATCAATAATTTTTATCTTGCCATTATCAATATTGGCAATTGCTTCCCTTGTGCCGTCTGTAGATTGGCCTACCGCTATTACAAACTCGTCACAAATAGGTAATATAGATTGTATTGCTTCCAGGAAAGGATAGCCGTATTCTAACCCGTTTTTTACATAAGAAAAACCTGAAATTTTCATCGGAGCAAACCCTTTACTACAAAGAAAGAATATTTTATCAACAATCATTTGTGTATAGGCAAAAGATTGTCACCTACAAGGAAAGTTGATGGTAGATTTTAAAATGTGAGATGTATTTTGGGTTGTAAGAATATCATTTGTGTGTAAAACAGACATAAATGTTTATTTTTGGTTTTGTGGGAAACATCTGTAATGGTGTTTTTAAATGTGGGCAGGCTAATAATATAGTAATATTTTTAGGTTACAATATTAATAAAGCAGACTTGATAAGGACTAATTATAAATTCCAATATTTTCTTTTATAAATGGTTTTTTATTTTAAAAAATTGAAATAATGCCGTTTGCTTCTGTTGTGGAGCAGTGTAAAAGGTTTCAATATTTAGTTTTTGTGTAAAGAATCTTTAGCCATCTCTATTTAATTTCCCCAAACTATTTATTCATTTTTTATTGTATTAAAAATATGGGATGTGGCACTTGTGGTACCGCAACTGGCGGAAAACCAGGCGGTTGTAAAAGTAACGGAGGATGCAGTACCGGCGGTTGTAACCGTATGAATGTACATGATTGGCTTATGAATTTGCCTTTTAGCGACCCTGAAAGCACCTGCAAAATTGTAGAAATTAGCTTCAATCAGGGAAGCCGTAAAGAGTTTTATAGAAATGCTACCCTTCAGTATTTTGAGAAAGGTGAACTGGTAACAGTTGAAGGTGTCGGCGGCTTTGATGTAGGAGAGGTGAGTCTTAGTGGCGAACTGGTAAGGGTGCAGATGAAGAAAAAAGGTGTCGATGAACAAAGCCCCGAAATCAAAAAAATTCTGCGTCGTAGTACAGAAACTGATATTGCAAAATGGCAGGAAAATAAAAAAAGGGAAAAAGAAGCACTTGTTCTTAGCCGTGCTATGGCCCGCAATATGAAGCTTGAAATGAAGGTCGCAGAGGTAGAAATACAGGCCGATGGCAAAAAAGCTACATTTTTCTATACGGCAGATGACAGGGTTGACTTTAGAGAATTAATCCGAATGTATGCCGGTGAGTTTAAGGTAAAAGTTGAAATGCGTCAGATTGGTGCAAGGCAGGAAGCCGGTAAAGTAGGCGGAATTGGTAGTTGTGGCCGCGAATTATGTTGCAGCACATGGTTAACCGATTTTAAGAGTGTAAACACAACCGCTGCCCGTTATCAAAACCTTTCTATCAATCAGACAAAACTAAGCGGTCAGTGCGGCAGATTGAAATGTTGCCTCAACTATGAATTAGATACTTATCTGGATGCATTGCAGGGATTTCCTGATAATGCTGATGTTATACAAATAACCCGTAGCCCGGCTTATCTGGTAAAAAAGGATATTTTCAGAAACCTGATGTGGTACACCACACCTGATAGTGCAAAACATTATCCACTAACAATAGAAAGGGTAAATGAAATTCTGAAAATGAATGCACAGGGTCAAAAACCTGATGAATTGGAACCGGTTGAAGTGGTGAGTTCCAAACCAAAAGAAGTAGAACCTGAATTTGTAGATGTTGTGGGCCAAATCAGTTTGCGTAGTCTGGAGAGAAACACTCGTCGCAGAAACGATAAGGAAAA
Source organism: Segetibacter sp. (assembly GCA_031373555.1). Classification (GTDB taxonomy): domain Bacteria; phylum Bacteroidota; class Bacteroidia; order Chitinophagales; family Chitinophagaceae; genus Segetibacter. The sequence goes on along the minus strand of JANMMU010000035.1, from coordinate 32,148 downwards.
GGGCAATGCCCAACGCAATGAGCGTGGTGGCGATCGCAGAGAAAATCAAAACAGAGGAGGGCAACAAAATCAGCCGCAAGGCAATCAACCCAATCAACAAAGAAACGGTCCACCGCAGCAAGGCAATCAACAAAGGCAATCGCCTAATCAACAGGGTGGTAAGCCAAACCAACCTGCAAGACCAAACCAACAGGGCAATCCTAATCAACAAGCAAGACCAAATCAACAAGGCAACCCCAACCAGCCCCGTCCACAACAAGGCGCACCAAGAGGGCCGGAGCAAAATACAGGTGCTAATAAAAACCGACCTGAACAGCAAAGACCGCCACAGCGTAACCAACAAAACAGGCAGGGCGGTCAACAGAACAGACCCAATCAACCCCGGCCACAAAGACCACCTAGACCCGAGGGAGGAAATACTCCCCCACCAACTGAAAACAAATCTTAGTTAAAAGAATAAAATTTATAAAGAGGCTGACCGTAAGGGTTGGCCTTTTTTTGTTTTTGAATAATTGATGAATCAAGGAGTCTATGTAAAAATTTTCTTTAGATAGGTACTGTATTATTTACTTCTAAGGGGGAAAATTTAAATGCCACTTTCTTGGTTAAAAAGAGCAGTAAAATGCAATCATTCTGTTGATAAAAAATTGTTTTTAACAGGTATATTTGACAAATCAGTCCCAAATTATTTAATCATTGAGCCCCGAAACATTAGAAACCTACATGGTGAAATCAAATGGGATAAGGCTAATTCAATAAAGAACAAGAAATGATATTCGGCAACACAATTAAAGGTATATGGAAAAGGAGATTTTAAAAAACCAAAACACCGAAAAAGTCTTGCTTGAAGAGTTATCTCAACTCATTGAGCAAAGTCGGCAACAAGTAGTTTCGCAAGCAAATAGCACCCTTACTATGTTATTTTGGCATATTGGCAACCGCATCAACATGGAAGTATTGCAAAATAAACGGGCTGATTATGGTAAAAAAATTGTGTTGGCACTCTCGGTACAATTGAAAGAACGATATGGCAGAAATTTCGAATTAGGCAATTTGCGTAGAATGATTCAATTTGCCGAGCAATTCCCGGATATTCAAATTGTCGTGCCACTGGCACGACAATTAAGTTAGTCTCACTTCACTATACTTATTCCTATTAAAAACCATGAAGCAAAACTATATTATGCAAATTTAGCGATAGAAGGAATATTAGGTAAAAGAGAACTTCGGAAACAAATTAGTACTAAAAATTTTGAACGAAACAGCATAGCCAATTTGCAAAATAGCAGTAATAATCCTGCTATACACAATACTTTTAAAGACCCCTATTTTTTAGATTTTTTAGGGCTGCAAAACACTTATTTAGAAAAGGATTTGGAAGCAGCCATTTTAAGGGAGTTAGAAGCTTTTATTTTAGAATTGGGCAAAGGTTTTGCTTTTGTAGAACGCCAAAAACGGAAGATTATAGATGGGGAAGATTTTTATTTAGACCTCCTTTTTTATCACCGAAATTTGAAGCGTTTAGTAGCCATAGAATTAAAACTAGGTAAGTTTGAATCCGGGCACAAGGGACAAATGGAACTGTACCTAAAATGGCTTGATAAATACGAAAAAAAAGAAGGCGAAAACACACCGGTAGGCTTGATATTATGTGCCGAAAGTAGTAGGGAGCAAATAGAACTATTGGAAATGCACAAAGACGGCATTGTAGTAGCAGAATATTGGACGGAACTTCCTCCTAAAAAACAATTAGAACAAAAAATACACAGCATTTTAAAAGAAACAAAAGAAAGGATAGGAAGACACCTAAAAATAGAAAGCAAGAATAATGCTGGATAGTAAAAATTTCAAAGAGTTATTTATTCCTCCGCTCATCCACCTTATATTGCTGATTAATCATGACCCTCAAAAAATTATTTGGACGAGTTTTTCGCAAGCTATTCAGGTGGTTTTTGTGGGCATTTTTATTTGCCAATATTTATTTGGTGATGTGTAAATGGATAATGCCGCCGGTTACGCTTACGCAGTTGGGCAGTTGGTTAGGTGGTCATGGCCTTAAAAGAGATTATGTAGATTACAATGAAATAGCGCCTTCGGCAAAGTTGGCGGCTATGGCAAGCGAGGATCAACTTTTTCCCGATCATGGTGGCTTTGACTGGAAATCAATCGAAAAAAGCTTTAGCAGCAAAAAGGGAAAGAATAAAAAAATAGCCGGTGCGGGTGCAAGCACCATTACACAACAGGTGGCTAAAAATGTTTTTTTATGGCAGGGGAGCGGTATTGGCCGTTATGTTAGAAAAATACCCGAAGCTTATTTTACCAAAATGATAGAATGGGTTTGGGGTAAGCAACGCATATTGGAAGTGTACCTCAACATTGCGGAAATGGGGGAAGGCATATTTGGAATTGAGGGAGCAGCACAAGCATATTTTGGTAAACATGCAATAAAACTGTCACAGTCAGAATCGGCAATGATTATAGCATGCTTACCTAGCCCCAAACGTTACACGGTAAAGCCCATGAGCAGGTGGGTAGCATGGCGCTATCCCCGTATAGTAGTGCAAATGCAAAACATAGCAGAGGATGATGATGTGCAGGCATTAATCAACCCTTCTTCGGCGAAGCAATAAATGTATCTACAGCAGTAATTGCTGCCTGAAATCGTTCATCATTTGTACCGGAAATAATTTCAAAAAGAACAGGCTGATTGGTAAGTAAGTTGTGATAAATGTGAAACAATTCTTCCCTTGTTTGGAGATCAGGATATTCACGCAATTCATCTTTTACCCACGGTAAATCTACATTGCAAAGCAGGTAAAGATCAGTTTGCTGTTTTGCTATTCTATCAATTATAAAAGGGTGGCATTTACCAAAAACAAATTCGCACCAAACCTTCATTACATACATATCAGTATCTACAAACAGCAGATTTGAGGTTTCACTTTCAATTACTTTTTTATGATACATTTCCTCCAATGCTACCTGTCTTTTTGCAATTGTAAGCAAATCATCAAAAGTATAGTTTGTGCCATTTGTAAGCAAATATTCACGGGCATATTCGGGGCACCACAGTGTGTTGTAATGTGCTGCCAATTGCCGGCACAAGGTGCTTTTCCCGGTACTTTCCGGGCCCATAATTACAATCTTTTTAATCTCTTGCATACTGCGCTTTTTTGTGCCATGCAACCAAACCCATAAAAGCCATTACCAGCAATACCAAAAACTGGAAACTGGTAAAAACATATCCTTTAACAAAGTACAATGGAATTGACGCAATATTGGTTACAATCCACCACAACCAACTCTCTACTTTTTTACGAGCCATAAGCCACATGCCGGTGTAGGCACTTGCAGAGGCAAAGGCATCAGCAGCAGGAATGGCTCCCGGTGCAAAATTATTTTTCAAATAAACCAACGAAAAATAAATGACAACATACAGCAAACCAAAGAGCACAAGTTGCCCAATCCATTCCTTAACAGAGCTATATTTTACTATTACAACCAAATGATTTTGCTGGTCTTTCTTTGACCACAAAATCCACCCGTAAATGCTCATGATGGTATAAAAAATGTTGACACTTGCTTCGCCGGGTAAATGCCCCTTTATACTAATGTAGATGTAAATGATTGTATTAATCAAACCGGTTGGATATACCCAAATGTTTTCCTTTTTAGAAAACCATACACTTATGATTCCGGTTATAACGGCCACAAACTCTAAGAGGCTTGTATGCTGCAACCCATCCATAAACTGTCTGTAAATTTCTGCTGAATTCAAATATTTTGTTTTGGGGTAAAGATAAATGTGTTTGGAACAAAACAACTTTACAATCAGTTCATCATTACTGGAATGTATTCACTGTTTGGAAATAAAACACATAAAACTGTTTAGCTTTGAGGTATCATTTTTACTGAAAATTAAAATGTGCTTTATGAGAAATCTTACAAAATGGGCGGCAATATATATTTTACTGACTTTTAGTGCCTGTACAGCATCAAAAAATTCAGGGTCAATTGCCGGTGATGATGGCAAGATAGATGTGGTTTTTTTACAAATAAATGATGTGTATGAAATAGCACCTGTAGCCGGTGGCAAAGAAGGCGGCATGGCACGTGTCGCTACTTTGAAAAAACAATACTATGAGCAAAATCGCAATACTTTCCTGATAATGGCCGGCGACTTTGTTAGCCCTTCTGTATATAACAGCCTGAAGTATAATGATAAAAAAATTCGCGGTGCGCAAATGATTGAGTGCATGAATGCTGCCGGTATGGACTTTGTTGTTTTTGGCAATCACGAATTTGATATTACTGAAAATGAATTGCAGGACAGAATTAATGAATCAGGTTTTAACTGGATTGCTACCAACACTTTTCACAAAACGGCTAAAGGTGTTGTGCCCTTTGGTAGAACCAATTTTGCAAGCCCGCCATTTCCCCAACACCAGATTATAAGCGTTACAGACAATGATGGCACAAAAGCTAAAATTGGCATTATTGGCATTACGCTTAATTCCAACAAAGCCGATTATGTAAGTTATGCTGACCCGTTTGCCGCCGCAAAAACTCAATATGATTTGTTGAAAGATTCTGTGGATGCTATAATTGCAATTACCCATCAGTCAGAAGCCGATGATATTGCATTGGCAAACCAACTTCCGGGCCTTGCTGCCATACTTGGTGGACATGAACACAGTGGCGTTTATGATAAAGAAAGAGGTGTAAAAATTACCAAAGCAGAAAGCAATGCTAAAACGGCTTATGTTATAAAACTTAGAATCAATAAAAGAAAACAAACTGTAGATAATAATGCTTCAGTAGTTAAGTTGAATGAAGATATAGCAATAGACAGCACAACAAATCTTGTAGTGCAAAAATGGAAAAAAATAGCCGAAGACAATTTTGCTTCAATAGGTTTTGATCCCAAAAAAGTGGTAATGGAAACCGGCGAAACATTGGATGGTCGTGAAGCTGAAACCCGCAATCACCCAACCAATCTGACCCGCATGGTAACAGCAGCAATGGCCTATGCATGCCCGCAGGCAGATGTGGTTGTTTTCAACTCCGGTTCCATACGCCTCGATGATATTCTTACACCACCTATCTCCCAATATGACATTATACGTAGCCTACCCTTTGGTGGTGGTATACGTGAAGCAGATATGAAAGGCAGCCTGCTGATACAAGCCCTGTTGGCAGGGGAAAAAAATAAAAACAGCGGGGGCTATTTACAATATCAGCCCGTAGTGTATAATGCAGCAACTGCAACATTGTTATTAAACAACAAACCTATTGACCCCGACAAAGTATATCGTGTTGCTATGTCAGATTTTTTGTTCAGTGGCAAAGAGGCCAATCTTGATTTCTTAAATGAAAAGAACCCTGCGGTAATTAAAGTGTATCCGGCAGAGACTTCTACCGGTAACCCAAAGTCTGATATAAGGTTGGCTATTATGGGGTATTTAGGGAGAGTCAGGTAATTTTTATTAATAAAAATTTGATAGGTTGTTATTAATTTAGGCTTTGATTTTAACTTGATTTTATTCTGAATTTCAAAGTTCAACCCCGTTATCTTTCATCTCTTAGCTATTTTTTCCTATATTTATCTTCGCTTATTAGAAAAAAAATCGTCCTTATGCACCCAACAGACCAGATAGATTATACTGATCCTTTATTGGGAATTGACAAACATTTTGAACATTTACCAAAGAAGGATGAAGCAGATGAAGAATTATCACAGGTTGATAATTCATCGCAAAAGCCAAAGACTGCAACCCAAACCCGGGAAAGCAAAAAATTTGAGATCATCAATACTGCCCGAAGCATAATACGTGGTCAGCAAACGCTCAACCGTAGCGAATTGATAAAACTGATTAAAGAACTTGAAACCTATGATCAGTTCGCCTACGCTACAGAAGTTTTGCTGGTTCGTATGAAACTGGATGAATCAAGGGGCTCTACAATTGTATTGGATGATTATGAATCTCTTGCCGGGTACATTTACAAAGATCATTCTTTGCCTTCGTCTTTTAAGTTTAAAAAAGCACTACAAGAACTTACCAGTCACGAAAACCTTTTTAACACCAAACGTTGCGAAACGTTGGGACTGGCAGGGGCTATTTATAAACGCAAATGGCAGTTTGACCACCAATACAATAACCTGGAACTGGCCCACCATTATTACCAACGTGGGTTCTATCAATGGAAGGAATTTATAAAAGAAGGGAAGGATCATAATTTCGTTTCTGATGGTAATGACAAAGGATACAATGCCATCAACTATGCCTACATTAATGAACTTATGGCGGTTGATTGCCTGGAGCAATATGGCCGTGTCATAGGTTTTGATGCTGATATAGAAAATTATTTTGGCGAAGCCCGGCTTACAAGAAAATATATACTGGAACAATTGCTAAAACAGGGTGAAAATGGTAGCCTGAAATTACAGATAACAAATTCCCCACCTTGGGTATTGGCAACCGTAGCCGAGGCATTATTTGGATTGCAACAATATGACAAGGCCCTCATTTTTATTAAGCAATACCTTGAACTGCAAAAAGAAAAACCCTGGGAAATAAGGAGTTTTAGCCAACAGATGTTTTCTATTGCTTATTTGCAGAATTACTGCAAAAACTTTAGCAACAACTATGATAAGGCTAACAAAAAAATGTCAGCCGAACTGAAGACGTTTACACAGCCAATTGATATGTTGAAAATTGATCAGTGTCTGGAACCATTTAGGTTGCTTGCACAATCATTGGAGGATATCAATTCGGCAGAAAAAGAAAAAGACACCACCCCAAAAGAAATAAAAAAAGAAGGAAAAACCGGGCTTGCTTTGTCGGGCGGCGGTTTCAGGTCTGCAATGTTTCATATAGGTGTATTGGCCGCATTGGCAGAGAAGAATGAATTGAAAAATATAGAAGTAATATCCTGCGTATCAGGAGGTTCTATTATTGGCGCATATTACTATCTGAAGCTGAAAGATCTGATGGAACGCAAAGCAGACGATCAGATTACAAAGGAAGACTACATAAAAATAGTAAAAGACATAGAGCTGGCTTTTGTAAGTGGTGTGCAGAAAAATTTGCGGATGCGCATTTTCAGCAACATTATCTGCAACATAAAAATGTTTAAAAAGAACTATTCACGTACACACAGGTTGGGAGAGTTGTATGAAGAGCATCTTTTCAAAGGATTGCTTACAGTTCATAGATCAGAGGAGGAAAAGGCACTGGGAATGAAGGACAACGAACTGTATATGTCTGATTTATTTATTAAACCCAAAGGCGTTGAAACTTTTTCTGTTGATATAGACAATTGGTACAGGCAAAATAAAATTCCCCAACTGGTACTGAATGCAACAAGCGTAAACACCGGCCACAACTGGCAGTTTACCGCTTCATGGATGGGAGAACCACCGGGTAATATTCAAACTGATGTGGATGTAAAGCCACGTCTTCGCCGTATGTATTATAAAGAAGCTCCTGATCCTTACAAAAACTTTAGGTTGGGTTATGCTGTAGGTGCTTCATCATGTGTGCCGGTTATGTTTCAGCCCATGCCGTTGCCGGGACTTTATCCTGAAATAGATCTTGAACTGATTGATGGCGGCGTACACGATAACCAAGGCATAGGGGCACTAATAGAGCAGGAATGCAAAAACCTGATCATTAGCGATGGTAGCGGACAAATGGAAACAAACAGTGTTGCTGCTAAAAATGAAGGTGCATTATTCTTTCGTTCAGATACTATTTTGCAGGAACGTCTCCGAGAATTACAGTTTCTTGATATAAAGCAACGAAACGCTACAACCCAAATAAACCGTTTGGTAACGGTACACCTCAAAAACGATTTGGAAAACAAACCTATCAGTTGGAAGTTCTGTACAGATCCTCCCCGCAAACTCATGTATGGTGGAGTGGCCAATAGCGATAGCGACCTTACCTGTTATGGGATACTCCGCAAAATGCAACTGTATCTTTCGCAGGTAAGAACCGATTTGGATTCTTTTAATGATGCTGAATCTTATGCACTGATGTATAGCGGTTATTCACAAATAAACTTTGATTACAAGCGCCGTGAAGATGATGATTCTAGTTCTGAAAGAGAATTGGAAGAAATTGGAAGGCCATTAGCAAACTGGAAGTTCCTACAGATAAAAGATTACCTGACCCGACCCGACAAGGCAAGTGAAATGGAAAAGGTTTTTAAAGAGTCAAGCCGTGTTCCATTTAAACTATTTTATTTAAGCAGCACTATTAAGTTCATGGTACTTGCACTCGCAGTAGCTGTAGCAGGTGGTTTAATAACGCTGGTAATTTTTAAAAACCTTTGGGATTATTCGTTTATTAATATTACTGTCAAGTTGATTGTTTGGGTAGTTATTATTGCACTGATTGGTGTCGTATCTAAAGTGGTGGCTACGATGGTTAACATTAAATCTTTTATCAGAAAAAATATCTTCTTTGCCATTGCTATGTTTTTGGGCTGGTTGGTCTGTAATATTTATCTCTGGTTTTTCAATGGTATTTATAATGATTACGGCAAACTCAATGACGAAAAGAGGCCTAAGAAAAAATGACGGGAAAATTTGCCAATCTTTTTAAAAGCTTTTTTGACAGTGAAAAAGTAGCTGGTCTGTTATTGTTATGCTGCACACTTGTTTCTATTACCATCGCAAACTCTTCATTTGGCTCGGGATATGTAGATTTTATGCAGAATCATGCAAATGCAGGATTCATTCATGAATCTCTAAATCTAAGTATAGAGCATTGGGTAAATGATGGACTGATGACCATATTCTTTCTCATGGTTGGTCTCGAGGTAGAAAGAGAATTATACAATGGCGAATTGTCGGATATTAAAAAAGCAATTTTACCTGTTGTAGCTGCTATAGGCGGCATGTTAATACCATCCCTTATTCACTTCTTATTTAACAAAGGAACCCCATCGCAATCAGGATTTGCAATACCTATGGCCACGGATATTGCTTTTGCACTTGGTATTCTTTCGCTGGCCGGCAACCGCATTCCTGCTTCTGTAAAAATATTTCTTACCGCACTAGCTATTATAGATGATATAGGCGCAATTATAGTCATTGCCTTTTTTTATACCAAAACTGTATTTTTCGTTTTTCTGCTTTCGGGAATAGGTATTTGGGCAGTATTGTTGGTCTTTAACAGGCTGGGTGTCCGCAACCTTTTATTTTATTTACTACCCAGTGTTGTCATGTGGTATTGCTTTCTGCGATCGGGTGTGCACCCAACCATTTCGGGTGTTATGTTGGCTTTTGCCCTCCCTTTTGATAATAATGACAATAACAATGTATCCATACGCTTACAAAATTTTCTTCATTACCCTGTAGCTTTTCTTATAGTTCCTGTATTTGCACTTGTTAATACCGCTATTGTACTGCCGCAGGGCTTTTTTCAACAGATAGGTTCACCCAATTCACTGGGTATTATTCTTGGCCTTTTTGTAGGAAAAGTTGTCGGAATAGTTTTGTTCCCATTTATATTAATAAAAGCAGGATGGGCTTCGCTACAGGAAGATATTACATTCCCCTTATTAATTGGTATTGGCTTTTTGGGAGGTATTGGTTTTACAATGTCAATGTTCATCAGCAACCTTGCTTTTGATGATGTAGAAATTGTTACTGCTTCAAAGTTGAGCATATTAATCGGATCTTCATTGTCTGCATTGGTAGGGTTTATTATTTTGAAAAAAGGGAAATAATTTTTTTATCCATAAGAATACAAGTCTGAAAATATAATAGCGCCATCAATTCGTTTTAATAAATTATAAACCATCATTTGCCTTAGCATCTGATTGCTGAAATTATCCGGAAACTTAAATCTCCATTCTAATCCTGTATTGCATATTTTCTTTCGTTTACTTTGCAGCTTAATTTTTACAGCATGGTACACAATTTCAATGCAGGCCCAAGTATTTTGCCAAAAGAGGTTTTTCAACAGGCAAGCGAAGCTATTCTCAACTACAACAACAGTGGTTTATCAATATTAGAAATAGGACACAGGACCCCGCTGTTTGAAGATGTACTGCATGAAGCACAATCGTTGGTAAAGGAATTAATGCATCTTCGCCCTGATAAAGAAGTCTTGTTTCTCCACGGCGGGGCAAGTACCCAATTTATGCAGGTCCCAATGAATTTATTGGAGGATGGCCGTACCGCAGCTTATATAGATAATGGTATATGGGGGATCAAAGCTATAAAAGAAGCCAAACAATTTGGAAATGTAGAAGTGGTAGCTTCCTCTAAAGATAAAAATTACACCTACCTGCCGCAAGACTTTTTTGTACCTAAAAATGCAATGTACCTGCATTATACAACTAATAATACCGTAGAGGGTACACAATGGCATACTATACCTGATACCGCCGTACCATTGGTAGCGGATATGAGTAGCGACATCCTAAGCAGGCAAATGGACTTCAACCGTTTTGCACTGATTTATGCAGGTGCGCAAAAAAATATTGGTATTGCAGGAGTAAATATTTTGGTTGTTGATAAAAACATACTCGGAAAAGTAACGCGAAAAATCCCAACTATTCTTGATTATCGGGTACACATAGAAAATGATTCGATGCTCAACACCCCTCCTGTATTTGCAATTTATGTAAGCATGCTTACGCTTAGGTGGTTAAAAAAAATGGGGGGAGTTGCAGCAATTGAACAATTAAATAATCAAAAAGCGGAATTGTTTTACAATACACTTGATAGTCTTCCAATATTCAGAGGACCGGTGGCCAAAGAAGACCGTAGCAATATGAATGCGGTTTTTGTAATGGAAGATAAAGAACTTGAGAAAAAATTTCTGGACTTATGCAAGCAGGAAAATCTTTACGGCATTAAAGGGCACCGAAGTGTAGGTGGCTTTCGGGCATCATTTTACAATGCTTTGCCATTAAGCAGTGTACAGGTACTTGTGGGGGTTATGAAGGAATTTGCATGGCAAAACGGGTAGAAACTATGTTTTACATTTTGCTGTTTCTGGGGTATTTGCAAGTCCTTAGAAAATACAGTGAGGGTTCGCCTACTCAAAAAAACTATTCCGCCTCTGCTACTACTTCTTTTACTTCAGGTATCATGCGCTTCATCATACCTTCTATACCAGCCTTGAGTGTTATCATACTACTTGGGCAACCGCTGCAACTACCTTGCAACATCAGGTTTACAACACCATCGTCGTAGCTTTTAAATTGTATGGCACCACCATCCATCTCCACTGCAGGTTTTACATAATTTTCCAATAATTCTTTGATGCGTTTAACTACATCATCATCATCAGCATGTATGCTGTTGCCTCCATCTGATTTGGTAATTACTATTTCATCTTCATTAATTACAGGTCCGCCATTCTCAAGATAATCTTTCAGAAATTGCTTGATGGTAGGTATTACATCCTGCCAATCTTCTGTATCAGCAGTTTTGGTAAGCGTAACAAAATTGCTGGCTATGAATACACTTTTTATAAAAGGAAAACTGAAAACTTCTTTTGCAAGCGGAGAAGGTGCCGCAGTACTTTCATCAGGAAAATCAATGCTTTTTCCCGGATATAAAAGTTTGTTTGCAACAAATTTCATAGTCTCCGGATTTGGAGTCATTTCTGTATATATGCTGATGATTGGATTGCCTGTTTTAATCATATTCTTGTAATTTACTAATGCAAAGGTACAAAAGCAATCTAATTGACAGCTATACTTTGACACAGGTGTGACTGAATGGTTTATTAGTTTATTGGTCTATTGGTTTATTAGTTTATTAGCTTATTGGTTAATTGGTTTTTTGATTAATTGGTGAATTAGCTTATGGGTTAATTAGTTTATGGGTTAATTCGACAACTGGTTAATTGGCTAATGTGTCTAAATACTAAGTACTGAATACTTAATACTAAAACCGCACACAATACTAAATACTTAATACTTTGCAGCCCGAAATGGCAAAACGTAGGTCTAAAAAGAAACAATCAACTTTTAAATATAAATGGTACATATTATCAGCCATTGGTATTCTGGCAATAATAATTACTTCGTGGCTTTTGTATAAAAAATATACGTTGGATAAGGCTAAATGGGTCAAATACCCTGCCTTCGGCATAGAAATACCCGACAGCTATGAGATACATGGTATAGATGTTAGCTGGTATCAAAATTTTATTGATTGGCCATCAGTAAAAGGAATGGAGGTTAAAAACATTAAAATTGGTTTCACTTTCATAAAAGCTACCGAAGGATTAACAAACGTGGACAAACAATTTCGTCGCAACTGGAAAAAGGCTAAAGAAGCTCGACTACCACGTGGTGCGTATCATTTTTTTCTTGCCAATAAAAGCGGCAAAATTCAGGCACAAAATTTCATCACAAGTGTAAAACTGGAACCGGGCGACCTGCCACCGGTATTAGATATTGAGCAGTTGTATGGCACCAACCCTGCTAAAATGCGTAAAGAAATAAAAGACTGGCTAACCGCCGTGGAAGATTATTATAAGGTAAAACCTATCATTTACACATCTGTTAGTTTTTATGCAGATTATTTAGATGGAGAATTCGATCAATATCCATTATGGGCTGCACATTATCTGGAGAAAAACAAACCCCGCATTAACCGTCCATGGCTGTTTTGGCAACACAATGAACGTGGCAGGGTCAATGGTATTTTAACCCGGGTAGATTTTAATGTTTTTAACGGTGATAGTACCGATTTTGAAAATTTACTATTACGGTAAATGTTTGAAATAAAAAAGGGCTGCCCAAACGGACAGCCCTTTTACTATAAAAGAATGCTTTAATAACCAGGGTTTTGCTGACTTGCAATGTTCACATTGGCTTGAATTTCAGCTTGTGGAATTGGTCCTACACGCCTGTTATCTGGATAAGGTATAGTAAGGTTTACATTACCGGCGCCTGCAGTAATAGCACCACCATTTTGCACACGTGTAATGGTTTGTTTCAATCTGTTCATATCATAAAAACGATCACCTTCAAAGGCAAGTTCCTTTCTTCTTTCCTGTACAATGTCTGCAAGCAATGCAGCACCTGTAGATGCATAACCTATGAAAGCCGGGTCACGTTGAGCCATTAACATATTCAGGTACATTAAAGCATCAGCTTCGTTTGCAGGCAATGATGCTTCTGCTGCAATAAGATACACTTCTGACAATCTCATCACTTTAGGGTTATCTCTGTCGGCATTTTGTGCGTTAGAATACTTATTAACCTTCATTGCAGGTGCACCACTCTTAGTATTACCCGCAACAAACAAGTTTAGCCTCACATCAGTTGTACTATACAAACTTGTTAGTTGAGAAGATGCATAAATATCCTGGTAGCCATTTATATAAATACCACCCAGATCATCAAAACCATTGTTGTTAACAACATCAGCATCTACTTCAAACAAGGTTTCACCTTTAGATGCTTCACCCATAGGATCTGCCCAATAGCTAGTGAAATTGCCTGCAGAAAGTAGTGTAAAACCTCCATTATCAATTACATCTTTAGCTGCGGCTTTTGCTTTTGGGTTATCACCCATGTACAGATAAACTTTTGAGAGCAAACCTTCTATTGCATATTTACTCAAATAAACAGATCCTCTGTAATCAGGAGCTGCAGCAAATGCTGCCTGTAAATCATTAACAATTTGACCATATACTTCAGCTACCGTATTTCTGGTAGGTAATTTGTAAGGATCATAAGTTAAAATTATTGGAACACCCAATGCAGAAGGATCTTCGGTGTAAGGCTTTGCATAAATATTAACCAACTTAAAATAAAGCAATGCCCTAACAGCAAGTGCCTGTGCTTTTATCTTAGCAACATTAGCACCTGTTGTTGTAGCATTTATTATTTGGTTTGCTCTCATGATACCTCTGTAGGCATTGCTCCACATGCCACTGAACACACCATCACTTGCTATAAAAGTGTAATTATACTGGGTAATATATCTTCCGGAATTTTTAGTTTCAACAAAGGAATTATCTGCCATCAGGTCTCCCGTAACCGGAAAATTTCTTCCGTATAGATTTGCTGTTCGCAGGCTTGCATATGTTCCGCTTAAAGCATTATCCAACCCTGCTTCAGTACTTAATGCAGCATCTATTGTTATAGCATCGTTAGGAACTTTTTCTGTAAATTCTTTTGAACATCCTGTCATTGCTACTACACCTGCAATAGCTACTATTGAAAATTTATTTATTATCGATCTCATGATTTTATATTTTTTGGGTGAAATATTTTTTTAATTAAATCCAATTTTAACACCTGCAGTAAGTGTTTTAGGAATAAATACTTCAAAATTACCTGTACTTACACTTCCTGTTTCAGGATCTACAGGCAGTCTTTTATCGGTACCAAAGGTTATCATATTTGTACCTCTAAGGTAAATGCTTGCAGATAACAGATGCAATTTCTTAAGTGCACCTGCAGGTAAGGCATAAGAAATCTGAAGGTTACGCAAACGCATATAATCACCCTTATACAAATATCTTGTAGATGTAGTATTTGAATTTTTGTTTCCACCGAAAACCAATTTTGGGGTAGGTGTTACATCGCCTGGATTTTTCCAGCTCTCAAGTTGTTCTGTTAATTGGCCATAGGCACTATAGAAAGCGCCATCGCTGTTGATAAATCTTGAGAAGCCCTGAAAGACATAATTGCCAAAATTGTAATACACCTGGGCTTCAACACTGAACCCTTTATAAGTAAAGGTATTCATGACCGAACCGAAATATTTTGGTAAAGCACTTAGACCGGACAATGCTAACTTTGCCTGGCCTACTACGCTTGTAGTAGCACTTTTTGTGTCATCTGTATACCAAAGAGGATTACCGTTTTCCGGATCAACCCCAGCCCATTGTCTTGTATAGAACTCATAAATATCATGACCAACCGTATAGTTAAACAAGTTGCCATTAGGATCAGGAACCGGGTTACCTAAGTAAAGTTCTGTAACCTTGTTTTCATTGTGCGATAGGTTGAAATTTATATCCCAACTGAAATCCCTGGTTTTTAATGGCCTGCCACCAACAGTTATTTCATACCCTTTATTGGTCATGGCACCCACGTTTCTGTTTTGCCCTGTAACACCCGATGTAGGCGATAATGGAACATTCAATAAAAGATCGGTAGTTTTTCGGTTGTACATTTCTACAGTTATGTTCAACCTGTTTTTTAACATTGATAAATCTAATCCCAAATTAAAAATTGCATTCTTCTCCCAGGTTAAGTCAGTGTTACCTACATTGTTAAGTGCACTACCGGGTAGTCCATTATAATTTTGTCCGTACGCAAATGTGGCTAACGAAGTATATCTACCAAAACCACTTTGATTACCGTTGATACCGTAAGAACTTCTGACTTTTAAAATATTAATCAGGCTTATCTTTTTCATAAATGCCTCTTCATTCACATTCCATGTAGCCCCTACAGAGTAAAAATTACCACTTCTGTTATTTTTACCAAAAACAGAGGATGCATCTCTTCTAAAGCTGCCACTAATAACATATCTGTCTTTATAATTTATATCACCATTTGAAAAAACAGATTTGGTTGCACTTTCAGTAGGTAATGTAAATGACGTAGTTGGTGTAGCAGCAGATGCCAGATATTGCAAGTCTAATGTTCTTGGAAATGTTTGTCCACCAGCCTGCAAGAGATAGTCTTTATAGGCCTGTGCTTCATATCCTAATTTAAAATCGAAATAAATGTCCCCTTCTTTATTAATATTTCTTTTTAAATCAAAATAATTACTCCATGTCCAGTTATAATATTTTCTGTAAGATGTAAATCCATCACCATCCTGCGCCTGTCCATCACCATAAAATGGATTTCTGTATTGATCTTCAAACAGGGTGAAATATTCTGAACTGTATCTGCTTGTAAATTTAAGATCTTTAAAGATTTTATATTCACCTGTTACATAACCCCTTAAAGAAGTTTGTTGAGCAGCGTTCTTATTATATTCAGCAATAACCAATGGATTAAAAATACCACCACCTATAGGGAACTGCCCCTGCGCATCATCATATTTTAAAGATCCGTCAGCATTGCGTGGTGAGGTGAAAGGGAGTAGAAAAAAAGATGAAAGCGCAGGATTTGCAAATGCTCCTCCATTTGAAGGAGTTCGCTGATCACTATTGCTTCCGTTTAAGCCCGTCAAAAATGTAAATTTATCATTCAGCTTATGGGTAATAGAGATGCTACCATTGTAGCGTTTAAAGGTAGTAGCTAAAGTTATACCGTCTTGCTTAAAATAACCCGCGGCCGCATAGAACTGTGTCTTTTCATCGCCTCCTGTCATGCTAAGATTATATTGTTGTTGCTTACCCTTTCTCGAAACTTCATCAATCCAATTTGTATTGGTTTTGGTATATTCAGGTTCTAATCCAAGACCATTTACAGGATCAACAATAAATGCATCAGCTGTGGCATTATCTGTTGCATATCCTGCATTAATAACAGATTCCCGTAACAGTGTCTGGTATTCGGAAGTTGTAACCGCTCTGTTTTTAGGTTTAAAAGCAAAATCACTTTGACCTATTTCTGTTGAAAAATTAAGCTTGGTTTTACCTGCTCTTCCTTTTTTGGTTGTAACTAAAATAACACCGTTAGCTGCCCTTGATCCATATACGGATTGCGAAGCTGCATCTTTTAGTACAGAAATGCTTTCAATATCATCGGGGTTCATTGTACTTAAAGGATTGGTTGTTGTTGTGTTAGCAGCCAGATCTTCTGTGTTAGCAATAATTCCATCTATAACCCACAAAGGACTTTGGCTTGCTCTTATGGACCCAATTCCCCTGATACGAATATCAGTTGCAGCACCGGGAGCACCCGAACCTGAAGAAGATTGCAAACCTGTTACATAACCTTGAAGTGATTTATCTACCGACGTAAAAGGCCTGTTTTCAAGATCCGAGGCTTTTACTGTAGCAATAGATCCTGTTATGTTTGGTCTTTTTTGGGTACCATAAGCTACTACCACCACTTCATTTAAGGAATATGCGGAGGAGCGTAAAGTAATTACCGGGTTTGAATTTGAGGACACATTTACCTCCATAGTTTCATAATTTACAGATGAAATTTGGAGGACATTGCTTCCATTAGGAACCTGCAAAGAAAACCTGCCATCTTCACCGGTAGTAGTTGCATTTTTTTTGCCTTTTACACTTACTGTAGCATTGCCGATAGGATTGCTTTTTTCATCAATTACTTTGCCCGTTATCGTTTTAGATTGTGCAAAGCTGACATGCCAGCAAAAAAGTGTTAAGAGACAAACTGTAAAAAATTTTCTCATTGTAGAACGTTTAAGGTTAAAAAATAAGTCAGTTAATAATTAGACAACAATACATGCATGTAGCTGCATGCCTCATTTCTAGTTTGCAGAAATGAAACTATGGATTTAATTTATAAAAACAAAAATGACTGGGAATAACTCATGTAAGAAAGTAATTGTAACTTTCGAGGTATTTCTTTGTTATAGAGTATAAACTTATAGAAATGGATCCCGAAGCAGTAGCATTTTTAAGACGTATAGTTAAGACACTCACCATTGGTTTTATATGGCTTGCACTTACCTGCACATTTGCCATTAAAGGTGACAATGCTTTTATAACAGGCACTTTGCGTTTGGGCAATGTCTTATTTTATATATGGTTTATTGCAAGTGTTGTAGCATTGGTATTTATTTATAAAAAATTGTGGGGTAGTGATTTGAAATTTGATCAGGAAAAAAATGAGATTGAATATTAAATGAACCTAAAAATAAAGAGCAGGCACTTAGATGCCTGCTCTTTTAGATTTTCGATTTTTTAGCTCTTACTGAATATCAATAAGTCTTGCCTGTTTCTGTTTTACTTCTTCCTTTTTTGGAATTGTAAGATGAAGCACCCCATTATCATATTTTGCCTGAATGTTTTCTGCATCTATGGTTTCTTTCGCAAGTTCAAAACTACGTTGAAAGCTTTGATAACTAAATTCCTTACGGGTATAACGCTCACCTTCCTTAGTTTCATTTTCTTCTTTTTTTTCTGTGCTGATGGTAAGTACATTGTTGTTGAGCTCTATCTTAAAATCTTCCTTCTTCATGCCGGGAGCCGCCATTTCTACTACAAAGTTTTCAGCAGTTTCTTTTACATTTACCGCAGGAAGCGATGAACCTGCAGTGGCAAAATTTGAATTTCTCCAATCATTTAAATCACGGGTAAAGAAGTCATCAAAAAATCCCGGAAGTGTGTTAAACACATTGCTGTTTCTTTTTACGATTGACATAATTTTCTAGTTTTTTGTTGATGAATAAATTGGTTGACTAAAAGAATAAATCAATCAAAATGCCATAGCCAAAAAAAATGAAATTCTTTCAGAAAAAAGTAAAAAGTGACAGAATTATTAGCTTAAAAAATGAAAATTTGTCAATATAATATTGATAAGCAAAATAAATTCTAAACACCAACTAATAATAATTACCTAAGGAGGCGATTAACCTTGACCAAAACTATTCAACTTGCTCCTTTTGGCAAAACGTCTATTCAGTAATACAGACGAAGTAGTAAGTCCACAAACAAAACCAATCCATATACCTGATGCCCCCATTTTAAGTGGAAAAGAAAGTATATAACCAACAGGAATACCAATAGCCCAATATGCTATGGCAACAAACATTGTGGGTGCTTTTACATCTTTAATGCCCCTTAGCATACCTACACAAATTGCCTGTGTGGCGTCAGAGATTTGAAATACTGCTGCTATAATTAACAATGATGAAGTCAAAGCAATTACTTCCACATTTTCTGTAAATAATAACGGTAGTTGATTTCTGAAAATAATAAAAAATATACCACAGACTACACCATATACCAATCCGCCTCTAAATGTACTTTTACCAATACCCTGTACCAATTGGTGATTCCCCTGACCATAAGCATTTGCTATTCTTATAGACCCACCCATACTAAGACCCAGTGCGGCCATAAATGTAAAAGTTGCCAGGCTTATAGCTATTTGATGTGCAGCCTGCGATGTAGCGCCCATCCACCCAATCATAATAGCAGAAACAGCAAAAGCCGAAACCTCCATTCCATATTGTAAACTTGTCGGAATGCCAACTTGCAGCAATTCTTTCCAGATAGAAGCATTAAGTTTCCACGCAGTTTTTCTGATCACAATGTACTCTTTGAATATCTTGTGTCTGAATACTACAATCATTAATACTACAGCTATTATAATTCGGGTAGTTAATGTACCCCATCCTGCACCTGTAAGTTCCATACGTGGTGCGCCAAATTTTCCATAAATAAAAATCCAATTGAGGAAAGCATTCAGCGGAAGTGACCCCAACGAAAGTATCATAGCCGTTTTTGTAAACTCAAGTCCATCACAAAACTGCTTAACAGCCGAAAACATAAGCATTGGAATCATTGACAATGCCATCAATTTATAAAATGGAGCCGCATATGTAGCCACCTCTTCATCCTGCCCCAAATGGAACAATATGTTCTGCGATAGCATTAGTGTAAGTGAAATAAAAAAAGCAACTAAAAGAGTAAGTAAAAACCCATTATACAAAATGGACGAAGCTTTTGCAGTATTGTTTTGACCATTGGCCATAGCGGTGATAGGAGAAATAGCTATAGCTACACCATTTGCAGCTACTTGCGGTATTACAATAACATTGAGGGCAAGCGAAGCCGCTGCCAGTTGTTTATAATCCACTGCACCTATCATTGCACTATCAATAAGTCCCAGTGCTATCTGTGCCAGATTGCTGATAATAATGGGTAATGATATTTTAAATGTGTGCTTAAACTCTTTGAACATGAGACAACAAAAGTAATGCTTTGAAAGTTGGCTGTTTATTAGCTTAATACATTACTGGAATTAGACTAATTACAAGGCAAGGGTAAGCTGTTTGGGAAGAATATTAAAGCTCATTCTATGGTGTCGGCACAAGCCATATTCTTCTATGGCTTTACGATGTTCTAAAGTTCCATAACCTTTGTTACGGTGCCAGTTATAATGTGGAAATTCGAGATGGAGGTTTTTCATGTAATCGTCCCTATAAGTTTTAGCTAAAATACTTGCAGCCGCAATGGAGGCGTACAAACCATCCCCCTTGATTATACAGGTATGCTTAATATCTTTATAAGGAATAAAATAATTACCATCTATAACCAGATATTGGGGGATTTCAATTAATTTTTCTACTGCAGTATGCATTGCTTTTACGGATGCTTTCAAAATGTTAGTTTCATCAATTTCAACGTTAGAAATCTGTGAAACGCTATATGAAATCGCTTCGTTTTCTATCACTTTTCTCAACTCAACTCTTTGAGCTTCTGTTAATTGCTTGCTGTCGTTTAATAATGGATGATAAAATTTTTTGGATAAAATAACAGCTGCGGCAAACACCGGACCTGCATAGCAGCCCCTTCCGGCCTCATCGCATCCGGCTTCTGTTAATTTATTCTGGAAAAAAGGTAACAGCATATAATTTGTAAAAATGAGAATTACAGCCGAAAATGGAGAAATTAATATTTTTAGCAAAAAAAGACTTGAAACACCTTGGGATTTTTGGAATTGTAGCTTCTTTGGGAAGCAATTTTGTTCCATCATTCAAATTAAAAATAAAATTCTATGAAAAATAATTTATTCCTCCACAATATTTAAAACAAAGCTGCGTTTTAATAATTGTTCAGTCCATTGTAGTTTTAGTTTTAGGTAATAATTTAAATTTCGCGAAAGAGCCCCGGTGTAATGCCAGGGCTTTTTTGCTTCTGTATGTTTCCTCAATTAAAGTCTTTCACTTTTTAAACATAGATCGGTTTTGTGCTTTTCAAAATAATCTAATCCATCAGAAATGAACAAAGGGCCTGCCCTTTGTCGGCTCCGCGAGTAACTGCTACCGAAAAAATATACACCCCTGATTTCCACATTTGACCAGCCAACGGAATTACGCTTAAAAGGTAAATTCCGGGCAATTTCCCATTGCTTACCGACTGTATGCTACTAGTACTGCCACCCGGCCCTACTATTTCAGTGCCTAATTGAAAATTGGCTGCAGCCATGCCTGTTACAGGGTTTCCCGCTGCATCTTCTACGCTTACGATTACATAAGTCCGCTGTGCATTGCCCGGTGCGGCAATGGTATCTTCACCCACAGCAGATACAAATAATTTTGCCATAATACAAAGTTTTAGTTTGGTTATTCACTTCAATAGTGAAGCTTACATAAAGGTAAGAAAAGGAATGGCTGCCGAGTAGTTTAAAGTTTTAGAGTTTATAGACATACAACCCCAAACAATTATATTTGTTGCATAATAACATTAATATATTCCCAATATGCAGGCAAGACTTAAAGTAAAACAGTTTGGACCTATTAAGGATGTAGAGATTGAGTTGAGAAATGTGAATGTATTTATTGGCCCGCAAGCCAGTGGAAAAAGTGCCCTTGCCAAGATTTATACTATCTGTAAATCCCCGCTGGCTTTCATCAATAAACCCCTGGCTTTCCCCCTGACGACAGATGGTGAAAAAAGAAATATTGCCATAGAAAACTTTAAGTCCACACTGGAAGAATACAATGTTTTATCCTTCTTACAAATGAATACGTTTATAGAGTTTGATTCAGAGGTGCATTACCTGAAGTATGAAAATGACACCTTGGTTTATGAAAGAAAATTGTTGGGAGAAATAGAGTTGCTAGAACAAATATGGACACCCGAGGAAACGGATAAAAAGCCAATAGCAGCATTGCTAAATGGTTTTAGGAAAAAGCTATTTAATTTTTCTATTTTTTTTAATTCAGTTTCTTTTAAACAAAAAGAGGGAAGTGAATTTACTGACAAAGACTTTAATGCACTATTTCTAACCAGTCACTACTCTACTGACCAAATAAAAAATATCATTTCAGGCATAAAAGAAATAGAGGGATTTTTAGAGGAAAATGCAACATTATATATTCCTGCAGAAAGAAATTTTATAGCGATTATCAAAGGTGCATCCCTTAGTCTTCTGAAGAATAACGTCCCTATTCCTAAGCACATTTTATCTTTTGGTTCCGAGTACGAAAAGGCAACTTCTATAGTGCCAGAATTTGATTTATCTTTTGTTGTTGAAGGTTTGAAATATGTTAACGAAAATGGTGTTGACGAAATAGTTATTGATGGAGAAAGAAAAGTAAAATTGACACAAGCCGCTTCGGGCTTACAAAGCATTATTCCTCTATTGCTACCAATTGTAGCAGAAAAAACATTGTACGGATATAAAAACAAGTCCTTTGTGATTGAAGAACCAGAATTGAATTTATTTCCTGCCACACAATATGAGCTGATAAAAATGCTAGAACAAAAAAGGAGAAATCCTTTAAACGATGTAGAAAACTGGGGAGTAATTCATATTTATACAACTCATAGTCCATTCATTCTTTCTGCATTTAATAATATGCTTTTCGCTGATAAAGTAAAAGTAAGGGTTTATGACAGATTGCAAAAGCAAGAAAATAATTCTGATGAGAATTGGAAACTGGCAGCACTGGAAGTAAAAAAGATTCTTCCTGTCTTTCTTTCCCCCAATAATTTCAGTGCCTACCAAATATCAAATGGAACTGCAGAGTCAATTGTTGAAAATGGCCTTATTAAAGAAAACTTTATTGACGAAACCTCTGACAAACTGGGCGAAGATTTTGAAGCATTAATGGACTTAATGGATCAATACAAATAGCCGCATGAAAGACCTAATCACCCAAACTTTTGGCGGTTGTAAAAATGGCTTGTGCAACTGCAAAATAAAACACCCTTTTGAGGAACACACCGCCTCAACATTTTATGTTTATGACGAAGGGGGCGGCACATTGCAACAACCAGTAAGGGTTGTAAGCAAAGAGAATACATTTCAGTTAACTGTAAATAATCCAACAAACAAAGCAATTATTTTAGGCAAGCTTGACAAATGCCTATTTGACGATACCCTTAGTAAATGTGATTGCATGTTGTATGATAATGAGCAGTTGTTTTTTGTTGAAATCAAAAGTTCAAGTGTTGGATCAAGGGGAAATAAAAGAAGAAAAGCAGCAGGGCAATTAAAACAAACCATTCAATATTTCAGAGATAGCGGGTCTTTATTTGAAGGTTTTAAAGTCATTGCCTTGATATGTTTCAAAGCAAACGAGCCACGTATCATACAGCCGTCCCGAAACTCTGAATCTGCTTTTTTTCTTTTAGAAATGGGAGTGAGACTCCAAGAAGGAAATTCTATAGTTTTCACTTGATAATAGATTTCTAGATACTTAGGATTCCATTTAAAGCCTACTATTATTCAAAAAAGGTAAACCCCAAACAATTATATTTGTTGTAACTATTTTAAATTTTAACCAGTCAGGATGCTGATAAAAACTTTTGGCAGTGCAGTTTATGGGGTTGAGGCAATCAACATTACCATAGAGGTAAATGTAGCTGAAGGGCAAGGGTATTTCCTGGTTGGCCTTGCAGATGGTGCAATTAAAGAAAGTCAGCAACGCATAGACAGTGCTATTAAAGCAAATGGCTATAGAATGCCACGAATAAAAATTGTGGTGAATATGGCGCCTGCCGACATTAAAAAAAGCGGCTCGGCATTCGACCTGCCAATTGCAATAGGCATCCTCGGTGCCAGTGAACAAATAGAAAATGTTGATGCGCTTAAAGATTATGTAATCATGGGTGAGTTAAGCCTTGATGGCTCCATTCAGCCAATAAAGGGTTCTTTGCCAATTGCTATTCAGGCAAGAAAAGAAGGTTTTAAAGGATTAATAGTTCCTAAGGCAAACGAAAGAGAAGCCGGCATGGTCAACAACCTTAATGTGTATGGCGTAACCCACCTGAAAGAAGTGATTGATTTCTTTGCTGATGAAACTACGTTGAAACCTGTTGAGGTAAACACCCGTGAAGAGTTTTTCAATTCTCAATATGAATTTGAACTTGATTTTACAGATGTAAAAGGTCAGGAAAATATTAAGAGAGCTATGGAAATAGCTGCAGCCGGCGGTCACAATGCTATACTTATTGGACCTCCCGGTGCGGGGAAAACTATGTTGGCAAAAAGATTACCTACTGTATTGCCACCTCTTTCTTTGCAAGAAGCATTAGAAACCACAAAGATTCATAGTGTTGCAGGCAAAATGCCAGAGAACTCATCCCTTATTAATAAACGACCTTTCAGAAGTCCGCACCATACAATTAGTGATGTTGCTTTGGTGGGCGGTGGTGGCATTCCCCAGCCGGGTGAAATATCATTAGCACACAATGGCGTATTATTTTTGGATGAATTGCCCGAGTTTAAAAGACAGGTGCTTGAGGTAATGCGTCAACCTATGGAGGAAAGACGGGTAACTATTTCCCGGGCAAAAGTATCGCTTGATTTTCCCGCTAATTTTATGCTGATTGCAAGCATGAACCCCTGCCCATGTGGATATTACAATCACCCTGATAAGGAATGTACCTGCCCACCGGGAGGAGTACAAAAATATTTAAACAAAATATCCGGCCCATTACTAGATAGAATAGACTTACATGTAGAAGTAACACCTGTTTCATTTTCAGAACTAAGCAATGTAGCCAAAGGTGAATCGTCGGCAAACATTAGGGAACGGGTAATAAAGGCCCGTGAAATACAAACAAAACGCTACGAAAGCACACCCGGCACCCATGCCAATGCACAAATGAGCAGCAAGCAACTTAGGGAAATATGTATCATAAATCAGGCAGGTGAAGCACTGTTGAAAAAAGCAATGGAACGCCTCAACCTCTCTGCCCGTGCCTACGACAGAATACTAAAAGTGGCAAGAACTATTGCCGACCTTGCAGCAAGTGACGACATTAAAGTAGAACATTTGGCTGAAGCTATTCAATATAGAAGTTTAGATAGAGAGGGGTGGGCGGGGTAGAGTGAAGGGGCTACCAGCATTTGTTCATTGTGCAACTGCATTGGCGTCGCATTACGTTCAAGAGTAATTCTTTGTTTATCTTTTTCCTTAGCGGGTTTTTACCCATTGAGCAGGGCTCGCTACCAAGCTGGAATTAATTGCCTGTCAACTCCAAAAACCGCTTGTACCAATGTTATGCGCTCACCCTTTTTGTCAATAATGTAGGCTTTATTTTTTTGCAATGCATCCACTTGCAATTTGAAGGATGGGAGAAAAGTTATTAATTCTTCGATTTTGCTTGTGAAGCAATTAAGCACAACAATCGTTACGGGGTATTTGTCAAGATTCTGTTGGTGCATTAAGTTTTTATCTATAGTCAGTAAAATGTCAAATTTATTTTCAACGCAGTAGGTGATCAACATGCCATTTTTAATTCCACTCAACTCTAATTCTCTTAAGGTAAAAAACCTCAAATTCTTCTAGAAATATTTTAAGGCGTTTGGTAACGCATTCGTCAAGCAATATTTTCATTGAGAATATTTGATGATGTTTCAATTAGCTTCTGTGACATTTCAAGAATTTTTACAACTTGATTCCTGCTTACACCTTCAAAATCTTCAAGAAAAATCTCGATTGTGTCACCCGTTTGTAAATAGTCGAAAAGATTCTTTATTGGCACTCTCGTTCCAAAAAAGACGGGAGTTCCACCTAAAATTTCCTGGTCTATATTAATAACACGGGTGTCCATAACTTAAAATTTAGATTCTCGAATCTACATTATTTTATCGGGACTATTACGCTGGAAAAGAGTGATGCACAATTTATAAATTGACGCTAACATGATACTGCATCAACATTGGTTCAATTAGCAGATTTCTTTAAATGTTATCTTTGCCGCTCTTTATTAATTTCTACTATTATTTATGAAACTTCTTTTACAATATCTTAAACCATATAGGTGGATGATTGCATTGGCTTTGTTGTTGGCTGCAATCAATCAGGTTTTTTCTTTGTTTAGTCCAATGATTATTGGAAAAATTATGGACAATCTTGCCACACATCCTCACTTGGATGCATTAGGCAAAACCCGTCAACAACCCGAATATATTTCAGGTGTACTTTATTTTTTGGGCTTGCTTATAGGTACGGCTATGGTTAGCCGTATTGCAAAGGCTTTTCAGGATTATATGGTAAACGTTATTGTACAAAAATTTGGCGCAAAAATATTTACAGATGGCTTGCGGCACAGTATGCGGTTGCCTTATCAGGAGTTCGAAGATCAACGCAGTGGCGAAACTCTTTCAATTCTTACAAAAGTAAGAGCAGATACTGAAAGGTTTATTGGGTTTTTTATCAATGTATTTTTTGGCATTTTAGTAAGTATTGTTTTTGTGTCTATTTATGCATCCACCAAGCATTGGAGCATTGTACCTACCTATGTTGGAGGCATTATTGTGCTGGCTATTGTAACCAATATTTTGAGTAAAAAAATTAAGCACATTCAAAAAAATATTGTTAAAGAAACAACCATGTTGGCCGGTACTACAACCGAAAGTTTACGCAATATAGAACTGGTAAAAAGCCTTGGCCTAACCGAACAGGAAGTAAAACGATTGAACAATAATACTTACAAGATATTGGGTCTTGAATTACGTAAAGTAAAAAGTATTAGAACATTAAGTTTCATTCAGGGAACGCTTGTAAATTTTCTGCAGCAAGTCATAAGTTTTGTATTGCTTTATCTCATTTTTAAAGATATACTTACCCCCGGTCAGTTTCTTGCCCTTCAGTTTTATGGCTTCTTCATTTTTGGCCCTATGCAGGAGATTGGCAATATCATTATAAGCTATAGAGAAGCAGAAGCAAGTTTGCAAAACTTTCATAACCTGTTAAATAAGCCTGTAGATGTCACGCCTGCAAATCCACAAAAAGTTGGAGGAATTGATGAGCTGGAGTTTAAAAACATCAGTTTTCGTCATCAAACTGCAAACTTCAAAGCTTTAGATGATATTAGCTTTGATGTAAAAAAAGGAGAGACCATTGCCTTTGTTGGTCCATCTGGTGCAGGTAAGAGTACTTTGGTAAAACTTTTGGTTGGCCTGTACCGTGCACAGGAAGGTGGCATTTATTACAATGGTATCAGCAGCAATGATATTAACTTTGATGAATTGCGCGGACAGATTGGTTTTGTAACACAAGACACACAATTGTTTGCAGGTACCATACGTGAAAATTTGTTGTTTGTAAATCCATCAGCAACTGATGATGAGCTATATGACGTATTAGAAAAAGCAAGTTGCACCTATATTCTTAGCAAAGCAGAAAATGGTCTTGACTCATTAATTGGTGAGGGTGGTTTAAAATTAAGCGGTGGAGAAAAACAAAGACTATCCATTGCACGTTCGTTACTTAGGCATCCACACTTACTTATTTTTGACGAAGCCACATCTTCTCTTGATAGTATAACGGAGGAAGCCATAACAGCAACAATTAAAAATATTTCATCAGAAAGAGAACAGATTACAGTTTTAATTGCACACAGATTGAGTACGATAATGCATGCAGACAGAATATATGTACTAGAACAAGGTAAGGTGGTAGAAACAGGAAGCCACCAGCAATTGCTTGAAGACAAAGGATTATACTATGCTATGTGGAGACAACAAATTGGCGAAAGAAAGTTATCCAAAGCAATGGCATAGAGCAATGTTGAGGTTTAATCTTAACCCATTAAATCTTTTATCAGTTCATTTTTTTGTTAATTAAGATCAATAAAAGGGTAATGAATATTGTAATAACCGGAGCTAGTAGCGGGATAGGCTTTCACACAGTGTTACAACTTTTAAAAGATGAAGATAATTTAGTAATTGCCATAGCAAGAAGCGAAGAAAAGTTAAAGGTACTTGAACAGGCTGCAGCAGAATGTGATTATACTGAACAACTATTCACATTACCATTCAATATAAATACAGGCAACTACCCAAGTCAACTTCATTCATTTATCACCATGCATATGAATCATGTAGATATCCTTATTAATAATGGTGGCGAATTAATCAATCAACCTTTTACCCAAACCACAATTGAGGAATTAGAACAAATGCTGCAAAGCAATTTCATCGGCCATGTTAAGATGATACAATCTATACTTCCGTATATGAAATATGGGGGGCACATTATAAATATTGGAAGCATGAGCGGCTACCAGGGAAGTGTAAAGTTACCCGGCCTGTCTGCATACTCTGCAAGTAAAGCTGCCTTGCATACCCTTACAGAATGTCTTTCGCTGGAACTTGCGGAAAATGAAATAAAGGTAAATTGTCTTGCACTTGTCTCACCTCAAACCGAAATGCAAAATCCTGCTATCCCAAATTTTAAGGTACCTGCCAGTGCAGAAGATATGGGAAAACATGTTGCTGAATTTGCCTTAACAGGCCATAAGTTTTATAATGGAAAAGTGTTGCCGGTTTCTACATCTACACCATAATTCATCATAGCCAATTTTTCCACATTTTATTTCTTTCGGCGACCGGCATTTGAATCCCCATTAAACATCGTTGTGTCACACGTCTATGGGCTAGTGCTACTATTAAGCCTCTCCCATGACACTACGGTTACAACAAAACGCATTTCCAGATACGGTACCGCATTTCACTTTCCCAGTCAGGATTTTGGATTATCGGCACGGCTATAAACAAAAAGACCCTGTTGCAATAACGCGACAGGGTCTTTTATAATAAATATGGCAGCTACCTACTCTCCCGGTTGGTGTACCAGTACCATCGGCCATGGCGGGATTTAACTTCTCTGTTCGGTAAAGGAAGATGTGAAACATCCGGCAATACCACTTTAGATGTTAGACAAGAAAACCATTTTCTGGCTGCTAATCTAATATCTTGCTATTAATATCTTTCTACTAAAAATTTACACCCAGCTCGGAACAGATAATACTTAAACCAGTTCCAACTCAACAATTTACCAGCTTACAGATACCTTATATATCCTTTCCAAAAGAAACCCATTATTAATTTATTTCTATTGTCCCTAGTTTAAACTCGCTATTCCCGCTGTTTCTTAGCCTAAAGGGTGTATAAAATATTCTATGTTCGTTTTCTAACACAGTTACACGGTGTGGAGCAAAATAAAATTCTTCCTTCTCATAATTCTGAACAACAGATTTACTTACTTTTTTGCCGTCAGCACTTATATAAGTGCTAAAAAGGCTTACTCCTTTTAGTTTTCCGTTGAAATAAGTTTTCGATATTTTAGCACTTGGCTGTGCATCAATTCTGTCATTGTCATCATTAAACAATATATGCAATCCTCCTTGTTTATCAGTTATAGAAACAGCGTTTATGTTTTCATTATCGGCCATTTGACCCTGATTTTTTGCTATTACATTCACCCATGCAATATCATTTTTAGGGGTTAGCTTCACTACGTAAAGGTTTGCAGCAAAATAATCGTTACCTGAAACAGAACTAGACTGCAAAAAACCTCCTGCAGATATATCATTGCCAAAAGCCTTACTATTATTGTCTTCAAAAATTATATATGCTGACTTATCAGGGTTCACAATGTAATTATCTAAAGTACTTTCTGATGGCAAACCTTCTCCCTTTAGCTTTTTGGTGTAGTAGTCGGTAGCCGATGAAACGCCGTATACTTCTACAAATGCTTGTTCTTTTAATCCTGATAGTTTTTTCTCATTCATTTCAAAGTCGCCAGATATCAAATGTGTAAAATTTCCTTTTTTGACTTTTGCAAGCAAACCCACAAATGAAAGTGTATTTTTTTGTATCATCCATTTCAGATGGTTTACCAAGCCTTCAGGCAATCCTGAAATAGTTGAGCTAGATGTTCCTTCAGATCCCGCAACTTGAATTAAATATTCAAGTGGAGAAATAGATTTTTTATCTTTTAAAATAGTGGAAACAATATATACACGGCCATCATTTCCTAATAAAAAACCAGTTCTCACAACTTTGTCTGATTCTGCACCCTGTCTTATCGTGTATTTTCCTACCTTCTTAACAGCATTGTCATAAACCAATATTTCGTAGGTCTGATTGTCATCTTTTTTCTCACGGTTTTCAAGCGCAATCATAAACTTTGATTGATCCAGAGAAGAAGTGGTTCTTAATCCTCTAACAGATGTTTTAAGGCCATCTAAAATATTCCTGTTCAGCTCCACGGCTTTTTCGCTTCCGCTCACCACACCGTTCAATGGATTCATTTCCGCTTTGTACACCACATTATTTTGGTCAGCATAAAAAAACAGGAGTTTATTATTCATCAATTTACCGGTAATGAAAACTTGCTTACTCAGTTCAGGAACATCTAAACTAAATGTCTTTTTAAGCATTTTATCAAAACCTATGACAGTTGTTTTGTCAAAATCTCTTTTAGGATTATAGGAACCATGCGGCGAGGCAAAGTTTACCAGTAAATACTGACCTGTTGCAGGTAAATAATATTGCTCATTTAGGTAGTCCTCAAATTTTTCGGCTGAAGCATTCAGTGAATATTTTTGAGCAAATGTGAGGCACGAAATACAGCTTGAGAACAATACGATTAAAAGACTTTTTTGAAACATTAAATTTACAGTTTAAATGAAAAGAAATATTTTTTTGAGTTTTATTGATTGAATACTTACAAAAAAATATATTGTAAAAATAATAACTTTTGAAATAGAGTCTCTACTTAATAAGATAATTCTTTACCCTTTCAGGTCTCCTCAAAAGAAGCAAATATAATACGTCACTTCAAGTATTTTTCAGCAAGTCGTGTTCGGAAGAATGAATTAGATTTCCAATGAAAAACTCACCCCAACGATGAGTAAAATTTATACTGACTTTCAAAAAAAGAATGTTCAATCGGGCAAACAAGGTCTCCTACAAATATCAAAACAATATCTATCCTATCTACTTACATCCATTATTATAAATATCAAACACTTCATTCAGATAGTTTCTATTTTGCTTTATCGCCTTTCTCAATTTTGAATTACTCAAATCAACCATTTCTACTGATTTGGGACAATCACTCAGTAATTTTTTCATATCCTCCTGATTTTTAAAAGATATCATCTCGCCCAAATCACCACGTTGGGCATAGCTATATATTCTTGTTGTATGAACGGTGCGGGTGTGACCGTTTTCTCTTATCACTTCCGATTCATTTACCGTAAGTATGTAAACATTTATTTTACCATGAATAATCCTCGGGATGTAGTCCGTTTTATGCCGACCATAAAATTTGCTGCCGCTGCGGTAGCCTATTACATCGCTTATTTTGAAGCGTTCTTCATCCACATGAACTTCATTTTTAGTTAAGAGACCCGATTTATAAAAAATCTTTGCCCCATATATTTTTGTGCCGTCATTTTTTAAAATATAGTTTCCCTTATCAGATTTTTCTTCGACCATATGGCCATGATTAAAAGAACCCGGTTGCATCTTATTGACACTAGAAGCTATAGCAAGATAAATAAAGACAACAGCAACAGTTATGGAATAGAAATGTCTTTTCATTGTGTAACAACTTAAGTTTGGTAAATTAATTTTGCTTTGAAAAAATTATTAAGCAATAAAACTAGGGTAAAGGATAAGAAATAAACGCATACATCAAAAAAATCTCCGGTTCCTCCCAATACTTCCACGTATTGCAACCATTCAAAACCTGTAGCAAAAGTAAAAGCTATCAGTACCCATATCTTCTTAATCTGCCTATCCCAGATAAAAAGCAATGCAGACAAAAAGGCATACGCCCATAATCCATCGGGCAGGTAATTAGCAAGTAATTTGGTAAACCTATTGAAGTATTTCAACTTATAGATGCTAACCCCAACGAGAACAGGCAGAAAAATATTGCAGAATAGGTCTAATAGCTTACCTGTTTTCATAATCACAACAAAGCTAATTTTAAAACCCATATTGCCATTCTATCCGGTCATACAAAAAAGCATTGGTTGAAAATATAAGTGGCAGGGTGCCTAAAAAGCAGAAAGCAGGCGCTGATAATGGCTTATATGTCTTGGTTCTTTATCAAATTTCCGAATAAATACTTGCTGACTTTTGTTTAATCGAAGCTTAATCCCTAACTCCGCTATTTTAGGTAGTCTATTTTAATAGACTTGAAGAGGTCGGTATTTTTCTTTGTGATTTCTGATAATATCCAGGAATCGCCTATTTTGAGTTTGTAAATAGATTTGCTGATCTCAATAATATCTT
>JANMMU010000029.1:0-15886 GCA_031373555.1 Segetibacter sp. | reverse complement strand
TTGCACCCGTGGCTATTGAAGAGAAAGCCTTTCGGGCTTGTTAAGTTGAAGCAAATGCGAAAAAACGGGATTATCATAACACAACCAAAGTTGAATAAAGAACGCATGTTTGCCCAAAAAAATCTTAAGTTAATGACATTGGTTTGTTATTCAATAAATAAGTTCAACATGATTCATTCCTTTATGCAAAGTATTCTTGTAGCAGTAGTCTTTACCTTTTTGTGTTGCCGTCCTGTAGAAAAACCTGCAGTTCAAGTCAATACTACAATTCAAAATAATAACCCGCCTGCAACAAGGGTATTAGATAGTGCAATGATTATTAGTGAACTCCGATTTCTTTCATCAGACACATGTGAGGGTCGCAAATACGGATCTAAGGGTCACGAACTAGCCGCACAAAGAATAATTCAAAACCTACAAAAATCCAAAGCCCGTCATTTCAACAATAGTTTTGAACAGGACTTTACAACCGAAAGTTTCAACATTTCAAAAGAAGGGAAAAATATTATTGCTTATGTAAAGGGGAAAAAATATGCTGATAGTTTTATTGTTATTAGTGCTCATTATGACCATCTTGGCAGAAACGCTGACAGCGCTATCTATCATGGGGCAGATGACAATGCAAGTGGAGTAGCATGTATGGGAGCTTTGGTGAAATATTTTGCAAAACATCGTCAACAATATACAATTGTATTTGCTTTTTTTGATAATGAAGAAACGGGTTTGCTTGGTGCAAAATATTTTGTAACCAACTTGCCAAAAGGAGTTACAAAAGAAAACATCAAACTAAATGTGAACCTTGATATGATAGCAAGAAGCGACCAAAACGAAATGTATGTTTGCGGACTTCGGCACTATCCCAAATTTAGTAAAGCCGTTCATAATGTACAGGAAAAAACAACAGTGAACCTGCTTGTTGGTCATGATTCAGGTTCGTTTCGTGAAGACTGGACCAGCCAAAGCGATCATTATGCCTTTCACAAACAAAATATACCCTTTCTATATATCGGGGTTGAAGACCATGCTGACTATCATAACATAACCGATACTTTTGATAAGGTAAATTTAAGCAGCTACATTGAGAACTGTAATTTGATTGCAATGCTTGTTAAAGAGTTGTGCGTTAGGAATTATGAGTAATGAGTTATGGGTTATGAGTAT
Source organism: Segetibacter sp. (assembly GCA_031373555.1). Lineage (GTDB taxonomy): Bacteria > Bacteroidota > Bacteroidia > Chitinophagales > Chitinophagaceae > Segetibacter. Next base: position 14,725 of record JANMMU010000029.1, on the reverse strand, counting down.
TTTTAAGATTGATTTGGGTAATGACTAAAAGAATAATAATGGAATACAAACAATTGGGGAAGTCGAACATTCAGATAAGTAAGATAGGTTTTGGTTGTATGTCACTAAAGGGTGATTATGCAGCATTAGATAAATTATTGAATACTGCAATTGAGCGGGGTATTAACTATTTTGACACGGCTGACATTTATGATTCTGGAAGGAACGAAACAGAGTTGGGCAAGGCCCTAAAACTATTTCGTAAAAAAATATTTATAGCAACCAAAGGAGGGAACCTACCAAAACCCGATGGCAGCGGATTAATCTGGAACCCTACCAAAGCCTATATCATGAAAGCTTGTGAAGAAAGCCTTAAGCGATTAAAAACAGATCATATAGACCTTTATCAACTGCATGGCGGCACTATAGAAGACCCGATAGACGAGACAATAGAAGCTTTTGAATCTTTGCAACAGCAAGGAAAAATAAGGCATTATGGCATCTCGTCTATAAGGCCCAATGTAATACGTGAGTACGTAAAAAGAAGCAATATTGTAAGCGTTATGATGCAGTACAGTTTATTGGACCGCAGACCCGAAGAACAATTTCTGGATTTTTTAAAAGAGCACAAAATTAGTGTGTTGGCAAGAGGAAGTGTAGCAGGAGGATTGTTGATTGACAAAGCTGCCAAAGAGTATCTTGGCTATTCAACTACAGAAGTTGAAACAATGTCTAATGCTGTTGGAAGCCTTTCAGGAAGATATAGAACGAAAGCGCAAACGGCTATACAGTTTGTTTTGAAACATCCCGCAGTTACCGCTGCTGTGGCAGGCATTAGAACATTAGCACAATTAGAAGATGCTTTACAAACAGTTCAAGCTGAACCATTGACCCAACAAGAGTTTTCGCAACTTCAAAATATACTACCTATTAATCAATACAAAGAACACAGATAAGAGAAGTCTTAGTGAAGTGAGTCTCAATTAAGTTTGTCATTCTTTAGTGACCGGATCATTTCTCCATAATGTTGACCGCGGCTGCAGGCAGTTACAGCCTGTGCAATTCGTTTGGCTTGGGTAACTTCTGTCTTGGCACTTTCTATCCAATTGCTATAATACTTGCGGTGAGAAAGTGGTATTTTATTAAAATATTCCAAAGCAGCAGGTTCGTCTGCCAAACACTCCAACAATGTTGCGTTAATTTGTGTAGGAGCATTGTCCACTTCCATTTTTACTTTTAATATAGCACCTACAGGTTTGCGTATCTCTTTACGCATATCAGCATTCAATGCAAGAATAAAATCTCCGCCACCCATAGGCACAAGGCTACGCCCTTCAAATTTATGAGCATCTAATTTGCCCTTTACCCGGAAGGCTTTTTTATTATGGGGCTTTAATTGTTGGGCAAGCACCACGGGTACATCTATGTATGTCCAACCGGTCTTTTCCCCTTGTTGGCTGAACTTTTTTATTACTGTCTCGAAAGTGATCATGATTATAAATTCGTTATAAAATATTTTACTTCATAAAATTCGGAAAAATAAGGAATAAGTTAAGGTGTGAACTTAACCGTTGACGGAAATTTACATACTTTCAACTTTCAAATAAATAAAATGAATTTCCGCACCGTTGTACTTACCTTTTTTTCCCTTACGACTAATGTAATTGCTCATTCGCAAACACCTTCATTTATAGCTGACAGCCTTGATAGCTATATAAATGCCGGCATAAAAGATTGGCACATTCCCGGTCTTGCAATAGCTATTATTAAAGATGGCAAAACAGTGGTTATGAAAGGTTATGGGGTAAGAGATTTAAAAACAAATGAACCGGTTGATGAAAACACTTTGTTTCAGATTGCGAGTAACAGTAAACTTTTCACCGGCACAGCCCTAGCACAATTGGAGTACAACAAAAAACTCTCTTTAGATGATAAGGTAGGCAAGTACATAAAAGGGTATACTTTGTACGATAAAAACTCGACTGAACTGGTAAGCATTAGAGATTTACTAAGCCATCGTATTGGTACAAAAACATTTCAGACCGACTTTGTTTATTGGAACAGCAACCTTAGCAGGTCGGCCATCATGAATCGTATGAGCCTGATGAAACCTGTCGGGCCTTTTCGTCAGGATTTTGGCTACTGCAACAGTTGCTTTGTAACTGCAGGTGAGGTTATCCCAATAGTATCCGGCAAGCCATGGGAGGTGTATATATATGACAGCATACTAATGCCTTTGCAAATGAATAATACTTACACTCTTTCTCAAGGAATCAATCAAAGACCTAATGCAGCAAAGCCTTACACCAATGGATTTACAGGGCAACTGACGGAATTGGAATATGACAATATTGATAATCTTGGTGCTGCGGCAAGTATAGTAAGCAATGTAAAAGACCTGACCCATTGGTTGCAAATGCAATTAGATAGCGGTCGCTATATGGGGAAACAGGTTTTGCCGTGGGAAGTAATACAAAAAACACGTGCTATTAATACCATAACCCGCAGCAGCAAACATCCTTTTTTTCCTGTACACATACAGGGATATGGATTAGGCGTTTTTACCGCTGATTACAATGGAAAACAAATTTATTATCATACCGGTGGTGCAGATGGATTTGTAACCAACACTTGTTTTGTACCCGAAGAAAATCTGGCCATTACAATTTTAACCAACAACGATAATCAACGTTTTTTTGAGGCATTGCGTTACCAAATTTTGGATGCTTACCTGGGGGTTGCCTATACAAACCGCAGCCAGGAGTTTCTGCCACAGTTTGTTCAGGAACATGATGCAATTGTTCATGCAACAAAAGCAGTTCAGGCAAGAGTGAAAGAAAACAAGCCCAAATTGTCTTTAGACTATTATGAGGGCAGTTATGAAAATGAATTGTATGGTTCCATAGAGATAAAAAAGAGTAATGATGGAAAAGCATTGACCATCAACTTTAAAGGTCACAACAACTTAAAAGCCAACGTACAATACATGGATAATGGTGAATGGCTGCTTACTTACAATAATATTGCTTATGGCATTTTTCCTGTAAAATTTATTATTGCAGAAAAGAAAGTAAAATCTATAGACATAAGGGTGAATGATTTTATAGATTATGATGCTTATACTTTCGTAAAAAAGAGTTAGAATAAATTATTTCTACATATTAATAACAAGTTGACCCAATTAACTTACCGCTTTACTTCTTACATTTGATTCATGTTTACAGTGCTATCTATAGTCTGGAATAGTTTTAAAATGGCTTTGCAGGAATTGCGAAACAACAAACTACGTACTTTTCTTTCCTTGTTTGGCATTACCATAGGTATATTTTGCATCATTGGTGTTTTGGCAACGGTAGAAAGCCTTGAAAGCAAGGTACAAAGTGATATTAAAGGACTTGGCAGCAATACTATTTATATAGACAAATGGGATTACGGTGGCGGTGCAGACTATCCCTGGTGGAAATTTATTAAAAGACCATTTCCTAAATATTATGAAATGGAGGTGATTAAAAACCGCTCTTCTCTTGCAGAAAGTGTATGTTTTACTATAAGCGCAAATGCACCACTTGAATACAGCGATGTGGTGTTAAACGGTGTTAGCGGTCACGGTGTTTCAGAAGATTTTAATAGCATACTTACTGTTACAATAGGGTATGGCAGATACATGAATGTTTCTGAATTTAGCCATGGGTCGCCTATGGCTGTTATTGGATATACCAATGCTGAAAATCTTTTTGGCAGCGCTGAAAGAGCAATTGGGAAATTAGTAAAATATAAAGACAAGCAGTTACAAGTTGTAGGTGTAATAAAAAAGCAAGGTACCAGTATAATTGGTGGTGGATGGGAATTTGACGAAGCTATTATTATGCCTTACAAAGCCATGCAAGGTTTGTTTAGCGATGATGATTGCAACCCCAAAATTATGGTTAAAGGAAAAGCAAATATCTCTTCTGCCGGATTGTTAGATGAATTAAAAGGAATTATGCGTTCGCAGCACAGATTAAGTCCACGGCAACCTGATGATTTTGCGTTGAATGATATTAACACGTTTAGCGAACAGACCAGTTCTTTATTTGGATCTATTAATATGGGTGGATGGTTCATTGCAGGCCTATCGCTTATTGTGGGTGCATTTGGTGTTGCTAACATTATGTTTGTGACAGTAAGAGAAAGAACAAGTCAGATTGGATTAAAAAAAGCCGTAGGTGCAAAGAATGCAACTATACTTACCGAGTTTCTTTTAGAGAGTGCTTTCCTTTGCCTTGTAGGAGGTTTAATAGGGCTGGCGTTAGTTTACCTATTAACCTTGATTTTGAGTGCCGTAATGCCTTTTGCAATAACTATCTCCATGCATACACTTACCCTGGCAATATCTATCTGTTTGATTGTTGGTGTATTGGCAGGAATCATTCCGGCAAGAATTGCCGCCAAAATGAATCCTGTGGTTGCAATCAGAACAAAGTAGGGTATAGTGTTTCTATTTCAAAAATGATAGGCTTATAAAATAAAATTGGGCGGAGTAGAAATTAAAACTTTCTGCTCTGCCCAATTTTATTATCAGTGAAACATTTAAGTTTTATTCCTAACTCAAAGTTTCAAACTTAGTTTAGTCAGGTTAATTCCTCACTGGCTTACCACTCTTCAACACACTTTGAATTCTCTCCATTGTTTTGCGTTCGCCGCATAAGCTTAGGAATGCTTCACGTTCGAGATCCAACAGGTATTGCTCGGTAACCAAAGTAGGTTCGCTAAGGTCGCCACCACACATCACGTAGGCTAGTTTGCGGGCTACCAATGCATCATGGTCCGTGGCATAATTACCTCGCCACATACCGTTGATACCTGCATACAATGCACCGAGGCCGGAGCGGCCAAGTACTTTAATATCCGTCCGTTGTATAGGTTTTGTATAGCCGTGGTCAGCCATTTCTATCACACATTTTTTGGCTTCGCCAATGCGTGCCGATTGGTTCATTATTATTTCATCTTGTCCTTTTCTTAAAATGCCAAGTTCAAATGCTTCAAAACCGCTGGTTGCAACTTTTGCTGTTGCAATGGTTAAGAAACGGCTTTTCAGTGTATTGTTATCAGGCTCATCGCCGTGCAGTTCATCTGCTGCACGAAGTGCAAATTCTTTGGTTCCACCTCCGCCCGGTATAAGACCCACGCCTAGTTCTACAAGGCCAATGTATGTTTCAGCAGCAGCGCAAATTTTGTCTGCATGCAGGTTCATTTCGCAACCACCTCCAAGGGTAAGGCCGTGCGGAGCAATAACTACCGGCACTGATGAATAACGAACCCTCATCATAGTATTCTGAAACATACGGATAGCCAAATCAAGCTCATCATATTCCTGCTCAATTGCAAACATGAATATCATACCCACATTGGCACCTGCACTAAAGTTTGCTCCATCGTTGGCTATAACAAGTCCTTTTGCTTTTTCCTCTGATAGTGAAATTGCTTTGTTTACACCTTCCAGCACTTCGCTGCCAATGCTGTTCATTTTGGTTTTCCACTCCAGGGCAAACACATCGTTGCCGGTATCATACACAGTACAGGCGCTGTTTTTCCAAACTATATTATTGCTATAATTATTTAGAATGATAAACGACTCGCTACCGGGTATTGGCTTGTAGGTTTTTGAAGCAACATCATAAAACAATCGCTTGCCATTTTCTACTTTATAAAATGATTGAGCATTGCTTGCAAGCATGTCTTCTATCCATGGTGCAACCTGATAGCCTGCTGCTTTCATAGCTGCTGTTGTTTTGGCTACGCCCAATAAATCCCATGTTTCAAAGGCTCCGATTTCCCAGCCAAAACCTGCCATGAGTGCATCGTCTATGCGATACAGCTCGTCACTAATTTCGGGAATTCGATGTGAGATATAGCTGAACAAACTGTAGTGAAACTGCCTGTAAAAATCACCGGCTTTATCTGTTGCTGCAGCTAACATTTTCAACCGAGCCTTAAGATCATCTACGGGCTTTGCAGCTTCTATTGATGCAAATTTTGGTTTTGTTCTTGGCCCGTATTCCAGCGTTTTCAGATTGAGTACCTGAATGTCTTTTTCGCCGCCGCTTCCTTTTATTTTTTTGAAAAAACCTTGTCCGGTTTTATCCCCCAGCCATTTGTTGTCAACAACAGATTGCAACCATGTGGGAATGTTGAAAATAGCTTTTGCTTCGTCTGTTGGACAGTTATCAGCAACACCTCTTGCCACCTTTACCAGGGTGTCAATCCCCACAACATCTGCAGTACGGAAAGTGGCAGACTTTGGCCGGCCAATAATTGGTCCTGTTAAGGCATCCACCTCATCAATAGTCAGCCCCATTTTATCTACAAGATTAAATATAGACATAATGCTGAACACCCCTATTCTATTAGCGATAAATGCCGGAGTATCTTTTGCAAGCACGGTTGTTTTGCCCAGAAAAAGGCTTCCGTAGTGCATGATAAAATCAACAACTTCCGGCTTGGTATATTTTGTTGGAATAACTTCAAGCAAACGCAGATAGCGAGGTGGATTAAAGAAATGCGTACCGCAAAAATGAGATTTAAAATCATCGCTTCTGCCGTCCGCGATCATGTTAATAGGAATGCCGGAAGTATTGCTCGAAACAAGTGTACCAGGTTTGCGGTACTTTTCAACTTCGGTAAAAATGGATTGTTTAATGTCAAGCCGCTCTACAACTACTTCTATAATCCATTCGCAGTCTGCAATGTCTTTCATGTTATCTGTGAAGTTGCCTGTGGCTATATTCTTCACAACATCTTTTGTATAGATTGGTGATGGGTTGCTTTTTACAGCAGTAGTCAGGGCTTCATTCACAATTTTGTTTGCCTCCCCAGGCCCCTCCGAAAGAGGGGTTTTTATATCAAGCAGCAAAACCCTTATCCCCGCACCGGCGAAATGGCAGGCAATACGGCTACCCATAACGCCACTACCCAGGACTGCTACTTTATTAATGGTTCTTTTCATATGGTCAAATGATATTTTAGAATTACTATTATTTGATAAAATCAGGATAATTAAGTGTTTGAACCACTATAAAATTTACTTTTAGTTTTTCAAGTATTTGTGCGAATATCGAACAGGGCTTGGGGTTGTTGTGATATTTGAAAAACGTCCGCCGACAACTAAAGCCCAATATTGTTTTAAAAGTTGAAGTTATGAATTAAAGCTAAATTACTAACGTGAAGCCGAAACCAAAGCTATTAGTGAACTGCAGCAGAAGCTAACAACGTCCCGCCCCAATAACGCCAAAGCCTTGTTGGGCGTTCGCTTTTCTTTATTGTTGGTCATCAACTTTTGAATATTTAAGTTCGTATTTCTCATAGTTGAATTTTCCACTTCCTAATTGATATTTGTCCTGGTCTAAGTACGTAATCCAATAGTCACCCCCACTCTCATAATGCCAATTGCTGGTTTCAATTATTTTCCCGTCATCTATTACATTATAAGTCATATTTTCCTTCAATTCAACGTAACACGACTTACAGTTTGGGTAGTCCGTCAAATAATAGTTTCCAACTTGGCTCAACTGGTTACGTTTATAATTTTCATTCTGACAAGATTTAAAATAGAATAATAAAAAAGTAAAAAATATTCCCCCAAGCAAGGTCCAAGGCTTTCTTTCTTTTTTTGAAGTATATGTCCAGAGAAAAAACACTATACTGGTCAGTCCAAGAAATAAATAAATTAAATAGATAAGAAGTTCTCCAAATGCAGACATCCCAGAATATTTTTATTTATAGTAGCACTCTAAAGTGACACCCATCTCCATAATTGTCGCATTCGTATTGTCCGGTGCAACAATTACTATAACTTGTATAGGATAGTTAATAAAGTTTTGCTGAAATTTAAGATTGTTATCTATGGTTATCAAGGTAGTAAAACTTTCAGAAAGAAGCAGTCTTAATAGTTCACCGTTTGATATTCCAAACCAATTCATATCCTTAACTGTAGAAACTTCAATTCCCGCATCTTTAAAACGATATTTTAATTTTACAGGAAGATTTTCATCCAATAGCAGTTTCATCCATTATTATTTCAGGTTGTTCAAAATGTTTGGCACTCCACTCAATAACAGCTTCCACCTGCAGTCGCGAAACACCCGGGAAATCCTGCAGGAATTCTTCCAGTTTTACCCCTTTCTCTAAATGCCAAAAAAGGCTTTGAACAGGCACCCGGGTTCCTTTAAAAACAGGTTTTCCAAACTGAATGTTTTTATCAACAGTAATATAGTCTGAAAGTTTGTGCATATATCAAAGTTATTGATTTTAACCCGCAAACAACAATACCTAACTCACCCCACTTCCCGCATTTATTTTTTCTTCGGGATTAATGAAATGCAATTTACCAGATGCATCTTCGGCCATAAGTATCATTCCGTTGCTTTCAATTCCCCGAATTTTTCTCGGGGCAAGATTGGTAACCACGGTTACTTGTTTGCCAACAATATCTTCGGGTTGAAAATGCATTGCAATGCCCGAAACAATTATTCTTTTTTCAAAACCCAAATCCACTTCAAGTTTAAGTAGTTTATCAGCTTTTTGAACTTTTTCTGCTGATAAAATTGTCCCAACTTTCAGATCAATTTTCGCAAAATCGTCAAATACAATAGCCCCCCTGCCCCCCGAAAGGGGGTTCTTTGAACTGTCGTTCTCACTATTACTATTTATCATTATGTCGGGTGTTTGAGCATTAGCCCCTCCTTCGGAGGGGTTGGGGAGGCTCTTCTGTTTTAATTTTTCCATTTGCTTTTCTATTTCGGTATCCTCTATTTTTCTAAATAAAATTTGCGGTTCCCTTAGACTGTAGCCTACACTTAAGAGTTTAGTCTTTCCGGCATTTTCCCAATCCAACATTTTGTCTACTACCTTCATCATAAAGCATAGCTTTTTTGCAGTAAATGGCAAGAACGGGTTAATGAAAATAGCCAGATTGGCCGTGAGTTGCAGACAAATATGCATGCAGTTATCTATTAGCTTTTGTGCATCGGGTGTTGGCTGTCCGTTTTCACCCACCTGACGTGCTACTATCCACGGCTGCTTCTCCTGCATAAAGCGGTTGCCCTTGCGGCATAGGTCCATAACTTCAAACTGTGCGTCTCTAAATTTATAGTGTTCTATAAGGGCTTCAATTTTTACTTTTGCTGCTTCAATATCCGTAAACATGTTTTTGTCAGCTTCATCAAAAACATCGTTGTGCAGCGGAGGCACTTTACCTTTACATAGCTTGTGCATGAGCACAAAAGTGCGGTTGATAAAATTGCCAAAAATATTGCCTAATTCGCTGTTGTTCGCATCCTGAAAACCTTTCCATGTGAATTCGCTGTCTTTGGTTTCTGGCGATATGGCAGTAAGGTAATAGCGTAAAACATCGGCCATACTTTCGCTCCCGTTTTCACTTTTTATCCACTCGTTTATATAGTCCTCCATTTCTATACTCCACCCACGGCTAGTGCTCATTTTGTCACCTTCCAGGTTCATAAATTCATTCGCCGGCACGTTATCAGGTAAAATATAATCATGCAATTTCAGCATGACCGGGAATATGATGCTATGAAATACAATATTGTCTTTGCCTATAAAATGAACAAGTTTTGTATCCTTATCCTGCCAATAAGGTTTCCAGTCTTTACCATTGTCTAAAGCCCATTGTTTGGTGGCACTAATATATCCGATTGGTGCATCGAACCAAACGTAGAGCACTTTGGCCCCCCCGCCCCCCGAAGGGGGGGAAATAGCGCTATCATGTTTACTTTTTATGACAGCAATGATTTTATTTAGGATTTCATCGATGTTTTGCAAAACCTCGTTGTTATTAAATCTAATGACATCAAAGCCCTGTTTATTAAGCCAAAGGGTTCGTTCTTCATCTGATGAAATATTGTCAGGTAATTGATGATAATATCCGTCAAGTTCGATAATGAGTTTTTCTGAAAGGCATACAAAATCGGCTATATAGGCCCCAATAATATGTTGTCTTCTAAATTTGTATCCATCCAGATTTTTACCCCTTAACATTTCCCACATAGCCATTTCAGCAGGTGTAGGGTTGCTTCTATGCTCCTTCACATAATCTTTCAACAATCCATACAACACAGGGTCAGCAGTTTCATAATTACGCTTTTCGCTTTCTAGGTCAGGTGCAGCACCTAACTCCCCCTTTGGGGGGCCAGGGGGGCTCGGAACTTTTACCCCCCATTCCAAATCCCTTGTTACGGCACGTGGTTGCAGACCTGCATCTATCCAGCTTTTGCATTGCCCAAGTACGTTTGTTTTCCAATCTTCTTTATGTTCTTCCAGTATCCAGTTTTTTAGAAAATCCTCATGTTTATTGAGCGGTAAATACCAATGGGTTGTTGCTTTTTTTATGGGTTGGTTTCCGCTTAAAGTGCTACGGGGATTTATCAGTTGTTCGGGACTAAGAGATGTACCACATTTTTCACATTGGTCACCGTAAGCATTAACATTGCCACAAACGGGGCATGTACCAATTATGTAACGGTCAGCAAGAAATGTTTTAGCTTCTTCATCATAAAACTGTTCGGTCTCTTTTAGTTCAAGATCTCCTTTATCATTTAAATAAGTAAAAAACTCCTGTGCTGTTTCATGGTGCAATTTTGAAGAAGTACGATGGTAAATATCGAAATCGATACCAAGGTCTTTAAAGTTTCGCTTAATAATTTCATGGTACTTATCTACAATAGCCTGTGGTGTAGTGTGTTCCTTCATGGCCTGTATGGTAATAGCTGCGCCATGTTCATCGCTGCCACACACATAGAGCACTTCTCTTTTTCGGGCTTTTAAATACCTTACATATATATCAGCAGGTAAAAATGCCCCCGCAAGATGGCCAATGTGTTTAAGACCATTTGCATAAGGTAATGCAGAAGTAACCGTATATCTTTTGGGATTATTCATGTTAATTTAAAGAAATTTATATTTATACTTTTATTAAAGTAATCACGGATAGCAAAAGTAAATCATTACATCTTAATGCTACTATTCATCAACTTGTGATAATAGATGTTTTATTGCTGTCTCTGAACACAAAACTGATGATATTCCAACATCAATTTTGAAGTAAGATACAAATGGAAGACATTTTGTTTAACATTTATTATACAATATTTAAACAAATATTTTGTTCGGTAATAAAATTTTGTTTAACTTTACACTTCCAATCATTAAACAACCAATTTTATGTCTGTAATAGAATTCAACCAAATGCTACTAGCAAATGCCGAATTTCTTCGCCCATTTGCAATTACCCTTACCAGAGATAATGAAACAGCAAAAGATTTATTTCAGGAAACTATGTTTAGGGCTTTAGATAATCAGGAAAAGTATAATGTAGGTACAAATATCAAAGCGTGGCTCTACACCATAATGCGCAACGTTTTCATTAACGACTACAGAAAAAAAGCCCGCCAAAACACAGTGCTTGATAGTACCCCAAATGAATTTTTGATTGATTACAATCAAACAGCTACGGCTAATGGTGCAGAAGGCAATCTGGAATTAAAAGAAATAAATTTTGCTATTAACCAATTACCAGACATTTTCAGAAAACCATTTATGTTATACTTTGATGGATTTAAATACCACGAAATAGCATACATGCTTCAGGAACCATTAGGTACTATAAAAAGCAGGATTCACTTTGCAAGAAAACTTTTAAAATCACAGATTCAACGTCACTAACTTCGTTACAAATATCATAAATGCTTCCTAAAAAAGTTGTAGTTATTGGCAGCGGTTTTTCTGGTTTATCATCCGCATGCTTTATGGCCAAAGCGGGTTGGGAAGTACAGGTCATAGAAAAAAATCCGACTCCCGGTGGCAGGGCTCGTAAGATGGAAGTCGATGGATTTACCTTTGACATGGGTCCAAGTTGGTATTGGATGCCGGATGTTTTTGAAAGGTTTTTTGGTTTTTTCGGAAAAAAAGTTAGTGACTATTATACACTTCAACGACTTGACCCCTCCTATCGTATCTACTATGAAGATGGCCCGGTTGATATTCCTGCTAATTATAATGAGTTAAGAAACCTTTTCGAAAAGTTAGAGTCCGGCAGTGCCATACAATTAGATGCATTTCTAGAAGAAGCTGCTTATAAATACAAAACAGGTATTCAAAATCTTGTCCTCAAACCTGGTTTATCCTTTACCGAATTTATAGATTGGGATGTGGCAAAAGGCTTGTTTAGATTAGACTTGTTTAGTTCTATGAAAAAACATGTTGCCTCTTATTTTAAAAATCCCAAACTACGGGAACTGATGGAGTTTCCAGTATTGTTTCTAGGTGCTTTGGCAGAAGAAACCCCCGCACTTTATAGTTTGATGAACTATGCTGACATTAAAGGAGGAACCTGGTTTCCCAAGGGGGGTATGTATAGTATTATAGCAGGTATGGTTGAGTTGGCTAAGGAATTGGGTGTTTCATTTCATTTTAACGAAAGTGTAGAAGAAATAATAGTGGTAGATGGTGTTGCAAAAGGAGTGAAAACAAAAAATGGCGATAAATATGCTGATGCTATCATTGGTAGTGCCGATTACCATCATATAGAAAACAAACTTCTAAAAAAGTCAGAAAGGAATTACTCTGAAGCGTATTGGGAAAAAAGAGTAATGGCTCCGGGTTGCTTGTTGTTTTATATAGGACTCAACAAAAAATTGAAAAACATTCAACACCATACCCTGTTTTTTGATGTTCCTTTTGAGCCGCATGCACAGACTATTTATAAAACAAAAAAATGGCCCGACGAACCACTTTTTTATGTTAGTGCAACTTCTGTAACCGATGCTTCACTTGCCCCTGAAGGTTGCGAAAATCTGTTTTTCCTGATTCCGGTTGCGCCGGGATTGTCAAATGATAATGAACCTTTGCGTGAACATTATTTCTCTTTAATTGTTTCAAGATTTGAGAAGCATATTGGCGAACAAATAATTGATAACATTATTTATAAAAAAAGCTACGCCCATTCAGAATTTGTAAAAGATTACAATTCATTTAAAGGTAATGCTTATGGTTTAGCCAATACCCTTTTACAAACAGCAATATTAAAACCATCAATTAAAAGCAATAAAGTAAAGAATTTGTATTTTACAGGTCAATTGACGGTTCCGGGACCAGGCGTGCCACCAAGCCTGATAAGTGGAGAAGTAGTAGCAAAACAAGTAGCGAAGGATTTTAAAATGCCGGCAAACCTGTAATTAAAAATAATTCTTTTCTAATAAATGAAAATATTGGCTTATGATGCAACTATTTGAACAGGTAAGCAGGCAGTGCAGCAAATTTACTACCGAAACCTACAGCACCTCTTTTGCTTCAGCCATAAGGTTGTTGCACAAGGACATGAGAATGCCCATTTATAATATTTATGGATTTGTAAGGTTTGCTGATGAAATTGTGGATACATTTCACAATTTCAATAAAGAGGAATTATTGAATGAATTTAAAAAGGAAACTTACGAAGCCATACGTCGCGGCATAAGCCTTAATCCGATACTCAATAGTTTTCAGGAAACTGTTAATAAATACAGCATTGATATTGAACTTGTAAATGCTTTTTTTATGAGCATGGAACAAGACCTAAACAAAATAGAATACGACCAAAGATCTTATACCCAATACATATATGGAAGTGCAGAAGTAGTTGGGCTAATGTGTCTTTATGTTTTTTGCGAGGGCAATCTTACAGCTTATGAAAATCTAAAACCGGCGGCAAGAAGCCTGGGTGCAGCTTTTCAGAAAGTAAATTTTTTGAGGGATATTAAAGCCGACAGTGAAGTTTTACAAAGAATGTATTTCCCTGAATGCAGTTTTGTTAGTTTTTCCCAAAGCGATAAAATTAAAATTGAAGCCGACATACAAAAAGACTTTGAAGATGCATATAATGGTATAATTGGCTTACCACTAAAAGCCCGTTTTGGTGTGTATGTTGCTTATAAATACTACTTGTCGCTTTTCTATAAAATAAAAAGGACAAATGCCCGTCAGATATTAAACAGCCGCATAAGAATACCTGGGTATGGCAAAGCAATGATAGTAGCAAAAGCAGGATTAAGAAGTCAATTGAATATGCTCTAAAAGTTAGCTTATTTTTACAGCATGGAAGAAGTAATATTAGTGGATGAACAGGATGTAGAGATAGGAACACTCGAAAAAATGGAAGCTCACATTCAGGGAAAGTTACACAGGGCTTTCAGTATATTTATATTCAATGAAAAAGGTGAAATGCTACTGCAACAACGGGCAATTGAAAAATACCACAGTGGCGGTTTATGGACCAATACCTGTTGTAGCCATCCACGTCCCGGTGAAAATAATAATGAGGCTGCAACCAGGAGATTAATGGAAGAAATGGGCTTTACTACTACCTTGTCCAAGATTTTTGATTTTAAATACCACGCATTATTTGATAACGGGTTAATAGAACATGAATTTGACCATGTATTCACCGGCACATACGATGGTATCATAACTCCTGATGTCAAGGAAGTAAAAGTTTTTCAATTTCTCTCAATACAAGATATAAAATCTGATATTAAACTTAATCCTGAAAAATACACCGCGTGGTTTTGTATTGCGTTTCCAAAAATTGAGGAATGGATGTTGAATAAATCTACAATTAAAAAAGAAGGAGCAATTTAAATTTTTATGTATTGTGGTGATTGTTTTTATAAAATACAATCGTAAACTCGGTGCCTTTATCTACCTGACTTTTAGC
>JANMMU010000139.1:0-20781 GCA_031373555.1 Segetibacter sp. | reverse complement strand
AAATGGCCGTTGGGAATCTATTTAAGCAGAAAAAAATAGAACTCACCAAAACGGGGATTAAGAAGGTTTAGGAGGTTTAAGAGTTCAGGAGGTTTAATGGTTCAAAAGGTTCAAGAGGTTTAAGAGGTTTAAGAGGTTTAATGGTTCAAAAGGTTTAAGAGGTTTAAGAGGTTTAAGAGGTTTAAGAGGTTTAAGAGGTTTAAGAGGTTTAAGAGGTTTAAGAGGTTTAAGAGGTTTAAGAGGTTTAAGAGGTTTAAGAGGTTTAAGAGGTTCAATGGTTCAATGGTTCAAAAGGTTAATTGGTTAATTCGGTAATTAGTTTATTCCTTAAAAAATAAGTCACTAAACTCTAAACTCTAAACTCTAAACTCTAAACTCTAAACTCTAAACTCTAAACTCTAAACTCTAAACTCTAAACTCTAAACTCTAAACTCTAAACAACCAACTCAACTCCTCACACCTCTCACCTTTTCTTTCTCATCAAAATTTGCATTCCACGGGCCATTGCCTACTACCAGAAAATATCCTAGTAATAAAAATACAATTATGGATAGCACAAGTTCAGAATAAGGTCTGAACATACCGCCATTCATATTTACCAGAAAAATAGCACCAAGCAAAATGGGAAGTTGAATAAGGCATGCAAACCTTGTAAGTACACCTATGGCAATCAACAATCCGCCAAGAATGTGGGCAAAAACAATAACATGACCAATAAGCATTACGGCGAAACTGCCAAAAGACATATTATGGGCTAACAAATCGTTCATAATGCCCATGTTCCTAAGAAAATCAATCCCTTTGTAGATTAGAAAGATGCCTAATGCTACTCTTACAATGTCCATCCATTTGGGATGATGTGTATCTCCCCATTGTTCCATACGTTCAATGTAGTTCATACGACAATTTTTAGTAGGTGATTAATTAAAGAGCTACAGTAAATTTAATGAAAAATCAACACTATTCACCACATTTTTTTCCTGGAAACCATTTTTCATACTTATTTTAGGGTTGTGTAAGCATCTTAGGGGCATTAAAATTCGTCCAAAGACTATCACAGTATTTCTTTTTAGCTAAGCCTGTGGAATTTTTTATATAAATTAAATAACACTATCACGAAAGGCAACTGCTAGTGATTTTTTAACAGTTGTTGGATTTAACTTTGTAACAGGCAGCAGAATCAGTGTAGTGAGTATCTGCCATTTTTATAACCATTTTGAAATTGATGTAAGCACTTGACAGAATACGAAATCATTAACGGGTGTCTTAATGATAACATTAAGTGCCAGCGTATGCTCTTTGAGCAATATGCGGGCAAGATGTTAGCAGTATGTCTGCGCTATACCAAAACCAAAATGGAGGCCGAAGATGTATTGCAGGAAGCCTTTTTACGTATTTTCAAATACATACATCAATTTAAGTTTGAAGGATCGTTTGAAGGGTGGATCAGAAGAATAGTTGTTAATACGGCATTGAAGAACATTTCAAAGAAGAAAATAAATTTCTCTGAAATGACGGATTACAATCAGGTTTCTGCTACCATAGAACCTTATGCTTATAGTAATTTGGGTGAAGATGTGATTCTTAAATTGATCAGTCAATTACCCGACGGTTACCGGTTGGTTTTTAACCTGCATGTGGTGGAAGGGTTTAGTCACGAAGAAATAGGCACTATGCTAAGTATACAGGCTAGTACAAGCAGAAGTCAGCTGGTGAAGGCCAGAAAAATATTGCAAAACAAAATTTTGAACATTCAAAAAATAGCTGTTTGAAGATGAGTAATAAGCTGTTTGACGATTTTATAAGGGAGAAAATTGGAAACCATGTTGCAACAGTTCCTGTGGGCATGTGGGATAAAATTGTGCAGGAAAAAGGAAAGGATAAAAAAGCTATTTATTGGTGGCAACCGATTGCTATAGTAGCGGTGGTAGGTTGTATGACCATATATTTTGGTTGGTTTGATCCCTTTGGTACATATAAATCTGCAGAAAAACCAGCCACACAATCATTGGCTAATAAGATAGACCCAACAGTGGAAATATCTTCAGGTACTACTCCAGGCAATTTTACAAGTCCTGTTAATTCAAAAACCGAAAAAGCTTCTACTGTAAATGTAGAAAAGCCCAAGGAAAATGCTCTACAAAATGTATCACCGGCCATAACTTACAATGACAATCGAGAAGCAGAGCAAAGAACAAATGCGGCAATAATCGCAGAAGGAATAAATACTGTGAAGGCAGGAAAGGCTCACAAGAATATAAAACAGTTGTTTGGATCAAATATTAAGCAACGTTTAGGGATGAACAATAAACCCACAAAAGAACAGGCGCAAGTGGATTCAGATATTATCCCGGCCGCAACCAGACCCTATTATGACAGATATTCATTGATTTCACTGAAGGAAAAGGCTACTGTCCAAAATGCGGCAGTAAACGTAAGTTTGAGCAATTTAAAATCGAATTTATTTTCTTCAGTAGATTGCCCGTCTGATAGAAGGAGTGGTAACCATGGTTTATATTTTGAATTATATGCTTCTCCTGATGTAGCATTCAAACAAATGGAATATAAAAAAGTGCGTAATGGTATCAACAGCAAAGACAGTACCTCAACCAAACAACTCTCTTATTCACTTGGGTTTAGACTAACTAAAGAAATAGGGCAGAATTTGTTGTTTAAAACAGGTCTAAACTATTCTCAAATAAATGAAAGATTTGACTATCGTAACGAAAACGAACGTACGGTTAGTACAGTAATCACTATCAGAACTATTACCAACTCAAATGGCACAACCACTACTATAAGGGATACATCGTTGGTAGAACAGATTGGTTATAGGGTTAAAACAACTTATAATCGCTATAGAAGCTGGGATGTGCCGGTATTATTAGGTTATGAAGTAAGTGGCGAGGGTTGGAAAGCAAATATTAACGGTGGAGCCATCTTTAATCTTTCGTCAACACAACAGGGCGAATTTTTGGATACCAGTTATCGTCCGGCTTCTTTTTCAAAAAGTGGCCCTGCTATCTTCAAAAAGAAAGTTGGGGTTGGGCTGTATGCAGGTCTTTCATTAATAAAAGAGATAAGTAACAGCACATCATTTTTTGCAGAACCGTATCTTAGGTATAGTTTATCAGACCGTACAACAAATGCAAGTCCGTTTACACAAAGATTTTACACGGCAGGTATTTTATTAGGAATTCGCTTTAAATTAAATGGATCCGGGGCAGCGAAATAATCATCCAATGTATCTCACAACCAAAGAATGATTTTTTTATAAATGATGAGACAATTTTTATCCTTTCTTATTGTAGTGTGTTTGTTAAATGTTGGATGTTCCAAGGAAAATTCTGATTATTTCTTACTTTATAATACTCCTGTCAACGATACTTCGTGGAATCACAATCTTAATGAAAATGCAGTTTCAAATAACTTGTTTGATGGACTTGCTTTAATCCCTTTTATAGATTCTTTTAATATTTCAGGGAGTGCACTTTTTAGGGTAAATGCAAATCTTGATGTTGCAATTCCTGCGGCTTGTTTAGAGAATGTAAATGGTACACCTGTTACACCCGGAAAGGTCAGAATAGAGTTAAGGCACGTTATACGCAGGGGAGATTTTATACGATATGCAAGACCAACTACAAGTTATGGTCAGTTGCTGGAGAGTGTAAGCGCTTTTCAGGTTAAATTTTTCAGAGCAGATCAGGAACTTATATTATTACCGGGAAAGAAATTATTCTTTACAATAAGAGACACTAACCCAACAAACGGACTGGACGTTTTTTTTGGTAACAGCCATCCACAGTTGCCATTTCCTATTGGTACTAATCCATTTTTTGTTTGGATGCATGCTGCCGATTCTTCTTTAATTACTCCATTTGTTCATCAGGATAGCACAGGTACAACTAAAGGTTATCAGCTATTTCCCGGAAAAACCAATTGGATTAATTGCCTGAAACCGGTAGATACCACTTTGAGTAAAAGCAAAATCAACATAACACTTCCTCCCATTTTTACCAATAACAATACGGCTGTTTTTGCAATACTTAAACAACGAAAAATTGTTGTGCAATTAAATGATGATTTTGCTTCCCGCAGTTTTAATGCGCCAAACATACCTATTGGCAGCGAATTGCAATTGGTTTCCTTATCACTTATTGGCAACCAGTATTACCTCGGTTTCAGAGAATCAATAATGACACAGGATTTTATTTCTATTGTAAATCCCGTAGCAAAATCCAAAGCAGAAATCAGTCAGTTTTTGAGCGGGTTGTAAAGGGGTTTAGGGTTTAATGTTTAGGGTTTAATGTTTAATGTTTAGGGTTTAGGGTTTGTCTTTTAAAATTAGGGGTTTCCAATTTTAATTTACCTCATAGCTCATAGCTCATAGTTTATCCTTCACACTTTAATAAATGATTGTAGCCACTACTATAGATGAAGTAATAGCTCATCTGGATAACATCATAGACTGGTGCAAGACTACACAAAGCAGAATAGGTTACTTTGCTTGTCTATATCGAAAAATGACTTTGGCAGTAAAACAAGGCATTGCTAATGGAAACTTTGAGAATGGACAAAGAATGGAGTTGCTTGATGTCATTTTTGCAAACAGATATCTGCAGGCTTGGGAAGCTTATACGAATAGCAAGCCTTGTACCAATGCATGGTGCAAAGCTTTTGATGCAACTAAACAAAATGATTTGATTGTACTTCAACATCTTTTGTTAGGCATTAACACCCATATAAATTTAGACTTAGGAATTGCTGCTGCACAAGCCTGCCCCGGCAATCAAATTTATGATCTTGAAGCTGATTTTAATAAGATAAACGATGTTATTTCCTCGCTCATGCAAAATGTGGAGGATGATTTGTCTGAAGTGTGGCCACCTCTAAAATTACTAACTAATCTCTCCAATAATCAACAGGATGCTGTTTTGAATTTTAGTATCACTGCTGCAAGAAAAGCATCATGGGCCAATGCTTTGGCACTTGCTATTATTTCAGAACAAAGCAGACAACCTTATATTGATACCATGGATAATACTGTTGTCAAATTGGCTAATAGAATAATTAATCCAGGATTTATTATGAGCCTACTTTTAAAACCTGTAGAAAGGATGGAAGATAATAATGTGAGCAATATCATCAGCAGGTTGCATGATTAAGTAGCAACAGTTGTCTGTTAAATCAATTAATATCCTTACCCTCTTTCAGGTTTGCAATAATACCTTCTACAGCTACACGGTTACCTCCATCAGGTGCCTGCGGCAAGGCTTTCTCTGCATATTCCAATGCTTTCTTTAAGTTGCCAATAGCAGCATATCCACGTGTCATTCCCATGTTGGTAGTAAAGGTGTTTGGGTTTTTATCATTATTCATTTTGAATACTTCAAAAGCCTCTTTGTTTCTTTTCTCCTGCAAAAGTCCACGGGCATAATTGTGTATTTGTGTCATGCTGCCCATAGGTAGTGCTATTTTCATTATGCTATCAGCAGCAGTTTCCTTTCCAAATTTTCTAAGATATTTTGCTTTGGTAGAAAGTGTTGCAAAATTTGGTTCACCAATAAATGGTTCGCTTATTGCTTTCTCTGACCATATCATTCCTTCTTCAAGGTTTATGTTATTGTCCAAACAATACCTTGCTGCCTGATGCCATGCATTTGCGGTGAATCCTCTTTCTGTTCTTAATTCATTTCTGAATGATTCCAATTGTATTTGTTGTAAGTCAACTTCTATTTTAAACGGAAATTTCATTTTCTCCCAAACAAGATTTACTACAGCACTATTGGGTGTTTGATTTGCAAATTCATAGGTAAGCCATTCGGTACTCACGGGCATTGGTACATTCTTTACTTTAACCCTTAATGCATCTTCATTTTCTTTATAAAAAAAGCTACCCCAACTTGTTGAGTTCTTTGAAAAAATCAATGCGCTTTCTTCAGGGCCAACTGCTATGAAGAATCCATATTTACCAGCCGGTAATTCTTTTCCTTCAATCTTTACATTTGTGCTGAATTCTATCGTAGTGTTTTCGTTGGCACCTGCCCGCCAGGGTGCAGCCTTACTTGTACCAAACCCAAGATCATTAAAACCGTATTCTACCAGTTTACCAAAAACCTTTCCCTCTCTGCCTTTTACGCCTGGTCTGTTATAATTGATGGTTACATCTGTAATGCCTATACGTTCACCCACCATAGCTTTTTTGTTGCCACCATCAGGTGGTGTAGTCAGTTGGCTAAAGCAATGAAGACTTAAAAATAGTGCGAAGCAGAGTAGAAGATTTTTCATAAAAATAGTTTGATACAGTAAGATATGAAAATGGGGTATTCTTACGTAAGCATTTATTATAAATGGTTACACAATAGTAAGAGCGGTGTTAGAAATGCGGGAAGCTTAAAATATAATGAAACAATGGTTTTACACAATTCCGAAATTCCGGAAACATCGTGAATGCATTTACAAACTATCTAAACAATGTAACCCAACCACTCATAGTCCTCCGGCCACTACCGGGGGAAATTAAATAATAGTAAGCCCCAACAGGCAAAGGATTGCTGTTATAAGTACCATCCCACGGTCTGTCGTAACCTATAGAGTTATAGACCAATAGACCATATCGGTTAAACACCTGTACAACTGCCCGGCTATAAGTCTTCAGGTATTTTATATTCCATACATCATTCACGCCATCAGCATTGGGTGAAAATGCATTGGGTATTATTGGTTCTTTTAAAACTTTTAAGGCAACGGTATCACTTGCTATACATCCAAAACCATCAGTAACTGTCAGCGTGTAAGTAATATCTTTTTTTGTATTGCTGAACGGGTTTTTAATAGTAGTTGCATTAAGCCATGCAGAAGGACTCCAAAGATAAGACGGGTTGTCTGCACTCACAGTTGGTTTTAGCGTAGCTTCTGTACCTTCTAATATGGTAATGTCATTACCGGCATCTACGGTTAATTTATGAATTGTTATGGAACTGGTATCGCTGTCTTTGCAACCATCAGTAGCTATATATTCATAGTACAATGGGTTGGTAATACTTGTTCCAGAAAATTTGATAACCCCAGGGTCAAATACACCCCCTGATGTAATACCGGTTCCTGAATAAGTACCTGCACCTGTTAAACCTGTTGTTTCTACAGCCTGTATTATTTGTTGTGGTGGTGCATTAAAACAAATGTAAGGCACAGCACCAAAATTCACTTTGGGCGAAGGGTTGACAGTTATTGCTTTGCTAAAGGTATCCAAACAAGTTTGACCTGAATATGCGGTGAGTTTTATTCTATAACTTTTGCTTACAAGAATTGGCGGATAAAGGTGAGCATAAATTTTACCAGGTGAAGGTGTGTCGTCTGTATCTGCCGCTGAAAGCGATTCCCAGCTTATCTGTACTTTAGTAATGGCCCCGGGAAAAACAGTAGAACCATCCTTTATTTTCACTAACTCATTAGTACAAAAGAGTGAGCTGTCAACAAGGCTAAAATTTGCAACAGGGTAGGAGCCGTTTACCTGAAAGGTTTTAAGAACTGTATCAATACAACCAAATTGAGAAGTAATGATTAAGCTGATATTGTAAGTTCCCGTTGCAGTATATTTATGCAAAGGATTTTTGATTATTGAAGTATTCGGATTTCCTGCTGTTGCATTGGCATCACCAAAGTTCCACAGGTAAGTAAAAATACCTGTGCTACTGTTCGGTATATAACTGCTGTCAGTAAACTGTGCAAACGCATCATTGAGACAAACTTCGGGTGATATGAAATTTGCTACAGGCTGATCATGTATTGTAATACTTTTTGAAATGGATGTTTTACAACCTGCAACCGTTTCAACAGTTAGTGTAATAGTATATGGCCCACTGTTACTATAGGTATGAGTTATAATGCTATGTAAAGAATCAATCAATGAAGTACCATCACCAAAGCTCCAAGTCCATTTTACTACATTACCAATGGCAGATGTTGAGGAGTCTTTGAAACTAACGGCAACCCCTGAACATGTTTGTGATGTAACTGTAAACCTTGCAACCGGTAAAGATGAAATGGTGATTGCTTTAGTAGTATCTGCAATACACCCAATATCAGTAATGGTTTGCAGTTTTACATTGTATGTTCCGGAAGTTGTAAATTTTTCTACAGGGTTTTTAACTGATGAAATATTTCCGTTCCCAAAACTCCAGTCCCATTTAATTACAGGTCTGCCATTACCATTGGTTGCATCTGAAAATTGAACACTATCACCCAAACAAATATTGGCAGGATAATTAAAATCAACTACGGGTTTTTCATACACAACCATATCATAGTTTATTTCCTGTGTGCCACTGCACCCTTCGGGTGTGGGGTTTTGTGCTGTTACCTGTATAGGGAAAGTGCCAAGTTGTGAATAGGTATAAATGGTACTTAGCCTAAACAGGTAAAGCGTTTTACCATCTTTTACAAAAATGCTATCAGGTACAGGTGTGTTTATGTTTACTGCTGTATTAGGTGAGAGGTTTGGGTTGTTATAAAAATTCCAGTTGAGTGATGTTGGTTGATAAGGTAGTGTTAGCGAAAAATAAAACGGCGCATACCTGCACGTAGCTGGAAAATTAACAGAAGCATACAGGTTAGAGGAGGTCAGGTATTGGTATCTGTCAATAACATTGGTTCCGGCATTGTAACCATAAGATTCAATATTTCCTGTGCCATATGCAATGCAGATAAACCCACTATCAGAGGTGATATGATGAGCAGGGTTTATGCTTGTAGAACCTGTTACATCTTCCTGCACATAAGAGTAGCCCGTACCGGGTATTGTTTTAGGAATTGCTGTCGGTGATCTGCCATCTATTCGCAGGGTATTGAAAGTATTGGTTTTGTAAATAATGTTGAGATAATGATTATCAATATTGGTATTTGGTGGTGTAAGGTCATTACGGGCACTCATTACAGTAATGTCGTTTAGTGTTTGGTCAACAGCATTTAGAATAATCATTTCGGGGTCGCTTTCTATACCATCGCATCCCTTACTAATCATGTATTGAAACACGCAGATAGGCTGATCTGCGGAAATTATTTGTCCTGTATTATTGCCTTGTGTATTAAACTCATAAAATCTGCCACGAATCAACTTTGAACGATTCAAGGGTGTTCCATTTACAGTAACGATAGTGTTGGAATCTTTAACTATCACTCTGAAAACATCATAAGCCCTGCGAATAAACGGAGCAGTGTAATACAACCTGCCCCATGATGCAAAAGGAAACAATTGTTGGTAAAGATTGTCGCCGGAATTTGGAGTTGAGCAGCCAAGGGCAGTACGTGTAGAACCTGAGAAAACCGCAATAGGTTGACAAGACACACTTGCAGTACCTATAGACTTTATATGCGTACCTGTGAGGTCATAGTTGCTTTGATATTGATACACATCACCCTTTGACAATGTAATCTGAAAAGGAATATTGGCAGCATGTACACCTGCCGCATCCGGGCCTGAAGGGGTAATTTCAAGTATGGTATTGTCAAGCACTGCAACAACTGCAAACTCTGATCGGTCTGCACTGGTAAGGCTGTTAGGGTCGTAACTGGACACATAATATTCCTTTCCCAAAACATTGGTAGGTAAAACCAAAGTAGAACCTGAACGTGCAGAGTTTAAAATGTGTGCATAAACCACTATAGGCTTGTCGCTTGTAACGTGTATACCTTTTTTGGTTCCTATTCCTTCCAATTGATTGTTGAAAACAACAGAATTAGATGGTGAAGTAGATTGCGTAAACTGTATTGTTGTAACCTGATTTGCTGTTACGGTAAAAGGTTTAGTGCTTCCATTAACTTCTATTGTACCTGTTGCGTTTACATCTGAAGTTAGATATAATGCCATTCGGGAGGTAAGACCATCTACGTGCCCTGTATAAATTATCCAGAAATCTTTTCCTTTATTCGAAAAATCCTGTGCAAGAACAACCTGACCGATTATAAAAAAAGTGAATAAAAAAAGGGTCAGTTTTGCTTTCATCTGTTTGTAGGGTATAAACCACTGTAATAGACGTATTTTTAGGGAAAAGGTTTAAGTGAGTGCAAATTATCTAAACAATGTTGAAATGGAATTAAAATCCAGGGCAACCCAGCAAAATATATTATTCGACATTAATAAAATAAATAACTCGTTGTCCCTTTGCCTTCGTTGCCCCTTTATGTAAAATGAACTAAGCTTTGTTTGAAACCTCTACTACATTGACCAAAATCATTGTTTCTTTGTATAAATTTCTCACCCACATAAATGAAATACTACCTCATAGCCGGCGAAGCAAGTGGCGATTTGCATGGCAGTAACCTAATTATGCAAATTCATCAATTGGATAATGCTGCCAACATACGCTGTTGGGGTGGGCCAATGATGCAGGCTGCAGGTGCAGAGGTTATTAAAGATTATAAAGACCTTGCATTTATGGGTTTCGTAGAGGTGGTTATGAACCTGAAAACGATACTACGCAATATTAAGTTTTGCAAAAAAGATATTGTTGGTTTCAAGCCTGATGTTTTGGTGTTGATAGATTATCCGGGCTTTAATCTAAGAATTGCAAAATGGGCAAAACAGCAAGGGTTTAAAACTGTCTATTACATTTCGCCTCAAATATGGGCGTGGAAAGAAAACCGTGTCCACGACATCAAAAAGTACGTGGACAAAATGATCGTTATTCTTCCATTTGAAAAAGATTTTTACAAACGATGGAATTATGAGGTGGAGTATGTTGGCCATCCATTAGTCGAAGTTATTGAGCAGTTTAAAGCAACACATACAACAGTTAATGAAGAAAAAAAAATCATTGCATTATTACCCGGCAGCCGAAAACAGGAGATAAAGATTAAACTACCTGTCATGTTGGAAGTAAGCAAAGCATTTCCACAATACCAGTTTATAGTTGCCAAAGCACCGGGACAGGACGATGCATTTTATGAACCATTTTTAAAGCCTTATGACAATGTTTCCGCAATGGGTGGCAAGACTTATGAATTGCTAAATAAAGCCACAGCAGCCCTTGTAACAAGCGGAACTGCCACTTTAGAAACTGCATTGTTTGGTGTTCCCGAAGTAGTTTGTTACAAAGGGAATGCATTGTCTTACCGAATTGCAAAATGGGTGATCAAGGTAAAATACATTTCCCTGGTAAACTTGATAATGGACAAACCTGTGGTAAAGGAATTGATTCAACACGAAATGACCACCGAAAATTGTATCAATGAGTTGAAGCAATTATTGGAGAATGAAGAACGTAAATTACAGTTGAATAAGGATTATGCAGCCCTGAAAAATTTACTCTCACAGGGTGGGAATGCCTCTTACAATGCAGCTAAGATTGTGGTTGATTTAGTTTAACCACAGAGAAACACAGGAGTGTTACACAGAGATTGACGAGAATTTATTTTAAACTCCTTATCCTCTGCGAAAAACTCAAGAATTTCCTCTGTGGTTAATCTTTAAACATTAGATGATAAACACTAAACTCTAAACTCTAAACCAAAAATCCCTATCTTTATACAAGCCCAAAACATTTTAAACTACTTGCTCATGGAAACTATTCTTGGCGCCGGTAATGGCATTGTCAATTATCTGTTGGTATTATTCATCTATTTTTTATTCTTTCTTTTTATAAAATATCACAAACCTGTTGTAGAACTTAACTATCGCGGCAATTTTTACTTTCTTTCTATTGTTTGGTTTATACTCATGTTCACCGGCAACTACTTTTTCCACTTACTCGGGTTAATGAGTTTTCTGCCGTGGCTCAATAACTTTATACATTCCGCTATATGGATTGGGTTGTGTCTTACATGGTTGTATTACTGCAGCCACAAACGACCTATGCTTGAGCAATTCATCTTTTTTGCCTTCACCAGTTTTATTGTAAAAATGGCAGAACACATGCTGCTCGGCAGTTGGAGTATGGATGCCTATTTTGGGATTAATCATCCCTTGGCCTATCTTATTGCTATGAGTTTGGTTGATGGGTTTTATCCCATTATTTCAAAGTTCCTGTTACAGTGGATGGCTAAGCTGGGAAAATTTGGGGTGTATGCTGCGGAGGAGTAGCCTATTTATTGTACTTTCGGGTCATCCAAAATAAGCTATGCTCAAATATTTATTTTTTACTTTTTTGTTCTTCAGTTGCCGCATACTTGCAAGCGGACAATACTATTTTTACAATGACAAATACATGGACAATGACATCTTGTTTGAGGCCGGAATAACTACAGGAATGATGATGGGGGTAACAGATGTTGGTCAGAAAAAAGGCAGTGCCCTCTCTTTTGGATATTATGATTGGAAATCTCTAAAACCCAATGTTGGCCTCTATTGTGCAGTAATGTACAAAAGTATTGTAGAAGGAAGAGCTCAACTTACAAAAGGCGTTATTGCAGGCACAGACGCCAACAGCAACAGTAATTTTGTAAAAAGCAGAAACCTAAGTTATAGCAGCAGTATTACTGAATTATCGCTTACAGGCTCGTTTCATCCCGTTATGTTGCTGGACCTTGAGTACCTTCCTGCTATTTCGCCCTATATAACTGCAGGAGTTGGTATATTTTCATTTAATCCCTCTACAGTTTATAAAGGAGAGACAATAAAGCTTCGCAGAATGAATACCGAAGGGCAAAACAGTGCTGAATTTCCTGCAAGAAAACAGTATAGTATGCGGGCTATTTCTATGCCGTTGGGTGGAGGACTAAAGTATGAACTAAGCGGCATTTATAACATTAGAATAGAAGCCATTTACAGGCTGACAACCGGTGATTATCTGGATGATGTAAGCCTTACCTATCCCAAACAAACAACTTTTGATGATCCCACACAAAAAATACTCTCACATCGTTATTTAGAACTTAACCCACGTGCTAAAGACCGCAAAGGAACACGAAGAGGCACAGGCACATCTAAGGATAGATTTTTTTCCTTCAATGTAAACTTTGGCTATGTCATAGGCCGGGAAAAAAGGAAAATGGGGAGGACGAGGTAATTTGGGATATCTGATGTATGATGTCTGATTTGGGATGGCTGATGTCTGTTGGCTGATGTCTGATGTCTGATGTTTGATTTGGGATGTTTGATTTTGGATTTGGGATGTCTGATTTAGGATTTCGTTATTCAATTTTCCCCAAAACAGTTTTGATTTATTCTTTAAAGCCCGAAGGGCTTTCATTTGAATAGCCGTTGGTGAAACCAACGGAAAATTCAACAATACATTTATACAACCCTTACGGGGTTGAACAATGCACATCTTTCATTTACACCGCAGTTTTTATTAACCAACAGCTTTAATATTTTTTTTTTTTGCACATTAAGAAAGCTCTAATGAAATACTGGCCACCAAAAATAACTTAGAAAATACTCTTTTTTTATTCAAAAACGGATGCTATTCTTGCAAAATAGCCTAACAACAAATCTGGTACACTTACTAATGTTTCTTCCTTTTTAAAACTCGTTTATCATACAATTCTTTAAGCCAGTAAGGCATTCCTAAGCTCTGATTTCGATAGGAATTATAAAGTTGAATTAAAATGTTTGTATCATCAGGGTTAATTTTCAATATTTGATTGTTAACAAAAAAATTTCCATAATATATCAATGAATCGTTATAAAAAAAACTAAACCCCGTTTTTCTAATGTGAGGAGGAATCTGTGCAAACAAATCCAAATAAATTTCAATGCTACATCTAAAATAATAAATAGTATCGTATAGGTCAATTTCAGAATTTGTTTTAGTTATATTTTTACTATAATTCTCTACAACTAATTTTGATCCAACACCTTTTATTGCTTTTGAATAATAATCAAGATTACCTTCTCCGATAAAAAACGAAGCTTTATTTAGAGACTGTAAAAAATCGGGAGCCACATTTGGTTCAAAAGGTTGAAAAAATAAACCACCATTTGCAACGAACAAATATCCGTGAATATTTACATTTAAACCCTCAATTTCACGTTGTGCATTTAATTGAATCAATGGTCCCCAAAAAATAGTCCACAAAATAAAATATTTTATCATTTTCCACATTTTTGAGGGTTCGAATATCCTGTTTCTCCACGCAGGGTCTCCTGAAAGGGACCCTGTGCTGTTTAAAAAATTGCAATTGATCGCTAAATTAAGGCCTTTAGCTTAGCCGGGGTCTCTTGGCTTGCACACAAGGCTACGAAAGAAGACCACAGCAGGACAAGAAGACAATGCAAAAAAAATAAGCAATGCACTAATGCAACTTCTTTAAGTTTCCTAATATTGCCTGTCTTTGCTGTTTTGCTTTTTCGTTTGTTGGTTCTATTTTTAGGCAGTGATCATAAAAATAAATAGTCGAATCAGGCTTATTTAGAACAATCCAATACATAACACCAAGGTTTAAATATGCTGATTTTTTTTCACTGTAATCAAGTTCTATAGCTTTTTTATAGTCTGCAATTGCACCATCAGGGTTATTTAACAATGAAGCCTTACAATATCCTCTTTTAAAATAATATCCCCCTTTTGCGGAATCAATTAATATTAATGAATCATAGCAGGCAATTGCCTCTACACAACGGTTTTGTTCATAAAAAAGATTAGCTTTTTTAGCGAGAGCCTTAACATCAACTACAATTTGTTGCTGGGATTGTTTATTCCTCTTAGCATCTTTTTCTTTACTATTAGTGCAAGAAATAAGAATAATAATAAATATAAATATTTTCATTTTCATTCTACGTCATTTTATACTATTTTGAATTATAAATAGTCGAATCTGGTTTAAGTATAATGCCAATGTGAAGGCCGCTTAGACCAATGCAATTTTACTATTACGGCTATCCAATCGATATTACTTATTCATCTTTGTCCACGCAGGGTCTCCTGCAAGGCACCCTGCGCTGTTTACAAAAATTGCAATTGATTGCTAAATTAAGGCCTTTAGCTTAGCCTGGTCTCTTGGGTTGCAAACAAGGCTATGAGGGAAGGCTTCCGAATGACAAAACAGCTTTTTTGTCCGCATGGGGTCTCCTGCAAGGAACCCTGCGCTGTTTACAATTGCAATTGATCGCTAAATTATGGCCTTTAGCTTAGCCGGGGTCTCTTAGCTAGCACACAAGGCTAGGAAAGAAGACCCCAGCAGGACAAAGCAGGACAAAAATGTGGCTTTAGCGGATAAAAAAATTGGTGACCAATACTGGTCACCAAAAATAACTTTTAAAATACTCGTTTTTGTATTGAAAAACGGATGCTGTTATTGTAAAATAGGTAAACAACAAATCTGGAACATTACCCCTTTATTTACTAATAAACATTTATATCATAGTAAATCCCAATCGAATCAGTTAGAAAAGATTTAATTATTAATTTAGACTCTCTTTTATTAATATTAACAATTTTTGCAAAAGGAGTATCTAATAGAAATATTGTATCCATTCTACATGTAAAATATTCTGTTGTTGTTAGATTTAAAATATCAATGTTACCAAAACGATAACCTTGATCATATATCCACACCTTTTTTGTGACAAATTCTGTATCAATCTGATTTGATCTGCAGGCGAAAAGGCAAAAACACATAATAATTTTAAATATGATTTTCATAATTAGTTAAGTATCTAATTTTTAGTCCACGCAGGGTCTCCTGCAAGTGACCCTGAACTTTTTACAAAAATTGTAATTGATAGCTAAATTAAGGTCTTTAGCTTAGCCGGGGTCTTTTGCCTTGCACACAAGGGTAGGAAAGAAGACCCTAGCAGGACAAGGTTTGTTGTTGGTATGTTTTGCCATATCAACAAGGGCGGAAATATCACCCAGTAACGGCGATAAACAGACCTGCTTTTCATGTTGTATTGAACTTAGCCTCGCGAAACTTCAACTACTGGAACACTTACGCCAAACGAGACCCGAGTTTTTGAGCAAGTCATATTTAACAAGAAAATCATTTTAATGCTTACGTTGTTGAAATAATTGGCGAATATCAAATCAATAAATTATACAAGAAAAATAAAGCTCCGTTTCGGTAAACTATTTTCTGAGCATCCTGTTACAATCAAAAACTTAAAACATGATAAGGAAGACATTTTCGTTGATGGCTGTAACATTAACTACAGCAATTATTATGACCTCATGCGGTGGCAGTGAGCAAACTGCAGAAGTTAAAATAGATACTGCAGCACCTGCGGTAACTAACACTGATACTGTAGCTGCAGCTGCAACTACTCCTGCAACTGTTGTTGACATTGCTGTTGGTTCTGCAGACCATACAACTTTAGTGGCTGCTGTAAAAGCCGCAGGTTTGGTTGAAACATTGAGTGGAGCAGGTCCATTTACAGTTTTCGCTCCAACAAATGCTGCATTTGAAAAACTGCCTAAAGGAACTGTAGAAAGTTTATTAACTCCTGAAAAGAAGGCGGATTTAACTGGTATTCTTACTTACCACGTGGTAGCAGGAAGTGTTAAAGCCGCTGATTTAACAGATGGTCAAATGGTAAAAACAATAAATGGCAAAGAACTTAAAGTAACTATTAAAGATGGTAAAGTAATGATTGGTGGTGCAAACGTAACTGCCGCTGATTTAGTTGCCGGAAACGGTGTTGTTCATGTGATTGATGCTGTTTTATTACCTAAATAGTAAATCTCTTTTTTTCTTCTTAAAAGGTTGTTTCCTAAAACCGGGAAGCAACTTTTTTTTTACAAACAAATGAATAGACTTCAAGAAAAAATGTATAAAAAATTTGAAATACTTTACCAGAAACTGCTTTCTGAAGAAACCAAAAAAAGAAGTGAAGCAATTATACTGATCATTGCAATTGCAAGTTTCATTATTCATCTTGCTATTATATACCTGGTAGATTTTGGTTTTATTTCTTTGAATGCACCATCAGAATTACTAAAAAATCCAATAGCGGCCATCTATACACCCTTTTCGTTTATTCTTGTGTATGAAGTATATCTACTTATACATTATCTCCACAAATCTATTACTACCTACATTAGCAAGCAGTATGAAATTATAACCCTTATTATTATCAGGCGGCTGTTTAAAGACCTTTCATCTTTGTCATTATCAGATGATTGGTTTAAAATAAAATATGATTTGCAGTTTACTTATGATATCATAGCATCAATACTGCTTTTCTTTCTTATTTACCTTTTCTTAAAGCAGCGAAAAAAAGCAATCTTAATAGGCGAGAAAAATGAACCAAACAATGAAGGAATTGCAAGGTTTATAAAATTAAAAAAAGTATTGGCAACCTTTTTAGTACTTGTTATTATTTTTGTAGCTATCTATTCATTTCACCATTGGCTATTTGGCGTCATTAATTCAACTGCAAAAACTAATGTTTCTTTTAAAAATATTAATAATATCTTTTTCGAACAGTTTTTCACCATCTTAATAATTGTTGATGTAATTCTGTTATTATTTTCATTTTTTCATACCGATAAATTTCACAAGGTTATTAGAAATTCGGGGTTCATCATTTCTACAATCTTAATTCGGCTATCGTTTTTAGTAAGCGGACTTTTAAATACTTTACTTATAGTTTCAGCTATTATTTTTGGGCTTTTGATCCTCATTATTCACAATAAATTTGAGGAGTATTTCAAATTAGAGAAGGACGGGGAATAAACCAAGCACTACATTAAAATTTCATGAAACCCAGATCCCCCCGCACTTCAGTCGGGAGACCTGCTTTTCATGTAGTATTTAAGTTATACCATTTTGAATTATAAATAGTCCAATCTTGTTTTGGTATAATGCCGATTTGATAGCCGTTTAGGCCAATGCAATTGGACTATTACGGATATCCAATCGGTATTACGTTTTGCTCAAACTTTCAAGCAATTAGAACACTTATGCTAGCTGTTTTTTTTTGTTTAAGAAACATTTATTGTGAACAAAAACAGAGCCTATTCCAGACCGAAGATTTGCAGGTGAAGTACACCTGCCAGAAAAAAAATCTGAATATTTTGCGAATAGAAGAGACTTTAAATTTTTGAAAGGCCGATTAAATTCCCGCATCACAGTTGCAGTTGATATTTTAATCCCGGTTTATCGGGAACACCCTGTCTTTAGATTTGCATTGAGGATTTATCAATAAGTATTACTACTATTATTATTTTTCTTTTTGTTACTTTTTCTTTGTGAAAAAATATAAAAATGTGGATAATCTACATTCTTGATTGCAATGGGTACACCAGAACACCTGCAAGGCTTTTATGCCTAAACGTTGATTAAGACCCGTTGCAATTTTTACAGATGGCTTCAGATTGAAATTTGCAACACCAAAATGGGCGAGATTTTTCCCCAAAACAGTTTTTATTTATTCTATAAAGCCCGAAGGGCTTTCATTTGAATAGCCGTTGGTGAAAACCAACGGAAAATGTAACAAAACATTTATACAACCCTTACGGGGTTGAACAATTCATATCCTTTTTTGTCCGCGTGGGTCTCCTGAAAGGAACCCTTTACTGTTTACAAAAAATTGCAACTGATCACTAAGTTAAGGCCTTTAGCTTAGCCGGGGTCTCTTGGCTTGCAAACAAGGCCAGGAAAGAAGACACAGGCAGGACATAACAACAAATCTGGAACACTATTTCCTTTGCTTTATTCCTTTAACGTAGTAAGCACTATCATATAATCTACCTAAAGTATCATAAAATAGCCATTTGCCATTCCGAAGTGGTTCATAATATTCTGTCACATTTATATTTTCTCCACCACCTGCAACGATAGCGAAATTTTGCTTACGTAATAATGATAATGAATTTGTATAATCACCTACTTCAAGTAGTATTGAATCCTTCGAGTAGCATTCTAAATGCATCTTTCCTTTATAGCTAAATACTTTAACTTTTATAAATCTCTGATCAAATAAATCTTCAAATATAATTTCATTAAGCTTTCGTGGCAAAATAGTAGCTCCTGGATATTCTTTAATTATTATCCTTCTTTTTTTAACTGTTTGAAAACTAGAAAAAGAAACTATAAATAAGAGTGCAACTAATTTTTTCATGACTATAGTGATGTTACATTAAAACAAACTGAAACTCCTTGCGCTGATTTACGAGGTATTCTTGGATTTACATTAGTTCTTGTCCACGTGGGGGGCTGCAAGGTACCCTACACTGTTTACAAAAATTGCAATTGATCGCTAAATTAAGGCCTTTAGCTTAGCCGGGGTCTCTTGGCTTGCACACAAGGCTGGGAAAGATGACACCTGCAGGACAAAAAACTAATACATTGCCCTCTTACTTGTGATAAAGTATCATTGTATCGATACTTTTATAGTATTTATTCTTATAATTAATGAACTCCAATTCATTAGACGTGAAATTACCAGAGCTTTTATTAGGGTACTTTATATTGCATTGATAAAATTCATTCCACTTTATTAAATCCAATTTAAATAGTGATTTGTTCAAGGAGATACTTAAATATGAACATCCAGCGAAACTGCAATCCCAGGTGGGAGATATGTTACTACCATTTTTCAATGTTAAAATTGAGTTTTTAAATTGATCTTCAGAAATTATATTTAAAAAAAATGAATCACTAAAAGAATTAAGTATTAGACAAGCATTTGTATTTTTTTTGTAAAAAACTTTATTCTTATTAAAATAGTAAAAATCCCTATTGCAACTGGTCAATAATAATATTATAATTATACACTTAGCCATGTTTTTATTTTTTGTCTGCGTGGGGGTCTCCCGCAAGAAACCCTGCGCTGTTTACAAAAATTGCAATTGATCACTTAGTTAAGGCCTTTAGCTTAGCTGGGGTCTATTGGTTTGGACACAAGGATAGGAAAGAAGACTCTAGCAGGACAAGACTGCCGAAAAATCTATAGAACACTACCTTCAATTTTTATTTGGTAAATTATTTATAAAATACTGTTCTATACATTCAAGCTTCATATAGTCTTTTTTATGATTCCTTAACTTATATAACATTAGTGATATAAAATTTCTATATGTTATAAATATGCATTTAGGAAATGAGCTTGAAGTAGGATTATCATAACTAAACTGAATTACCTTATCTCCCTCGTTTTTGGTATTCGCCTTAAATAAATAATTAAGTTTTTGGTCAAATTTATTATTACTATCAAAAAATATTTTCAATTTATGAAAATATTTTTTTCTACTTATAATCATATCTTTTTTACGTTTATAAAAAGAATCCTCTTCATAACGAATTTTTGATACGATCATTTTTTTTAGAAAAATTTTTGCATCTTTCAATTCTTTTGTTGACAGATTACCATCTCTTTTTGGTTCAATTTTCAAATTTGGTTGACAGTAAGAATTAAAATAAAAAAAAAGAATTAAAATACCAATAGATAATTTTATCATTATTATTAATATTTAAGGAACTATTATCGGTTTTTTTTATATGAGTTTCCCCGCTAGTCGAAAGTGTTCCGAAGGATCACTTCGATTTTTCATGAAACCCAGGTCTGCGACCGGTACATATAAACCAGTTCCAATTCAATTTTGCCTTTCATGGTTGTACAATAATCTATTGCGATACTATATTTTTAGTTTCAAGACTCATACACTATGCCAGCACTGATAATTTAAAGAACTTAACAGTTATACAATTTCTCAGTAGTTTACCGGATGCTGTTCCTGCTTTTCATGTTGTATTTAAGTTCGCTTCGTTCAAACTCAACAAGCACATATATCCCCAACACCAGCCGAAAAGTTTGTTGTCGGTAGGCATTGCCATACCAACAACGGCGGAAAACTCATAACTCATAACTCACAACTCACACCTCACAATTCACACTTCACACCT
>JANMMU010000116.1:0-4150 GCA_031373555.1 Segetibacter sp. | reverse complement strand
TTAAATTTGATATGCAAAAAAAATCTGGCGAAGGGGAAAGGTTGAAAAAAATCACCCTTTCTCTTTCAAAAGAAATTTAATAACCTAACTACCATATTAACTCTCCTCAACTCCAACTAAGGTACATAGGACCCAATGTTGTGCGTTCGTTTTTGTCACACGACGTTCTTTCCAATTTGAGTTATTGTTACTATACTTTCTTTTATTTCTAAACAGCCTATTGTCTCTAATTTTTCAATTGTCTTTAAAACTTCAATTTCACTAAGAATTTTTTTATAATGCTCGTTAATGCTTTTAATATCTGTTGCTCCTTCGCTGATATAATTTATGAAACGTAGTACTGAATCGTCTCTGTGAGTAATCCCTTTTTTGAAATAGATTTTATAATCGTAATTTTTTTCAATTGCCTTTTTGTTTGTCTCTAAACTATAGATAAGATTTGAAATCTCATTGTGGTCGTTATTAAATCTGTCGGCTAACTCATATTCAACTCCTTTGTAGTTCACTTTATGTGTCTTCACAAATCTTTTCATTCGGTCTTCGATTACTGGCTTTACATATTTATCAAATTTCTGATTAAGTAGATTTTCTAAGGTATCATTCAATTTCAAAATGTCGGATTTATCAAGAGTTATTACACTTATAGCCTTTCCATTTAATTGTTTTTGAACGGTGTCATTTATAAATGGTGCGATTGTAAAGTCTTTAAAGTTTGAACAATAACCAACATTTTCGTATTTGTCATTTTTTGTCAAATACATTGTAACGCCATCATCATAAAGTTGTTCCGTTATAATTCTCTCATTTTGTTCTCTATTCAGATGACAATTATAGCAAATGTCCTTGGGTAAATATGGACTGTCTGTTGGAATAATTAGCTTATTACAGTCCGCACATTTTATAGCTAAATGCTTGTCTATCCATTTTGGGCAGTCGTCATCGGGTTGTTCATCAGATGGAAAGTAAAATTTCAAATTGTATTTTTCAATAGCTTTTTTCCCAAACTCTTTTGCTAAAAAAGCTTCAGTCCATTGTCCGCCTGAAAAAACTCTAATATCTCCACCCAAAGTGATATGTCCTAATGAATGTCGTGATGTTTTCTTATTGAAAAAATATCCTGTTTCAGAGTAAAGAAATAAGCATAAAAACCAACCTTCTGTATCTCCGTCCCACAATGCCTCAAGGACTGTCGGTTTGCCACCTACTTTCTTTATTTCACTGTCTAATATTTCAAATGTGGTAATGTTAGGCATACGGTCTGTTTAAAATGACGCACAACGACCGAGTATTGCTGCAGTTGGGGAATTGACCAACTGTCTGCCCGGTACTGAAGCTAAATTAATAAACAAAAGTTGAAGTTTAGAACTAATGACCGGCAGAATTCCGTCCGCCGGATATAAAGCTTGGATATGCACTGCTGATGATAGCTTCAACGTCAAGCCCCAATTGCAGCAATACTTTTGTTGTGCGTTCGTGCTTTCATTACACCAAAATTTACTTTACTGTTAGGTGATTAATTTCTTAATTGAGTCAGGGTCAAAACTAATCAATCGATACTTTGCCAGTAAAGTTGGAACTGCTCCTGTTGTATGAGGTAATCTTACGCAAACAATGATTTTATGAAAACTATTTGCAAGTTCAACTTCTGCTTCTATCCAATTGTGATTATGGGTATCCTGCCCAATTAATACTAAAATTATTGCAGCTCCCTCAATCTTGCTTTTGATATGTTGCTTGACGGCTTCCTTTCCCTGTTGCCGCTTGTCATCAATTTCGTGAGTAATTACTACATCCCCAAGTCTCTTTTCAGACGCCCACCTTTTTATATTTTCGATTCTGTGACTGTCTTCAAAAACACAGGAAATAAAGATTGATTTACTCATGATGATTGGTTACTCTTATTGACTGTTTTTAATTGCTTCTTCAACCCAACTTTCAATATTGTTTTTAATGTCGTTATATGTATCTGTAGATGAAGGTGTTTTACAGGGAATTGTTTTAATGTTACCCTTACTGTCTTTAAAAGTAAACTGTTCAAATGGATTTGTCCCTTTTGAGCAAGTTCCTGTTTTTGGGTCCTTCAAGTTGTTTATGTGAATACCTAATAAACCTTTACCGTCCGCCCAGGCTTTTTTTATTTCGTATTTTACCCAAGGCCTTTTATAAGTATCGGTACCGATTAATACGACTACACAACTTCTGTAATTCATACTGTCGTTTATCCATTTTTCAATGGCGCTGTCACCACCTCTTTTCACTGTTTCCCAATCATTGTGTGAAACAGGTTTGTTATCTTCTAATGCGCCCATGTTTCTTATTTGTTGAACACGGAATACGTCATTGTCATAATGAAAGCTGTAAAATATTTGTCTTTTGGTTGCCATACTATTTTGAGTTTAAGTTGTTAATTAATTTTATTGTTGTTTGAATAAGCACATCGTTAGATAAATTTTCATCTCCTAATAATTTGAAATCGTTAATTAAACTTCCATTATTCGGGAAATACTGGTCATAGGAATTGATAACTTTTTCCCATAGCGTCTTTGCAACAAATCCTGTTGCGCCGATTGGAATAACTAGAACTCCATTCTGAACTGCAATTTCAAACTCGTCAAATACTCCTGTGGCTTCTTCAATTACTCCCGTAGTTTTATTTTTTCTGTTTCCAAAAACAAAAATTGCAATTCCTGATAGAGGAATAAACTTTTTTCTATAATCTAACCATAGTTCTTTCAAATTTTTGCCTTTAGTTTCAAACTGTGGGAAAGGACGCATTATTAAATAGTTATCCATATTTTGGTTCCTCTCTGTTTCCATGTTCTCAAGCACTCCATTAATTACAGCACTTCCTACACCCCAGCCAAATCCAGTTAAAATTTTGTATGAGTTATGGGATAAAGATTTGCTTAAATCATGCAAAAACTCTGTTGCTCTTTTTTCTCCAAATTTTCCATATTCTTCAGCACTTCCTGAAATCAAAACTGTAGTTCTTGAAAACCTAGATTCAACTTCTTTTAAGATTGTTATTATCTGGGGATAGTCATTTATCCATAAGGGATTAAGCCCATACTTTTTCAGGGAGTTGGCTCTTAATTCTTGTCTGCGTTGATTTCTTACGTTTGAATCTCTCTTTATAAAATAGTAGTCGGGTTTTATATTTTGCCCAAGTGTAGTTCTAATACGGCTAATTAAATAGTCAAGATTAGGGTCTGTAAAACTAAAACCGATAAAAAGAAAGGTTCTCGAGACATAATCGCTTTTGAAAGCATTGCTAAACAATTCTCTTTTTTTATTATAGTCTTCATATTCATGTTTAGTTAGAACTGTTTCAGAAACTGTTTCTATATCGCCGTGCATTTTATAAATGATTGCGTCTCTTTTTGGTAGGTTCACAGTCAAATCTGATTGAGCTTTTTTTATGTCAGGAGTTTTACCCTCTTCAAGAAGTGCTTTTTCAATTAGCCTATCATAATTTGTTGTCCAGTAAATCTGAATAGGTAACCGTGCCAATATTCTATGAATGTCAGAGACTGCTAAATTTGATTTGCCATATTCTTCAATTAGAATTTGGTCTAGTTCGCCTCTAACTCCACCATGGTCGTCTACAAAAAATTGCGCTAAAGCTGTAAGGTCGTGTTGTTCTTCATCTATATCTAAACCTAGTTTGTCGGCAATTGGCTTTAAAAGTTTTTTCCAATCGAAATATCCTTGAGATACGGACATACCAGCTCCTGCAAATACAACTGCATTTTTTTCCTTTAAAGCCTTTACATAATTGTTAATAAAGGATTCTATGTCTCTACTGAATGTCATATCGTTTGTTTATTAGGGTGTCGCAATAGCATGACGCACAACGGGCCGAGGCTTGGAGCAGGGCTGGACGTTTTAACGTCCAGCCCCGGAACCGCTGCTGAATAAAGATAAAAAAGTAAAAGGTAACAACAAAAAGTTCAGCGATGCTCGTCCAGCCCCGAACAAAAGCCCAATAAAGTTACCGCAGCTTGTGCAGTACAACGTCCAGCCAGCCTTGCACCAAACCTTATGTAAGCGGCAGGGCATAAACATTTGGCAGCCCGGATTAATTGCTGATTACAGGAAAAGTTTTTAAAAATTTTGAACTGGCATACCGGTAAACTGCTTTAGAAAATTA
>JANMMU010000111.1:0-50481 GCA_031373555.1 Segetibacter sp. | reverse complement strand
TAAGTTTTACGTAAACACCTATCCTTTTAAAATCAAACCATCCTTTTAAGAACCAAAACAGGGAAGCCGAAAACTGAATAGAGTAGGCAAAAAACAAACAAAACTATTTTTATGAAAAAGATTTTCAATTATTGTAAAAGTGAAACGGCCAAAAAACAAACTGCTTTTTTACCTTTTACTTTATGTGCAGCATTATTTTTGGGCTTGGTATTTCCTATGGCATCTTATGCGCAGTCGCAGTTTGTAAAAACTTACTCCGCCATTAGCCCATGCCAGCAAAAACAAAATAACCTTATTTTTAATTGTATCACCAAATCAAAAAAATCGGTTAGTACATTTTATATTGCCGGGGTACAGGATAGTGCAGTTTATGTGGCCGAAGTAAATACTTTAGGTGTCGTGCTACAGGAAAAGCTGATAGGGGTAAACAGCAAAACCTATAGCCTTCGCAGCATGATTACAGATGAAGATGGTAATATAGTAATGGTTGGTACTACAGAGTATGGGGCTACTTCTGTAACTCCTGTTGGCTCATTTATGATGAAGGTTAGCCCTGCACTTAGCATTCTGCTACACCGTACTTACAAATCGCCAACGTTTACCGCCAGCAACCAACTTCTTTTTTTAGATGTAAAAGACAACAAAGCAACCGGTACATATTACGTATGTGGTGGTGGCAGATACGGTAGCACAGTAGCAAATGATGTTGTGTTGTTTCGCCTGGACAGGACCAACGGCAATATTGTAGCAAAAAGCCGTTATGATGCAGGTGAAGATAATTACGATGCCTTGGTTTTTCCTTCAAAAAATGATACAAGCAATAGCAAGCTACCAGGATTGATTGCTACAGGCAGGTTAAGTGCAGTAGGTACAAGCACCATGCGACCATGGATAAACAGGCATGACGGAGCTTTGGCTTTTGTTAATGGCAGGAGGTATATACAAGACCTTCAACCAAGTGGCAGGTTGTACAGCTCCAGCTTAATTAGCGATGCAAGCAATGTGGTGTATTGCTGGCATGGGGATGTTTCAGCATCATTGGGTGTAGGTGCAAACGGTGGTATTTCTTCTTTTGATGAAACTTCATTATTGCCTAACTGGCAGTATGATTATATACTAACTCCTAAACCGCAATTGCGTAAATTCTTTAACAAGGTAAATGCCGACCCAAGTGGATATGTAGCTGAAGGTAATTGGTGGGATAATACTTCAAAGTCTTTAATAGATGGAGGCGCAATTGGTGAAATGTTTTTGTTGCGTACGAATAAAGCCGGTGCTTCTATCTGGAGCAGGAAAATAAACAATGTTTTAGTCAATGGTTCCACACACAATGCAGCTTTTGTTATAGACGGAGGTTCTATTTTTGCCGTAGGCTTTAAAAAGAATGTAGTAAGTGGTTTGATGGATGGTGCTTTGGTTAAAATTCCGTTAGTAAATGGTGCCATGGATACTACATGTGCAACAATACAAAAAGTTGCAGTAAAAGAATATACTTTTAGTACACCGGGAACTGTATCATTTAAAGATATTTTTGTTAAGGACAGCCTCACATATCTTCCCATTAATTGTACGGGTACATCCACTACTGTTAGTTGTGATACTTGTATGCGTGACACTACACAACTCAACGCTGACTTTAACCTGTATGGTGGCCTTATAGCTGGTAACAATACCAATTTTGTTGTATTGGCAAATGGATTTTCTACAACACCCAACAGCCAATGGATTGTAAGCCGTACAACAACTAATGCTACAAGTTCACCAGATTTAGCGGGCACCGTATATCCAAGTACCGTTGGAAGCGGTTGGGCCATTGCATCTGGTGGTACACAATTTGGGGGTTATAATGGCAGTTCTATTTTGACCGGATCAGAAGTCAATACGCCTTCATCATCGTTCTTCATTGCTAATCGCTACCGCTTCCGTCATATCCTAAGTACCACTAATAATTGTGGTATTACAAGAAGTGATACGGTTGTTAAGACTTTATCTATGTGTCCGGGCTGCAAAACCAAAGACGGCAACCAGTTTATAATAGAAACTGAAAAAGGATCTTCATCAGGTATAATAAGGAGTAGCGTAAAGGAAGGGTCATTACCTCAACCTGCTGATGTTCGCATCATGCCAAACCCTGTAAGCACAGGCACTATCAGCATAGAATATAAAAATGCTGCACCCGGTGCTGTTGTTATAAACATTGCAGATATTCAGGGAAAGACTGTTGTAACAAAACAGTTTACTACATCTGCCAAAAGCATGAACAAATATGCAATGGATGTGAGCTCATTGTCAAACGGTGTTTACACTGTCTCTATCCATAACAATGGAAAAGCTGCTGTACAAAAGTTTGTAGTAGCAAAATGAAATTAGAGGGGGATTTGTTTTAACAGGGCTTCCTTAACAGGAAGCCCTTTTTTAATTATTATTAAACAATGTCTAAATAATTAAACATCAATTTTAAACAGTGATGAAATATTTATTTTTTGTTGTATATTGTGTTATAGATTTAAATGTGATGTTACTCATTTCGACAACTACTAA
The DNA here is from genome assembly GCA_031373555.1 of Segetibacter sp. GTDB lineage: Bacteria > Bacteroidota > Bacteroidia > Chitinophagales > Chitinophagaceae > Segetibacter. The sequence goes on along the minus strand of JANMMU010000111.1, from coordinate 47,940 downwards.
AAAACTTTTTCTCACAATTATTGCATTGCTATTGCTTTGCTACATTGGTATCTCGCAGCATTATGTACCCGTCAACACATTTACCACCGACAACGGCCTGCCCAGCAACCACATTTATGATGTTACCGAAGACAATCAGGGCTTCCTGTGGATAGCTACTAATAATGGTGTTAGCAGGTTCGATGGTAAATATTTTCAAAATTTTACAGTGAGTGACGGACTACCAAGCAACGATGCCTTGCAGGTGGTGAAAGATGGCAACGGCACAATTTGGGTGAACTGCTACAAGGAAAAGCTGGTTTATTTTAATCCTCTTACCAACCGCTTTATTGCTCTGGATGGAAATAAAGATTTGGACAAAATGGCAAAAACATTTTATCAAATCACTTTGTCAAAAGAAGGTAACCTCGGGTTTCAAACAGGCAGTAATGGCCTGCCCTGGTTTACATTAAAAAACACAGGTAAAGCAGACGGACGCTTTCTTTTCTTACCATCCAAACCTGTTATATCTATTGGTGGCCATGATTATTTTACTACGGCCATTGGAAACAATGGAAATCTTGTAAGAACATTTTTTGAGGGTGAAAAAATAATTGACAGTTTCAGCATCCCTATGACATCGGAAACATTTAGTGTCTTTTATAACGGCTGCTACTACCAAACAAGCGATTACTGCATCCAAAAATTTATAATAAAAAGTGTACGGCCTGTCAGGTACACCATTGATAGTATACAGTTCAATAATTCCCTTGTTCGTTTTATTTCGCTTGGCAAAAAGGGTTTTGCTGTCATTAGCAATAAAATGATTTACCTGATGGGTGAAAGCAACTTCGCAATTCAGGATTCTTTGGAAAATGAAAGTGGCGCCAACACTGTTTATATTGACCAAAGCAAAGACCTTTGGGTGGGTACTATGGACAATGGGTTGGTGCATTACAGCGGTGGCAGTGTCAAGCAAATCAGGGTACCTGCCAATGTTATTAAACCCAATTTTTTAAGTATTGCCACTACTAATAGAGGGGTGGTTTTTGCAGGCAATTATTATGGTAAGCTGTTGGAAATCCGCAACCGCACTTTCTCCTGTCATACGGTTTCGGCTTCTAACAGGGGCTTTTGGCTTAGGAAAACTTTTTGTGTAAACAATAGTGTGGTTACTGTAAGCGATTACTTCTGTGGGGTTGACTTTAAGTATAAAATAGTGATAGGCGGCGATAAGGTTTGGAAAGGGTATTCCTCGTTAAAATCAGCCACTCTTTTAAACGATTCTATAGTTATCCTGGGTTCAAATAATGGATTAATAAAGGTAAACATCAACACCAGGAATTATAGTTTGCTCAATAGCATCCATGACCGGACACTAAGCCTGGTAAAGGGGACGGGCAATTTGATTTATTACATAGGCACAAACGGATTGTATGAATATGATTATGACAAAAACAGGGAAAGGTACATCACACTAAATAATTATCTTCAAAACAACAAACTATCAGCCTTGGCTTTTGCCGCAGACAGTACCCTTTGGGCTGCCACTACTACCGGAAATATCCTGGTATTTAAAAACAACCAGTACTCAGCCACCATAAGCAGCAGCGAAGGTTTGCCGCAAAACATAGTTTGTATGAATGTCTTTAAAAACAAAGTGTGGGTGGGCAGCAAAACAGGTATATCTGTCATTAGTTATTCCTGGAAAAACAACCTGCTTGATTACTCCATCAACAACATTTCCAAAACAGATGGATTGCCCAGCAATGTGGTTAATGATTTTGCTTTTTACAACGATACTGTTTTTGCCGCTACAGAAAATGGGATAGTTACAATCCCTTTTAATTTTCCGGTTTTTCGTGCCAACATTGTCCCGCAATTGACAGATGTGAGGGTGAACCAGCAGCGAATAGCCATTACAGATCATTTCAGCTTTGCTGCCAATCAAAACAACATTGCACTCACCTTTGCAGGAGTTGACTTGACAGGGCATTTCTTAAAAATGCAATATACCACAGACAACGATACCTTGTGGAGCGACCTACAGGGCAACACGCTGAATATGCAGCTATACAGTGGCACCCACCAGATAAAAATAAGGGCCGTGGATGTCAACAACCATGCTGGTAGAAACATTTTGAAACTTAACTTTATAATAGCAACCCCTTTTTACAAACAATGGTGGTTTATTGCCTTAATTGCGGTACTATTTCCGGGGTTGATTTTCTGGTATTACTTTAACAGACGAAAAAAATTACTTCATAGTCAGTTTGAGAAAAAGCTATTGGCGGAAAGAGTTGAATTTGAAAAAAAACTTGCAGTAGAAAAAGCCGGAAACCGGATAACTGCCGATCTGCACGATGATATTGGAACCAACCTTAGTAGCATTAATATATACAGTACTGTGGCCAGGCAACTGATAGAAACAGACACTTCCAAAGCAAAAGAAATCCTAATAAAACTGTCAGAGCAATCGAGGAATATGCTTGAAAACCTGGGTGAAATAATATGGAGCCTAAAAACCGGAAAAGAACAATTTGTTAACATTGAAAGTCGAATAAAAAATTATGTGAGTGATATGTTGAGTGTTACCAATATGCATTATACCATAGAAATTCAAACCAGTGTAAATGAAATGAAAAATATGCGGCTTCGAAAAAACACCCTCCTGATAGTAAAAGAGTCAATCAATAATGCAGTAAAATATAGCCAGGCAACGGAAGTTTTTGTGAAAATGCGTACAGAAAACAATCAGCTTGTAATTGAAATAATGGATAATGGAATTGGTTTTGACAAAACAGTGGGTCTAAATGGTAACGGACTTGGTAATATGCATAAGCGTACCGAGGAACTAAAAGGAACATTTAATCTTACTTCCAATCAAGGAAAGGGAACTCATATTATTGTTACCATACCTCTTGCAGAATTAGAAACCGAAATTTAGCCTCCCTATATTTAGTGACCCCAATGATGGGCAGATTTGTATTTTTGTAAAATGCCAATCCGTGTATTTATCTACGAGGACAATACTTCACACCGCGATAGCCTAAGGGCACTATTGCAACTAAGCCCCGAAGTAAAATGGGTGGGTGATGCGCCGGATTGTAGAAATGTTTTACAGGAAATAGAACAGTTTATCCTGATGTAGTATTGATGGATATTAATATGCCCCTGGTAGATGGATTAGAAGGCCTAAGACAAATAAAAGAATCCTACCCATCTGTTAAAGTATTGATGCAGACTGCCTTTGAGGATACTGACAAAATATTTTCGAGCCTTCGTAATGGTGCCAATGGCTACATACTTAAGAAAGACAGCGTGTCGCGGCTGGCACAATCTATTATGGAAGTGTATGAAGGCGGGGCTGCTATGAACCCTGGAATAGCAAGCAAAGTATTGGAATTTTTTAAACCCAAGCCCATAGAGAATAACCTAAGCCAACGGGAGAATGATGTATTGGTCTTATTAGCTAAAGGGCACAGTTACAAAATGATTGCCGATGTGCTGCACGTCAGTTATAGCACGGTCAACAGCCACATCAAAAACATTTACATCAAGCTCCACATTTCCTCCCTTGGCGAGGCAATTGCCTATTATTATCAGCATATTGTGCAACAATAATAAATCACTATAATTAGTGATTTTGTTACTCATTTATATCCCCACATTTGTCTTGTAATCAATTGCTCTTTATACAATCTGAAACGGAATAGTAAAAAAGGAAATAAAACCCTTGGATAGTTTTCAGAAAAGACAGAAAGAAAATTGAACACTATTAAAGAATAGTAATAGCAAAGAAGGTTTTAGTGATTATCTATTTGAGATTTTGTACTGATACCCATTACTACATTGATAGTTTTTATTTAACACACTTTTTTTAAAACTATTTTAAAATAACAGCGTAGCCGAAAACTGAATAGAGTAGGCAAAAAACAACAAAAACTATTTTTTATGAAAAAGATTTTTTCTTTCCTTTTAGCTTGTTTCTGTTGCTTATATGGCATAGCAGGAACAATAAATGTAAGTACCGGAACCAACGGTAGTGGGGTATATGTAGCCCCACCCGGAGCAGATCCCAACTGGAAAGTTACGTCCGCTGGTGGGTTACCTCCTGCAACAAATGCAACATACGTGGTGCCACACTTTTCCGGTTTTTGGGAACCAACACCTGTTGCTGGAACCAATGCAGGTTGGATTAATCCATCATCCTCAATATCAACACAGCAACCTGGTATTTATACCTTTGAACGCAAATTTACGATAGCGCCCTGTACTGGCCGCTTTACTACTGACTTTACTGTTACTGCTGACGATGTGCTTAACTCTATGGAATTAGTTTCACCGACTGGTGTAGTTATCAATTTGCCTTTCACTACCACAACGGGGTACCACCTTTCTTTACCTATAACCTACACCCAAAATTGTCCGACTGCCGGTACATGGCGGTTAAGGGCTAAGGTTAATTACATAGATCAGCTTGGTGGTTTTTTACTTTCGGGTTACATTAGTTATCCTGACCCTAACTGCTGCGATACTACCTGCAAGCTAACTGTAAATGTACCGCAGGTAAATAATACCTACTACCCATGTGGCGCTACTTTTAACCTTACATGCGACAAAAGCTACACCTTTAACAGAAAACTAACCTGCAATCCCAATTCATGTTTTGTAACCTCTCTCAAAAGTGCTACACTAAAAGATCCATCCAACAACACCCCAACATGGGCCGCAACCTTTATTACTGCTATTGGCGGAGGTACTTTGGCAATTCCTGCAGGTGTTACACCAGGAACTTATGTACTTACCTATTATTATGGTGCAGGCAACAATCTAAAATGCGATTCCTGCAAAATATACCTGAATATATCCTGTACAGATTGCAATTGCGTACTTACTACATCGCTCAAAAGCGGAACGCTTTCCTATACCCCCAAATGTGGTGACACAGCAACATTTAACTGTGCCTCTACCATTGTTGTAGGACGTTCTTTAAATTGTGGTACACAAGGGTATGTTCACATCAATGATGCATCAGTTACCGACGCCTTAGGAAATACGCCATCATGGGTAACCCCTTTATTCCTGACCAATCTTGCAAGTGGAAACCTTGTCGTCCCTACGGGAATATCAGGTGTATTTGCACTTAAATATGTGTGGGGAAGAAGGTGCCAACCATGCGACTCATGTACTTATTATATCAGGATAAGGTGTTGCAACATACAGGTAGACGCAGGGACCGATATCTCAAGCTGCTGCCCAACACAAACATATTTTAGTCCAACAGTTACAGGTGGAACCGGGCCATACATTTATCAATGGACTCCAATAGCAGGATTGAGCAACCCCAATATTGCGAATCCAAATTGTACCATTGCCGGTACCTATACGCTTATTGTTACGGATGCACAGGGTTGTAGGGGAACAGATGCAATAAATGTAGATTTTCCTCCAAACACTCCTAGTTGCTGTAAAATAGGTCAAAAGACTGTTGAGAACAACAAAGCAGTTGCAGAAACTAACCATTCAGTTGACTTAAAGCTTATGCCAAATCCGGTAAATGGTAGTACGCTTGTTGTTGAGTATGCTAAGAAAATGGTGAAAGCTGTCAGCATTACTATTGCTGATATGCAAGGCAAACAATTAATCAGTAAACCATTTGCTGCAAGATCTTCTAACGGTACAATCAAGTACAGTATTGATGTTCAAAATTTAGCAAATGGTACTTACACCCTCACCATTTTGGGTGATGGTAATACGATTTCTCAAAAATTTGTTGTAGCACGATAAGAAAAAGGGTTTCCATTTAAAAAGGCTTCCATCACCGGAAGCCTTTTTTTTCAGCCGTTCTTTGGTCTTATTTTATTGAGGTTTAATTGTTTTTTCTATTGCTGTAAGTTTTTTAGGGAGAGCCACTTTTTCAACTTAGAGCATATCTTTTTTTACTTGGACCGCTTTCGTTAACACTTAGAGCATATCTTTTTTTGCTTGGAGCACATCTGTCACCACTTGGGCCGTATCTTTTTTCACTTATGGCGTATCTGAAATCACTTAGACCGCATCTGTCAACCCGGAGAGCGTGTCTTTTTTCACTTTAAGAGTGTTTCCTTTCAACTTCTTTTGTAACTTGGGTCTTTGACATCATCATAATGTCATTTAGTCAAAAAGTCATTTAGTCATTAGCGATAAATCATTCTTCATTGTTCACTGTTCACTGTTCACTGCTCACTGTTCATTGTTCATTGTTCACTGTTCACTGTTCACTGTTCACTGTTCATTATTCCTGTATTTATGAATCCTCTCCAGTTCTTCAACATCGGCTTGGTCTTTCAACCGGCCGGTAAATTTTTTTGTAAGTAAAAGGTGATGATATTGGATAATAGGGATAGAGGCACCATCGAGCAAAAAATGATTGGCTTGTGGATATGCTTCTTCAAAAGTGACACGTTGTACCAAAGAGATAAAGTCTATTCTTTCAGGTGTTTTGCCAAAGAAAAATGTAGGAAAAGGTTTGGTGAAATCTATTGCTTGCACGTAAGCTATTCCATCATTGGTAATTCCGAAATCACTTAAAGCGGCAATAAAACTATCTTTATTTTGTTCTGAAATTTCGAGCCATACATCCATGTCTCCGGTGGAACGTTCGTAGCCATAATAAATGACAGCATAGCCTCCGATCAGCAAGAAGCGAACACCACATTTCACCATTAGTTTTAGCAAGTTTCTATGATCGTCAAAAAAGATGTTCATAAATTTATTTAGTCTTTATGGTACGGTCAGAAGGTTCTTTCAAGGCATCTTTATAAATGGAGCTAATGAGTAAATGCGCATTGGCCAGATGCTGCTCACCTGATAGTTTGGCCATGTATGCGGCATCGGCTTCATTAGCTTCTTCAAACGAATGGAAGGAGCCAAATACAGTTTTATTATACACCGCTTCCGGCTCGTTCAACTGGTTATCGTCTTTATCTTTTTTGCTCATGTCTTATTTATATCTAAAGTTACAAGCTAACCGGCAGCAATACCTGTTCGCGACCGGCAAATTTTTAGCGTGTTCAAAGATAGCAAACAACCTGATTCTCTACCGGACACAGGTCCTGCGTTTATAGGAAATTGAAGTTAGCTTCGCAAAACTTCAACTAGTGCAATGAACACTTACACTAGCAGGGCAGGCTGTCTGCCCGGAATCCCTACACTGGTGTAGGGACTGGTTGATGAACTAAAAGTACAGGCTAAAAACCAAAATACTGGTTACATTTCTATTAACACAAAGAGGGAAATCGTGGGGTTTCTTGCAGAAGACCCCACTAGGATAAAAGAGTTTTAATTCACCCTCTTTATAGTAACCGTTTTATATTTTTCTTTACTATTGGTACTGTTACAAACTTTACAGCCTGATGTTGCATCTTGTGTATCCCCCTGAATGGCCCAACCGTCCGGTATTATAAAGGAGCCGGTTGGCAAATTACCAATTGTAATCTTTGATCCCACCGGACAACTATTGATATCATGAACTTTAAATGAATTGCAGCAGATGTCTCCACCTTGTACACATGAGGGCTTATACTCAAAGCCGGTTAAAACTTTTTTTGATGATGATGATAATGTTGATTGTATTGAATCGAAGCAAACTATACTTGTTACTCCTACACAGTTTGTATTAGGTTGGGTAGATTCATTACCTACACTTAAATTGATACCATAAGACATGGTCTTATAAACCAAATGCTCTTTAGTTTTTAAATTATACAAACTAAACTTACTGTCAAATAAACGTAATTCCTGTGAAGCCGACCCGCCATCTACAACCCATTCGTATTTGATTGCATTGCTCCACCCAAGATTTGCTTTACTACCTTCGCCTCTTTTCTCATATACCAAATAGCCACCTGCATCTATTTTAATAGCTATTGTATCACCATAATGCAACACATTACCCCCCCTTTTTGAGCTTATGGTTATTGTTTTTTTGGGAGAACTAAACCAGTCTAAATTTATTCCAAATTCACGCTCTTTATAGGAGACGTATTCTTTAGGTTTAGTATTGTAAAGCTGAAGCTTTTCGTTTAATGTAATGGTTCTGTGATCTCTGGTACGACCACCAACATTACTGTTTCTATGCAATGACCATTGTACCGCTGATGATTGTGCAAATGAATAATCTGCCCGTATTGAGCAAACTGTAATTAATAAAATAATAAATGCTGAAATTTTGATGTTAAACTTCGTTTTCATAAATAGTTAGTTTTGGTTGCAAAAAATATGTCCAGGTGTTTACAGTAGCACAAGTTATTAAAACTTAGGAATAAAAAAAAATGAGGTTTATTCCGTCAATGTTGTTGTTCTTCCCAGCTAGCCTAAGTGTTCGTTGCGTTTGTGGAAGTTTAGCGAAGCGTAACTTCAATACAATATTAAAAGCAGGTCTCCCTACTGTAGCAGGGACACGGTTTGACCGGTAAACGATTAGATGTTGTTCTTTTAGTTCTTATCGTGTACTTTTAAATTATTATTGAGCAGCGGTACTGGGCAGGACAAGCAATGTATTTCACAGCATCGGCAATACCTGTCCATTGCCTGCAATTTTTTTACGAGCCTCTAACACTAAAAATTTAAAAATGAATAACATAATTATTCCTTACAGAAAGAATGACAAATGGGGATTTTCTAACCACAAGAAGGAAGTTGTCATTGATTGTGTATTTGATGATGTGGAGCCGTTTAATGAAGGATTGGCGGTGGTAATAAGAAACGGCACATTGGAATTTATAAACCAAAATGGTGAAACAGTAATTAATTCAGCAAATCAATATTATCCCCATCATGCTGGAAGTTCATTTCATGAAGGTATTTCTGCCGTGAGGTCTATTGATAACAAAACTGGTTTTATAAACAAGTCAGGTGAAGTTATTATAGGTTTTGACTACAGCAACGCTACGCATTTCCACGAAGGTTTGTGTGTTGTAAGTTTTTACGACAAGAAACAAAATGAACATAAATATGGCTGTATAAACAAACGCAATGAAGAAGTAATTCCTTTGCAATTTTATGAAGTTGCAAAATACTTTTCCGAAGGATTTCTAAGTATAAAAATGGATGTTGACGGAGAGTTTAAATGGGGATTTGTGAATATTCACAACCAAAATGTCATTGACTGTGTCTATGATAACAGCAGCAATAGAAGAGACTATGCTGAAAGTTATTTTCATGAAGGAGTAGCTACTGTTTATAAAGATTACCGTTACGGAGGAATTGACTTTAATGGCAAAATTATAATCCCTTTTTTATATCAGGATTTGGGAGATTTTAGTAATGGAGTTACAAATGCTTTATCAAGCGATAGCATGTTGTATGGATATATTGATATGCAAGGCAAGACCTTTATTCCATTTAAATACAAGTTTGCCTCATCATTCAAAGACGGATTAGCTAAAGTAGTTGATAACAAAACACAGAAAGTTGGATTTATCAATATGGCTGATGAACTTGTAATACCATTTAATTATGACCGAGCATCCGATTTTGAAAATGGCTTAGCAAGAGTCGATAGTAAGGGCTACATTAATTCCGAAGGAACTCAATTTTGGGAATAAAAACTACAGCCAACATGGGGTTTGCTACAAGTGTGGCAGCACATTGTAACCGTCAGCAGTAGTTCACTCTCAGCAGCAGTTTCGGTCTACGGTATGCTTATCAATTTCAACAAAACACCTCAGCAAATCACTATATTCAGCACCGAAGACAACTGACTGACTGTATAACTACAAGCCGGGAATAAAGCAGTAAATTCGCAATCAATTTTTAAGACCCTACATGAGCGAAGACCAAAAGAAACAACTTGAACAACAGCTTTGGAATATTGCCAATACGCTAAGAGGTAAAATGAATGCCGATGAATTCCGGGATTACATCTTGGGTTTTATCTTCTATAAATACCTTGCTGAAAAAATGGATATTTATGCTAACAGCATTTTAAAATCTGACGGCATTAAATACAAGACAATAAAGGAAAACAGCAAACAAGGCAAAGAATACATTGAAGCCATCAAAGAGGAATCTTTGGAGAAATTAGGCTACTTCTTAAAACCTTCTGAACTGTTTAGCGAAGTTGCTAAACGTGGCAATGCCCCCCTCTCTGATGGAGAGGGGCCGGGGGTGAGGTCTAATTTCATACTCGAAGACCTACAAAAAATCCTGAACAATATTCAGCTCTCAACAATGGGAACAGAAAGCGAAGAGGATTTTGACCACTTGTTTGAGGATATGGATTTGAACAGCACCAAACTCGGTAAAACTCCCGAAGCAAGAAATGAAATTATTGCAAAGGTGCTATCGCACCTTGACAAAATTGATTTCAAATTAGAGCAAACCGAATTAGATGTTTTAGGCGATGCTTACGAATATCTTATTGGACAGTTTGCCAGTGGTGCAGGAAAAAAAGCAGGTGAGTTTTATACTCCACAGGAAGTAAGTAAAGTATTAGCAAAAATTGTAACCACAGGAAAAAGCAAGTTGAAATCGGTTTACGACCCAACGTGTGGTTCGGGTTCATTGTTGCTTCGAGTGGCAAAGGAAGTAAAAGAAGTAAGTAACTTTTACGGACAGGAAATGAACCGCACTACCTACAACCTTGCCCGAATGAATATGATTTTGCACGGTGTGCATTACCGCAAATTCAATATTAAGCAAGAGGACACTTTAGAACATCCTCAACATACTGGACAACAATTTGAAGCCATTGTAGCTAATCCGCCATTTTCGGCTGAATGGAGTGCAAACCCATTATTTACAAGCGATGACCGTTTTAGCCAATATGGAAAATTAGCCCCAGGCAGTAAAGCCGATTATGCTTTTGTGCAACACATGATTCACCATTTGGCAGAAAATGGAACAATGGCAATTGTATTGCCTCACGGTGCATTGTTCAGAAGTGGGGCAGAACAACACATTCGTAAATACTTAATTGAAGACCGTAATTATCTAGATGCTGTAATCGGTTTGCCAGCAAACATTTTTTACGGTACAAGTATTCCAACTTGCATTATGGTTTTTAAGAAATGTAGGGAGCAACCCGAAGATGTTTTGTTCATTGATGCAAGCAACAGTTTTGAGAAAGTAAAAAATCAAAATATGTTACGAAACAGCGATATTGATAAAATAATTTCTACTTACAGAAACAGAAACGAAGAAAACAAATACAGTAAGAAAGTTTTACTGAAAGAAATTGCAGAGAACGAATACAACCTGAACATACCACGATATGTTGACACATTTGCAGCTGCAATAAACATTGATGTAAATGATATTGCCAAAGAACTAAAAGCATTGGATAAACAAATGGCATCAACTGATAAAGCCATTGAAATATTTTGTAAAGAATTAAATATCTCAACTCCATTTTAAAATGCAAAAGCAAATGAACATACCGCAGTTGCGTTTCTCTGAATTTAAAGGAGAGTGGGAAACGAAGAAGTTAGGGGACATCACTTTTAAAACAGATAAAAAAAATAAGAAGAAAGAAATTCTTCCAGTTTATTCTATCAGCAACAAGTTTGGGTTTATACCGCAGTCAGAACAATTTGAAGGCGTTGATAGTATTGATAGAGGATATGATACTTCACTCTATAAAATTATTGAGAACAATACTTTCTCTTACAATCCTGCAAGAATAAATGTTGGCTCTATTGGGTATAATGAAAATTTAGGGAGAGTAATTGTCAGTTCGCTTTATGTATGTTTTCAAACAAAAGAAAATATAAACGATAGTTTTCTATTTCATTTTTTCAATACAACCAAGTTCAATAATTCTGTATTGACAAATGGAGAAGGAGGCGTAAGGATTTATCTTTTTTATGAAAATTTTTCTTCTATTCCATTTTCTCTTCCCTCTCTACCTGAACAAAAAAAGATAGCTTCTTTCATTACTGCAATTGACAAAAAGATTTCAGAACTCAAACAAAAAAAAAACCTTTTAGAGCAATATAAAAAAGGCGTAATGCAAAAACTGTTTTCGCAAGAATTGAGGTTTAAAGATGAGAATGGAAAGGAGTTTCCGAAGTGGGAGAAGAAGAAGTTTGATGAAATTTTTCTTTTTTCAATAGGAAGAAATATAAAGCAAAAAGAAGCTTCGCCAGAATTTGAAACACCTTGCGTTAGATATGGAGAATTATATCATTTGTATGCTGAAGTAATAAAAGAAGTTATTAATAAAACAAACCTTGACAAATCAGAACTTTTGTTTAGTGAAGGCGATGAAATTTTACTGCCTTCTGCAGGGGAAGACCCTATGGATATTGGTTCAGCATCGGCACTAACAATTTCTAATGTTGCAATTGGAAGAACTATAAATATTTTGAAGCCAAAACGGGCAAATGCATATTCTCAAATCTTTGTAGCATATTATATCAATCAAGTACTAAAAAAACGCATTTCTACTTTAGCTAAGGGAGTAAGCATTAGTAACGTTTATAATTCCGATTTAAAGACATTAGAAATAAATCTTCCATCATTCACAGAACAAATCAAAATCGCCAGTTTCCTTTCAGCTATTGACGAGAAAATTAACCGCACCGAAAATCAATTACAACAAACCCAACAATATAAAAAAGGGTTGCTGCAGAAAATGTTTATCTAATGACAACAGTAAAAGAATTATCACTTTTATTTTCTTTAGTAAAAGAAATAATTGGGCATCAGGAAGAACTTGACAAGTTAAAAGGAGAGAAATTTAACTTGTTTTCTGTCCTTAAAATGGAACGTAGAGAAAATGCAACACATTCTGCATTAATAGCAGAGTTACTCAATCCTATAGGTTCACATTTAAAGAATACAGTATTTCTAGACTTGTTTCTTGAAACAATTGGATTAGGTGATCATTTGGACTCAAAAACATCATGGGTAAAACCTGAATTTTATATCGGTGAATTGGATATGATTAAGAAAACCGGTGGAAGAATTGACATAATGATTGGCGACAAAAAAGGAAATACTATTAGTATTGAAAATAAAATATTTGCTAGTGATCAGGAAGCACAGATAGAACGCTATTGTAATTACCAAAAAGAAAATAATAAGGTTGTCTATCTTACATTATTAGGGGAAAAACCAAGTGAAGTAAGTTGCGGAAAACTTCAGGAAAATAAAGATTTCACATTGCTGTCTTATAAAGATGGTATTAAAAATTGGCTACAGCGTTGCCTTAAGGAGACTGCTGAAATGCCTATTTTAAGAGAATCAATTAAACAATACATAAACCTGATAAATAAAATGACAAGTACACCAGACAACAAACTAGAAAAAGACCTTACCAAATTGTTAGTTGACCATTTTGATGTAGCTGTTTATGTCAAAAACAATTTTGCAAAAGCAAGACAATTTGTAGGTGATGAAATTCGCCATATTGTAAGAAACAAGATAGAAGAAAAAATTGGCGACCGGTTCGAGGTGTTAATTGGCTATCCTATAACCAATACTTATGCACAAATATGGATTAAACATAAAGAAAAAAATAATCCACAGGTTTTTTTTGGTGCAGAGTCATTTAATGGAACTGGCAACGATGGCGGCAAACTATACGTAGGCATATTTAATACTGATGGCCTTGAAAATGATTTTACAAAATCCTATACAGGTGTAAATGCAAAGCGATGGTATGAAGTAATTGATATTGCTCACAATGGTGTAGCTATCAACTTTATCAATGATGATTTAATCTCAAAAATCATCAACAATGAGGATGATTTTAAAAATGAGTTTACTACTCACATTGCAAGTGTGATTGTTGATTTTGTTATCTCCAACAGTGATAAGGTACTTAAATTCATTTAGAAATAATGGCTAAGCAACCCGAACAAATATTAGAAGAACAATTGGTGGCACAGCTGCAAAGGTTGGGTTATGGCTTGGTGCAATTAAAAGACGAAAAAGATTTAATCGGCAACCTCAAACAGCAATTAGAAAAGCACAACAACATACAATTCAGCAAAGCAGAATTTGAAAAGGTGCTGAATATATTGAGCAAAGGTTCAGTATTTGAAAAAGCCAAAACACTAAGAGAAAGACAACACATTGTAAGAGATAATGGCGACAACCTGTATTTTGAATTTATCAATTCAGAACATTGGTGTCAAAACCAGTTTCAGGTTACACATCAAATAACCGTTGAAGGCACTTATAAAAACCGTTACGATGTTACATTGTTGGTAAATGGTTTGCCTTTGGTTCAAATAGAACTAAAACGCAGAGGATTGGAACTGAAAGAAGCATTTAATCAAATCAACCGTTATCAGCGTCATTCTTTCGGGGCAAATTCTGCCTTGTTTCAATACCTGCAAATATTTGTCATCAGCAACGGAGTAAATACAAAGTATTACGCCAACAACAGGCACCAATCATTCAAACAAACTTTTTACTGGACAGACAAAGAAAACAAACGCCTTACCAATATTCTTAACGGTTTTACTTCCGAGTTTTTAGAACCTTGCCACATCAGCAAAATGATATGCAAATACATTGTGCTGAACGAAACCAATAAAATATTAATGGTGCTTCGTCCGTATCAGTTTTATGCAGTAGAAGCACTCATAGAAAGAGTGAAGAACACAGGTAAAGTCGCAATTAATCGCGTCTCAACAAACGGGTACATTTGGCATACCACAGGTTCGGGCAAAACCTTGACTTCATTTAAAGCCAGTCAGATTTTAATGAATCTGCCACAAGTAAAAAAAGTGGTGTTTGTGGTTGACAGAAAAGATTTGGATTACCAAACCAACAAAGAGTTCAACAGTTTTAGCAAAGGTTGTATTGACGGCACAGACAACACCAAACAATTGGTTCAGCAGTTTTCAGACGATACCAAACTCATAGTTACCACCATTCAAAAACTCAATACTGCCATCAGCAAAAAACAGTATTTGAGCAAAATGGAAAAACTACAAGACGAACGCATTGTTTTCATTTTTGACGAATGCCACCGCAGTCAGTTTGGCGAAACACACAACCGCATCAAAGCATTTTTCAATAACATTCAGTTGTTCGGTTTTACTGGCACACCCATTTTTGCCGACAATGCTGTAAAAAATGAATTGGGCAAACACACCACTACCGAACTGTTTGGCGAATGTTTGCATAAATATGTAATTACCGATGCCATTAAAGACGAAAACGTATTGAAATTTTCAGTGGAATACGTTGGCAGATACAAACGCAAAGAAACTGCCACCGAAATTGATATTGAGGTAGAAGACATTGACACCAAAGAGTTGATGGAATCGCCCAAGCGATTAGAAAAAATTGCCGATTACATTATTGCCAACCACCACCGCAAAACACACAACAGGGAGTTTACAGCCATGTTTTGTGTGAACAGCATACCCACACTGATAAAATATTACGAACTACTGCAACGGAAAAAGGAAGAAGGGAAACACCATTTAAATATTGCTACAGTATTCAGTTATGGAAACAATGAGGATGATTTGGATGCAAATGGTTTTGTGAACTTTGAAAGAGATTTTGACAGTTATGACTTGAACGAAGTTGCAGATCCACCTGCTGATTTCGGGGTAAATAAACACACACGGGAAAAGTTGGACGAGTTTATCGGACACTACAACGCTATGTTTGAAACAAGGTTTTCAACAAAGGACAGCGAAAGTTTTTACAACTACTACAACGACATTTCTAAGAAAGTAAAAGAACGTAAGATTGATATTTTGCTGGTAGTCAACATGTTTCTAACAGGTTTTGACAGTCCAAATCTTAATACTTTGTATGTAGATAAAAACCTGAAACACCATGGGTTGATACAGGCATATAGCAGAACCAACAGGATATTAAACGAACTAAAGTCACAAGGAAACATCATTGTATTCAGGAACCTGAAATATGCTACCGATGAAGCTATAACACTGTTTAGCAACAAAGAGGCGATTGATGTGATTATTATGAAACCTTACGAGGATTATGCAAAAAAGTTTAATGATGCTGTAATTGACTTGCTAAAAATAACACCCACTGTAAACAGTGTAAATGAACTGCAAACTGAAGATGATGAATTAGAATTCATAAAAGCATTCAGGGAGCTGATGCGAATAAAGAATGTGCTGGCAGCCTTTGCAGATTTCAAGTGGGATGATCTGGCAATGGACGAACAAAAATTTGAAGACTATAAAAGCAAATACCTTGACTTGTATGATAAGGTAAAAGGGGGCCACGAAAAAGAAAAAATGTCCATACTGGAAGATGTAGATTTTGAATTGGAGTTAATTCACCGTGATGAAATAAATGTTGCCTACATTATTCAACTTTTAATAAAACTAAAATCCAAATCAAAGAAAGATACCAGTAAATCACAACAGGAGATACTTAACCTCTTGAATACTGAAACCACACTCCGTAGCAAACGGGAACTAATAGAAAAGTTTATACAGGAGAATTTGCCGATTATTAAAGATACCGACGATATCTTACCAGAGTTTGAAAAATATTGGAGCAGCGAACAGCAAAAGGCATTTGAAGAAATAGTTAAAGAAGAAAAGCTGTCACCCACTAAAACAGAAAAGCTGATTGAGGATTATTTATTTGCAGAAAGAGAACCATTGAGGGATGAAGTATTAGAGTTAATCGAAGGAGAGAAGCCAGGTTTATTGCAACGTAAAAAATTAGGCGAGAGAATATTGAAACGTATAATGGACTTTGTAGAAACATTTAAAAACGGCATGACAGGGTAGCCGACGCACCAAGTCAGGCACATTTGCAAGGCACAATAAGCACTCATCCCCTCATCCTCTCCTGCAAGAGCCCCCAATCCGGTTAACCCATAAATAGTTTACAGTTTATTCCACACCCAACTATTAACAACTAACAATTAACAATTAATAATTAACAACTAACAACTAACACTTCCCCCTGCCATGCAATCGTTCCAGGTATTTTTTTACAGCAGTACAGTTTTTAGATAGCATCTGTACTTCGTAGTCTATAATAGAGTTAGCAGCAAAGTTTGGAAATATATGCTGTGCCATTTGGTTATACACCACATCTATATTATACTGTTCCAATTGCCTAATACCAATGTAAGGTTTAGTCCTGTTTTTTGTCCAGATTACAATACGATAGTAGGGCATAGAGGCAAAAATACCAAAATAGTTAGTATCATAATTTGGTACTACCGGATACTACCATACTACCTAGCTCATAACTCATAACTTATAACTCATAGCTCATAGCTCATAGTTCATAGCTCATAGTTCATTCAATACGCCGCCCACCTCATTCAATGCACCTTCCACCTCATTCAATGCGTTGTCCACTTCGTTCAATGCACCTTCCACCTCTTTCAATATGCCGCCCACGTCATTCAATGCGTTGTCCACGTCATTCAATCCACCGCCCACCTCATTCAATACACCGCCCACGTCATTCAACGCGCTGTCCACGTCATTCAATGCCTTGTACACTTCGTTCAATACACCGCCTACCTCATTCAATGCGTTTTCCACTTCGTTCAATTCACTGCCTACTTCGTTCAATGTGTTGTCTACTTTGTTCAATGCACCGCCCACATTGTCATTGACAGATTTGTACATGCTATAGGTGATGAACAGTATACCTTCATTGTGTTATATGGGATTTTATTGTGTTGATAATTAAAAAAAGATTAAAAAATGTTTAAGCCATGCTAAAATAAAATAGGTGTCCGTTTTAGACAGTATAACCAATTTTTAAAAACAAAATTTTTTTCACAATGATTACAAATCCTCCAAAATTCAGTTGCCCGCAAGAGGGCATGTATGCAGTAGGTCAGTTGGCCTGTGACCTTGCTACTGCTAAAATGGCAAATTTTCAACAATTAAGTCCGGCTTACACCCCCGCTTTAATCACAGCTTTAAGGGCACAAATTGCTTCTGCAGATGCTATGCCGGGTGAGTACAACCGGGCGGGTAGAAGAAGGGTAGTAAAGGTTGATTTGCTAAATGCAAAAGACACTGCACTAAACGAATGGCAGGTACTAAAAGGCTTTATAATAAAGACATGGCCTGACCCTGCTATGCAAGCAGCCAAACTTAGTACTGCAGGTGCCAGTCTTTATGGGTTAGCTGCAGGAAAAAGTCAGTGGGCAAATGCTGCCAAACTGCTTCAAATAGGTGATTTGTTCATTAGCGAGAACTCACGGGAGTTGGAACAAAACAATGTAATGCCCGATACTTTTGCAGTTGCATACAGGGAAAAATTAAACTTATTTATTTCTTTATGGAATCAGTATAGCCAAACCAACAGCAATAACGAAGCACAAAGCAATAACAAGCGCCTGGCCAATAACGAGGTGTACGATAAAATTATACAGATCTGCAAAGACGGCAGGCGTATTTTTAAAGGCAACTCGTCTATGCAAAAGCAATTTGCCTTTACTCAAATGCTGGGTAAGGTTGGCTATGGTGGCACCGCAGGTATAAGGGTATTGTTTACCTATGGCCCTAACAACCTGCCAATAGCCGATGTAGATGCCGTAAGCACCGACCTCAAATATGCTGCAATAAGCAATGGTAAAGGCCTGCTGATAATAAACCGTATGACAGAGGGCACACACACGTTTACCTTTAGTGCAGAAGGGTTTGATGACATGGTAGCAACAGTTACACTAACAGCAGGAGTAAAGTCCCGTTTCGAATTTACCATGAAACAGGAAGCCAATGTAGTTCAGGAAGATATAGCTAAAGCGGCGTAGAGATTGGGTGTAGAGTTTAGGGTTGTATTACTGCCCAAATCCCTTTCACCTGTTCTATAAAATTTTCTACCAGATTATAAGGTGACATGGCGAACCCAAAGATTAGTAAAAGCCCTATGCCTGCAAGTGCTCCAAACATGTATGCAGAGTGATTTATGTTCCCATCTCCCTTGCGGTCAAGATAAGCCGTAACACCTAAATAGATAAAACCAAATATAAAACCAGGAACGCCTAACGGGATAAAAACAAGTAAACTTTTTGTAAAGGATAAAGCACAACGACAAAAAGTAGTTTGAAAACTGTTTCTTCTTTGCGTTAATCGCAAAATAAAGTGAAAGTATGAAGCCATTGAATACTCCCAAGGCACTGAAAAAAAAGAGCATTTGATTAGTCATATTTTTTAGTTGTTGTCAGTATTACGGACTGCCATATGCAATGCCAAACCACCCTTCCGATACCAATGTTGCCATAAGGGTTTCTTAAAATTACGCATAACAAACGGTGTTGGGGAAGACCGGACTATCGGGATCCTTCTTTTTTCCCATTACCTTGTTATGGGGTCGGTTTTCATTTTCTTTTTATTTTTGAAATTGTCATGCCGATTGATTTAGTCGGTTTGTCCATATCCTTAATTGCAAAATCAATAGCTTCCTGTAATAGTGCCTTTACTTTTAAGTTTCTATAATCACTTGCTTTATTTATGTCTAAATGTCTGATTAAATTTCCTGTCCCTGTTAGAAGTTTGTTTGGGTCTTTTAAAAGTGCCCCTTTGTTAAACCCCAGATTTAGATGGTTTGTATAAATGGGTAACATACAAAAAGCGTCAGAGAGTTTGTCTGAAATAGAAAAAACTGATGTCAGGGCATGTGTGTGATATACAAGTTCGTTGCAGTTTGGATATATCTCCAAAATATATTCTCGCAGACCGGTAAACAATGCTATTATTTCTTTGTCCTTAAAGTCTAAAAAGAATTGAAAGTCGGGGTGAATTGGTCGTGAATTTTTCATCTTGGTAGTTAAATGTATAACTAAATGCTTAAGTTTAGAACTGATAACCGACAGAATTCCGTTTAACCAAAACAATGCTCTTGCTGTAATGTACAGTCACACTTGTGCGTAGCCCATCAATTATTTTGGTGCCAATTCTCTTAATCTGCTTTTTGCTTCTTCATAATCAGGCTTTAGCAGCAAGGTTTTTTTGTAAAAGTTTATGGCATCTTCCTTTCTGTTTAATGCCAGGTATATATTGCCCATGGTTACCAGCACTAAGGCTTTGTCAGAAAACTCCACTACATTATTTTCTGCTATTACTCTTGCATCTTCAAGTCTATTTAAGGTTAATAATTGTTCCGATAAAAAATTCATTGAGATCCAGTCAATATAAAAATGTGCTGTATCTTTTTTCATTTTTTTATATTCATCAACCGCTTTAGAAGCACCTATTTGGGAAATATAGGTCTCCATTTTTTTATGAACTGGCTGTTTTAAGTTTTCCGGCTTATTGTAAAGCACTTTAATCAGGCTCTTTATTATTCCAAAAAAATCAGTTGGATAACTGTTGCAAAGAATAACTACAAAACTATTGGTAGCAGGAATGCGCAGCGCAAATGAAATAAATCCGTTTGTCGTGCCCAAATGAAAGTTTGCTTTTATACTGTCTGTATTGGTGTACTTAAAGATATGGTTGAACCAGCCAAAGCCATAGTTGTTATATTGCAGCTTGCCCGGCGAAAGCATTTGATCAATCAGCTCTTTATTGAGTAGCGTGTAATTTGAAATGGATGTATGAAATTTAAACAGATCTTCCACGGTTGAATACAGGTCACCTGTTCCCATGGTATTTGATTGGTCACGAAAATCGCCACTGGCAAAACCTCCAAAACTATAATCATATCCCGTGGCCCTTTTCGGTACTATTTGTGTATGAAAATAAGAACCGGAATTATTCATTTGCAGTTTATTGAAAATGTCTTCTTTCATTAATTGAGAATATGTTTTGCCAGTTACTCTTTCCATTATATACCCCAAAGTAAAATACCCCCAACTGC
Organism: Segetibacter sp.; assembly: GCA_031373555.1. Lineage (GTDB taxonomy): Bacteria > Bacteroidota > Bacteroidia > Chitinophagales > Chitinophagaceae > Segetibacter. The sequence goes on along the minus strand of JANMMU010000111.1, from coordinate 27,189 downwards.
TGTAGGCCCAGCCTGAATCAGGTTTAAATGAAAGAGCAGAATCCATATAAAGCTTTATATACTCTTCTCTTGTAAAATTTTGCCTGCTTATTCTTGGAAAGAAATCTTTTATAATATCATAATTGGGCATTCCGGATTTATGGCCAAGCAATTGCCTTATTGTCACTTTAGCGGCAGGTTTGTTCTTAAACTCGGGCAGGTAATCCTCAATAGTTTTGTCTAAACCAATTAAACCTTTTTGAACCTGTATTAACATTAAGGTTGCTGTAAGCGGTTTAGAAACAGAGCCGATCATAAATTTGGTATCAATAGTATTTGGGATATCCCATTCTCTGTTTGCCATACCAAACGCATCTTTGTAGATAATTTTTCCGTTTTCAGCAACTAAAACTGCCCCATCAAACATATTATATTTGTGGTAGGCTTGCATTATTTCGGATAGCTTTGTTTTTTTAGTCTGGGCAAATAGTGTATGACCAAATACAACGCAAATAAAAAGCAGGGCAACATTTTTTACGGTCATATGCTTTATGTTTTAGAAGCTGTTTTCACAGCGGGTTCAAGGATTTAAGCACAACGGTTCACTTCTTTGTATAAGTGGTGAATTCCATAAATTTTAATTTATTACAAAACTGAACAGAATTTCATTACTCAATTTATTCCGTTAGCCCACATGCACAAAACAGGTGTTGCCTGCTGCTTTCGTTATTATTGTGATTGTAACCACCTTATTATTTGTTCAGGGTCTGCAATACTCCATGAATTAGGATGTCTCATATTATTTGGTTTTCTGTATCCCTTACCTGTTGTTGTCACTAAAACAGCATTCTTATTTCCCAATCTTTGCAACTCATTAATCATAGCCACATGGTCGGTAATATTGTTATAGGAACAGTCGTAATTACGTTCCTTTAACCACCATTCAATCTCGGGTTCCGTTATTATCATAATGGGGGTTTTGATTAAATTTTTTATAGCATTTTGTGTAGTGTCAGAAAATGAATAAGGAGAATGCTTATAATAATTTTCCAATGCAGTTTTTGGTGTTCCATACATTTCTTTTTCTATTCTGTTTATCATATAGAATACCTCTGGATTTACTTGAGCGGGGTTTGATAGTCTCACAACTCTTTTGGCTGCGTTATAATATCGTTCCCAATCAAGTGGAGGGTTAATTGCAAATACAGCTTTTGGTTTTGTTGAATAATTTTCCTGAACAGATAACTCTGAATATTTTACCACACAAGTTCCGCCAATGGCAAACCCACCAATGTAGAAGTCTTTACCTTTGAGTTCGTATTTGGTAACTACAAGGTCTATAATTTCTTTTAGTGATTGTTGAGAAGCCTCATCACTTCCCCAATAAGAAGCGCCTGTCTTTAAAAGTGGAACAATAGTTAGTATGCCTTTTTTTGAAGCGTATTTTGGTATGTCTGTTTGAAATAAAATGTCTTTAGGTGAATTTCCAAATCCGTCTAATAAAACCATGAACGATTTTACTTGTTCGTTTTCAGGAACAACTGCAACATACATATTAGTTGTGCTGTCTTTCGCATTCAAATAAACTGTTTCAATTCTCTGTCCATATGAAATGACGGAAAAGAAAAGTGTTAGAATAAGTAAACTAATTTTTTCCATCTTGAAGTGTCATTAAACTTGCAGGCAACCTTTTGTTGGTGGCTGGTCGGCATTATTTTAATTTATTTGCAAAATTGGTTATCGTGCCTTTTAGCGAATTAATAGAATCAGTAACTTCTCTTGCAAAATTTTCTTCGTGTGAATTTAATAATTGGCTATCAATATTTTTGAATTCACTACTTAGAACTAATAATAAATCCTTAGTAAAATGTTTCTTTTCTTCTTCCGTTGATAACTCGCAGATTGCATAATATGACAGCAAATACTTGTCAATGTTTGGTTTCATGCTACGCAAATACAAAGAGATATTTAATATACGTTTATTTTGGTTTAAAAACCACCCCCCCAAAAATTGAATAAAGATAAATAGAAGAGAGAGTGAAATCATAAAATAAATGTAATACGGTTTGAATTCGTGTGTCTCTAAAAAGACACCTACTAACAAATATGCCGTTCCTATATAACAAAGAATACCTGAAATAATAATGATAATACCAGTCCTAAGCAATTCTGTGGCTTTGACTCTGCTTTTATTTGATTGAAACTCAATATCAGAGATAATTTTACGACAGTAATTTTCAAAAATGGATTTTGATTCTTCTTTATCATCTATTTCTGTCACTTGAGTATTATAATTAGTTATTTTATTTTCGGAAACTTTGAAAAACTCACTATGTTCTACGAGGGTCTCATAATGGCCTTTAGAAGATGATAATTTTAGAATTATTGGCATCAATTCTAGAAGTAAAAAAAACCAGAAGAATGAAATATAAATCCAATTCATACTTTTACTCTGGTTCCTTAATTTATTTAATGCCTCAATTCTGTCGAGCAATCCAATTTTTTTATCAATAATTTCTTGACGGTATTTTTCAAATTCGATCGTTAGTTTTGTAAGAGCATCTTCTTCTGCTTGAATTCGTTCTCTTAAAGTTTTGGCTACAGCACCTTCGCCATATTTTCCGCTTACGCTCTTGCCTTCCAATTCATCGAGATACTGATTTTCAAGAATCTTTTTTTGGTTAATTTTTAAATCAACCTGTTTAATATATTTTTTTTGAATGTTTGTAATGAATTCTTGTCTTTGTTGAGCAATAACATTCTTGATTGAACCGTCAAATAATTTTAATTGCAAGGGTAAGGCAAGGGTAAAGGCAATGGATATTGCTATTAATACCCTTGGAACTAAGGATAGCATTGTAGAATTAAGAGGTTTGTCAAATCCTTTTATAGAGACAAAAACAAGTCTATTTAGACTTGTGATTAAAATGCCCCACATTAATCCCAGAATAAAACTGCTAATAATATTTTCTGTGAGAGAGTAAAAGGCATAATATGCTGAAAAGGTTGAAAGAATTGAAGTAATTATGACAGTTGCTCCAATTGACAGGTATCTCTGCTTGTCAGTATAAGAAGATTGACTAAGTAGTTGTATGTCAGCACCTGCACACCACCAAATTATTTTTTTAATCATTTCTTTTCAAATTTTTAGAGTATGTTCGATATGCTTACCCCCTAGGAACATAGCTTGCTGCAGCTATGGAATTGTTGCTGTGTCAGCCTGGCAAGAGAAGTCGATTGAAAAACTGAAGTTGAAGTTAACAACTAAAAGCCAAATAGAATCCGGTCAAGCCCGAGCAAAAACTCCATAGAATTATATAAAACTCATGTTATTCCTTCTGGTCCAATAACACCAAACCCAATGTAGCTGCATAATCTTATTCTCGTTCTCAGTTTAAATTAGACGTCTTGTTGATTGTTTGTAATGTTCATATTTTTTCCGTGCTGTCGGGTCAAAAAATCTTCCTCTAACCTTCCTTGAATTTGTATAATAAAATAAGTTGTCAATGTTAGAAAAAATGTCAAAGCGTTTGCCAAAATAAAAAAAAACCCAAAACAGTCAAAATCATTCAAAAAAAATCGAGTTTCGGCTTATACTAAAAATACCTTTTGATTTAACGCGGTTTTGTTTGTTCGTCAATACCAATTTTCCAAATGCTACTCATTTAATATTGTGCAATAGCAATCCAAATTAACGAAATATGTATGAAAAATAAGCCGATAATATTAAACGGCTTATTTTAAGTAGCTAATTGAGTTTATGTATTTGTAAGCTTTGTTACCAAACAAATAAAACAAATGGACTATTAACTTACGGATATCCAATCAGTATAAATTATGAGCTGTGTCTGCCTTACCAAAGTCTATGGGATTTATTTATTCTACAGGCAAGGACGCTAACAAATATATCGGCAGATATATTCTAACATAAATTCTACATTATTTAAAATTTTAGTTTTATACCGCCATTTATTACAAAGCCTTCAGTATGGTTCCAGATTTCGTCAAACGTAGGATTGTTATGTGGTGGATTTACAACAGTTTTATATTTGCTTTGTCGCTGGTCTGTAAAGTTTTCAAAATTTATAAAAACTGAAACTTTTTTTATAGTCTTTTGTGCCATAAAACCAAACTCCCAAAATGAAGGTGTCCTGCTACCATTGTATAAATATTGACGGTCAGTAAAGTAGCTTTCTAATCCAATTTTAAAATTGTCTTCTTTCTCGTACATCATGGTGAGGTTTAATTTATTCTGCGGCAATAATCGCAAAAATTGATTGGCAGTTAAGTATGTAGCTTTTGCATTAATAAAGGTGTAACCAACAAACAGTTTTAAATCTTCTTTGAAAATAAATTTAAGATTTGTTTCAAAGCCATTACTGATTATTGGTTTTGAAGCAATGGAAAATACATTCCCTCCTGAAATGTTTTGTAAAATCAGCGGATTATTAATTCTTGTATAGAAAAATAGTTGGTTAATGCTAAAAGATAAATCATCAAAAAATGTTGTCGTGAAATTGATATCGGTAGTTCCACCAACACTTTGTTCAGCTTTCACATTGGCAAGAGGTTGAACGTTTTGGTATTGCAAACTTTCGGTTTGCTCATTAAAAATGGTTGGAATTTTATAGCCTATTCCACCGCCAATTCTGGAAGTGATTTTATTAGAAAGTTTAAACAGTGCAGAAATCCTTGGTAAAACAAAAGTTTGGTTTTTATTGTAGTTATTGTTTTTATAACTCACATTGTCAATCCTTAGTCCGCTTTCAATTTTTACTTTTTCGGTAATATCCCAGGTATCCTGAAAATATATACCACTTGAAAATGATTGTGCATTTTGGGTATTTATGTTTTCTTGTTTAAACTTGTCAAATACAAAGTTTACACCTGTTATCATTGTATGCTTTTGTTTAAAAAGCACTAAAGACAAATCTGTAAAGCTGTTTGTATTTATACCTGAAAAACTATAAGTCGGAATTATTATTTCTCTGTCAAAAATGCTAATGCTCTGTTTTAGTTTGATACTGTTTTTATTAGAAAATGTCTTATCTATTTCAAAAGTGGTTGTATTTCTGATTGTGTTGTTCTTTTCAAAATAAGTATGATTGGCAGATGGTTTATTTTTTATTACTTCCATATCGCCCCCGGTGTTTGTTCCTTTTGTAAAGCTGTTTCCGACTTGTAAAGTAGTGGAGGGATTGATGTAAAAAAACAATCTTGGATTAATGGTAAAATTATTGCTTTTGGGTATTTCCGAAAAGTCATCTTCGTCTACATCATAGGATTTTTGACGGTTTAGCAATGCTAAAATAGAGTAGCCAAACTTTCCTTTCTTTTGTGAAACGTAACCACCTAAATTAGTCTGACCAATATTAGATTGATTCAAAATAAAATCTCCTTCAAAATTTTCTTTGGGAGATTTGCTTATAAAATTCACCACTCCGGCAATAGCACCACCACCGTATAAAGTGGATGCAGGACCTTTAATAACTTCTACTTGTTTAAGGTCTAATGGAGGTATTTCTAAAATACTCAAGCCACTGGCAAAGTTTCCAAAGTTTGGATAGCCGTCTTTTAGCAATTGTGTATATCTTCCGTCTAAGCCTTGCACTCTTATGCTTGCATTTCCACTGGTTGCTGATGTTTGTTGTACTTGCAGGCCTGTACTTTCGTGAAGCAACATTGAAACATTTGCAGGCCGCATATTATTTTTTTCGTCTAGTTCCTCTCCGTCAATGGTTTCAACTCTTGTGGGTGTATTTTTTATAGTTCGACTTGTCCTTGTGCTTTGTACAATTACTTCATCCAGTTCTTCCTTTTCAATTTCCATCAATATTTCTACGGTGTCTGTATTTGGCATTGGAAAACTAAAACTATCAGTAACTGTAACATAGCCGGTATAGCTAAAGGTTATCATCTGCAATCCGTTAGGAATATTTTTTAGTTCAGCAAAACCTTCGCTATTGGTAGAAGTACCAATTTTGTTTAACTGAATATTTACTCCAGTTAAAGGTGTTTTAGTAACATTGTCTTTAGCAATTATTTTGAAACTGTTTTGTGCCCTGGCAGTACAGATAATTAATGTAGCCATAAGCAACGCAAATAATTTTTGCATTGATGGTAGTTGTTTAATTAAGTAAATGAATAAAAATAGATGGTGAGTCAGTACCACGAGGAAGTGGCAAGGCGTAGCCTTGCTAATGATTCATTAAATTAACTTTGGTGGTTGCCAGATATTGCCAAAGAAATCTGATGAAAGAGAAATGTTTGTGTAAAAGAATTGCTGTTTTGTCTTTTCCAGAGGTTTTATAGCAGCTACTTTTTCGAGCTGAAAATTTGGATAAAATATTTGCCCGCAACAAGCACAACTACAAAATGGGTTACAGGCTTCTTTTTCGTGTTGGTGGTCTTTAAGGTCAGTTGAAGAACCTGCTATTTCTGTTTTGCAGTTGTCAATACATTCCGTTGTGTCCATGCAAGGAAAGCAGGGCAACAATAAAATATAAAAAGCAAATAGTAGTGTCAGAAATTTCACAAAGCAAATGTACTCAGTTTTACTTCATCTTGTAAACCCCTCTGTTGGTCTGTTTATTTTCGAAAGATCTCTTAAGAAGGTGTAATTATAGTATCGTCAAAAAATGTTACCTGTCCTGTTGCAATATCATGTGCCCCACCCACAATTCCTATTGCACCGGTTTCTATCATTTCTTTCAAAATCGGACTCCGTTGCATTATAGATATAACCGTCCGCTTCACATTTATGATAGCTACTTTTTCTACAAAATCACCGTTACCTGAATTGCGATTTTCTATTGTGGTAAGTTCGTCATCAACTGCAGGTCGTATTTTGCTTAACAATGCCGTCAGGTTACCCATTTCTACGTGGTCACAAGCGCCTTTTACCGCACCACATTTAGTATGACCTAAAACTACTATTATTTTTGAGCCGGCTACCTTACAGGCAAATTCCATACTGCCTAAAATATCCTCGTTGATAATATTGCCGGCAATCCTTACACTAAAAATATCACCTAAACCCTGGTCAAAAATTAATTCGGCAGAAGTACGGCTATCTATGCAACTAAGTATTACTGCAAATGGGTGTTGCCCGTCAGAGGTTTCATTTGCCTGTTGCAAAAGGTTGCGGTTTACTTTCAGGTTATTTACAAATCTTTTGTTGCCTTCTACTAACAGGTTTAAAGCTATCGAAGGTGTAATAGCAGCCTGCATTTCTTTTGTTAATGTTTTCATTTGCTTTTTATTAATTGTTCTTAATTGTTGTTATACACCACTGTTTGAAATGGGATTCTATTAAGTGTTTCTAATGGTTTTGCAATAAATTCGATTCGCCGATAAATTGTAGTTACGATATTGTACTTCGTTATGCCAATTCCATTTGTTGTTATTTTTCATTTTCAAAATGAATAAACCATTTGCCTGTACCGCTTTTTTTTGAACATTAACAGACGTAAAAGCAGAAAAGCTATTGTTTTAATTACCTGGTTCTTTTGGAATCTTATTTTATGATTCTATTAAATTGATTTTCTCAACGGTTATGTCTTTTGTTTTTGCATTTACCTCATAGTTTTTTATCAGTTCAATTACATCATAGGCAATGGCTTTGGTTTTTGAACCATCAATAATAACTTTTGAACCGGCAGGTATGCCATCTAATACTGTCATTACACTTGCTTTATTAAAAAATGAAACTTCCTGCGCAAGTTCTATATGATGTACTTCCTGCCCGTTTTCATTTGTTTCTATTTCCTTTAGATGATATGAATTGCGATAACTATGGCGTAGTGTATAGAAGATGCCAAAGAGTATTCCTACAGTGATTCCTTTTAGTAAATCGGTGGCTAAAATGGCTACTACGGTTGCAGTAAAAGGGATAAACTGCTCCCAACCCAATTTGTACATATCCTTGAAAAGCGATGGCTTAGCTAACTTGTAACCTACCATTAAAAGTATGGCTGCCAAACTTGCCAACGGAATCATATTTAATACACTTGCTATCGTTAACGCACTTATTAATAAAAAAACCCCATGAAGGATGGCAGATAATTTTGTTTTGCCGCCAAAAGATATATTTGCTGTACTCCTGACAATAACTTGTGTAACAGGCAGACCGCCTATTAAGCCTGAAATAACATTTCCTAATCCCTGTGCTTTTAATTCTCTGTTTGTGGGTGTAATTCTTTTGTCAGGATCAAGTTTGTCGGTAGCCTCTACGCAAAGCAATGTTTCTAAACTTGCTACAATAGCCAGTACAACTGCTATTTTCCAAACTTCAAAATTTGTTATTGCTGAAAAATCAGGAAAAGTAAACTGACCGAAGAACTCTGAAATTGATCTTGGTACCGGTACTGCTACAACCTGCCTGGCATTTAAACTATAATCAAGGATCCCGTTTTTATATAAGTTAAACATCAAAATACCCAATATAACTACCACTAAAGGTCCGTTTATAATGTTGAAAATTTTATTTCTCTTACTTAGTACCTTATCCCAAAATATAAGGACTGCTAACGAAATTGCACCTATGATCACTGCACCAGGTGTAATAAAATCAAATGCTTTCAAAATTTCGGAAAAAGTATTTTGTCCGTCTGCCTGAAAAAAAGCATCATCTCCCATTGCGTCTTTATCCCAACCCACTGCGTGAGGTATTTGTTTTAAAATTATCAGCAACCCAATACCTGTAAGCATTCCTTTTATAACCGATGTAGGAAAGAAGTAAGCAATGAAACCAGCTTTAGCATATCCTAAAACAAGTTGAATAATTCCGGCTAATACTACCGCCATTAAAAATGCATTCCATGAACCACCAAGTGCTGCGATAGAAGTTAAAACGATGACAGCCAGTCCTGCTGCAGGACCACTTACACCCAATGGCGAGCCACTTGCTATGCCAACAACAATACCACCAATAATACCTGCAATAATACCTGCAAATAATGGGGCACCTGATGCCAATGCAATTCCAAGACAGAGTGGAACGGCGACAAAAAAGACCACTATACTTGCAGGCAAATCATCTTTTAAATTCTTGAAGAAACTTAACTGGCTCATTGTTATTTATATTATTTAGCGAAGATAGGGTTATTCCTTTTAAAGATAGTCATACTATCATTAATAATTGCAAAATAACTTTCCCTTAGTTTTGCTGTGTATTTCAGTGATACACCTGAATGCAGATAGAAATGAAATTGCTTTTACAAATAAAAATGAATGAAGATTTATTTCTTCGTAACCCGGAACATACTGTGTTGGGAAGGAACATTATTAAGCATAGCATTCAATTGATTGCCCAATTTGGTTTTGAAGCGTTTACTTTTAAAAAACTGGCCGAAGACATTGGTACCACAGAAGCAGGAATTTACCGCTACTTTGAAAACAAGCACCGTTTACTTATATATATCATAGCCTGGTATTGGAGTTGGCTTGAGTACCAGATTAGTTTTCAAACAAATAATGTTACAGACCCTCTTATTAAATTGAAAAAGATAATAACGTTATTGGCAACAACAGTAGAGGATGATACAAATACTAATCATGTTGATGAAAGTTTACTTCACCGCATAATAATTTCAGAAGGTTCAAAAGCATATTTAACCAAGCAGGTAGGGGAGGATAATAAACACCAGTTTTTTAAACCCTACAAAGATCTTTGCTCGGTTATTGGAAATGTAATTTTAGAATGCAACCCTAAATATAAGTATCCAAGATCGTTGGCTACTACCATCATTGAAATGGCACATTTTCAGAATTTCTTTATGAATAATCTCCCTTCACTTACAGATTTTGGAAAGAACAAAGCAGAGTCAGATATCATTTTGTTTTTAAATGAACTGGTGTTTTCAAGTGTTGTAAAGGGCTGATTTTGTTTAATGCCTGATTAAGTTCAACACTATAGATAGAAAATTATCAGAGGTATTAAGCTTTAGCCGTAACCAGCATGTAATCGAACCAAAATCAATAGCTATCACAGTGGTCAATGATGATATTTGGCATATTATTTTTTATTACTGTCCAAAACCCTTCACCTGCTCTATAAAATTTTCAACCAGATTATAAGGAGACATTGCGAAGCCGAAAACTAATAAAAGACCAATGCCTGCAAGTGCACCAAACAAGTGTGCAGAATGATTGATATTTCCACCCCCCTTGCGATCAAGATAAGCAGTTATGCCCAGATAGATAAAGCCGAAAATAAAACCGGGGATACCTACAGGTATAAAAAACAGATAAACTTTCTGTAAAGGAAATAGAATAATACCCGCAAAAATTATTGCCGAAACGGCACCACTTGCTCCAAGGCTCTTGTAATAATAGTTGTCTTTATTTTTAAAATAAGTGGGTACCAAACATAAAAACTGTGACAACAAATAAAGTATGATGTACAATACAGGTCCTTTTGCTCCAAATAAAATTCCGAAAGATTCTTCAACAAGTTGACCAAACATATACAGTGAAATCATGTTAAAGGCCAGGTGACCAATATCTGCATGAATTAATGCACAACTCAAAAACCTGTACCATTGCTTGCGGCGGTCAATTGCAGGCGGAGTGAATATAAGATCATCAGTAACCTTTTGGTTATTGAAAGCTGAAAATGAAACAATTGCAGTAATTGCAATAATGATATTGGTAATGCTAAACAAGGAGGTGTCCATGCAGGAAAGATAATAATTTATTGGTGATGATATTTTTCATTTCTAATAATAGTACAGGCCCGGTACAATTGTTCGGCAAGCATTAGCCGCATCAGTTGATGGGGAAATACGAGTTGCGAAAATGACCATACATATCCGGCACGGGCATTTACATTTTCATCTACACCAAAAGCACCACCTATAAGAAATACCAACTGCTTAATACTATTATTGGCACGTGTTTCAATAAAAGAGGCAAGGTGAACAGAGCTCATTTGTTTGCCTCTTTCATCCAATAATACAAGGTAGTCATCTTTGTGTAGTGCATTAAGTACTGTAATACTTTCCTGCTTTTTTACATCCTTTTCTGTGGTATTTACTGTTTGTTTAGCTGCAGGAAGTATTTTCCATTCTACAGGATAATATTTTGAAATACGATTTGTAAAGTCTTCAATACCTTGTTTCACATAGGTTTCATGGGGCTTGCCTATGGTGTATAATATTATTTTCATTGTGCCGGCAATTCAATTTTTAAATAATGATCCGGTAACGAAAGTTTGATAGTATTATTCTTAGGAAACAAACCAAACACAGTGCTTCCACTACCACTCATAGAGGTATAAATGGAACCCGCATTATACATAGATTGTTTTAAAGCCTCAATTTCAGGATACAATTTAAAAAGTGGTTTCTCAAAATCATTTACCAATTCATCTTTCCAACTTATTACGGGTTGCTTAACAATTTCATTTACACTTTTTGTTGGTACTACTGGTATAAGATTAGAAAATGCTTCTTTAGTAGAAATATGAATACCAGGGTTGACAATAAGAAATTTATATTCTGATAAATCAACTGTTACAGGTGTCATTATTTCGCCACGTCCTGTTGCAAAAACAGGTTTATTGAGAATGAAAAACGGGCAATCACTTCCCAACTGCAAAGCATAATTAATCAGTTGTTCATCATTTAATTGTAAATTGAACTTTTGATTAAGCAATGAAAGCATAAAGGCGCCATCTGCACTACCTCCCCCAAGCCCGGCACCCATAGGAATAATCTTGTGTAGATATATTTGAACGGTTGGCAAATCAGGTAAATCGTTTTTCAATAAATGCCAGGCTTTTATACATAGGTTGTCTTCAGCATTGCCATCAATTGTAAGACCTGAAGATTGAAAAGTAAGTTTTTCAGCTTGTACAGCTTCTAATATGTCTTTTAATAAAATGGGGTAGAATATAGTTTCAAGATTGTGGTATCCGTCGGGTCTTTTACCAGTAATATTTAAACCAAGATTTATTTTACAATTGGGAAAAACAACCACAGAAGTAGAAAATTAATTATTGGATTCAGGGAAATGAAAAGTTATTTCTTGCGTTTATTTAATTCATCTCTTATGGCTATAGCCCTAATGTAGTCTTCCTGTTCAAGCACTTCATTAAGCAAATGGTCTAATTCCTCTACGCTAAGTCCGGAAAGATCATCGCGGCTTCCGGGTTCAGCAGTGGTGCTTACCGGTTTTTTCTTTGTGCCGCCGGAGCCTGATTCTTCCATTAAAATACCTGCGCTGTCTAAAATGGTATCATAAGTATATACAGGGCACCCAAATCTTACTGCAAGTGCCAATGCATCGCTTGTACGGCTATCAATTTCTACAGTATCATGTTCACTTACACAAATGAGTTTTGAGTAAAATATACCTTCCTGCAAATCATTAATAATAATCTCCTGCAGATCTACATTAAAAGCATTCATGAAGTTTTTAAGCAAATCATGGGTAAGGGGGCGGCTTGGTTGCATTCTTTCTAAAGCTACAGCTATAGCCTGTGCTTCAAAACCTCCAATAACTATTGGCAACCTCCTCAATCCATTTACTTCGCCCAAAACAACGGCATATGAATGAGTTTGGGTAATACTATGTGACAATGCAACAATTTCCAGTTCTATTTTCTTCATACCTGCTTTGCTTCAAAAGTGTAAAGGAACGGCAAATGTAAAGATTTACATTTTTAATCCCTTCTCTTCATCAAGGAATGTGTGTGGATTTTTAAATAAATAAATAAATAAAATCATTTTAAAGGCCAAAATAGAATTTATCCCGATAAAAGTTTTCATTTTACGTTAATAAATGCTTCCCCGTATATGTACATAATAAAAGAACTAGGCCGTTTTTCGAATCTTCATATATTTCAATAAAGAAATGAATGAAATAACCGTCCATGCACCTTCTAAAATAATAAATGGAAGATAATGAATCAATACAGAAGCAAGACAGGCCAAAGCGCCTCCCAAAATATTGAGCAGAATATAGGTAATGCCATCTTTGGAAAGCCTGTTGGAAAGATTTAAAAAGTATGCAATCAGAATGATAGAAACTCCAACAAACCCGATCCAGTCATTTAATTTCATAATAAGGTGTAGTTGATAAAATATTTTACCCCTGTTTATTTCAAAATATTATTGAAGTAAACAGGGGTAAAGAGGGTAATAATTATTTGGGCTAATTATTTAGCCATACTGTGAATGACATCATATTTGGTAACAATGTGCATATTGCCACTATCATCTTTTCCTAAAACTGCACCGTTGTCTTTGGTTATCATGCCGCCGAGCCGCTCTACAGGTGTATCAAAAGATACAATAGGATAGGGGGCTTCCATCACACTTTCTATCGTAGAGGTTTTTATTTCAGGGTTGCTGAATATTTTTTGAAACAATCCGCTTTCGCTGATAGAACCAATAAGGATTTCACCTTTCATAACGGGAATGTTCTCAATATCGTATTTGCGCATCAGATCTACTGCTTCGGCCACTGTTTGGTTTGTATCTATAGTTACCAGTCTTTTAGAAGCACGGCTGCTTATGATGTCTTTAAATGTTTTAACATCCAAAAATCCCCTTTCCATCATCCATTGGTCATTGTACACCTTGCCAACATAGCGGCTGCCATGGTCGCAAAAAATCACTACAACCAAATCATCTTTTTTCAATTCACCTTTCATTTGCAGTAATCCCTGTAAAGCCGATCCGCAACTATATCCAACAAAGATTCCTTCTTCGCGGCTTATGCGGCGTGCCATTACTGCACCATCTTTATCCGTTACCTGTTCAAAACGGTCTATCAGGTTCATCTCATAATTTTCAGGTACAAAGTCCTCACCAATACCTTCTGTTATGTACGGGTGAACCATGTTCATATCCACCTCTCCGGTTTCATGAAATTTTTTCAACAGGGAGCCAAATACATCTATTGCCCACACTTTGATGTTTGGATTTTTTTCTTTCAGATATTTTCCCGTTCCGGAAATGGTGCCGCCTGTTCCTGTAGCTACTACAAGGTGGGTAATTTTTCCTTCAGTTTGTTCCCATATTTCAGGGCCGGTAGTTTCATAGTGCGCCAACCTGTTGGCCAGGTTGTCATACTGATTCATGTGAAACGAATTGGGGATTTCTGTGGGCAACCTTTTCGCTACAGAATAATAACTGCGGGGATCTTCCGGTTCTACATTTGTGGGGCAAACTATTACTTCGGCACCTACAGCTTTTAATATGTCTACCTTTTCTTTAGATTGCTTATCGGTTGTAGCGAAAATGCATTTGTATCCTTTTACAACTGCTGCAAGGGCAAGACCCATTCCTGTATTTCCACTTGTACCTTCTATTATAGTTCCGCCAGGCTTTATCTTTCCTTCTCTTTCTGCCGTTTCCAGCATTTTCAAGGCCATTCTATCTTTTATAGAATTTCCGGGATTAAAATATTCAACCTTAGCCAACACTGTGCAAGGAAGGTCTTTGGTAATATTATTAAGTTTAATGAGCGGTGTGTTTCCAATTGTTTCTAAAATACTGTTGTACCACATAAAGCAAGCTTATTTAAAAATTTGCGGCAAAGATAATAAATGTGGCTGTAGGGAGTGGATATGGTAATTGTTCAAAAAATAAGGAGAAATTTATTTACCATTTGTATTACATAACTGTTTCTACTTTTTAACATGAATCAGATACTTTTCTTTAAAAAATTCTTCAGTAAATAATTGGTCTATTGGTATTACGTTCGGTTTTGTTTTTAAATTGGCTTCCGATATTTCTTTTGCAAGGTCCCCGCCTTTCAGGCAAATCAGCCCATTGGCCAATGAATGTTCATAACCTCCTTTTATCAATGGATAGGACCAGTACCATAAATCTTTTAAAGGGGCAACTGCCCGGGATACTACAAAATCAAACTTCCTGTTTTTAATTTCCTCGGCACGGGTGTGTTGTGTGGTTATGTTAGTTAAGCCTATTGAATCAGATACTTCTGTAACTACCTTTAGCTTCTTGGCAATGCTATCAATTAAATGAAACTCAACTTCCGGAAAAAATATGGCCAGCGGAATGCCGGGAAATCCACCACCAGTGCCAATATCAATAACCTTAGTGCCGGCTTTAAATTCAATAGAAGCGGCTATTGCCAATGAATGAAGGACATGTTTCAGGTAAAGGCTATCAATGTCTTTGCGGGACACTACATTTATTTTGCTATTCCAGTCCAGGTACAATTCATCTAATGCTTCAAACTGATTTAATTGTTTTTCAGAAAAGTCACTAAAATATTGTTTTATAACCTCCATCTTATCCATGTAGCATGTTTACAACAAAGAAACGAAGGATTAAGGCTTGGTTTTTCTTTTTTATTTTGAATAAGTCAGGAATTTAAGAAACTAATAAAAATCAATATCGCTCTAAATGAATAATTGAATATTCAACAACATCATTTTCAAATCTGTGTAAAATTATTAGCTCAAATAATCAGTTGCTAAGTTGTAACTTGCACCCCTTTATATATAAACAAATTATTGGCTTCAAAATTTATTGATTTCGCAATAAATAGCTAAATACCTGGCGGTCTGATGTTTGCATACATGATACTAATAAATAAAAAAATTACTTTATGAAACTACTTTCACTTTTTACTTTATTTACTTTAGGGCTCTTTGTTACCACTTCTTCAAGTGGACAGGGAACCGGTGTCGGCTTTCACATGACAACGACTGAATACATTGGAGACCTTTCCAATAATAATTACCGGTTATACAATTTTAAAAATTTTAAAGCCGGTGGTGCTATTTCGCTACAGCAATACCTGAATCCTTCCTTTAATCTGGTAGAATGGGCAGGATATAACCGTGTGCAACATTTCAGATCGACTAGTGATTTTATTTTAGGGGAATCAAACGGGGTAGATGCTGATTTTTTTAATTTCAATGCGCTTTTGAAATATAAATTCAATAATGGCTACATTTTTAGCCGCGATGCTGCTTTTGCTCCTTTTCTGATTGGTGGCGTTGGCGTAACCCATATAAAGTCTACTATTTATGCAGGGCCGCAGGCTGTGGGGAAAACTAAACTAGCCGGCACTACCAAACCTAGTTTAATAGGCGGTGCAGGTTTATTTTTCAGGTTTAATGAAGTAGTTGGTATTGAAGCAGCAAGTATGTTTAACAGGCCTTTTTATGATGAATGGGATGGCAAGAAAAAGGGTGGTAATGATATTTATCTCCAACACAGTATCGGACTTGTTTTCTCATTGAAAAAACCAGTTGATACCGATAAGGACGGCGTTTATGACAAAAGAGATAGCTGCCCTAATACCCCTGCCGGTGTAGCTGTTGACACTAAGGGTTGCCCTATGGATATGGATGCTGATGGCGTACCTGACTACCTTGATAAATGTCCACAGGTTCCTGGTGTTGCAGCAATGCTTGGATGCCCTGATAAGGATAATGATGGAATCACAGATGCCGATGACAAATGTCCATCTGTACCAGGGTTGGCTAAATTTGGCGGATGTCCCGATACTGATGGTGATGGTGTAGAAGATGCTAATGACACGTGCCCTAACACAGCCGCAGGAACTCCTGTAGATGCTAAGGGATGCCCGTTAGATAGTGATGGTGATAAAGTGCCTGACAACCTCGATAAATGCCCTAACACTAAGAAAGGGGTTACTGTAGATGTAGCAGGGTGCCCAACCGATAATGATGGAGATGGGGTGCCTAATGCAACAGATAAATGTCCAAATACACCAGGACCAGAAAGTAACAATGGCTGCCCGGTAGTAAAAGAAGAAGCTAAAAAGAGGTTGAACTTTGCTACAAGAGGTATCTATTTTGAAACCGGTAAATCAACCCTTAAGCCGGAATCCTATCCAAAACTGGATGAAATTGTAAGCATTATAAATGAATATCCTGATTACAATTTAAGATTAAGCGGGCATACTGACAATGTTGGTACCGATGCAAATAACCTTACACTTTCTCAAGCAAGGGTAGATGCAGTAAAAGCATATCTTGTAGGAAAAAATGTACCGGACAGCAGGTTAGAAGCTACAGGTTACGGAGAAACAAGACCAATAGCTACTAACAAAACAGCCGTAGGAAAAGCTCAAAACAGACGTGTAGAAATGGAATTGTATTTGAAGTAATATTCAATAACACTTTGGTTTGATATCGTTTAATAGTATAAAAGCACCCAAATTGGGTGCTTTTATATTTTAGGGATGGAAGGTTTAATGAAAGTTGTTACTAAAAAATGACATCGATTTATGCTGATGAAATCAAAAAATAGTCGAATGAAGCAAAGGTGAATTGGATTTGATTATTTGTCTAAACCGAAAAAAGGGGATTACCCCATTATTCTTAAAAAAAACTGGTGTTGTATTTACAACACCAGTCCTTAAGGTTTCTCAAATTGCTTTTACTGATCGAAATTTTCCCCATTTAAGAAAGCAGTTAGTGAGGTGCAATTGAGTAACCTGTAAAATAAGCAGTCCGTTTTGGCAATATTTATACCCAAGTGTATTAACAATACAAAGTTGAACTTATTTTTATTACTGTACTACGGGAGATTTCCCGTTTTTTTTACGGGAAAATTCCCCTCCTGAAAGGTGGGAAATTTCCCGTAGTTCGCATTAATCAGCATTGTTTGATATAGAAGATAATGAGATTTCCGTGAACTATTGTGAACCAAATTGGTTATAACTTTGGAAACTGAAAACTGATATCAAACCTAAATTTATAAAACATTTAATATGGGAGTCTGGAGACAATTAGCAGAATATCTGTACATAAAAAAGAGAGACCCAAATGATGAGCGTACACAATGGATGAAGTATATGCACGGAATGAACAGGATTTCTTTACTTATGTTTCTGGTTGCACTGGTATTTATGATAATAAGATTAGTATTTCGTAAGTAAGGCTATTCATAATATGGCCATAAACACTTATCAACTCTTAAAATAATAGAGCTTTTTTAAGCAGGTTTCATAACCGGTTTTCCTGATATAATAATGCTTATTGAAATGGCTGCTGTTAGTATTACACTTGCAGCTACAGCAGTCCAGGCTATAGCATTAAATTCCCCCCAATGCCTTACAGCAATAGCTGCAAATGCCCATATGCCAACAAATGCTGTGCTTTGCAGGTGATATTTCCAGATTAAAATGAGATAAATAGTACACCCAATTACAATCATAATGATTGTCCAGTAAGCCTCTGATAATTTACCCCCGTTCCAGCCCATGTAAACAAGCCAGGCTGCTACACATGCAACAGTTGCTACAATAATCCACCCCAGGTAAATTGTTACAGGCCACCAAACCCATAACCTGTATCTCGTTGACTTATTTTCATGAACCGGTAATAACTTAAGCACCAACTTTATCAAACTAATCAATAGAATGAAAATGAGCAATACAGAATAGCCTAACATTTCATTTGTCCAGCAATATACCCAAAGAGCATTTGCAAGATTTCCTATTGAGAACCATGTACCTGAACGGATAATAATTTGATCGGGATCGTTTGTACGTAACAAATAGAACTGATGCACTACAAAACCAATACATAATAGGAATATCAGACTCCAGATGGAGAATGCATAACCGGCAGGGGCAAATAAAGTGTTGTATTTATAACTAATGCTGGCAACTGTTTCGCCGGAAAAAACTTTTGCAAATGAACCATAGTTGGCAAAAAGCATCAACAGCAGTGTAAAGGTGTTGAGCAGTACAAGCAATCTTTTATTGTTAGACATAGTAAGTGTAGTGTAGTTTAACGATTTGGTCCGGATGATTCTTTAACTAACTAATATTCCATTTTTTTCAGGCTCGGAGCTTTGACCCATGTAATAATTACAACCAACAAAGTCATTGCACCCCCAAAAACTACTGATGGAACTACTCCAAACATTTTGGCAGCCAACCCGCTTTCAAATTGCCCCAATTCATTGCTGCTGTTGATAAACATGGAGTTAACGCTCATCACTCTGCCCCGCATTTCAGCAGGTGTCTTTAATTGGACAATTGTTCCTCTTACCACCATGCTAATACCATCAAGTACACCACTTAATAATAAAGCAGCAAATGACAACCAAAAAAGTTCAGATATGCCAAAGGTGATAATGCATAAACCAAACCCTGCAACAACAAAAAGAAGCGTTCTGCCTTGTTTTTTTCTTAAAGGGAAAACTGCAAGAATTATCACTATAAGAATGCTGCCAATATCTGCTGCACCATTTAGCCATCCAAAACCAATTGGTCCTACATTAAGGATGTCTTTAGCATAAACAGGCACCATTGCCACAGCACCACCAAACAATACCGCAAACAAATCCAGAAATAATGATCCTAACAATTCTTTTGTTTTAAATACAAAGCGCAATCCTTCCTTTACACTTTCCCAGGTTCTTTTATCTCCGGATGTAACTGCTGCGGGTTTACGTTTTATACTGGTTAATAACAACAAGGCAAACGCCATTAAGAATGTCACTACCATCAATGTGCCTGAATTTTTTATATAGGCAATGCAAAAACCTGCAAGTGCATGACCACATACAGATGCAGTCAGCCAGGTTCCCTGATTCCAGGTTATGGCATTTTGCAGCGTTTCTTTTGGAATCATTTGCCCCACAATAGCACTAAAAACCGGACCTGCAAATGATCGTATAATGCCGGTAAAAAAAACAATGGTATATATACCGCCAATTATAATTGCTTTGCTACCATGCGCTTGTAAATAGGAAGTTGATAGAAAAAGTAAAACAAGGCTGCAAAGAAAAAAGGCAAAAACACCTTTTAGGAGCAAACTTTTTTTCTCACTTATGTCAATCACATGACCGGCATAAAGTGCCAATGATAGGGCAGGTATAACCTCGGCAAGTCCAATAAGGCCAATTGCAAATGGTGCATCCGTAAGTTCATAAATCCACCAACCAACAAGAGTGCCCATCATACGCAGACCTAGAACAAAACAAAACCTGCCGGCAAGCAATCCCCTGAATTCGGGTATTTGCATAGCAGCCATAGGGTTGTTCTTTATTTGGGTCTCGTTCAATAATTTTTATTTAAGGTAATGAAAAGTAATGCTGCCCATGTGGAAAATCCTGTTCCAAAGCATCCAGAATAACATTTACGTGCTTATCATTGTTTATGAAATCAGCATTTGAAGCATCTATAAAAAGAGTTTTCATATTGTGCTGTTTTATGTAGCTGGTATAGGTTTCCTGAATGTTAAAAAGATAATCATCTGCAATTGATTGTTCGTAATCCCTTTGCCTTTTTTTTATATTTTCCTGTAGTTTTTTTACAGGGGCATGCAGGTAAATCAAAATATCCGGATGTAGTAATTGTTGGTGTATAATGTCAAACAACTTTTGATAAAGCCTGAATTCTTCTGATGGCAGGTTAACTTTCGCAAAAAGCAGGCATTTGGTAAATAGATAATCGCTTATGGTAACACTCTGAAACATATCATTCGTATGTAACAGGTCTTTAAGTTGTTTATAACGTTCGGCCATGAAAAATAGTTCGAGTGGAAATGCATATTGCTCCGGGCTCTCGTAAAACTTTGGTAAGAAAGGATTGTCCGCAAACTCTTCTAAGACCAATCTTGCATTCATTTTTTTTGCAAGTATATTAGCCAAAGTGGTTTTGCCTGCACCTATATTTCCCTCAATGGTTATAAAATTGTAATTCATGAAAATGGCGAAAAACTTGGGTCAAACCTACATCAAAAACACTACACCATTTTGTAATGAGACGTGATGTTATAAACAGTACAAATATATTTTGTTGAAAAAATAATTAGGAATGTTGCAAACCTCAATTTCTAACTTTTACAAAATTCTAATTCCTGCAGCATTTTAATCTTTGACTTTAAAATATAAATTCTCCATTTAACAATTCTATTATGTTAAAGGTTTTTTCTTTTAGTAAAACTGCATGGCATTTGTTTTACGTGAATCAAATAAATAAATTAGCCATGAAAAAAATAATATTCACTGTTGTTATTGCAGCCACATTTGTAGCTTGTAGCAGCAAAAAAGAAGAAAGTACAGGAACGGCAACTACACAGAATATACTTGCATCTGATACAGCCGGACTTGCCGAGTATCAGGCATGGAGACAACAAAAAGATCAAATGCAGCCTATAGATATGAATGGTGTAGGAGGTGTGGTTGGGGCTCAGCCAAATACTAGTATTCCTGTAGTAGCAGAAACACCAAAACCTGTAACCAAAATAATTTACAGAGATAGAGTTGTTAAATCTAAACGTACAGCACCAGATAAGGAATACTATAATCAATCAACAGAATTTCCTAATAGTTATCCTAAGCCTGTTGGGCCAACTAGGGAGGCGGTTTCAAGAAATGATGCAGGAGTAGGAAATAGTGGAACACAGGCTGGTAATGCATCAGGAACCGGAACTACAGATGGGGCTGTTGTGGTAAACAAACCAACAGAAGTTCCACCTAAAAAAGAAGGTTGGAGCAAAGCGGCAAAAGGTGCAGCAATTGGAGCGGCAAGTGGTGCTGTTGTAGGTGCAATTATTAGTAAAAATAAAGGCCTCGGAGCCGTAATAGGAGGAGTAGCGGGTGGATTAGGAGGATATGCCATCGGGAGATCAAAAGATAAGAAAGACGGGAGATATTTGGTAGTAAACTAGTAATGCATCCGGGGTCAAGTTGCAGAAAGCACGGGTTAGTAACCTGTGCTTTTTGATTTTAATAAATTAGTTTCTAACTAATAAAAGCAGGGGAATATGTTGTTACAACAAAAATTATGTTCTGCTGTTGTTTGTAAATTTGTGGGGTTGGCAGAGTTTTTTAAAAGTAATCTCTTTACAAACAAATCTTCATTTTGCCGTTAATTGAATTTACTGATAAAGGTCTTTTTTGTCCACAGGGTGGTTTCTATATTGACCCATGGAAGCCTGTAGATAAAGCGCTTATTACACATGCACACAGCGATCATGCCCGTTGGGGTAGCAAAACATATTTGTGCCACAAAGATTCTTTACCCATTCTTCAATTAAGATTAGGCGCCAATCAGTATGAAACAGTTGAATGGGGGCAAATTATTTTGATTAATGGAGTAAAAGTATCTTTTCACCCTGCAGGTCATGTTATTGGGTCTTCACAAATAAGAGTAGAGTATAAAGGCGAGGTTTGGGTTATTAGTGGTGATTACAAATTAGACGATGACGGCATCAGTGGTGCTTTTGAGGTTGTGCCATGTCATACTTTTATTACTGAATCAACCTTTGGGCTACCCATTTATAAATGGAAAACACCCCGGCAAATTGATTCAGATATTCAAAACTGGATTTTGCAAAATCTTAAGGATGGTAAAACAAGTGTGCTGATAGCTTATAGTCTTGGTAAAGCTCAAAGAGTTATAAAAGCAGCATCGCAGGTTACTGATAAATTGTATGCCCATGGGGCAGTTTACAATGTACAACAAGCTTTTATAAATGCAGGTTTACAGCTTCCTTCAATTAAAAAAATTACTCCTGAAACACCTAAGGGTGATATAGCAGGCGGTGTTATCATTGCGCCACCAAGTGCTGATGGTACTCCATGGATGAAACGGTTTGCCCCATCAGTTACAGGTGCTTGTAGCGGATGGATGCAGGTAAGAGGCAATGCACGCCGTCGTAATGTGGATGCAGGTTTCGCAATGAGCGATCATGCAGATTGGCCAGGTCTTATACAAGCGGTAAAAGCTACAGGAGCTCTAAAGGTATTTGTAACACATGGTTTTCAGGCAGTATTCAGCAGGTACTTAAATGAAATAGGAATTGAAGCAGCCGAAGTAAAAACCCAATTTGGAAATGATGACGAAGAAACACAGATTGAGTCACCTCATGAACAGACTTTCACAGTTGAGTAATTATTCAATTATTATTAGTAAATCATGGAGAACCTTCCTCTGAATATACCAAATACAATCACATCCTCAATGGATGGACTTGGCATGTTTGCTGATTTGGTATCGCTTTTGGGTACAAGTACCAAGACCAATGATAAATTACGGGCATTGGTAAATTATTTTGCCACTGCAGATGATAAAGATAAGGTGTGGGTTATTGCATTGTTCACAGGCCGCAAACCCAAACGTGTAATCAATACCAAACTATTGGCAGAATGGTGTGTAGAAATAGCCGGGCTGCCCGGTTGGTTGTTTGGCGAAAGCTATCATACAGTAGGAGATTTAGCAGAAACGATTGCACTATTGCTTCCTGACCCTGATAATAACAGTAGCGTCTTTTTGCATCCCCTGCATTTTTATATAGAGCAATTTCAAAAAATTGAAAACCAGGATGAAGCAATAAAGAAAAAATTTGTGGTAGAGAGCTGGAGTCAGATGAACCACAGTCAACGATTTGTTTTTAATAAATTAATTACAGGAGCTTTTAGAATAGGTGTTTCACAAAAAATGATGGTAAATGCAATTGCTAAATTTACCAGTCTTGAACCATCAGTTATAGCACACCGCATAAGTGGAAAGTGGGATCCGCAAACTACTCATTTCAATGATTTGCTTACTGATACAAATGGTGCAACCGACTACTCAAAGCCTTATCCGTTTTATCTGGCATATGCACTGGACAATGAACCTTCTGATTTAGGCAATACAGAAGAGTGGCAGGCAGAGTGGAAGTGGGATGGCATAAGAGGCCAACTTATAAAACGGAACGATGAATTATTTGTTTGGAGCCGGGGAGAAGAATTGATTACTGAAAAATTTCCCGAGTATCAGGTACTTAATGCTCTTTTACCAAACGGAATAGTTTTGGATGGTGAAATTATACCGAGTATCAATAAAAACCCTTTACCCTTTTCATTATTACAAACAAGAATTGGACGAAAAAATATCACCAAAAAAAATCTACAGGAAACTCCTATAACCTTTTTTGCCTATGACCTTTTAGAATATAATTATGAAGATTGGCGTTCACGGCCTTTATCAGAAAGAAGAGGTAAACTGGAAGAAATAATTAAAACCATTGAGTCTGAAGTCATTATTTTATCAGATGCAGTTTCATTTACAGATTGGGAACACTTAAAATCCCTTAGACTTACATCCAGAGAAATGGGAGCGGAGGGTCTTATGCTGAAACGTAAATCAAGCATTTACCAGGTTGGCCGAAAAGTAGGGGATTGGTGGAAATGGAAAGTAGAACCAATGGTTATTGATTGTGTAATGATCTACGCTGAAAAAGGATCTGGACGAAGAAGCAATCTCTATACGGCTTATACCTTCGCGGTTAAAGATGGAGAAAAATTAGTTCCTTTTACCAGGGCATATAGCGGACTCACAGATAAAGAATTTAATGAAGTAGATGCATTTGTCAAACGCAATTCTTTAGAAAAATTTGGACCTGTAAGAACAGTAAAACCAGAATTGGTTTTTGAAATTGCTTTTGAGGGAATTGCAGCAAGCAACAGGCATAAAAGTGGCGTTGCACTTAGGTTTCCCCGAATTAGCAGATGGAGAAAAGATAAAAAACCTGATGAAATAAATACACTTCAAGATTTGAAAAAAATGCTTGAAGTGTATAAATAGATATCATTTAACAGCATAGGCTACTTGTCAAAATGATAAATCACCGGCTTCAAAAATAATTGTAAGCATTACTGCTATAAACACTTTTTACAGATCGGCTCTCTTTATCATGCACCCAATAGACCTTGTTTCCTTAACCGATACTTCCTTGCCTGCAAGACTTTCGTCTATTGCCGTAAATAAATGTTTACGCCCAACCTGCGAAGCTGTAGCATTATCATCTATAGCTCCATGATAAATTAATTTACCTGACGCATCAAAAAGATAACACTCCGGTGTACGTGTGGCGCCAAAAGCATCTGCCAATGCTGATTTGCTATCCAAAACATAAGGTACTGTATAACCCTGTTTTTTTGCATATACCTTCATTGCATCATAAGAATCTGCATCGGTTCGGTATTCCTCATTGCTGTTAACAATTACAACACCTATGTTTCTTTTTTCAGCTTCTTTGATTGTTTCTAAAGTGCGTGTCTGATATTTAACTACATAGGGGCAAGTATTGCAACTGAACATGACCAATACTCCATTTTTCTTAATTTCCTCTTTAATTGCAACCAGTTTGCCATTTACTGATTTCATTTTTGCATCAGACAAGGGTATGGAGGATCCTATAGTTAATACAGCAGGAATCTGACCGGCAACCACTGTTGCGGTTAATAATGTAATAAGAAAGGAAGTTATTATTTTCATGATTTTACTTTTGATGAATGAATAAATTATCAGGAAACTTTTTGTGAATCAATGTTTTCTTTTGGCTCTCTATCAATGTTCGATTTGAGATAAGTAATACTCAAATTTAGCTCAAATCCAATTAACATGATCAATGAGTTTAAATAAATTAACAACATAAATATCATGATAGTGCCTAGTGATCCATAAATTTTGTTGTAATTATTAAAATGGTTTACCCAATATGAAAATACAAATGTTGTAGCCATAATAAGTGTAGTGGCAAGAATTGAACCGGGTGATATAAGCGGCCATCTTTTTTTAACCGAAGGCGCATACCGGTATATAAATGAAATAGAGTAAAAGAAAAGAGCAATGATTATAAGCCATCGAATAGATGATAGGATAATTGTGTTTGAGCTTTTGAGTTTAAAAGTTTTTAATACGTAAGTAAAAACAATTCCCTGCCCTAATGAGAGTAAAACTGTTGCAATAAACAATGCCAATATAATAATGGTTAGCCTGATAGCTTTTATTCTTTTTCTTATAAAATTTGGTTTGCGGTGATGTTTGTAAATGGCTGTATCAAAGGTGCGGATGATGCTTAGCATAGCGTTAGATGCATAAAATATTACCAATACAAAACCAAAGGATAACAAACCCACCCGTGGTGTATGTAGGAAATCATTTAAAAAGGACTTAACCACATTGTAGGTGCTTTGGTTGGGGGTAATGCTTCTTGTAAGCCTTAATAGTTCATCGCTAAACTGTTTGGACACAGGCATATAGGGGATGAGTGTAAAAAGGCAAATCAAGACTGCAGGTATGGCCATTGCAAAATCGTAGGATATTGATTTTGCCCTTGTATTTAGTGATGATTTTTTAATTGCACCAACAAAAAAACTATACACATCATAAAGCGGCACCCCACTAAAGCCCGGCAATATGATACGTTTGGAACTATTGCGCACCAACCTGACCGGGGCAGAAGCATAAAATATGCGTTCGATTTTTGTCAAAATTATGGGTTACTTTTTTGTTGTCTTATTAGTGCCTGTTCGTCCTGTGCTTTTGAAAACTCTTTAGCATGCTGCAGGTGTTCTGCATAATTTGTACTAAAGGTGTGGTAACCGGAAAAATCGCTTTTAGCTACAAAAAATAGGTATTCCGTTTTTGGAGCATTTAGTACAGCATCTATGGTCTTGCCGTAAGGAGTACAAATAGGCCCGGGCGGAAGTCCCTTATTTCGATAGGTGTTGTATGGTGATACTACATCAAGGTACTTTAGATAAATACGTTTTAACCCAAAATCCTTCATTGCAAATTTTATGGTAGGGTCTGCACCTAAGGCCATCCCTTTGTTATAGCGATTGATATATACACTTGCTACATTTCCCTTTTCATCGTTCTTGTTGGTTTCTTCTTCAACAATAGAGGCAATTACTGCAACTTGTTCAGGTGAAAATCCAAGATTTTGAGCTTTAGTTATGCGATCATTCTTTTCCCAGAATGCTTCTTTTTCACTTTTCAATCTCCTGAATATTTTACCCGGTGGTGTGTTCCAAAACATGGTGTAAGTGTTGGGAATAATTAATGTTGTAATTGTGGCAGAGGTAATACCCAAGCTGCTTAAACTATCTGAATTATTAATGTAATCTGCTACAGTTGCCGAATCTGCTTCAAAGTTTTTTGCAAGAAGTTTTGCCAAATCCTCATTGGTCCTCAACTTATTTATAGTCAGGTTAACCGGCGATTGGCGATTGTTGCGCAGCATACGGGCAATATTTAAAATACTTTCTCCCTTTTTAATTTCATACTTACCCGGCTTTAATCTTTTCCATACACCTAATCTTGCAGCAACCCATTTAAACATTCCGGGATTGTCGAGTAATTTATTGTCTTTTATATTAGTCATTACTTCCTCCTCATTGGCCTTGCCGGTATAGATGTATAAGTATTTTTTGTTTTCAGAAAAAGATGTGCCACTACCAAGAA
>JANMMU010000105.1:0-37021 GCA_031373555.1 Segetibacter sp. | reverse complement strand
CTGCTTGTTTTCATCTTGTCGGATGTTTTATTTACAAGTAGCTATTCTTTTCTGTTCTAACAACCCCTGCTGAATATCTTTTTCAATACATCAAAGGTTTTCAACAACTTGTAACGCAATAATAAGTTGACGCCAATGCGCAATATGCGGGCCAACGGCGCTGCTAATCATGCTTCTTTCAGCTAACACCCACAAGGGCAAAACGAAATGGACATTTTAGGTTTTATTGTTGATTCTTTATGCTAAGGCAAAAGGTCGATTCTGATTTCATCTTCTGCTGCATATCGCCAAACCATATTGTTATTAATAATTTCACCAACACGACCCGTTGAACATTCTAATTCTGAACCTATACGTAGAACTTGAAACCTTATGACCTTCACAAATTGTAAATAGTTATTTACTGCGTTTGGATGAAATGCGAGGTTACACGTATATGCCAGTCTTGCTATGCTTGGATAAATAATAAAATCCTTCCACTGTTTGCCATAAATCAGATTATCAGCAATTAAAGACGTTATTGGATACGGTGGTTTTTCTTCGAGAAATAAGTCTGATACAAATTTCAAGCTCTCTTTCAAGTATGCGGATTTTTCCTTGGCAACTTCATCTGCAACGGTTTCAAAATGTGAATGAATGTCAACAGATAAAGCTTGGAATTCGTTTTCAGGTCTTAAATCTTTTGGCAACAAAACTCCCGATTTCATCTCTTTTGTTGTTCTACCTTTCCAAATACTCAAATACCCAATATCGCCAACCTTTGGTTTACTTTCAAGAATTGAAGTAATTGCACAGTTTGACGCGTAAAATACACTTTTATTTTTCAGATTGGCTCTACCATTTTCTTTGCAAAAACAAGGATTGGGATAGGAATATGTTTGGATAAGATTTGTGTCTTCGACTTCTTTATTGATATTCAATCTTACCCTGTAAAAATTAAGTTTGTTGAATTCTTCGATTGAAATTTTGGCAACTAATGATGGGAATAAATCAAGGTACAAGAAGACAATATCCGCTATCTCGTCAGTACTTTTATTTGTAAAATCTATTTGCTTTAATTCGGCAACTTTCTTTTTGAATGATTCTAAAGTTGAATAATTTTTAAAGTCTTCATCCAAAATTTTGAAATCGCCTATATCCATTTTAAGATTCACATTCTTCTATTTTCATTGTGTAATAGCAATGTACTACTTTGTTACGGATGCGCTGCCTTGTAATCCCAATAATCTTCTAATGGGACTGTTACCCTGAAAGCATAACCATTTCGCCTTTACAGATATTCTTCACCTGCAAATCTTCGCTTTATAAATAAGCCTTCGATTTCATGTTGACTGTTTTAGTTTTTTACGCCGCTATTGGTGTTTCCAAAAAACGGGATAGACTTTCACCAACAGCTTTTATGTTGGATTGTTTGTTGCAGGTGAAGAACACCATGCAACGGCGCAGCTAGTCATACTTCTTTCGGCTAACACCCACAAGGGCAAAAACAACAAGCACAACGAACACTTACGCTAGCTGTGAAAAGTGTTCGTCTTGTCCTATCTGCAATTCTCATTGTAAACTTTTAAAACATTTTTATTCCCTAATTCAATTGCTTTTTTAATGTCTGGACAGCTGTCTTGCCCCAAAAATAATTTTGCAATGCCTCTATTCCCCAATGCCATATTTGAAAATTCAGTATTATAGTTATCATATTTTATTGTCATTGTAAAGTCGGCAATTGCACCTGCATAGTCCTCCAATAAAAGCTTTGCATAGCCTCTATTATTGTAAGCTTTATAATAATCAGGTCTAAATTTAATTGCTTGTGTGTAGTCAGCAATAGCACCTTTATTGTCGTCAATGTTGCGTTTGTTCAGTCCTCTATTGTAATAGGCTTCCGATTTCATATAGGTATCTTCTGTAGGATAATTTTCAATTGCTTTTGTGTAAAGTCGAATTGCCTCTTGTCGGTTACCAAACTCCGATTGCATTTTGCCTTCATTGTAAAACTTTACTGCCATATCGTGTTTATTAGTATAGTTGGACATACCAGTTGCCATACCCTTGTCTTTGATAGAGTAAATTATTTCTAAAAATTCTTTTTGGTCATACTTAAATTCGTCTTTGTAGCTGTAACAGTTTGTAATTAAGCTTGCACTTTTACCAAAATAAAAAGCAAACATTCCGACTAAATTTCCTTTAATGCTAATGCCCATATCATAAGTGAAAATTAAAATCTTGTTTTGGGCATCATAATAGTTTTTGCCCACCTTTAACTCCACATCAAATTTTCCGTTAACCATATTCTGAATTACTTTATCAAATTCAGGTTTGCTTGTGAAATATTCTTGGACTTTTTTTATTTCATTTTCGTTTGTTGTTGTCGCATATACATTTTTAAAAAGAATGTATGGATAATCCATATCTGCATTTCCAATTTTTTGGTAGCAAGCCTCAAACTGTATGTCTTTCCTATATTCCAATAGGTCCTTTACATCTTTCATTTTTTGTTGCAATACTTCTTTTGGTAATCGTTTCCACGTTTTGTCAAAGGACAAACTAAAACCAAGTGGGCTTTCATAAACTGTTTGAGCAATCGTATAATTGTTTAAAATAAGTAGAAACAGTAAGGTAAAATATTTTTTCATTTCTCTGTGGTTACAAAAATTGTTTTAATGTAAATCCAATTATCATCAAATATTCTCCAATCGCCTCTGTGATTGATAACTAAATACAAAATCAAATTATCTTTCATATCATAAATATTGAAAGTCCTTTCATCTTTTACTGTCAAATAACAAGTGTATGACCCATATTCATCTTCAATATAAGTTCTGTTTTTGTATTTAATCGGAAGGGTTGAATTTGTTGCATAGTCGCTTACATGCATTGTTGGTGTATACGAATAAATGTCATAGTAAAAAGTGTTGTATTTGCTGTCAGGGTCTATCCAGCCGGGTTTTCTAGTATAAGGATTTACATTTCCTTTGGTGGAAAGATTGTCGCGATTGGTTGAATTTGGTGCAGTTCTAAAATAGGGTTGAACATAAGTCCCATCTTTTCGAGTATAGCCACTAACCCTCACGTGCTTAGAATTTGTCTGTGTAAGGACAAACCCTAAGCAAGAGAGTAATAGTAAAAAAAGTAAAAGAAACTTTTTAAGCATTGGTTGATTGTTCTTGATTACCTATGCCTTTTGGATTTTCGCCATATTCATTTACTCCATTGTCGCTGTCTGCGAAAAGCATCCAAAAACCGTAAAAAGGAATGATTTGATACCATCCGCTATTCCCTCTGTCGTGGCATCTTTTAGCGCCTTGTGCCCAAAAGAACCAGAGCATAGGAATGTATGCCAGTCCGATAATTGCAGCACCGCCACCTGATTCCATAATTACATTAACAATTACAGCAGCAATTACATAAATAATGAAACTAATTCCGTATTCAGTTCTTCTGATACGTCCGTCAAATGAGAATGGATTTTGAAACATATTTTTTGATTTTAATTGTTAAACATTTTGTCTGGTCTGTAGTGACGTTTTGTAAAATCTGTAAGTCTTAGCCTCAAAGTTATGAGGTGTCAATTTGCTTTGTTGGTTGTCTTGTCCGCATACTCTATCTTTTAAAATGGCTTATAACTCCTAAATAGAGGAAAGCTTTTACCCTCAAAATATTTTATAATAAACTTCAAATCCTTCAAAATAAATGACAATATAAAACACGCAGATGTAAATTACTTTATTTGTCTTGTGGTAATACCACATTTTATTCTTTAAAATATATTTTATATGCTAAACTACAATTTTTTATCATAAAATAATTTTTCTCTAATTATTTTTATTTGCAATTAATAGCATTGAGGTAAAAACTCTATGAATTATAAATAAAATGTCCTCCCTGATACAGTATTATGTTGTTGGGCCATCAGGAAACAATATTGAATAGATAGATATTGCCTTTTATTGTGCCGACCTCATTTTGCCTCTACATTTCATTTTACACTTAACTTTAACCTACCCTCTACTTAGAAATCTATTTATTTGTAAAAGCTAAAGTGTTCACAAATAATTAAACTATGGAAACGTTTTTTATAAAAATAGTTTCCTTAGTTTTGCGCCATATTAAAATAGCTGATTTAAATAATAAGTCTTTTTTAAAGCCAACAACATAAGTGATTACTTTTTTAAAAGCCAACCTGTCTTCAATAATCTCTTCATTATTTGACTATTTGGTTCATATTGTGTTGGTCAGTTATTTTAATGTAGATGTTGTAATAGCAAGTGCAACAGGAACAGTTTGTGGTGGTTTGATAAATTTTATTATTGGGCGTTATTGGGTTTTTCAGTCTAATTCGGAAAACATTCAACAACAGGCCAAAAAATATGCATTTATCTGGATTGGAAATTTGATATTGAATACGGGTGGTGTTTACTTTTTTGCAAAAATTTTAAACGTCCACTATGCCATATCAAAAATAATTGTGTCGCTAATTGTAGCTTTTGGATATAACTATCCGCTACAGAAAAATTTTGTTTTTAAAAAAATTGATGGATAAAATGATAGAGTTAATAAAACGGTCGGGGCTTATAATAATATTTCTATTTTCTTTTTATATTTCTCATGCTCAAACTACCATAAAAGGTGTTATAAAAGATGCGGGTACACAAAAACCTATACAATATGTAAGCATCTATTTCAAAGGTGGCAAAGGGGTTACAAGTGCAGAAGATGGAACATTTACCATAACAACTTCTAATCCAAAACTTACAGTCTTAATATTCTCTTATGTGGGTTATAAAACCGTTACCAAAAACATTTGGCCCGATAAGGAACAGGAGATAAATGTGTACATGGAAGTGGCTGAAAACAAAAAAGGTGTTACAGTAAAAGCAACAAGAAGAGGAAAGTACACCAACAAAAACAACCCTGCAGTAGAACTTATAAGAAGGGTTATAGAAAATAAAAACAAGAACCGGGTTACCGAAGCTTATGACTATGTATCATACGAGCAGTATGAGAAAATGGAGTTGATGCTTACCAAAACACCGGAAAAACTACTCAACAATAAGTTCCTTAAAAACTTCAAATTTATTTTTCAAAATACTGATACAACTAAAATACAGGGCAGGGCCATGTTACCTTGCTACCTTGACGAAACACTTTCTCAACGCTACTATCGCAAAAATCCTGAAAAGAATAAGGTGTTTATTTTAGGAGAAAAGAAAGTTGATTTTAAAGAATATCTTGATGTAGAAGGCATTAGTTCTTACCTGGACAGGATGTATGAAAATGTAGAAGTGTATGACAACAACATATCGCTGTTGGGTAATACATTTTTAAGCCCGATTGCGGATGCCTCTCCTACTTTTTATAGATTTTATTTAAGAGATACTATAGAACTGGATGGAATAAAACTAGCACGGCTTGACTTTTCTCCACGTAACCTTGAAGACCTGCTTTTTAAAGGCACTTTGTTTGTAACACTTGATGGCAATTACTCTGTGCAAAAGCTTATCATGAGCATAAGCAAACATGCCAACCTGAACTTTGTAAGAGAATTGCATGTCAACCAGAATTTTGCCAAAGGCCCTGATGGAAGATTTCATGTGGAAATGAGTAATACTATTGTTGAATTTGCCTTATCAAAAGGTGCACAAAGTAGTATTGTAGGTGAACGGACTGTATCATTTAAAGATTACAAAATAAACCAACCAGCACCTGATAGTATTTATCAGGGTAATGGTATAGTTAAGTTATTCAACGAAAAACAAAATCAAACAGATAGTTTTTGGGTGGCACACCGTACCCCACAGCTATCCGAGGCAGAATCTAAAGTTTATAGCAACATTGACAGCCTTACCAACCTGAAATCTTTCAGAACATTTATGGACATTGCAACTCTGTTGTTAGCAGGTTATAAAAACTTTGGTCCGTATGAAGTTGGTCCTGTAAATGCTTTTTATAGTTTTAACCCTGTAGAAGGTTTCAGGTTGCGTGTCGGGGGCAGAAGTACGCCAAAATTTAATCCCAATATTTATCTTGAAAACTATGTTGCTTACGGATTTAAAGATAAGCAATGGAAATATTTTGGTTCGTTGGCTTATTCTTTCAATGGTAGCTCCATTTATTCTTTTCCCAACAATTTTGTAAGGGTTAGTGTACAAAGAGATACAAAAATTCCCGGTCAGGAATTGCAATTTGTAGTGGAGGATAACTTCTTATTATCATTCAAAAGGGGCAACAATGACAAGTGGTTGTATAACGATATTTATAAAGCGGAATATGTACGTGAATTTGGAAAAGACTTTGGCTATACCGTCGGTATTAAAAACTGGAAACAAACACCCGCAGGTATAATTGTATATAGTAAACAAGAGCCAAATGGAACTATTACGAATGTACCCGATATTACTACCAATGAATTGTCTTTAGAATTAAGATGGTCGCCGCATCAGCAATTTTATCAGGGTAAAAGATTCAGGATACCAATCATTAATAAATATCCTCTCATCAGGCTTAGATTTATAGCAGGTACAAAAGGTTTGTTTAAAGGTGAGTATAATTATCAAACGCTGAACCTGAATATTGAAAAACGGACTTACTTATCTCAACTGGGATTTTCAGATATTGTATTGGAAGGAGGTTATACGTTCGGAAAAATTCCTTATCCGCTCATGAATATTCACAGGGCTAACCAAACATATTCCTACCAGTTAAATTCTTATAACCTGATGAATTTTCTTGAATTTGTAAGTGACCACTATGCTGCACTAAGCATAGATCATAAATTCAACGGATTTTTCTTTAACAAAATACCATTGCTTAAAAAACTACAATGGAGAGAGGCTATTTCCGGTAAAATACTTTATGGTGGGTTAAGAAATGAAAACAATCCGGCTTATAATCAATCTACACTAAAATTTCCTGTGGATGATGTAAACCAATTACCAACTACTTATGCCCTTGGCAAAATACCCTATATAGAGGTGAGTGCGGGCATAACAAATGTATTTAAACTATTAAGAATTGATTTTGTCAAAAGACTAACTTACCTTAACAATCCAAACGTAACTGAATGGGGCATCCGTTCACGTTTAAGATTTGATTTTTGAAACCATTATGGCAAAACAATTGTTTAGAGACCGCTTGCAAAAAGGAATTTATAGAATTATTGACCCGCTGGTAAGGGGGTTGATAAAAACAGGCCTTACACCCAATGCAGTTACAACTATAGGGCTTGTACTGAACATAGGCGTAGCGGTGATTTTTATAATTGGGGCAGAAATTGGTCACAGGGGCGAACTTTCATACGTTGGCTGGGCAGGTGCACTTGTACTCTTTGCCGGCCTTTTTGATATGCTTGACGGGCAGGTAGCAAGGTTGGGAAATATGAGTTCAACATTTGGCGCACTATTCGATTCTGTTCTTGACAGATATAGTGAGTCTGTTATGTTTTTGGGCATCTGTTACTATCTGGTAGCCCATCATTATTTCATAAGTTCCATCAGTGGATTTATTGCACTTATAGGATCTATGATGGTAAGTTATACCCGGGCAAGAAGCGAGGGATTAGGTGTAGAAAATAAAGGAGGTATGATGCAAAGGCCTGAAAGAGTGGTACTCATTGGCATATCTGCAATTGCCTGCGGTGTTACTGCACACTTTATAGGAGGCGATTACAAGCTTTACATAACAGGCATTCGTTTTCATGTATTTGAAACCATGACTATTTTTACTTTACCAATAGCTGCAATGGCAATACTTACCAACCTGACAGCATTTAAAAGATTATTTGCAGCAAAAAAAGGATTGGATCTAAAAGATAAATTGAAAGAAATAAGTGTGTAGTATGTATAGATTCATGGGGATTGGGGTTGCGCTTTTATTAAATATATTACTGGTTAACGGGCAGGAAAAATATCCGGTACCATCAAGTCCAAACCAATTATTTTATTTACAAAAAAATACCAATACAAATACTATTGTTTGTGAATTGAATTATAAAAACGGGGTGATAGATGCAAGTGATCCTGTTCATGTATTTTGGATGCGCTATCAGGAACAGGGGCAACAGAAGGAGCTAAATTATATACAACGGACGTTTGCTTACGGCATGAAATCGTCTCAATTAGCAAAAGATAAATTTAAGCTGCATTTTGTCTCGCTGAAAAAATACCCGATGATTTTGAAAAGAGGTACAAATTATAAATTTAATGTTTATGCTACCATAAATCAAAAAGAAGCCATCCTGCACCGTATCTTCGTAAAAATAAATGGAGGCACTTTTTGGTCGCCAAATGTTGAATACATAGAACTTAGGGGGTCAGACCCTGTCACCGGCACCGAAACGGTGGAACGTTTGAAAATATAGAATTGAAAAAGTTGTTTTGTTATGAAGAAGAATTACGTATCTAATTCAAGTGAGTCAATCAGGTTGTTCAGTAACGGGCTAATGGAAAGTCTTTCTAAAATCCATTTCTCCGTACCGCTATTTATTTACATACCGGTAATTATTGTTTTTTCAGTACTCTCTTTTAGAAACAATATTACAGTATCAGCTTTTACGGGTTATTTGTTTTTGGGCATTGCAGTTTGGACAGTTACTGAATATGTATTGCACCGATACATTTTTCACTTTTATCCCACATCTGAATGGGGTAAGCGTATACATTTTATTTTTCACGGCATACATCATGACTACCCAAGAGATGCAAAAAGGTTGGTAATGCCACCCTCCGCCAGTATTCCATTGGCAGCCCTATTCTATTTTCTATTTTCATTATTCTTACCGGGAAAAGCGCAATTATTTGCATTCTTTCCAGGTTTTTTAATTGGCTACCTTGTATATGATATGATGCACTATGCTATGCACCATTATAACTTTAAATCTAACTTTTGGAAAAGAATTAAACAACACCACATGCTTCACCACTACAGTGATAGTACCAAAGGTTTTGGTGTCAGTTCATCACTTTGGGATGAAATATTCAGGTCAGGTTTTCCAAAGAAATAATATACATGCCTTCAACTGTAAAGAGAGCCAAAACTTCAGGTTTGTATTCAAAAAAAGACCTGATACTTACCTCTGCTATATCGCTGGGCTATCTATTACTATCTAAACTTTTGATAGGCTTCAAAGTTGAACAATTGGTGCTTGTATTTCTTTTCAATTCGTTATATTATATTTCATTCTCTACCCGTAAGTTCATTACAGGCTTCTCTGTTTTTATAGTATTCTGGATCATTTTTGATTTCATGAAGGCGTTTCCCAACTACCAATATAACACCGTTCATATTGAGAGCCTGTACAATGCAGAGAAGCAATGGTTTGGCATAACATCAAATGGCATAACACTAACACCAAACGAATACTGGCGACAACATACACATACCATTCTTGATATTATAAGCGGCTTTTTTTATTTGTGCTGGGTTCCTGTTCCACTTTTTTTTGCCGCTCATTTATTTTTTTCAAACAGAAGAGCACAGTTTATGCAATTTGCGCTTACTTTTTTGTTGGTTAACATGATTGGTTTTGTAGGTTATTATATTTATCCTGCTGCACCACCATGGTATGTACAACATTATGGGTTTGTGTTCAATGCACATACGCCGGGCAATACTGCCGGTCTGCAACGTTTTGATGATTACTTTCAGGCTCCTGTTTTTTCAGGCTTATATAGTAAGAGCTCGAATGTATTTGCGGCCATGCCTTCTTTACATTCTGCCTATCCACTTGTTGTACTTTACTATGGTCTTAAAAATAAGCTTGGCTTAGTTAATATTTTCTTTGGCATGGTGGTATTAGGCATTTGGTTTGCCGCCGTATATAGCAGCCACCACTATATACTTGATGTTATAGCTGGTGTAGCATGTGCTGTGGTGGGTATTTTTATTTTTCAGAAATGGATTGTACCTAACAAATATTTCCAAACAATTATTATTGATAAGTTTGTAGGGCGGTAGGGGTGAAGGGTTTTCAGGAAAAACCAAAGTAGAAATCAAGAAAAAGAATGTGGTTTTTGCAAAAAAGAATGTGGTTTATCTTAAAAAGACTTTCTTTTTGGGAGAAAGTAATGTAGTTTTTTGGGGGATTGATGTGGGGTGGGAGGAAATAAGGAGAAAGTATTTTATTCTAACAATTGGAGAAAAGGGATTATAAAATAAGAGGCCGCCTTAGGGGGCAGCCTCTTATTTTATAGGCCTATCTATCAAAGCTTAAGCAACAACAAATTATTAGTTGCAGTACCTTGTGTCACTTTCAACAAATACAAGCCTTTTGGATAGCTTGCACCTATTGTAATAGTCTGATTAGGCGACAAGTTATTTCTTGTTTCTAAGACTGTACTCCTGAATGCACTCATAACTTTTAATGAAATGGGCGTGTTTGGAATATTTGTTCCAATGTACACATTGAAAACACCATAAGTTGGATTAGGGTTTGCCTTCACTATCAGTTGTGGAATGTTCGGATTACAACTACCTAAGTAATCTCCATGAGCCAAATGAATTAAAGCGTCTGCAGGCCACAAACATTGTGTGTTGAATGTGTTTGCTGCATTTTTATGGCAAATAGAAATCTTGTTGTTTCCGGGACCGCATCTAAAATCAACAACATAAATGGTGACTTGGCAAATCGAATGCTTTCCATTAGCGTCCTTAACATCCAACGTATATGTAGTGGTAACCTTTGGGCTAACGTTGATATTTCTTCCATTACCAGCATTACCCCAACTGTAAGTAAATGGTGCAACACCACCCGTATCTACGTTACCAGTCAGTTTAACCGTTTGAGCCCCCAATCCCTTATAAATGGTTTGTAGTAACTGGTTAGGTACTGTCCTTGTTGGTGTTACTGTAACCGAGCATAAGAAAGGTTTGGGGCATCCTGAATCAGTCACTGTTACTTTGAAAGTACATTTACGTGTGGTGTCTTTTGTCAGGTAGTATGTAACATTCGTAACACCTTGCTTAAATGTCTTACCGCTTGCTGTTGTAGTACCGGTATCTGTTGTAGCTCCGCTCATAATATAAGTAACCGCTGCGGTACTTACATTTGGAGTAAGTATCGGATCAATATTATTTACTACCGCAGTGCAGGAGGTATCGCTGTTAACAGTCTTATTAGCCGGACATGAAAGCGTAGCTTTTATAAAAGATTTTACCTGCAAAGTATCAGTAAGTTTACAAGATCCTCTACTAACTGTCACACTATAAAAAGCATCATCTGCAGGACAAGCCAAAATGGTCGGTGTGATTTCGCCGGTACTCCACTGAAATGCATACTTAGAATAATTAGCTGTATCAATACCAATAACCTTTAGTTCTACACAACTTGAATCTGGAATGTCTGATAATACTTGCTTATCTGGACCTAAAGTTAAACCGGAAAGATTGCAATCAGCAGCTATGACCAGGAATGGACCTACAACACTTTCAGTAGCTAGTTCTGTTCCTGTGGTAACAGTTACACTTCTATAACCTAATGTTGTTGCCGAGTCTATTGTTATAGTAGCTTTCAACTCAACATTGCTAACAGCAGACACGTTTGAAACGGTAATACCTGTTCCCAAGTTTACAACCGAAGCGTTGGTAAAGTGCGTATTGATACCTGTAATGGTAGCGGATAAAGTTTCACCTGTTTTGCCTGTACTGGGAGAAATACTAACAATAGTAGGCGTAGTAGTAGGCGTTGTTACCTGGAATAATCCTTTTCCTTTTGCGCTATCAATAGTTCCATCGGGTAAAATTGTAGTTACAAGAACATTTTTAAACCCCAAAGAATCAAAAATTGAAATTTGAATGGTCGCTTCAATTTTTGTGGGTGAAGTAACATGGATTGTTTTTAAAACAATACCTGTATCTCCGAATGTTAGTGTTGTAGAAGCATTGAAATGAGTCTTTATTCCGGAAATAGTTAGAGCTACAGTTCCTCCACGAGGACCATTATATGGAAGTATGTCAACTATAGCTGAACGAATACTACCCATCATAATGTTAAACCCAACGTTTTCATATCTTTTTTTATCTATTGCATTTGTAGAGTTAACCTCGGGGATGAAAGCAAATGTTCCCCGAGTGGCATTACAAATAGTGGAGTAAGTTTCTATTGCGCTTGGATTAGCAGACACCGCTGCTGTCCCCGTACTTGATGTACTGGCTTGTAAATAATTGTTTGATGGATATGGTATTGAATTCTGTCCATTATTTGTTCCTAAAGATGATACCGCTGTTGAAACAGCAGAGCAATCTCCTGAAAGTAGGGTATTGACAAAAATTGGCTTGTAAGTAATGTTCTGATCTTCGAGACTGGCAATAAGTCCGTTAATATCTGAACCTGGATGTGCTGAAGCATCTGTAGCCAACATAATAGTCCCTCCATTCGTAAGAATACTTTTAACCTGGAGAAGTCCTTCATAACTCCCTTCTGGACAATCACCGCCCCCCGAAGCTGTTAATGCAGCAACCTGAGCTTTAATGACATTAAGGTCGGTAGTAGCCTGATTAACCATTACGTTGTCATTAAAAGTAATTAACCGAAATGTACCGTTGTAATTATCAGTGTATTCAGGGGTATTAAGTAACTGGGTCAGAAAATTCCTTACCCCTCCGATTTCTTCACTCATACTGCCTGTAATATCAATTAGGAAAACTGTTTCAAGCGGTGAGCAAACTGGAGAACTTTGCAACGAAGATCTAGCACCATCCAAAGTTGTTCTCATTCTAATACTCTGGCCATTTGTAAACATATAGCGACAGTTATCATCGCTGTAATTCATAAAATTCATGTATAAAATACCTGGTTCATTGGGGGAACATGGATCTGTTAGTGTTTGAGTAGAAGGGCAACCGAATGTATTTTGTTTCTGTGGTGGAGTATCATCAACTTCATCTGAAGCAGTGCAATTTAGATTATTCCCACTTCCCCATGGATGAAACAAATTTAACCAATGGCCGACTTCATGTGTAGTAGTACGTCCAAGTCCTCTTGTGTTATTGAAAAATTTTAAACCAAAACTACCATGATCCACAACTACCCCGTCATGAAACTTTGGAATATTTTGCATGTTAGGAAATGTTCCCTCACCATCAACTATGTATTCAATATTTCCAATTTTTAATTTTTTATTCAAATGGCATACCCAAATATTCAAGTATTTGTTAACATCCCAGCTTCCAAGTCCTCCTCTATCATATTCTTTTACATCAAAAGTATTGGTGAATATAATATTGTTAGCTCTATACTCTATTCCATTCGTCGGTTTGCCTTCAGGGTCTTGTTTCGCAAGGCAAAAACTTATCCCACAATTTACAGGTTTATTCGCCACAGGGAATGAAGATGGAAAATTGTTTACTTCTGTCAAATTTTGCATTTGATAGTCTTGAGAAAGGATTTTAATTTGGTCTTCAACTTGCTTAAAAGTTAACTTTTCTGCAGGAACGTTCGGGTTGTATATAACATGAACTACGACAGGTATTGAATAGAATGTTCCAATCGCAGATGACGTTGGCGATAAACTTTTAAACCGTGATGGTGGAAATATTGGATTTTGTGTCCCACAAACTGTTTGAGCGAACAAAAAGTCAGGAAAACTAAAGCTCAAAATTATTGCAGCAAGGGTAGCTACAACTTTAATAAAGTACGTCTTGTAGTTAGCTGCTCCCTGGCAACTAGTTCTACTTTTAATTGTGTGTAACATTGTTTTCGATATTTTACGGATTATAGATTAAAGAACTAAAAAAGATTTTTCATAGGTTGGTTATATGCAGGAGGAGATCGGCTTGGCAGATCAAGCTTTTGCACCAGTGAACTCATTGTATTTCTTTTGAAAAGGAACCTGTTTATCGAGTGCCTAAAATTTATTTGGCGACTAATCGATAGAGGTATAATTTCACAAAAAAATACAACTATGTTGTTGCATAGACCCAATATTAGTTTGGCTCTATTTTCAGAGAAAAGTTTCAAAAAGAAGTTTTCTTTTGAAACAGAAATTTTATGTTGAGTGAAAAAAAGCATAGTTTCATTTTTTAGAAAGATTGAAGGTAAATTGTAGCATAGCTAACCCCAAGCTATTCTTGGGAATTCCCCGAGAAGTCTTATTTGTGAAAAAGAAGTGTGGAGTTACAAGTGAGTGAATGAAGCGAAAGATTCTTTCAAACTTTAACTAATATACATGAGCCAACCTTTTTTTAACCACGTTTTCAAAAACAGGTTCGATGAGGAGTACTATGATTACCTCATTGATTTGCTTACTGATATTGAAAAACTGTGCAAAAATGCTACTGGGATACCTAAACCTTGTAGATATAAAGACGGAACATTTGACAAAGGCATTCAGTTAGATTTTTGTGGTTTAGCTGCAACAACTTTGTTAGGGATTGACATAGAAAATGATAGGTTTGCCTCCAAAAGAATTCAGATAAAAAATGCTTTTGCAAATTTATTAAGCAGTGAAACTGTTAAGCAACTTAATGACAAAGGCATTTACATAAAAGTCAGGTTTGCCCTATCTTATCTTTATTCCAGCTTTGCTTCTTGTCTGATAAATGCTGAATCTTCTTTTAACCGTCCACATTCTTCAAGCAGGGCATTAGAATATGATTTCAATTTGGACGAATTTAACATCGACCAAATCAAAGACTCACTTTTCAAAGAAAGACAAAGGCTATCATTAATAGAAATAGCTTCCATTGTAGATAAAAATCCATTTTTAGTAATAACGAAATCCAATAAAAATGATAACACGCTACAGGTTAGATTTTCCCTGCTCCCCTTACCCTTGTGTTTATTAATTGTAAATGACCAGGTAATTTCTGACCCATATTTATATACTCAAGAGCGAACTGAAGATGGAAAAACTCGAAACTTGTTTTACAATTATCCCTTGTCAGTTTTCCAGCAAAATGAAAAAAAACAAAAAATTTACTATGACTATGTAGCCAATCACTTTGATTACATTTGGCACAATGATTTAACTCTGTTATGTAGAGATTCTACCAAGTTTGATATTCAAGATAACAGTATGGGATTAGCTGAAATAAGAAAGCCAAATGAGTTAAAATGGGATCAGAAAGAAAAGCGTGTAAGGGAGCATTTAGAAAAACGGGGTAAAAAATTTACCGAAGAGACAATAGTAAAATGGAGAGAATTACAACCTAAAAAAATAGCACCGTACATAATTAATTTTCCAAGTAAAATAGTAGAAAAAGAAGGTGAAATAAAAAATAATGTTGAGATTACACCTTCTACTAAAAATGTTAATAAAAATTATAACAATTCATGGATTAAAATATGGATAGACGATGCTGGAAAGTTTTGTTTTGAATTACAAGATTGCAAACAAAATTTTTTTTCATTTGAGAGTAAACGACCTGAAAAAATATTTATAGTTTTTTTGCATTACTCTTTTGCCATAAAATATGACAAGGTTCCAATTTTACATAAGAAGCATCCAAGGGAATTAAAAATTTTTAGCGAAATACTCTCACCCTTAAATCATTGTAATAAAGGCCAAGTTGTGGGTGATTTGAGAGAAACTTTATTTGACGCGAATAATCATCACAATCTTAAAATCTCCAAACAAAATATTGACTTGGGAGATAATATTTTTGATCAAGCTAAGACTTTGAAATATGGAAACTTTAGGGATACCCCTAATTTTAATAAAAGAATTATTTTAAATAGAAAACAAAAAATTTATCCTGTATTATGGTATTCTGACGATGACAGTAAGTTATTTCCGGGAATTGAGATCTTTTAATATTCTCATTTAGGTTATAAACCCAGTCAGTTTCTTATACTGGTCTAAGTCTTTTAGACAAGCTTTAAGTTTAAGCGAAGGGTAACTTAAAGCTACACATGAAAATCAGGAATGTGTCCGGTAACAAATCGGGGTGTTGGGCTTTTCTGTAGCATTGGGCATGTGGTTTGCGGGAGTGTATAGCAGCCATCACTATACACTTGATGTGATTGCAGGTGTTGTCTGTGCTGTTACAGGAATATTTATTTTTCAGAAATGGATTGTACCTAACAGGTACTTGCAAAAAAATACATTATTGATAGGTTTGTAAGAGTTTAGAATAACTAGGATTTCACTCAACGCCTTTGTTTAAAACTTAAAATAAACAAACAACCTTCCGAAGTTCTTACTATCATTTTCTATGCGGTGGTACAATAGTTTTATGTGAGGCATTTGTAAAAAACGTTCAACCTTTTTGCGCAGTTGCCCACTACCCTTTCCAGGTATTATTTCTACTTCCCGTATTTTCTTGTCAATAGCATCTTCAAATGCTTTTTGCAACGCATTGTCTATGGCTTTACTATTGTTATAAATATCATGAAGGTCAAGTTTTATTCTGGCCATTGTAAACTGATTATTACTTAGTTGAAACAAAAGTACAGTAATATTAAAGCGTACAGATTTTGATTTACTATTTAATATAAGTGAAAGAAATCTTAAACCATATTACTTATCACTCGTTATAAATCCAAAGCAAACAGAATGGCGTAACTTAACGTCAAGAAAAAATAAAAATGAAAAAGAAAATACAAATTATCCTTCTTACAATTATGGTTGCAGGCTGCACACAGGCGCAACCAAAGAAAACAACTAAGAAATTTGAAGTAACAAAAACGGCAGCCGAATGGAAAAAACAACTTACTCCTGAACAGTACCATGTAACACGTGAAGAAGGAACTGAACCTCCTTTTAAGAATGCATATTTTGATAACCATGAAAAAGGTACTTATAGTTGCATAGGTTGTGGTCAGGTATTATTTAACAGTACAACAAAATTTGAAAGTGGAACAGGTTGGCCAAGTTTCTACCAACCCATAAATCAAAAAGTAGTGGAACAAAGCCGTGACGAACAATTCGGTATGGTGAGAAACGAAGTGCATTGTAGCCGCTGTGGCAGCCATCTTGGTCATGTGTTTGATGATGGTCCCAAACCTACAGGACTTCGCTATTGCATGAATTCAGCTTCGCTAAAATTTAGTAAATAGCTTTTTATGAAAGAGTTTCTAATCTTATAAATCCTTTAAAAAACTATTCCTTTTTATCAGTAGCATACGCTGCATTAATTAAATCCTGCTGCTTAATATCGTATAGTAGAATAATATTTCTATGCAAGCCCGTTGGCTCCATTTTTTGATACCACAGATATGGGTTTTTATCCTGCAATCTGGTGTTCACAAT
This sequence comes from Segetibacter sp., assembly GCA_031373555.1. Taxonomy (GTDB): domain Bacteria; phylum Bacteroidota; class Bacteroidia; order Chitinophagales; family Chitinophagaceae; genus Segetibacter. Next base: position 19,841 of record JANMMU010000105.1, on the reverse strand, counting down.
ATGTCTTATAGGTATTACAAACTTTCCTGTCGTGGGTTGTATTGTAGGTTTATTATACTCCTGATGATCTATCAGATACTTGTTTACACTAGAATCTGATTGCCCATAATCTATACTTGAGTCCATCATTATTTTATAAACTATTTTCTTATTTGCAATAAACTCATTAGTATATGGAATGATATATGGATAATATAAACCCACTGAAATAAAACTATAAAGGATTAATGCAGTAGTTGCAATTTTATAAGATAGTTTCATTTTACAAACTTCATATAAGACCTTACCAAGTCCTATATACACAAAGGGAAAAATGACCAACAAATGTCTGATACCGGTTTGAAAATTATTGAAGAAACTTAAAATAATTCCATAGAATATAATTGGTGAAAGCACAAATAAGTAATTACTATTTCTAAAATATTGCTTCCAATTTCTTAAAAAAAGAACAACACCACAACACAATAAAATCAAAATACCAATTGGCATTTTAAAGATAAGCGTAACGATGTAATAATACCAATATCCTCCTTTTTCATTCAATTGTCCAAACAGGTATACACCGCCGTAAGTGCTTTCAGCTTTTCCTGCACCGAGTTCTGCATGAGCTTTTATCATATCCAACGATTGAACATAGGCTTGTGGTAATGGTACAGGTATCCAATGCATAAAAGGTAAACCGTTTTGCAAATCATTCAGAGTTTTACTTTCAAAAATATATTTCCCGAAGGGGATAAAAGTATTTGAAAAATAAAAAGATGCATTGATCACCAACAATACAATCATCATAAAAATAATTGCTTTACCTAAAGCATATCTGTTGAGTAATGATTTCTTTTCATTCCAATAAAATACAATTGTAATTATGGGTAAAAGTAAAACAACAAACAAAAGCATTTGCTTGGTAACTATTGCAATACCGGTATAGCAGGCAGCTATTACAAATTGCCTTCTACACCCTGTAAGCAGGTATCTGCGGTAGTGATAAAGCAATGCAACCAAAAAAGCACCACATGCAAGATCGGTTGTAATAAGCGTAGAATAAGCCAAATACAAAGGATCAAAAAGCAGTAAAATAACTGGCAACCACCACCCTTTTACTCCGTACAAATCCCGGCACCACTTGTAAACATAAAAGGCAGCAAGGAAAGAAAACAATATCATCATATACCTACCCTCCGCCTGATCCTTTCTACCGTAGTCTGTAAGCTTATAATGTGGATTTATAATTTGCCTTACAATTCTGGGAATCCAACACACAGCAACAACTGGCGATTTACTGTCGTCAAGCGGAACCACTCTATCGGGCTTACCATGTAGCCAACGCTTTGCGTACTCTATGTATTGAGGTTCATCGTAAGTGATGTTTTGCTGTGAAATATAATAGTAGGATGCAACAGTATGAACCAACAACAATAATACAAAGAGCAATTGCTGACCTCTTCTATAACTGAATATTAACTGGTTCATTTTAATAATTATTACGAAAGTATAAAAAGATGTGCGTAAGGGCAGGTTGTTTTGTGTAGTTAACTCCAATCCCGGGATTTTAAGATCATCATTTCCCTTTAAAAAATTTTTAAAAAATAATCATTTCATGGTTAAAGAGAGGATACAGGAAGTATGAAATAATTTTCCTGGTGTATTTCCCAAACCATTAAAATATTTTTCTGTTAACTTTTTGCTTCAATTAGTATTTCTTTGCTTAATGGTATATTACCTCATTGTTTTTTTGGCTTCTATACTTATTGACACTATTCCATTTATTGGTCCCCCTGCATGGATTGTAATGGTTTATTTTCAGATGCATTATGGGTTAAATATGTGGTGGGTATTGGTAGGTGGTGTATTGGGATCAACTATTGGCAGATACTTGCTAACACTTTATGTGCCATGGTTAACAGCAAAAGCAGTCAATCAAAAAAAGGATGAAGATCTTGCTTACCTGGGGCAAAAACTTAACAGCAAAGGTTGGAGGTTACAAATGGTGGTGTTTTTTTATACACTTGTTCCAGTACCAACCACACCATTATTCATGGCATTAGGTATGTCAAAAGTTAACGTTATAAAAGTAATGCCTGCATTCTTAGTAGGTAAATTTATAAGCGATATGTATATGGTTTATACTGGCAAAATTGCGGCAGAAAATGTAGGAGAAATAATGAATGGATTCATTACCTGGAAAGTATTACTAGCAACAATTGCATGCATATTATTTTTGTGTGCCATGCTTTTTATTGATTGGAAAACATTGCTGATTCAAAAGAAATTCAAACTTAGTTTCAAAGTTTGGAAATAGAAGTTGCGTTATTAGTTTAAAGTTTTAAAATATTTAAGCCCATAACAAAGAAGGCAAATATTTTTTTCTACAATAATTTCAAATTATTCATTCCTCCATCTACCGCTATAATCTGACCCGTAATCCATGTTGCTTTTGATCCAAGCAGAAAATCAATTGCACTTGCAATATCCGTTGCACTTCCCACACGTCTTAACGGGTTTCTTTTTTGAGATGCTTCTAATTTTTCTGGAGTATTGATAAATTTTTCTGCAAGTGGTGTATCAGCAAGCGATGGTGCAATACAGTTAACCCTAATGGCAGGCGCAAACTCAGCAGCTAATGCTTTTGTAAGCCCTTCTATTGCTCCTTTGGCCATAGACACAGAACTATGATAAGCCATGCCTGTAGCTACTGCAACCGTACTTATAAAAACAATGGACGCCTGTGTACTTTGCTTCAGATTATTTAGGTAAGCCTGTACAAAAGCAACAGCGCCCAAACTATTAATTTGGTAATCATTCATAAAATCATTTTGCGACAAACGATTGAATGGTTTAAGGTTAATTGTGCCCGGAAAATAAACCAACCCATCAATTACACCCTCTATTGGAGGGAAGTTTGTAAAATCATATTTATCAATAGTATGAAACTCATCATAAATAGTATTTTCAGTTTTCGTAGAAATTCCAATTACTTTATGTCCCTGTTCTTTTAGTAATCGGGCAGTCTCCAATGCTATTTTACTGGATGCCCCTGCAAATAAATATGTATTCATGCTTTTTATCTTTTAGAAATTTTATTCAATGATATCGTTCGTTGTTGATTGCTTTTAAATCTGTCTATACCTTCAACACGTGTCTTAACATGTTTAGTCTTACATGCCTCTACCCTACTTCGCCATAATTTGTAACTGCTAAATTTTAACTGCTTTTTCATCAAAGCCTTTACATCAGCTTCGTTTATGCCAAACTGAAATTTGATAGCGTCAAAAGGTGTTCGATCTTCCCAGGCCATTTCAATAATTCTGTCAAGATCTATTGGCGAAAAAACCGTACTTTTCTCATCCTCATTAATTGAAGAATTTTGTATTTCCATATACGCCATTGGCGATGGCAGGTCGCTGTAATGGCATGTCAAACTTTCTGTAGCCATAAATTTCTAAACGATTTATTGCTGTCATAAACTGCAGCTTGTTTTTCTATATTAAAATACCTGTTTTCTCTTGGATCGTTTCCTACACCAGCTATATACGCCCAATTGCCCCAATTGCTGCACACATCATAATCAATGAGTTGCTGCTCAAAATATGCGGCACCCAGTCGCCAATGAACTTTAAGATCATTGCATAAATAACTTGCAACATTTTGACGTCCTCTGTTACTCATAAATCCTGTAAGCCTTAGTTCAATCATGTTTGCATCTACAAAGTCTACGCCTGTATTACACGAAATCCAGTCATTAAGATTCTTCTCTTGATTGTCATTTACAATACCGCTTAATTTTGATTTTATACCATTGGGAAGGAAAATCTTATTGCCATATTTCATCATCATAAATCTGAAATAATCTCTCCAAAGCAATTCGAATATGACCCAATAAGTAGAATCATTTGCGACAATTTCATCCTCAAACTTTTTTATTTCATGATAAATTTTTCTTGCTGACAAGCATCCTAAAGCTAACCATGGTGAAAATTTTGTTGAATAATTTTCACCAATCATCTCATTTCTTGTTTGCTTGTAGTGAGCTACAAAACCTGACTCAAATAAATAGAAATTGAGCCTTTGTAATGCTGTGGATTCCCCGCCATTAAATTTAAAAGCCATTCTGCAATCCTCAATAACTGCTTCATTGGATAAGTCACACAATGAAGGTAATTGCAACGGCGGCAATTCAGGAGATTTAATAAAAGTTGGGTTATCAAATGCAGCCCGAACTTTTGATTCCTTTTCTGTTTGTTTTCTAAAATTTGTGAATATATCAGGAATGACTTCCACCTGGAATGGAAGATCATCTACATGAAACATTTCATTATTTCCAACGGTTACCAAATCACAATGTACTTTGGTCAATGCTTCTCTTACTGAAGCCAGTGTTTTTAATTCTTCAAAACAAAACTCTGTTTGAGAAAATATTTTATTGGCATTGTAATATAGGGCAAGAGAAGGTAAAATGACTTCGGGTTTTCCTTTTAAAGCAATTAAACCTGAACCTACTGTACGAAGATTTTTATCCAGATCCGTTAAAGCTTCTAATAAGAACTTAATCCTGAATGATCCGGTTTTATTGAATCCAAATTGTGTTGTATTAAAATGATCCTCATCAAAACAATAAACCGGGATCACTACATCACTCATCTCAATTGCACGTATCAGCGTTTCATTATCGTGCAGCCGTAAGTTTGTTTTAAACCAGATAATTGATGTAGTCACTTTAAAGTCTAAATTTAAAATTGTTTATTTTTATTCGATGATTTTTGCATTCTACATTTATCACTGCAATACTTTACATCATTCCAGCTCTTTTCCCATTTCTTTCTCCATGTAAATGGCAAATTGCAAACAGGACAAATTTTGTTGGGTAAATGTTGTTTTTTAACATTTTGCATTTTCACTATAACATTTAAAATCGGTTATTGTTTACACTTACTAAAAGAAATTGCAAAGCTTCAAAGTAGTTAATTATTCATTTTTTATACAATAAAGAGTAATTTTAAACATAAATTATCTGGCACTATGAATGTTGAAATTCCAATAACAAAAGCATCGGGTCAGCAAGTAATGTTTTCTACAGCTAAACTTCGCAAATCATTACAAAAGGCAGGGGCCAATCACAATCAGATAGAAGAAGTAATTGAAGGAGTTTCATCTAAATTATTTCCCGGGATTACAACAAAGAATATCTATAAAGCAGCATTCAACATTCTAAAAAACAGTTCACGAAACTTAGCGGCAAAATATCATCTCAAAACAGCTATAATGGAATTAGGCCCATCAGGCTATCCATTTGAAAAATTTATTGGTGAAATATTTAAACATCAGGGTTACAGCACAAAAGTTTCAATAATTGTTCAGGGCAAATGTGTACAACATGAAGTAGATGTAATTGCTCGTATTTCAAATACCCAATTGATGATAGAATGTAAATATCACAACCAACAAGGAATTATTTGCGATGTAAAAATTCCCCTTTACATACATTCAAGATTTAAAGACGTAGAAGCAAAATGGATTGAGGATGCTGCTAGGGGAGATCAATCAATCTATCAGGGATGCGTAGTTACCAATACCCGTTTTTCAAGCGATGCAATCAAATATGGTAATTGCGTAGGGCTAAGATTAATAGGTTGGGATTACCCTGTAAAAGGAAGCCTAAGAGAACAGATCGATAAACTTGGGTTATATCCCATAACCTGCTTAACATCATTAACCCGAAATGAAAAACAATATTTGCTTGATAAAAATATTGTGCTCTGTTTAGAACTACGGGATCATACTCATTTACTTACAGATGCCGGATTAAAAGCTACCCGTTTGGATGTTGCCGTACAAGAGATAAATCAACTATGTAAACATATAAATACAGTCAAATAATACTTTCAAAATAAATTTTTATGCAAGAAAAAACTTCAATCAAAATGCAGTTTCTTGGAGCTGCAGGTACAGTAACCGGATCTAAATATTATATACAAACACCACAGAAAAATATCCTGGTTGATTGCGGCTTATTTCAGGGATTGAAACAACTTAGAGAAACGAACTGGAAATCACTGCCAATAGATGTTACAAAGGTAGATGTAGTATTGTTAACACATGGCCATCTTGACCATACAGGATACTTACCCAGACTGGTAAAAGATGGATTTACGGGTAAAATATGGGGTACGGCACCCTCTTTGGAAATTACAAAAATAATCTTACAGGACAGTGCCAAAATTCAGGAGGAGGATGCCAAAAGAGCCAATAAAGAAGGCTTTTCTAAACATCATCCGGCATTGCCATTATATGACATGAAAGATGTTGACAAAACACTTAAGTTATTTGAATCAAAACCAATGGACACATGGATTGAAATCAGCGAAGACATCCATTGCCGGTATCAATACAACGGACACATTATTGGTGCTACATTTATTGAATTGAAAATTGGCGAAAAAACTATAGTTTTTTCCGGTGATATTGGCAGAGAGGTAGATGTATTGTTGTTTCCACCCAAAAAACCACAACATGCAGATGTTGTATTAATGGAATCAACTTATGGGAACCGCCTGCATCCTGAAGATTCGGAGGAACATCTGACAGCAATAATAACAAGAGCAGCCAATGAAAAAGGCACAGTTATTATACCAAGTTTTGCAGTTGAACGAACACAGGTTCTCATGTACATAATTTGGAAACTTAAAATGAATGGAACGATTCCAAACATACCGGTGTATATGGATAGCCCAATGGGAAGTAAGGCTTTGGCAGTCTTTGAAAACAATTTATCATGGCATAAACTTTCACTGGAAGAATCAAAAGAAATGTGTAAGGATATAAAGCTGATTGAAACTATACAAGAGACTTATCAACTTGCAGAAGCTGATCATTCTAAAATAATTATAGCCGGTAGTGGTATGGCCTCGGGTGGTAGGGTACTTACTTATCTTGTTCAATATGTTGGCAATCCTTCCGCTACTATTTTATTGGTGGGCTATCAGGCAGAAGGTACAAGGGGAAGGGATTTGCTGGAAGGTGCAAAAGAAATAAAACTGTACGGCAAATATTTTCCGGTAAGGGCAACGATTGAAAAAATAGATGGTCTTTCCTCTCATGCAGATCAAAAGGGGTTAATAGATTGGTTATCAGAACTTGATAAGAAACCATCAGAAATCTACCTGATACATGGAGAAACAGAAGGTGCAGAAGGATTGAAAAATAAAATAAAAGAAGTCTATGGGTGGGATGCAAATATTCCTAAATTGAATGATGTTGTAACCATTGAGAGGCAATGATAGTTGTTGATATATTTGCAACCCATTAAAACAATACTTTGAAGCTTAATCACCCAAAATTGGTAGACCTTTTGCAACGGGCTTATTCTGCCGAGAAAGCTGCTGCATTTGCTTATCAGGGCCACGCAGGTTCAGTAAATAATGAAATGGAGAAAATTGCAATCCGACAAATTGAGTCAGACGAATGGAATCATCGCAAAGAAGTGCTGACCATCATGCAAACTTATGATATCCCTGTTTCGAGATTGTATGAGTTAAGGTTTCACATCATTGGTAAAATCATTTCTTTTAGTTGTTACATTATTGGCTGGTTTATGCCATTTTATTTTGCAGGAAGTTTAGAAAGCGGAAATGTATGTGAATACTTTAGGATGAAGCAGTACTTTAATGGATTGGGCATAAAAGACCATGATGAAGTTTTGTATGAAATGGGTATAAAAGAAAAAGAGCATGAGGTTTATTTTCTGGAAAAAATTAAGGATAATAAATTGCTTCCATTCTTTGAAAAAATATTTTCATGGGGCAATAAGAAAAGTTTCAACAACGTAAATCTTGATGAGAAATATCCTGTAGAATCTTCAGATGTTTATTGCAAGAAATAAATCAGGGCTTACCTGATTACAGCAAACCCTGATTTTAAAAATGGAGAACCATGTGTTCGTAACTAAATTACTCTTTCACAATTTCTTTCACAATTTTTTCTCCTGTTCTTTTGTTAACAATTGTAATGAAATAAGTTCCGCTCTGCAATTTGCTTAATTCAAGCATTTCAGGTTGATTGCATGTAGCTTTCTTTATAATTAACAACCTACCACGTATATCTGTTACCTTAACATCAATGTTATCATCTTTAGCTGAAGCTACCGTATAATGTACAAGACTAATTGCAGGATTTGGGTACATTGCTTCAATATGCATTGCCGTATTTTCGGCAAATTTTACGACGACTATTTTACTATACAACCAATTGTTATCTTTATAAACTTCTTTCAAACGGTATTGATAAGTTGTAGAACCATGGGTATTTTTATCTGTGTAACTATAAACTGCATCTGTATGTTTATTAATCATAGTGAGTTGCTCCCAGTTGTCTTTACCATTGTTCCTTTCCAGGATATAATGGCTAATGTCAGACTGGTTGTTCACTCTCCATTGTAGCTGTATAGTATTCCCTTTTACGGTAGCACGAAAGTCTGTGATATGCAATGGCAAAGTGTTTCCCCCACCCACAGCATTTGCCAAAACAAAATCGCCAAAAGAAGTAAAATTTGCGGAAGTAGTGATACTTCCCACAGGCAACCCTTTACCTGTACCACCCAGGTTTACCCATTGCGTTCCAACACTTCTGGCAATTCTAAGTTTGAGGGTATCATTTACACCATCATTAGCCGTATAAGGTAGTTGCAAAGAAGCAACTAAGATAGTTGAAGCAGAGGCCTGACGAAAAATATTAAAATATCTTACCGATGAAACCTTATTAAGTGTAGCGGGCAATGTACGGGCAGCAGGGGCACTATCCTTAATAGTAAAAACAAAGTGCGTTTCTATACTGGGTGATGTGCTTGTATCCTGCTTTACAGTAAAAACGACTGGCAGGTATTCATTTCCTTTACCTAATGGAAGTGAAAAAGTAATCGGCACACCAGTATAAATGATACAATCAACTTTTCCATCTATAAACCTTGAGGAACTTTGCCCTGTAAAGGTTTTTCCATATTCTGTTGCAACAAAATTCCCATCCCCTCTCACAAGTATTTTGCCATTAATAAAATTTACTGAACCATATGATTGTGTTCCTGTTATTTCCAAATTTTTTGAATTGTTTAAAACCATTGATCTATTATAACCATTACCATTTATTTTTTGTGCCCTACTTCCATCAAAAGTTATTTCAGGGCTAATTCCGCCCCTGTTTGTAAGCGAGTCAAATTTATATTCTACAGTTTCAGTTCCAACTTCCCTTTCCAGAACTGTATTTGCATCAACTATTAACGAGCCGTTACAGACTAAATCGAATCCTGCACCATCATGTAGCGTTAGAGTTGAAGCTCCTCCGGCAATAACAAGATGTAGTGTACCGCCACTATCTATTACAACCTGATCAGCTTTTGCGATAGAATCAGAAGTAACAGTGTGCCCGGTCCTGATGCTTATTTTTCCGTTTGTAAAAGTAGGAGGTGCTGTTGCATTTATCCATGTAGTACCAGAATATCGTTGCCAGGTAGTAGCAACTCTCCAAAGACCTGTAGTAACAGACCTGTAATCACCTGCTGTTTGAGCTAACAACATGGTTGCGTTGCAAATAATTGTAGTTGCAAATAATAGTGCCAGAAGTTTTTTCATAACAATAAATTTTGGTTCTATAAATTTACAATTAATAAATCAATATTAGATCAACTACTAATTAAAATATAGTTTGCAAATTGTGAACAGCATTAGTTCTTCTTTTACCAAAAGCTTTATAACTAAACGGGTTTTATTATAACTTCTGTAAAAAAATCTTGTATAAAATAAATATTTGCAAATGAAAATATTCTACTTCTTTCTTTTTATAGTTTCATCGTTCAGCGCTATTTCACAGGTAATTTATGGTGCCAACAACTATATTGAATATCATCAAGGTAAACTACCTGTGGTCATCTCCGTTGCGCATGGAGGTAATATTTCGCCAGCCAACATTCCTGATCGTAGCTGCAATAATCCAACTTTGGTTACAGATGCCAACACCATTGAATTAGCAAAACAAATTGATAGCGGTTTATTTGTGTTAACCGGTTGCCACCCACACATCATTTATTGCAATCTGAAACGTACAAAGCTGGATTGCAACCGGAATCTTGCAGATGGCGCCTGCGGCAATTCAGATGCAGTTAAAGCCTGGACAGAGTTTCACCATTATATTGATACAGCAGAATTACTTGCACAGAATCAATTTGCAGGTAAAGCATTTTATATTGACCTGCATGGACATGGACATACTGTACAGCAACTCGAACTTGGATATTTATTAAACAGCACCGAATTAGGATACGCGATAGTATTTTGAATACTTCTCAATACATAGGCTATAGCTCCATTCAAAACCTTGTAGCGAATAATGTAAACAATTACACACATGCACAGTTACTACGAGGCTCCTTTGCCTTAGGCACTTTACTTACCAATGCAGGTTATCCATCAGTGCCCAGTCAGCAAACGCCTTCACCGGGTAGCAATCCCTATTTTGAAGGTGGGTATAATACGGCCAATTATACCAGTTATGCTTCAGGCAAAACAGTAAATGGTTTACAGATAGAATGCAACTACAACAATGTCAGAGACACCTACACCAGCAGAAAAAGATTTGGTGATTCATTGTCAACTGTATTAGTACAGTTTTTGAAAATTCATCAAAATATCAACCTTGATAATTGTTCGGCTATACTTCCAGTTACATTAATGAATTTCAAAGCAACAACTAAAGAATGTTACACAGATATTAACTGGCAAACAGCCAATGAACAAAATAACCAAGGCTTTTACATAGAACGCAGTAGAAATGGTGAAGCTTTTATTCCTATTGCATTTAAAGCGGGTATGGGCAACAGCGCACAAATAACATCGTACCGCTTCAAAGATATGACAACTGAAAATGGTCAAAATTTTTACAGGCTAAGACAAATAAACTATGATGGCATTTCTTCCTACTCAAATACAGTGCACGTTATGAATAACTGTAGCGAATCCGAAGTGGCAATTTATCCAAATCCGGTAACCAATACACTTTCAATCAAATCAACTTACAATGTGAATAGTAGCATTTGTATTTACAATACCTATGGACAAAAAGTAAAGGAATGGAATAATAAAATACCCTTACAGAATTATAATGTTAGTGACCTTAGTAGTGGACTATATACAGTAATAATAAACCAAAACAAGAGAACGAAATTCATAAAACAGTAGTACAGAAACAAGTTCTTCCGGATGATATTTCATGTCCGCAAAATATGTTTTATAAAAATTTTTTGTCCCTGCATTGATTGTTACTGCTGGTTCAAAAGACCATTCATCATTTTTGTCTAATTCAAAATAACGTGCAAGTGACAGGCCTGTTGCTATATCAGCTTTAGCATAAAATATACCATACACCTCATCTGCGTTTGTAAGAGAATCAGCATCATAAGAAACATTTGCTGTTAGATCTGTCTTCAATGCTACTTAGCGGAATTGCATTTGCTATTTATAAAATACTTATTTGCACTAAAACTCTGCTTACCATCTGCTATCCTAATTATAAGAAATATAACCAACGCCTACTCATAACGAAAGTTGAACTTGCTATTATTCATAAATAGTTCTCAATTGCTGTTTTTAAGACGACAATAATTCTCTAACGCTCCATTTGTGTATTATAATCGTTCGTTCATGTACTAAAATTTATTGCACCTGTTCAGCCCCAATACTTTTGTTCTGTAAATAAAAAAAGGGGTAAATAAAATTGAAAATTCTACCCCTATAATTAAAAAACTTTTTAAACAAAACGGACCAAGCCGAAAATCCGATCAAAGAGTAGGCAATACTAAAACTATAGAAATGAAAAAACAACTACTGAAAATCGCAGCCATTGCTACAGTAATCATGATTGGCTCTTTTCAAGCAACCAATGCACAAACTAACACCTTCCCTGCTACGGGTAGTGTAGGTGTAGGAACGTTAGCTCCAAATGCATCAGCAATAATGGATCTGACATCTACCACACAAGGGGCATTGTTACCAAGAATGACATCAGCTCAAAAAAATGCAATTGTAGCCCCCGCTACAGGCTTGCTGGTATTTCAAACAGATGGTGCAAAAGGCATTTATATGTACTCAGGTACAGGATGGTATCCGGTTTCAACATCTGTGGCCACTTTAGCAACTAAAGCCTTAAATAACTTAGCTGCTGTAGCAATCAATGCAAGTCTGACTCCCGGAACAACAGGCACCATAGATCTTGGTTCTGCTACAAAAACCTGGAGAGACCTATATGCAACAGGCAATGTAAATGCTGGTGCTGTTAATGTAAATACCGGAAACCTAAACATGAATTCGGCTGCAAGCACTATTCAGTTTGCAACGCCCACAGCAGGCAGCAATGCCATGATGTCGATGTTCCCTGCCGGTACTGTAAATACTGATCGTATGGTTATTCAACATTCGCCATCTTTTCCACGTTGGGGCCTACAGTACCAGGATAATCCTGATAAATTTAATTTTCTTTCAGATAGTTTCCCTGTTCTTACAGCAGATTTGGGAGGACGTAAGGTTGGGATAGGTACCAATGCACCTGGTTATATACTTGATATAAACGGAAGAATGAGATTGAGAACTGAAAATTTTGGTGCTGGATTAACAGCAGGTATCTGGTATAATAAAGCAGACAACTCCGGCGTAGCAAATTTTGTAGGAAATCTTAACGATAGCTTATTTGGCATATATGGTAACACTTCGGGTTGGAGATTCTTTTTCGATCACAAAAATGGCAACATGGGTATAGGTGCAAGCAATCCAAAAGTTGCACTTTCCTTTCCTGCTGTTACTGGAAAGAAAATTTCATTGTATCCCGGCGGATCGGGTGATGTAGGAATGGGCGTTTATGGAAATGAATTCAGACTTCATTCAGATTATTCAGGTGCTGATATCACATTTGGATATGATAATTACAATAGTGGTTTTACTGAAAGAATGAGAGTAAAAGGAGATGGCAGGGTTGCAATTGGAACCACATCCCCAGCTAATGGGTATTTGCTTTCTGTAAATGGAAAAGTGATAGCTACTGAAGTACGGGTTGAATCAAAAGCAAGCTGGCCTGACTATGTATTCGAAAGCAATTATAATTTACTTTCTTTAGAAGAACTTGAAGCAAGCATAAATGCAAACAAACACTTACCTGGTGTACCATCAGCGGCTGAAGTAAAAGAAGGTGGTATAATGTTAGGTGCTATGCAAACCAAAACAATGGAGAAAGTGGAAGAAAACACACTTTACATCATTGAACTAAACAAGAAAATAAAATTGCTTGAAGATAAAATTGAGCAACTAACAAAAGCTGTTAAATAATCTTTTCATATCAATCTATTGATTAACAATTTAAAACGTAAAGAATATGAAAAGTAAAATAAAACAACTCGTATCCTTTGCCATCTGCATACCGGCTATAATGCTTCTGATAGCATATCCGGGAACTGAAGCAATGGCACAGAAAGGTGACAGGCCGCTAAACCCAAAACTGCAGGGGTTAGCCACAGGAGGCAGCACTGCAAATTGGGTGAACTTTAGAGAAGGATCTACCATAAACCCTACAACTATTTTTACCGATCTTAAAGAAGGATTTGATTTATCTAAAAATGATCAAATGAAGGTGGCAAAAACGGTAAAGGACGAAATAGGATTTAACCATTACAAGTATCAGCAATACTACAAAAACCTGAAAGTTGTATTTGGCGAATACATAGTTCACCAAAACGCAACAGGATTTGTACAGTCTGCAAACGGCCGTCTTATCAATGGTTTACAGCTTGGCAATATACCTTCTCTTTCTGAAAAACAAGCTTTGGAAAGTGCACTTGGATTTATGAATGCCAAAAAGTATCTGTGGCAAAATGCTGAAATGGAAAAAGAATTAAAGCGTTCAGAGAAAAATGAGAACGCAACATATTATCCTAAAGGAGAGCTGGTTTACGCACCTGTAAAATCTGAAGCGTGTGCTGCATCAGATTACAGACTGGCCTGGCACTTTAAAGTATATACAGACGATCATAGTGTAATGGCTAAAAGTGTGTACGTAGATGCGCTTACAGGAAAGGTAATAAATCATGCAGACATAGCTATGAGCTGCTCCGGTGGATCAGGTGCTTCAGCTTTCAATGGTAATGTATCTGTAAGCACACAGTTGAGTGGAGGCTCTTATCGCTCTTTAAATGATTGCCAGGCTACTCAAATAAGAGTTTATAATTGCAATGGTGGTGGTGCCTCAAACACGTACTATACTGATGCTGATAATGCATGGACTAATGCATCTGCAGTACAGGCACAGTGGGGTGCAGCGCAAACTTATAGTTATTACAACCTTACACACTCACGCCAAAGTTGGGACGGAGCAAACGGAGATATGATTGCTTATAACAACTCTAATGCTCCGGGACTGGGTGTTAATAATGCTTGTTGGGGTTGCACCGGCAACAATACCATTTACGGTGCAGGCAGTACTGCTGCTGCAACCGATGACTGGAATACAAATGACATAATGGGTCACGAATTCACCCACGGTGTTACACAAGCTGCTGCAGGTTTGGTTTACAGCTACGAATCGGGAGCTTTGAATGAATCATTCAGCGATATATTTGGTGAAATGATTGAAAGCCGGTCAGAAGGAAATTGCGACTATTTGGTTGGGGCAGACAGAGGTGCAATCAGAAGCTTTATTTCACCTAACACCTATAACGATCCTGACACTTACCTTGGCACTAACTGGTACACAGGTAGTGCAGACAATGGCGGCGTACATACCAATAGTGGTGTACAAAATCACTGGTTTTACCTGCTATCAGAAGGTGGTAGCGGCACAACAGACTTTGGTGTACCTTATAATGTAACAGGCATTTCACGTTTCAAAGCCAGGTTGATTGCATACCGTGGCCTTGACTTGTATCTTACCTCATCTTCAACTTATATAGATGCAAGGGCCGCTTCACTTCAAGCCGCTTTTGACCTTTATGGTCAGTGCTCAGATGAAATTATTTCAGTTGGCGATGCATGGCATGCAGTAGGAGTTGAATCACAGTCGGCACAGTTTGTTAATAGTGCATGTGGCACTTTCTCCAACGGAGAGTTTATTCAGGCTATCTCGCAACTAAACAGTGGCGGAAGCGGTTGCACCACAACTGTAAACTCGGCTGTAAGCACTGTATTTTTTACAGCTCGTGACCGTGTTGTATTAAGCCCGGGATTTAGAGCAATTGCAGGGTCTAAGTTTATCGCTTATCTTGAACCATGCTCTTCTACTATGTGGAAAGCAGGTAATGATGAAGCCCCTATGAGTGATATTGAAAAAGGAATTAAAAATGTAGTGCCAATTGTATCAGCTAAAGAAGCTGTAAAAACTTCTTCTGCTACCACAGAAAGTATTGCAATTAACCCAAACCCTTTTACTACAAGTTTCGAATTGTCTATCAATGCTAAACAAGATGTAAAGGCACAGGTGACTATCTTCAACTCTCTTGGTTCTAAAATAAATGAAAAAACAGGCATCAAAGTAAGTAAAGGTTTCAACAAAATATCTTTTGATGGTTCTACAATGTCAAAAGGTGTTTATATGGTTGAGATTAATATGAACGGAGAAAAAACCGTGAAGAAAATAATGAAAATGTAATAGGAATTATGAGTGGTGAGTTGTGAATTATGAGTGGTGAATTATGAATTATGAGTTATGAATTATGAGTTATTAGTTATTAACTATGAACTCTAAACTTTAGTACTTACAGCAAAAAAAGCCGCTTCAGCCTTGTGTTGGAGCGGCTTTTTATTTGTATAAAAGTTGCCTCAATGCTTTATTTTGTTGGG
The DNA here is from genome assembly GCA_031373555.1 of Segetibacter sp. Lineage (GTDB taxonomy): Bacteria > Bacteroidota > Bacteroidia > Chitinophagales > Chitinophagaceae > Segetibacter. The sequence goes on along the minus strand of JANMMU010000105.1, from coordinate 3,984 downwards.
GGTAAGTTGTTTTGATTTGCAGATAATTTATACTTTTTAAAACAAGCGTTAAGTGCAGAACTATCATTCAATCTTTCCTTGGCTTATCGGTCGCAAATTGCTTCTCATTTTGTATGGAAGTTATGCTTCGCTCAAACTCAACAAGTATGTGGGACTCTTAGGATAGCTACTACATAAAAAAATTGAGACATTTAATTTTGCCCAACTACACCTAATAGCTACAATCAATTAAAATATTCAATAATTTCGTAAATAAACATTTTGACGCATAATGACAGCTATAATAATAATCGGAATTATAATTTTTATAATATATGCTGCTTCGTGCAAGAAAAATTTAAACCCGCAAAAAAAAATCTTTACAAATTCCAATAACAAACAGAAACCTGAAAAAGGAATAAAAGTTGAATTAGGCCAAAATTTATTAAATAATCAAAAAGTAACTGTGACAACATTAGCTACTATAAACACCAATATCGACAATTCAATAATTGATGTTACTAATCAGCCTAGTGAGAATATTAAAGTCTTACAAGAGAACAATTCCATTTTGCCATTTTATTGGAAAAATAAAGTCATCAATTCTTTTAATGACATCTATACTGCAAGTGTTGAACAAAGAAATTTTTATTCATCTTTTAAACAGTTGTTTCTAAAAAACATCTACGTTAAATTAAATGATAATAATAATTATTTATACATTTTGGTTTATGACTTACTTCAAGAAAATAAGCTAGGCGGATTAATTTATCGGATTGGACTTTTTTATCCAGAAATTAAAGAATATGCCCAAAACCTTCTTGCTAAAAAAGTACAAGCCTATTCGTCACCATCATATACTCAATCCAATTTAAATCCAGATTATTATTGTGGCTTAGGCACAAAATACCAAAAGGAGCTGAATCTTTCATATGACGAAGTCGAAATTCTAAACACTATCTCCTACTACTCAAATACTTTTTTTGATATAAAATATTGTGGAACAGAAATTATAAAACTCTTTTTGATTCTTCGAAAAGAAATAGACTTAAGATATAAAAGTGAGGGAACTGATTTGAATAGTAACGTTTCAGATATTGCAGACGTTATAGTAACTAAACAGCTTAAGTATCGTCATAACACAGAAAGCTATAAGTATACTATTGAAACCTATAAAAGAGTTATATATATCTCTATATTGAAAAATTGTGAAAACGCAGTAAGAGAAAAATTTTCTCATAAAAGAAAATTGAATGCTGACTTAGAACACATCAATCAGGAATATAAAAGTGAATATGAAACTAAAATAACTTCTAACCTTTTACTTTTATTACCAAGTCTTATTTCGACAATTGCTTTACCAGATGAAGCAACAGAAATTGAACTCTATTCACAAAGTACAAATCGTTGGAAAATTAAGTTTGAGGAATTAACAATAAGCTATAATGAAAACCCAAAAGAGTTTATTGATTCAATTATTTCCCTTGGAAAACTAAATAAAAAGAACCCATCAATTGAAAATATATTTTTTGAAGCATCAAAGTTTATAGCAAAATATGATAAACAATCTGCTCTATCTCTCTATGTTTATTATTTGTATCACGACTTAAAATCTGCAACTTTTGACAATAAGAAACTTACAAAAACTATTCAGAAAAGCCTATTCAAAACAAATGAACAATTACACGATTTTGAAATAATTGTTAGTGAACTAATTAAAGACAAAGATTTAGACAAAGCATTAAAAAGTGTTTCAAAAGTGTATGAAGTTAAGCGTAAGAAAATACAACTTGATACTGCTTCAATAAAAGAAGTTCAGCAACAACACTCTGGAACAGTTGAACTTCTCAATGAATATTTAAAAGATGATTTTGAAGATGAAAACAACACAATAAAATCTCAAGAAATAAGTAACGAAGAAATTAAAATTGAGATAACTCAAAAAAATGAAGAAGTGCATCAGTCAGCTTTTCTAAGCCAATTAGCTTTTTCAGAAATACACACAACTGCATTAGATTTATTTGCTAAAAGCAATTTTTCAGTCCCTCAAAATGAACTTGAATTATTTGCAAAATCTAAAGGCATATTTAAAAACCAACTCGTAGAAAGTATTAACGATACTTGCTATGACTTTTTAGATGATGTATTGATTGAGGAGGAAGATGATTATTATACAATTAACACAAACTATTTTCAAAGTATTTCAGCAAAATGATAGATAACATTAAACCTAAAGAAGCCACATCAATTATCAATTCCTTAATTGGTGGCGTAGTTCCAAAAATCGGAGTTCAACACATTACCGTTGGGCGTTCGGAAGAAATAAATGCAGTTGTTGCTGCATTAGAAGATGTAAAGAATGGGCATAGTATGGTAAAATTCTGGATTGGCGACTTCGGTTCAGGCAAATCATTTATGCTTCATTTACTCAACACTGTTGCTTTAAAGCAGAAATTTGTGGTAGCAAATGCTGACTTTACCCCTGACAATCGTTTGTATTCAAATGACGGAAAAGGAGTTGCTCTCTATTCTGCCATTATGGATAATGTTTCCATTCAAACTAAGCCAGAAGGCGGTGCATTACCAACTTTGCTGGAAAAGTGGATTGAGCAAATTGTAACTAAAACTGCCGAAGAAAATAAAATTTCATTGACAGATATTCGCAATGAACAATACTTGAATCTCATTCAAAACAACATAATGAAAACTATTAATGAAATCACTGATGTAGGTGGTTTCGACTTTGGAATGGTTGTAATGAAATACTACGAAGGCTACATAAAAGATGATGAACAATTAAGAAGGAATGCTTTAAAATGGCTAAAAGGAGAATACAGAACTAAAACGGAGGCAAAGCAAGATTTAGGAGTTAGAGAAGTAATTAATGATTTGAATTACTACGATATGCTAAAAAACTTCTGTAAACTCTTTGTAAGTATGGGTTACAGCGGATTTATGGTAAATCTTGACGAAGCTATAAATCTTTACAAGATTTCAACTTCTGTAATGAGGGAGAAAAATTACGAGAAAATATTAACCATTTACAACGATTGTTTCCAAGGTAAAGTAGCAAATCTGTTTTTTAATTTTGCAGGTACAAAAGAAGTTTTAGAAAACGAACGCAGAGGACTTTTTAGTTATAATGCTTTAAAGTCAAGGCTTCTTACAAATAAATTTGAAACAGCAGAAATAAGAGATTTTGCACAGCCAGTAATTCGTTTAATGCCACTTGACCACAACGAAATATTTGTGTTGCTGAAAAAATTAAAAGCAATTTTTGATTTCAACTACAAAACAGAAATCAATATTGTAGACAGCGATATACAACAGTTCATGGAGGAATTGTTCAACAAACCAGGAGCATCTGAATTTTTAACACCAAGAGAAGTAATCAGGGATTTTCTGAATATACTGAATATCATTCGTCAGAACCCAACAGTTGACAAAAACAAGTTATTTGGCGAACTTGAGATTTCAGATGAAAGACCTATTGAAGTTTCACTAGACAGCATTGAAGAACTATAATGTCATTTGATTTACTTTCAGAGCCAATACGAAAATTCATTCGTGATAAGGGTTGGGAGCAGTTGCGACCTATTCAAACAGCAGCTATCGCCAAAATTTTGGCGTCAGATGACAATTTTATTTTAGCATCAAGAACAGCATCAGGGAAAACAGAAGCCGCTTTTTTACCAATTCTTTCAAAAGTTAATTTTAATGAAGCAGGAGTTCAAGTATTATATATTTCACCTTTAATCGCTTTAATTAACGACCAATTTTACCGAATCGAAGAACTTTGCAAAAATCTAGATGTAACTGTTACCAAGTGGCACGGAGAAGCCAACAAAACACTTAAAGACAGATTACTTAAACTATACCGTACTTTTCCAAATGTTTTTTCAAGAAGATAAACAGTTTATCTGTTTATCTTCGCTTAGAGCTTCTAGACCCCGTATAGTTTGATTTTTATCAATTGGGGCATGGAGCTCTTTTTTTATGGTTTTT
>JANMMU010000103.1:0-7494 GCA_031373555.1 Segetibacter sp. | reverse complement strand
CTGCTTGTTTTCATCTTGTCGGATGTTTTATTTACAAGTAGCTATTCTTTTCTGTTCTAACAACCCCTGCTGAATATCTTTTTCAATACATCAAAGGTTTTCAACAACTTGTAACGCAATAATAAGTTGACGCCAATGCGCTATTCGGGAAAGCAATCCGCTCTGAAAACAATTTCAAAGCGTCTGTTTTTTGATAATTTACTTACTTATTTTAAAATATTGATTAGTGGAGAAAGAGAACTTTCTCCACTTTTTATTTTTTGTCCCCAGCTAGCGTAAGTTTTCCTGTTGCTTGTTTGACGTTTGAGCGAAGCGTAACTTCAATACAACATGAAAAGCAGGATTCCCGCCTGAAGTGCGGGACACAGTGCATCCGGTAAGAATAACAGTTAAGTTCTTTAAATTAGCATCAAAAATACAATGGCAACCAACAAAAGGAATTTGGAAAAACTAATATACAGCATTACAAAAAAACACCTAAAGCTATAAAGCTTCTCAAAGATTTCGAACTGTTTTAAATGTGCCGGTCGCAGACCTAGGTTTCATGAAAAATCGAAGTGATCCTTCGGAACACTTCGACTAGCGGGGGCTTTGTCAAAGAAATCTTCAAAGTTTTGTTTTACTTTGCTTAAAGAATAGCTGCTTGTTTTCATCTTGCCGGATGTTTAATTACAAGTAGCTATTCTTTTCAATTCTAACAACCCTTACTGAATATCTTTTTCAGTTCCACAAAGGTTTTCAACAACTGCTAAAAATCATTAAGTTGACGCTAATGCGTATTTTGCGGGACAACGGCGATGCTAGCATGTTGATATTTGGAAGAGCAACAGGGGCGAACACCAACATGGGCGAAAAAATTAGAGCAATGTAATTTTCCCTACCAGGTTAAAAGCATTATTAATTCTGAATCGTTTGTTTTTTTGGACAAAAAGCTGGACTCCTAAGGGGAGCACTATGGGTGTATCTAAAAGACACTCGGATCCTGTTGGGTTTAAAAATATTTTAGTACCAAAAGCTAAGTTGTAAGGTGGAACAAGTCTATTATTCCAATTTCCACTATCTGACCAGTTTCCACTACCAGTAAAAGTATAAACAAGGCTATCAAGTACCCGAAATGTTCGGGTAACAGCAACCGCCGAATCAAAATATGCCGTTCGGGAGGAAGAGGATCTAACTACAACCGTCCCTTTGACATTTTTTAAAGCAATTACTCCATTAGAAAGCGTAGCAGGGCCGGAAACTAGAGCGTACAAAACACTTTCACCTGATGATGTGGAAGCCTCTAATGGAAAAGGTTGATCAGTTGTTACTTTATCAGGTAAAGGAGGAAAATTGATAGAATTACCATACAGGTGGGCAATGGATATTCTATAATCTACACTAACAGCAACTTTAATTATTTCCCCACTGTTACTTACAATTAGCGTATCGTTTCCGCCAGATAAGCCTCTTATCAATCCCTCGGTTGATACAGAAAAAATCCCCCCTGTTTTGGCTCTATAAGTTGTTCCTGTAGAGGATGAAGTGATATCATTGTTTGTTATAACCCCTTGAGGATTTTTGTAAAATCCACGTACGTTCACAGCCATTTGTCGTATGGATGAGTCCAGACTGACCGACAATGGGTTGATTGATAAACTATCTAAGGTTCCTAAGGGGAGCACCGAAACATGAATACTATCTCCGAGCACTATGCCACTGCTATCTTTTGAAAGCAGGAATATGTTAAGGCTACCTGTTGGAGTATTATCGGGCAATGTTATGGTTGTTGAGTTATTGATAGAATCTGTTATAGTAAACCAATCAACACCTTGTACCATAAAGACACAATTTCTTACTTGTGCGCCATTTAGCTTTTGGAACTGGAGTTTTATTGTTGCGTTAGACTTTTGATTGTAAACAGTGCCAGTGGTTGGAGAAATAATTTTTACTGCCCTGTTATTGGACAAAATTTTTGCAGTCGGGGAAAGTGCAACAGGGTTAGACAAGTCGTCCTCAATTCGCTGATTTGCTGTTGTGCAATTTAATGGGAAAGCAGACGGGGCGGGAAAACCAGCAGAAAATTCAGATGGATTGTCTGACAGTAATAAGTCAATAACTTTATTCTGAACATCTGTACTATTGGTTACAGTAGTAAATGCAGGTAAAGAATGACCGGTTGCATAAAAAGTTTGAGAGGCATTTATATATCCTTTCTGACTGCTAACCGGTACTACCAGGTCGTGGCTAAGTGTATTGGTACAGGGATTGGTGGCCCGGAAGATTTCGCTGTAACTATGGTTTAAAGCTCCGAATGCAAAAGCAGTAAAGGCTGCATAGCCCAAAAGCTGGCCTGATTGGTCTCCAACTATGGAATAAGCGTGGTAAGGAGGGGTTGCTTGCAATGCGGTAATGCCAGGTGAAGCAAGACCAAAATCTGCATGACACGAACCAATTGGCATTCTGGTAAGTGTTAGCAACAGCCATAGTGGAATAGGAGTGGTATAATTGGTTGAAAGTCTAATAAGATTGTATTGGCTTGCCACCAATTCCGGGCCTAGTGGTGTGCCCCTATGAGGTGTGCTCAATGTAATAAGCTTATGAATGTATCCCTTCTGAAAATTATCAGTTGTTTTAAAACCTGGCAGTTGTGACCAGCTTCTGCTCATTAACCCACCGAGACTATGACCAACAATATCCACTTGAGTTACGGCAGTTTTTTGAAGCCTACTGTATGACAGTGCCTGAGCTACTGAACTAGATACAGCATTTCGGCCATGAACGCTTTCAGGCGAATTTGGATTGAAAGTAGAGGCGTTGTACGATTTATAGTCAGCTAAAAAAATATTGGTAAATCGTGTGTTGACAAGCGCTTTTACAAACCCTCCTTTTTCCCAAATCCCAGGATCGCTCCACATGCCATGTACTAATACTACGGGGGGCTTTACCAACTGTATATGCCCGGTACCTATAATGCCGGTATTGTCTGATACGGTTACATATTCTTCCTTGTACGAGGCATTGGCTTTGCCATAGCCGTCGGGTGAAGTATAAATGGCAATTACCCGCCCAGCATTATCAGGACTTACAGTTACTTGTTTTGCCGATGATTGCTGATTGGACAATGTGCTTAGTGAGCCAAGCTTATCTCCCTGTAAGACAAAAGTTACCGGAACACCGGAAGAGGCTGCCAACAATACTTTGGTAACACCATCTGTAGCCACTTTGGTAACAATTTTATTATAGTCCAGATTGCCGATAAATGTATTTATAGTCCCATTTGAAGCTATTAAACCAGGATTGGGATCAAACGCTACTATTGTAGTTACATAGACTGTATTGGTATAAAGTGTTAATCGACTGGCAATAGAGTTTGTTATAGAAACAGAATAAGATCCTTCGTTTTGAGGAATAAAGGTGGAGTCTCCGGTTATTGTGGCATTTGCCCCTGCACTGTTATACCATTTATAAGTATTGTTGTTTACAATGCCACCCGCAGATACAAACAATGTATCATTCCGCCTCCCTATCTTCAATATCGTATCCTGTGGCTCATAACTAAGGTTAGGTATGTTTTTTTGCACCAAATTTTCCAGTCCATCAAATGTAAATTTGTTATACCTGATATTTAAAATATCAAGTTGCGGATTGGCTCCGAAATTAGAAGGAATTTTTCCATACAATAAATTATCAGATAAATCCAACCATGTCAGGTTCGGCAGGTTTCCCAGGCTAACGGGTATAGTTCCTGTTAATTGATTGCCACCTAAAAACAACGATTCTACACTGGTCATGTTTCCTAAGCTATTGGGTATTTGACCACTTATGTTTGTGTTCCCTTCTAAATTAAGATACTTACACTTTGTAAGATTTCCTAAGCTTGTAGGTATAATTCCCTTTAAACCATTATTGAATAAATAAACCTTCTCTACCCGTGTGCCATCTGGTGTCAATGATATGCCGCCCCAATCCATTACAGGTCCAACAAGCCAATCTTGCGCCCCCCACACAGACCCGTTAGTACTATAATACAAATCAACCAGTGCCAGTGAATCGGTAGTATTTACAGCCTGGGAAAAAATGCTAAACGGAAGAGCAAGAAAAAAGATTATAAGACGAAAGCTTGGTTTATTTATTTGTTTCATTTTTTGCTTTAATATATTGAAGGAACCAGACCTTAAGTCAAAAGGGTGGATTGTTGCTATTGATGTTTACGCAATATACAATATTATTTGTCAGGGTTGATTGTAGGACAAGCGAATAATTGGTAGTATGAAATTGGGTTGAGATTGGCTAATGGTGGCGGTGGTTCGGTGGGACACTTTGACTAGCGAGGGGAGAAAGGGAACTTTCTCCATTTTTTATTTTCATCAATACATTTTGCTTTTACTAGTATTCTTTACCTGCAAATCTTAATACTATATAGGCTGTTGAAAAAGAACACCAACAGCGGTGAAAGCACCGAACATGTTTATCTTTCACATCGTGCGTGGCACCAAACTATACCATGAGCTTTTTTTGCAGGAGAAGTTGTTTAAGTTCAGCGTCTATGCACCTACCAGCGGAAAATCCTTAGTGCAATTTAGTCATTTCAGTTTTTGAAAAAAAAGCTGAATTTATCCTTAATCCTATTGTTTTAAATTAATCTCAGATCTTTAGTTAAATTTGGAAAAGTAAACATATAAGCCAGCATAAGAAACACTTACGCTAACTGTGAATTGGATAAATTGAATGAGTGGATTTGATACAGAATTTGGTAAAGGTTCACAAGTGACCTATACACAGATAAAAAGCGGAAATTTGATTACAAGATGATATACCTAACATTTGATAGCAACATTTGGATATACTCCCTAGATGAGTCTTGGAAAATAGAAAATCAGCTCGATTTTTTGGAACCTTGGATTCAAAATGGAGATGTCAAAATTCTTCTTCCGAAAATAATAATTGATGAATGGGGAAAACATGAGGAAGAACAGGTTAAAGAAAGAAAAAAAAAATTGAAGGATTTTTTTGAAATGGCAGAAGAAATTCTTCCTTCAGCTTTTTATTCTGAATATAAAGAACCCTCCACTCAAAGACTGATAATCGATAGTCAACTAGCTCGAGCTAAAAGCATTATCTTAAGTAGTGAAATCATCCCCGATTATCCAGAAGTAACACAAAGAGTAATTAATGATGGAATTGCAAAAAGAGCTCCCTTACATAAGAAAAGCAGTGTTGCCGATGCGGTAATTGTGTTTTCCTTAATTCAATATGCGAAGCTCAATCCCGGAAATTACTATTTTTTTATTTCAGCAAATACCGAAGATTTCTATCAAAAAAGTGAAGGAAAAAAAGAAATTCACGCACATTTAAAACCGGATTTTGATACCTATAATATTTGTCCTTTTACAACCCTAAATGAGCTAATGAATTTTTTGCAAACAGCTCGAGGGCTAAAAGTCGATGAAAATATTCACCAACGAAGACGAGAGAGAATAAAAAATAAGATAAAAGAAAAGATTTATAATCCGGAGTATGAAACCCTAACAGAAAGTGGAGAGCCTTCCCATATACAGAATCTAAACACAATTGATTTTATTCTAAACGAAAGAAAGCCAACAAAGGAGCAAGTTATTTTCGTCTTGGCGTTAATGGATTCTGATCCAACTTACCAGCCTCATTTTTATGGTAAACTTTCAAACCCTAACTGGTTTAAAATTCTTAAAAAAAGAGGTATTTTCAACCCCGCTAATAATCCAGCACCAATACTTGTTGAGAATGGATATTCGATTCCAAGATGGGAACCACTTTTTTACTTGGAAAAAATTTCTCAACAAATAAAAGATGGACAAGCAATTGAACTTACTAATGACATTATTAAGATCATAAATAATGTATCTACACTGGATTCTGACAATTACATCACCTGGCATTTTATAATAAGAATCCTAATTAATCTTCCAAATGATAAAGTTCCGTTAGACACTTTATCATTTATTCCCACTTGGCTTAATGGCAAAAAGTTTGACCCAAGTCTTCAAGGTATGGCAATATGTGAAAGTTTACTGCCCAAATTTCTTTCCACTAACCTTACCCCAGAGAACATTACAAAAGCTGAGTTGATTGTGAAACACGTTCTCTCAATTGAAGAAGTTGAAGATAGAGGTCAAAGCGGATTTTTTGGTTTGCCCTCGGATATGTATCGTTCAATTATTGGTACCCATTACTTGTTGGATTCACTCATAGATAAAGGGCTGGCTTCACAAATAGCAGCAAAGTGTTCAGAAACAATTATTTCTGATTTAGCTGACAATCTTAAGAAACTCCGTTTCAGTTTTCCAAACGGCATCAACATCTCAATTAAAACACAAGATGATAATTATAACATTAAAGCTAAAATTGAGAACGATAGTGTAAATTTTTCCATTTCGTCTAGGAATAGTACTGAACATATACCTCCTGTAGAAATTTTAAATTTTGAGAGTTTTAGTGATCATCAAACAAAAGCACTCTTTATCCAGAAACTCAAAGAGGCGGGTATTGACTACCAAGAGAATGAAGAAAACACCCAGAATGCTAACATGTTATTGCATGCTCTATTTAATGGTATATATTATTCAGTATCCAATGATAGTATAAGTAAGCTTAACGAAGATTACGATCGCGAAAAATTAGTTGAAGCCTTTTCATTAATATTTAGAGATGTGCTCAATGCCAAAGTAAAAGATAATCCACAAAGGGGAATTACTCTTCTGAGGTTATTTGCTACCGACAATAAATATCGACTTCCCTTTTTCCGCAGAGTTGTCCTATTTATAATTGGGGAAAATTGGAAAGAGACAAAGTGTTTATTTTGGGAACTTCTTTCAGATAAGGATCCTCTAAAGTTATTTTCTGATCTCAATTTTGAAAAAGAGCTTTATGAATTGCTTGACAAAAACCAAAACTTGTTAATATCGAATGAAATTAATTCACTACAAAAAATATTGGCTTTAGGCTCTCAAGACAAGGAAGATAATGATACTGAATATTGGCAGTTGAGATGGTATTCAGCTTTGCGGAATATCTCGCCCTTCAAAGAGAATTATGAAAGGCTTTCTAAATCTCGAAATTTGACAAATGAGCATTATGAGGAATTGGGAGAGGTAAAAATAAGAGCGGGGGCGGTTTCTCCTTTTACCGTCGAAGAAATTCTCCAAAAGAGTATTGAGGACATTGCTAATTTTCTAAAAGACTTTAAACCAAAAGACCGTTGGGAAGAACCAAATATTAATGGTTTATGCAGCGCTTTAAGTAAAGCTATTAAAAATTCGCCTCAAACATTTGCTGACAAAATAGATTTGTTCATAGATATTCCCTATATCTATGCGTATCACCTAGCAAATGGTTTTAAACCCTAACTCCGCAAAATTTACCCCTTCTTTACGCTTTTAAAAAAATATTTTCTTGATTTTCAAGTGATTGTAGTGAAAAATTGTTTATTTTTAGGCTACCTAATTAAGTAGTCTATGCCATTGCCATTCTGGGTAG
>JANMMU010000066.1:0-2663 GCA_031373555.1 Segetibacter sp. | reverse complement strand
GTGCTTTTGCGCAGCAGGGGGTTTTAGATCAGTCGTTTGGCAACAATGGGAAAGTAAAAGACACCTTGTTGTCTGGCGAAGACATGATTGTACAGCCAGATAATAAAATCATTGTTCTATCAAGTGATGCTTGGCCTCACTGGGATTCACTTATGCTAATCAGGTATAACCAAAATGGCACTCGTGATTCCAGTTTCGGAATAAATGGATTTGCTTATTTAAAAGCTTCTGCCAACTTTGAACTTGGCTACCGAGTGGCCCTTCAGCCAGATGGAAAAATTTTAGTTGGCGGAGTTGGGGGATATATTTTCAATACCGCTTCCGGTTCTGCCCTTGTTGCAAGGTTTAATGTAAATGGTACTCCAGATGTTACTTTTGGCACAAATGGCTATGTGCTTACGGATTTTTCTACGGGTCTTGAAAGAGTGTATGCTATGCTGGTGAAGCCCAATGGCAAAATTCTAATTACAGCGAGTTTGTCTAAGAATAGTGGTTCAGCGACCTGCATAGCGCAATATGACACTTCAGGCAATTTAGATGTAGGTTTTGGCACTGGAGGAAAGATAATGACTCGTTTAATGTTTGCTCCACGAGACATAAAGGTTGAGTCTGGTGGTAAGATTTTGATTGCCGGTGCCGACAGTTCAGTGAGTACTACAAGAGCGGTAATTATAAGACTTAATGTCACTGGAACTCTCGATACTACTTTTGGTGTAGCTGGGAAAGTAACAGCAGGAATAACAACGGGAAGTAGCTATGGGCGGGATATGGCTATACTGGCAAATAATAAGATATTATTATTGACTAAAACAGCCAACCAACCTGGTGGATTTGGTGTAGGCCATATAGGTTTGTATCAGTTTCATTCAAACGGTACGACCGATTATACTTTTGGAACCAATGGAAGTACTTATAATGAATTTTCTCCCAACCCGGATGAGCCCCGCCGTATTTTCGTTAGACCTGATGGGTCTATCATAGTAGCAGCACAAATTAACTATTCGGGTGCTGATAGCACTTTCGCCGTCGGTCCTGGAGCGGATTTCGGTATAGCCCGTTTTTTTTCTAATGGAATATTGGATCTTTCATTTGGCAGAAATGGTTTAGTGCGTACCGACTTTGGCTTAACAGATTACTTACACTCAGGAGCAGGGTTTGATTCTAACGGACGATTTATATTAGCGGGCTTTGTAACCGTTCAAGTTGCTGGTTCAGGCTTTTTCAAAATCGGAATTTCACGATACCTGCCTTTCAATACATCAAATCAATATAACACTATAAAAGGTGGGATTTTTAAAGATCGCAATTTTAATGGCGTAAAGGACACTTCCGAGCAGTGGCTATCGAATGCAAGTATTTCTGTCAAAAAAACAAACACAGGAAACACAACGTTGGTAAGTTCTGCCAACGGTCAGTTCTCTATTGCAGTTGATACGGGTTCGTACAACATAAAACCAGTTAGTTATGGCAATTACATTTATGCACCTTCTTCGGCAAATACTTCCCATAGCACTTACTTAAACACCGACAGCGTTGTGTTTGCGGCACAGGACACTAATTATTATAGCAATATTGTTTTGCAAAGCTTTTCTTCAGGATCTGCAAAGCCGGGTGGCACATTATTTCACGACCATGCATATACAGTTTATGCGTTAGATTCTGTTTTTGGTGCTACACTCGAAATCATTAAAGACCAAAGGGTGAGCTTTCAATCTTCATACCCTGTGGCACCCACATCCATAAACGGCGACACCTTGCGATGGAGTTTTAATATTTATCCAGCCTGGCTGAAGAGCATTAATGTACTCTACACGATTAATACTTCGGTCAATGTTGGCGACACGCTTATCACAACCACAAGAATCTATTCAAACTACCCCGATGCGAATCCTGCAGACAATGTATCTGTTTTAAAGGATGATGTAAAAGCATCGTGGGATCCCAACGACAAAACTGAAAACCATGGCGGAAAAATTACCCATACCAAAGCTGTCAATGGCGAATATCTAACTTACTCAGTTCGCTTCCAAAACAAAGGCAACGATACTGCTTTCAATGTTTATATAAGAGATACTATGGACAGCAAACTTGATTGGAACAGCCTGCAAATAGTAGCCAGTAGCCATAATTACAAAATGACTATGAACGATGGCAAATGTTTGTTCACCTTCCCATTCATTATGCTGGTAGATAGCTTGCACAACGAACCAAAAAGCCACGGCTACATTGTCTATAAAATAAAAGCAAAGCCCAATGTGCAGATTGGCGATGTGATCAAAAATATGGCGGCTATTTATTTTGATTACAACCTGCCAATTATTACCAACACTGAAACCACCACCGTTGTAGCAGAAATATTGCCGTTGAAACTGTTGAGCTTCACCGCAAGAAAACAAGACAAAACCAACCTGCTGAACTGGGCCACCGCACAAGAAATAAACGTAGATCATTTTGAAATAGAAAGAAGCACCATTGGTAGAGATTTTAACAAGATTGGTGTTGTGATTAGTGAGTCGGCAGTTGGCAGTAGCCACAACTATTCCTACACAGACAACAACCCATTCGCTTCTCCCCTCTCCAACTCAATATGTGTTACGACCAAGATCATTAATGGCCTTACAATGCTGCAATCGCTTCAGTAAAATTTTTGCACCAGAAAATTG
>JANMMU010000130.1:0-11494 GCA_031373555.1 Segetibacter sp. | reverse complement strand
GACCCAGTTCAGCAAGTTGGTTTTGTCTTGTTTTCTTGCGGTGAAACTCAACAGTTTTAACGGGAATGTTTCTGCTACAACGGTTGTCATTTCTGTATTGGTAAAGATGGGCAAGTTGTAATCAAAATAAATAGCGGCTGTGTTGTTAATCACATCTCCAATCTGCACGTTGGCTTTCGGTTTAACCATGTATGTTAGATAACCCTGGCTTGCTGCAGGATTGGTAGCACTGTCAAGTAGATTGATGTTGTTGAATGCCCAAAAGCACTTTCCATTGTTCATGGTCAACTGGTAGTCGTGGCTGGCCGAAATCATCTGAAGTGTGCTCCAGTCAAGTTTGTTACTAAGTGTGTCACGAATAAATACATTGGCTGCATAGTCATTGCCCGTATTTTGAAAATTGATGGTGTAGGTCAGGTATTCGCCGGCAGCCACCTTGGCGGCGGTTATTTTTCCACCGTGGCTTTCCAGCTTATTGTTTGGGTCGTAAGAATAAGTGGCAATTTGCAGGAGAAAAGCAAAGTTATTTGGTGGATTAACATCAGTGTTATTCGGTGTAATAGTGGCTGTAGAATAAACGGTGTCACCCAAACTAATAGCAGGAGGTATAGGCAAAGACATGTGCACCACAATCCACCCACTCTCTTGAGGTATCAGGTTGTTATAATTCCATCTGATGGTATCGCCACTTACCGAACTAGGAGTAATAGTAGCCCAGCTAAAGATCAGATTGCTGTCTTTTATAAATTCTATAGTTCCGTCGCTGATAGCAGTTCCTATATTTTTGTAAGAGATACCATACAATACATTTCCCCCTATCCTTGCTGGTGTACATGGAGTTAGTGATATGCAAACGTCTGTCACTCCTGGAAGTGGCATTATTGAGAAAGCCACACTGTCCACGTTGAAATAGGTAGTATTAGAAGTGATGTGATTTACCGGGGTTGGAGCTGTGTAATAGGCAGGTGCTGCTAAAACCGTATTGGATACATAAGTACCCGTGTCAAGTATATCCGCAAGAAACCTACCGTCAGACGATTGGACGGTAATACTGTCAAGGGCGGACTTGACAATAGTGTATTTTATGTTTTGTGCAAAAGCCTCGGTACTGTCCTTAACTCCATTGCTATTCATGTCAAGATATGTATATCCTTTTAGGGTGTTATAGTGGGGGTTAGGGGTTACTACAAACCTCCCGGCAACAAAACTGTAAACATTGTTTAGTTTGGTGGATCCTGTCAGCACAATTTTGCCATCGGGCTGCATAAACGAATTGTCTATTACTCCGCCATTTCCCGGTACTGCAGTCAGCACTTTTCCCAACCTGCCATAGGTAGTGTCTGTAGTGCCATTAGACTTTAGGCGCATCATGGCAAATTTATTGCTCGAAACATTGGAATAGCCGCTTATCACCAGTGTCCCATCAAATTGTTCGTTTACGCCTTGGGGGGAGTCACCAAAGTTTTCAAACGTGGTGGTTAGTGTGCCCAGATAAGCAAAAGCGCTGTCGGGCTTACCGTTTATATTAAAACGACCCAGACCAATGCCCTTGCGGTTACCGGACCAGATGCCACATCCTAACAGCAATACCTTATTATCATTCTGCAATGATACACGGCAATACAATGCCTTATTATTTAGAAATGCCTGGCAGGTGACTACACCATTTGTTCCATAGCTGCTGTCAATAACACCATTGGGCTTCAGGTTCACCCCAGCCATAACACCCAGCGGAAACCTGATTCCGGCAACTATTATATGATCGTTTGGCAACAATGCCAATGAATGTCCTGCACCGCCTGCACCTGCGCTGTAGTGGAAAAAACCATTCACCGCAAAGGATGAATCAAGTTTACCATTGGGTAAAAACTGGGCTACTTCAAAATATGGGGTGTTTACATTGTAGTAACCAGTGCCTGCGGTCACGATTTTACCGTCTGCCTTTACAATAACTTTCCCCACCGTTGATCCCCATAATGCCACTGTGGGTGAGTAGCTAATGCCATTAATGCCAAATGAGCTGTCAAAAGTGCCATTTGGTTTCAGCCTTACAAGTGTTATTTTGCCGGAAGAGCCACTTGCATAAATTATTTTTCCGTTGGTCTGCACTGCCAGTGAAGCAGAAGTGCCCCCAAGATTTGAGCCGGGTGGGGAAGAAATAAGAGATTTGCCATTGGTGCCAAAGCTGTTATCAAGCCAACCGTTTTGTGTATATCTCATTAATGTAACCTGGTTAGAACTATTGCCCCCGGCCATAATAAACTTGCCATCGGGTTGCAGTACCGATGTGTGCCCATTCATATTTGCTGTAACAGAATAAGAATCTGTAATAATTCCCTTATTGCCAAATTCAAGATCAACTAACCCTGTTTGTCCAAACGTTTGTCCATACAATTGGGCAAACAAATTGCCACTGCAAATAAGGGCAGCGAATAATAGCAGGTACATTTTTTTCATACAAATAGTTTTAGGTAAATTAAGATAAATTTTTTTAATACACAAAGAAATTCAGTAATTCCACACTCTTATACTACAGTCACCAAGCAGAAGGTTGGGATTTTAAAAAATAAGTTGAAAATAATTTTTTACTGGTTATGGAATTGATATAGAAACCGAAATATTGAATCAAAAAGCTAAATATATGCCTCCTAAAAAATAACCCTGCCGGACTAAGTATCCCTAAAGGAACCTGTGACCAGCAGGGTTAAATATTTATTTTTCTAAATATTAAAACTTCTCAAACTTCATAACCATTTCTTCTTTATCTCTGTTTGCCGCAATAACTTTTAGGAAATAACTGCCCTTGGGTAATGTATTAATGTTTATGCTTTGCAAACTGCTTCCTTCATTGGCAGCAATATTTTTTGATGAAAGCATTTTGCCATCTGCAGATAAGACCATCATTTGCAAACCTGTTTTTTTATCGCTTTCTATCTGCACTTGTAAATTATCTTTTGCCGGGTTGGGAAAGAGTGCAATTGTTAATGATGAATGGTTATTGGTTAATTCGTTTATTGGTATTGCGGCAAATGTACAAAACGAAAAGTGCTTTTTTTTATTTGGGAAAGTTTGTGTTAGCGGATAATTTATTTGAAAGTTTTCAAATTTTTACCTGGCTTGCAATTCTGCAATATTCATTCGTTAATGCCGATGTTGTTAATATACTATTAAAACAAGTTACATTTTTTCATTGCTGGTTCATTTTTTGCACAAAAAGAACAATAACTTTCTATGTAAGAAATGCGTTCTACTACAATAGAATTAAAATAATTGTCACTATATTTAATCACATTAATCATAGCTCCTTTATTCATTTCCTTGGAGGTTGATTTTATTTTCTAATTATCATTTCAAAAAAAATAGATCAATGTTTAAAAATAAGACATGGCACGATAAGCATATAGAAGCCTCAACCTTTGGTCAGCGATTGGCAGATAGCGTTGCTGTTGGAATGGGTTCCTGGCGTTTCATAATAATTCAGACAATTATTGTAATTATATGGATGGGGCTTAATGTCACAGGCATTATTATGCATTGGGATCCATATCCGTTTATACTGTTGAACCTATTGTTTTCAACACAGGCTGCATATGCTGCGCCTATAATAATGATGGCTCAAAACCGGCAAAACGACCGGGACAGAGTGCAGGCTTTTGCTGATTATCAAACCAATATAGATGCCAAGCTGGAAATAGAAGCATTACAAAAACAACTGGCCACAATTGAAGTAGAAAAATTAGATAAAATTTTGGAAATGCTGAAAGACATGCAAAAGCAAACGGCAACATATACTAATCTTTAAACCCTCAACCCTAAACCCCAAACATTAAACCCCAAACATTAAACCCTAAACCTTAAACCCTAAACCCCCTACGCTGCCACCCTCAACTTGCTCCCCCTGCTATTTTACCTGTTTGGTTAAAGCCTATATTTTATAAATTGTGTAAACTCTTTTTTGTAAAAAAGTGCATAGTATTATTAGTACTATACACTTCATTATCTAAAGTGGTTTTTCAACAATAGCCGGGGAGGGATAACCGGGATAGTAAAAAACCTGTTAACTAAGTGAAAGGGGTTGAAATACCTGATACCAAAAATATGGGATATAATAAATGCAAAAAAGTTTATTTGAGAAAATAGTTTGTTATTATAAAAAAAATGTAGTTTAGCAATTGAGTCAACATTATAAACAAGCAAATGTTTTATTGGCGCAAGAGGCATAAAACGATTTACACTTGCATATTTTTAATTGTAATTGATTTTGAGCAAGTTGAGATTTATAGTAAAATGTTTGGGGGGCAAAATTTTAGCCTATTTTTGAGTTGGGGGCAACTGTAACAGACATGCCGTTCTTTTACAGACATTCAAACAAAAACTTGATTCAGGTTAACCATATTGATAATAGCAAGCTTAAAACATAGATTCAAGCTTAAGTTACTTAAAATGGCACAGAAAAATTAATACAAAAGTCACTTTCGAGGATTTTAAATAAATGTAAAACTAAAGCTATTCGCACTTTGAACATCGGTAATTCTATGTTATTTGTACGGAGACTATTTTGAATTATACGTTCCCCAAAAGCAGAAGGGCTAGTTACTGGAGAAAACATTCTTAATAGTCGAACAAAGACTCTTTCTTGCATCTATCCTACTGATGATACCAACCTTTTATCAATGAAACAAAATGCATTGAGTTTTTATTTGAGTTGTTCGATAAATACACGGCGGGGTTGATTATGAAGGAGAAGAAAGAGAAGAAGGAAAAGTAAAAAAATATGAAACTTCTAGTAATTATTAATATCTGGCTATTAGTCAATGAGGATAAAAATCTTTTGACTTCATATTTAATTTGTTTTTTCGGAAGTAATGAATAACAAAAGTAGAAAAATGGGATCGGGATGAGTGGAAAAAATATTTCAAGAAAATAAAGTTATTATCAAAATATTATCTATTTTTAGTATCATTTAGCTATTATAATGTTTAAAAGAATCTTTTTTATTTTTCTGTTTAATTGGGTCTTGATTTCTATATTTTCCTGTAATGAATCTTCGGTCGCTAAACAGAAAAAAATAAAAAACCATGAGTTAAATTCAATATCTAATAATACTGAACTTTATATTGACATAGAAAAAATATTCGAGGCTGAAGTTTGTTCAAATGTACTAAATGTACAGGTTGTGTACGATCATTATTTTAAAACTTTTAAAGAGTATAAAGGCTATTATATAAATCCTATAATTGATTCATTTGTAAAAGCAAATGGTTTTGATACAACCAATGTACTGGTAATTTTTGAATGCAGTGATGGTTATAAGCCAATAATTGATATTGCAAAGCTTTACGGAAAAACAAAAGGATATATTGTTTACAAGGACCTGGGAGAAAAAGGAGAAAATAATTGGCCGGATTCAGTAATGAAAAAATTTGGCAAATATTATGTTGTTTGGGATAATGTTCCAAAAGACGATGAAAGTTTTGTTTGGCCTTATGATTTAAAAGGGATACATCTGATTGCTGCAGAAAAAGAATATAGATCTATTTATCCTTTTAAAAAAACAACACTTTTAAAAGGTTTTAACCTATTCAGGAATAATTGTATGAAATGTCATTCAATCAACAAAGTTGGGGGAATAATGGGCCCCGAGTTAAATTATCCTAAAAATATTACGGAATATTGGAAAGAAGATGATATTGTTTCATTTGTAAATAACCCGGCGAGTTATAGAAACAATAGCAGTATGCCATCACTTGAAGGTCATCTTAATGATGCAGAGATAAGAGAAATACTTAATTACATTAAATACATGAAAGATTACAAACTGAAGGAATGAATATATGAGTAAGGGTTTCTAATTTAGCTATACCCTTAAAATTTACAACAATATGAAAGTAACTGACGAAAATACGCTTCAGAAAAATGATCAGCTTTTAATTGATTGGGACGATCTGTACTATGACCTGAAAAATCAAAGGGCGATTCTCATTCTTGGTCCCGAATTCTATAATATTGATGGGATTCCTATAAAGGAATTCATCTATAAGGAACTCACGAAAAAAGAAGACCATGGGATATTACATTTCTACCCGGGCAATGGCATATTCTTATTTAAAAGCCAGGCATATAAAAACAAAGCGCAGAAAGTGGCCTCGCAGGTATATTCAATGCTGGAAGCCGACAAAGGTATAATCAGTAAGATCATGGAACTTCCGTTCCGGATGATACTCAATACCTGTCCTGATAAGATACTGGAGAAAAAGTATAAAGACCGGAATATGCTTTGCCAGTTTGATTACTTTACCTGGCGGCCAAACAAAAAAAATATTGAAATCGCTGCCCCCGACAATTACTACCCTTTAATATATAACCTGTTTGGGTCTGTTGACCTTCTTGAATCAATTGTACTGGACTTCGAAGACCTGTTTGACCATTTGCGAACATTATTAAATAATGTAAATGTTCCGGAGGAAATACGTACCATCCTCAATGAAACGGATTCATTCATCTTCATCGGTTTTCATCTTGAAAAATGGGATACCCAGCTTTTATTCAGGTATCTGAATATGAAAGAAAATAGCTTTGATGACAGTAAGAAGAATTATACTACCAAATCTCTAAGCATCGACTTTAATGCCGAGTCGTTCTTCAGGCAACAGTTTAACCTGAAATACTATGGTGTGCCTATAGAATTCCTCAACGACTTGCACCAGAAATATTTTGAAATGGCGGTAAAAGAAGACAAAAAACAAGTTGAAGGCCTTAGTCCTGTTAAGTTGGTGGAAAAATATATCGCCATGGATGATATCCAAAAGGTGCTTAATTTTTTAACCAACTATGTTGATAAAGCCAACCCTGGTATGGCGCAGGACCTGGTACTTATTAAATCGAATTTTTCAGGATATATGTACCGCAAAACGAGAAAGCTGGAATCAACCGAGTTTTTAGATGTTCAAAGGAATAAAATAAAGCAAAGTCTCCTTGACTTTGTCAATGGTTTACAATTGTAATGTTGAAATGATCGAAAAAAAGTCATACCGTTATCCGGGGGTTCAGCCATTCCGCACACAGGATAGTGATATCTTTTTTGGGCGTGATGATGATATGAGCAGGTTGTACAAACTGATCATGCTTGAAAAACTGGTTGTTTTGTTTGGGAAATCAGGCCAGGGCAAAAGTTCTCTTATCAGTGCTGGCATTATCCCCATGTTAAACGATCTGAAGGCCTCACAGCGTTTTCATTATTCACCCATTGAAGTAAGGATAGGCAAGGTAGCGGGCCATGATGATAGCCCGGTTGAAAAAGTAATATTAAAATTAAATGAGCAGTTCCCTGAAATTACCGGGTCAACCTTGCATGATAAATACGAAAACGTACCGGAATTATGGGGACAGTTCAAAAAACTGCAGCTGGCAGGACACAGCAAGTTCCTGCTGATATTTGACCAGTTCGAAGAATTCTTTAATTATTCCAGGGAGATACAGGAAGCATTCCGATGGGAACTGTCAGAACTGTTGTACACCGATATTCCACAGGTAATACGGGAGAACTCTAATGACACAGTTGATAAGGAGATCGAATTGCTTTCGACAAGGCTGGAAATAAAAGTGCTTATCTCAATACGATCAGATCGCTTAAGCCTTATCCATTCAATGAAAGATGCTCTTCCACGTATTTTAGATAATCGTTTTGAAATAAAAGGTCTGAACCACGACCAAGCGATCGAGGCAATAAAATTTCCGGCACTGTTGGAAGATGATAAATTTGCTACTCATCCATTTTCTTATGACGACATAGCCACAGAGATCATCTTAAAAGAGTTGACAAAAATACAGAGCGATGGTTCAGAAACTATTGAGGCTTTTCATTTGCAGATCATCTGCCAAGGGTGTGAAAGCAGGATGGAAGAAAAACGAAAGAAGGGGCAGATAGACAGGGAAGTCAACAAGGAAGACCTGCCCGATTTCAGTAATCTATATGATGAATACTACAGGCGGCAGATCGAAAAACTGCCTGCCGGGGTCAGGGAAAATGCACAATCGCTTCTCGAGGACAACCTGATAGATGAAGATGAGCAAACAAGGGAATATAGAAGGCTTAGTGTAGACGGGAATATTCTGCGTAAACAGATTAGTAAACTGAAGATGGATGCTGGTATCTTACAGCTATTAGAAAACAGTTTCTTAATCAGGCGTGAGCTCAATAATGTTGGAGGATTCAGTTACGAAATATCACACGATACGATTGTTATCCCGATAATGAAGATTAAAGAACAACGAAATATTCAGGAAATAAAAGCTACTACCGTTAAAAAGATTGTGGAAAAAATAAGGAAACAGATTACCTGGCTTGTATTCTTTCTTATACTACTATTGGCAGTGTGGAAATGGAAGGTGATTTACTTTGGTACTATAATGCTGACTACTGGTGACACAAAACCGGTAATAAGATTAAATGATGAATTAAATACAGTAGTAAAAAACCAAAAAATAGAAATAAAAGCAGAAACAAAAAAGTTTGATATCAATTATAACATGGGAAGCTGGACTGCCTCTCAGTTAATGATGGGGCTAGCAAATGATTTTACTGATACCGTCAAAGAAAATTACCTGAAATTAACTTCTGCATCAATTGTTGACAGTTGTTGTTGCTGGGTGGAGTTTGTTAATTATGATGATATGCGGGCTAGCAGCTGGATCATAAGTGCCATCGGTAGCCTGAACATGTTAAATAAATATCACTGCAAGCTGCTCGATTTTTTAATTCAGCATCAACTAGAGAATGGTGCATGGAGTATGCTGCCGATTGAAAAAAAATTGACCGAGTTTAGTTCTACCTATGCAACCTGCCATGTGATCAGGGCATTACATAATGCTTTGCCAAATATCGATAACCCAATTACCCGTAATATCATAAATACATCTATTGACAAAGGTGCAAAATGGCTTCTGGCTAACAGATCAGATACCTCTAAAACTGTGTGGGAAGATTATCCAAATGATAAAAGGAAGCAGGCTCAGGAATCATTGAGTATCTCTGGAC
The DNA here is from genome assembly GCA_031373555.1 of Segetibacter sp. GTDB lineage: Bacteria > Bacteroidota > Bacteroidia > Chitinophagales > Chitinophagaceae > Segetibacter. The sequence goes on along the minus strand of JANMMU010000130.1, from coordinate 2,457 downwards.
TGGTAGTACATACACTTAACTTAACACATTATGCATCAACCTCTATTAACCGGCAGTGGTTAAATGATTTGCCACTATATCAATCCGCCACACCAATTTTTTTCAGGCAACAAAATGATGTGTTTTATTATTTAAACTCAAAAAATACATCCCTTGCTACAACCCGGGATGGAACAAGACATTTAGTGATTCCCTGGCAGATCATTGCTATTGTAGATGCATATAAGGATGGGTCATTTGCCGAAAAACTAAATGCCAACATGTGGCTTGATAATGCTATTAATAACCTAAATTATAAAGAAATAAAAAACAACCAGATATTCATGCAGGCAGAAATATTCATCGCTTTGAGATATCTTCAGGATAAAAATTATGTCTTTCAATAAACCTGCTACCGCTTGCAGAACCGTCAAATGATCGTTATCTATGAATGAAAATTGCGTCAAACTCAGGGAGTTAATCGCTGCCAACAAAATACAGGCTGCGATCCAGCTTTTTACCAAACTGGATTTAGTGAGCAGTGAACTTAAGGATCAATTAGGTACTTTATCCGCTAAATTCATCGATGTGCAGAAAAAAGACAGCCTCGGCCTCATAAGCTCTAATCAAGCTGTTGTCATTCGCACACAGGTTACTTATGCATTATTAAACCTGGTGACCGGTTTTGAAAGTGGTTCTGTAACGCCCGGTACATCGCCTGGCAAGAAAACAGTTTTCATCTCTTACAATCATAGTGATGTTGACAACGCCAACAGGCTTAAAGAAATGCTGGAAAAGAATAACATCAGTGTTACCATTGATAGTGAAAAAGCACAGGCCGGTGATGATATAAAAAAATTCATTGAGAATTGTATCCGTGATACCCAGACCACCATTTCAATTGTCTCAAAGAAAAGTTTACTTTCTGCCTGGGTTGCCATGGAAACAATCAATACCTTTTATCTTGAAAAGACCGACTCCTGCAAAAAATTCATTGCCTGCTATATTGAAGATGATTTTTTTAACCGGCAGTTTACTGATGAAGCATTAGATCATATAGATGCAGAATTGAAGGAGATCGAAACACTCAGAATAAACAGGGCAGAAAAAGGGCGGGATACCTGGGATATTAACGAGGAATACACACGCTTAAAGGACCTGAAGAATAATCTGGACAGGATCATCGGCCGCCTGCGGGCAAGTTTGTGTATTGATATACGAAACGAAAAACTGGAAATGAACTTCGGTAAGATCCTAGAAAAAATCAGATCATAGTATGTCTATCCTCGTCTGGTCTTCTTAAAGAGTCCCTACGATTCTGCCACTGATTCAAGGCTAAGTAAACCTAACTTTCAATAAAAAATAAAGCAGTAATGCAGCCTGTAGTAAGTAACCGCATTGGGCTTTTGTTTTTTAACCTGTACTTTTATATCTTTATTCAGTCCCGACACTGTGTAGGGATTCCGGGCGGACAAAAGCCCCCGCTCTTCGTAGAATATGATAAAACTCTCCGTATGTCTGTGACTACGGAGATAAAGTAAAAGCCAGACTTTGTCTGGTTTTCAAGGCTCAAATGCTTAAAATACGTACTAATGCCCTGCTAGCCTAAATGTTCGTTGTGTCTCACATTAAGTTTATTAACAGGCATTGTAAAACCTCCCTTGCAATTTAGAATCAGGCATCCTTGTTAGCCCAAGTGGTAGTTGCACTTGATAAAGAGAAGTGCTTGCATTAAAACTTATTATTATACTCTGATTACTTTAATAAAAGTCAAATACCTTCCAAAAGATCTTATGTTTAGAAAAAAAATCTACCTAACGTTTGTTAGAATTTTACAACTTTTCCCTTAATTTTACCGTTCATAAGAAAACGCATTTGAGAAAATGGCGACCATTACTAAAAATAAGACTGAAAAACTTGATCAGATTCTGAAAGAAGCAGCCAGGCTTTTTAGACAAAAGGGTTTTGGTGGCACAAGTATGCGTGATTTGGCTGCACAGTTAGGTATGGAAGCCGCAAGTATGTATTACCACATCGGCAGCAAAGATGAAATTTTAGAAAAAATCTGCTTTGAAGTTGCCAACAATTATTTGGACCATTTAGAAGAAATAGAAATACAGGAGACAACACACATTGACAAACTAAAAGAACTCATTCGTTTTCATGTGCGGATGATGATTGTTAATGGACCTGAAGTTTCGGTAACAAATCACGATTGGAAATACCTCACCAAAGAGAAATTAACTACTTTTAAAGAGTTAAGAAAATTGTATGAAACCCGCCTCGAAACATTGATTTCAGCAGGTATACAAGCAGGGGAGTTGGCGGCAGTTAATCCGCAAGTTGCATTGTTCACTATATTATCCTCCCTCCGATGGGTAGAGTATTGGTGGAAACCGCAACGAAGTGCCTGGCGATATCGCTTTCGGCGGCGCCCTTGGAAAGGAACCAGGCACGCGCGGAACGCGCATTGGTGAG
>JANMMU010000048.1:0-5164 GCA_031373555.1 Segetibacter sp. | reverse complement strand
CAACCCTATTTGTACACTGGAAACTATAGTAAAGACAAAATAGATTTGTATGTCAAGAGCCGTATGAAGGGAGACCTTCAAGTACGGTTCTGTGAGAGCCTTCTGTTGAAATGCGGGGGGCTACTTGACCCCTGTTCGTTATAAGCAAGCCTAAAAGACGACCGTTTAACAATCAGACGGACACCAAAACGACCAAACTTTTGACTTCCAAACTGACTTTCGGGTGACAAGAACTCGGTTGACAATTTCGCTGTAACTCGACACAGACCTAACCAGTTGCCGACACTAAAGCCAACGCATTTGTTTTAAAAATTTTCCCACCGCACATTTAAAAAAATAATTTTAGCCAGCCCACATTGGCACATTTGGTTTTGCCCGACACACAAGCCAACCCTTCGCAAAACCAAAAGAGCCAATTTCCCGACCCACCATAACGATGTTGAAAAGATTTTGGAAAATTAAGTTGACAATTAAATTTTAACAACTAATTTTGACACTTATTGTCAATAGAATATATGTCAACAGAAACATTAGGCGAAAAGCTTAGACAAATCAGAGAGCAAAACGAACTGCCTTTAAGAAAGGTAGCGGCATTGCTTGACATTGATGTGGCAATTCTTAGCAAAATGGAAAGAGGCGAACGCAAGCTATCAAAAGAGGTTGTATTAAAACTTGCCGACATTTATAAATGTAATCCTGAAGAACTATTGGTGCTTTTCCTTAGCGAAAAAATAATGTATGAAATTCAAGACGAAGACCTTGGAGAAAAGGCATTAAAAGTAGCAGAGAAAAAAGTTAAATATTTAAAAGCCAACAAAACCAAATGACAATTAAAAAACTCATAGAAAAATATAACGCAGACAGAAAATACTACTTGACAAACAAGTATAATGAAACATTGCTCCGCAGTGATTTCCTAGACCCGTTTTTTGAGTTGCTTGGTTGGGACATCAAAAATAATGCAGGTAAACCGACAAACGAAAGAGAAGTAATTTTAGAGGAGGCGTTAAAGGAAAATGCTTCGGAACACTCAAAAAAACCTGATTATACTTTCCGTTTATTTTCGGAAAGGAAATTCTTCTTAGAAGCTAAAAAGCCTTGTGTAGCAATAGAATCAAATAATGATTCAGCTAAACAAGTTAGACGTTATGGCTTTACAGCCAAACTAAAAATTTCCGTTTTATCAAATTTTGAATACTTAATTATTTACGATACATCTGTAAAAGTTGACAAGGACGATACTTTTCAAAAGGCATTAATAAAAAAATATCATTACACTGAATACGAAAGCAAGTTTGAAGAAATTAAAAAACTTTTAGGAAAAGGTGCTGTTTATTCAGGTGCATTTGAGACTGAATGGAAAGAAATTGAAACTAAAATTAACCAGTATTCAATTGACAACCTTTTCTTAAATCAAATCAATGAATGGAGAAAGGCATTAGGAGCAGAGATTTATAAACACGAACCTAAAATTGACGAGCAACAATTAAATGATGTTGTTCAAAGTTATTTAAACAGGGTTTTATTTCTCCGTGTTTGCGAAGACCGAAATTTAGAAGATTATCAAACGCTTTTAAAGTTTGCTAACGCAAACGACTTTAAAGCATTAATCAAAAAATTTGAACAAGCCGACAAACGCTATAATTCAGGGCTGTTTGACCAATTACTGAAAGACAAGATTGTAGAAAATGTAAGTTCCGTTTTTTGGACAATTATCAAACAACTTTATTATCCTGAAAGCCCCTACTCATTCAGTGTTTTTTCGTCTGACATTTTAGGAAGCATCTATGAAATTTTTCTTTCTGAAAAATTGGCAATAGAAAACAAAACTATCGCTTTGGTAAAAAAGCCTGAAAATATTGACAGGGATATTATCACGACACCGACTTTTATAATCAGCGATATTTTAAGGAATACCGTTTTAGTAAAGTGTCAAGGAAAGACCGATAAAGAAATATTAAAACTAAAATTCGCTGACATTTCTTGTGGTTCGGGAGCATTTTTATTAGAACTGTTTCAATTGTTGAATGATATTTTGATTGATTACTATTTAAAAAATGACAAATCAAAACTCATTCAAACCAATCTTGACACATACAAACTGCCATTCAAGATAAAAAGGGAACTTTTATTGAATTGCATCTCTGGCGTTGACAAAGATTACAATGCTGTTGAAGCAACAAAATTCGGTTTACTTTTAAAACTTTTAGAGGGTGAAGATGTAAACTCTACAAATGCTACAAAGCCTGTTTTACCTGACCTTTCGCAAAACATCTTCTTTGGCAACAGCTTATTGAATCCGAAACAAGTTACCAATAAGAAAGACCAAGTAATTATAAATCCGTTCGATTTTACAAAACTCCGTTTTGATGTTATAGTAGGCAATCCGCCTTATATGAAGTCGGAGGATATGAAAAATATTACTCCGCTTGAATTACCTCTTTATAAATCAAATTACACATCAGCATACAAACAGTTTGATAAATATTTCCTTTTCGTTGAACAAGGAATGGACTTGTTAAGTGCTGACGGAATTTTAGGTTATATCATTCCAAGCAAATTCACAAAAGTCGGTGCAGGTAAAAAACTAAGAGAAGAACTTTCAAGCAAAGGTCATTTACATTCAATTGTTTCATTTGGAGCAAACCAAGTTTTTGCAGACAAAACAACTTACACTTGTTTGCTAATCTTAAACAAAAAATCTCAAAAGACTTTCCAATATGCAGAAGTAAAGAACTTAAAAAGTTGGAAAGTAAGAGAACCTAATGCCGTTAAATATGCTACAAAAAACACAAGTCAATTAGACAATGAAGTTTGGGTTTTAGTTCCGCCCGACCTAACAAACGCATACACTAAAATATCATCTCAAAGTATTAAATTGGTTGATTTAGTTGGCGAGGATAATATTTTCAATGGAATTCAGACAAGTGCAAATGAAATTTACATATTCATTCCGACAAAGGAAGATGCAAAGCATTACTACTTCACAAAAAAGAATGTGGACTACAAAATTGAAAAGGCAATAACCAAACCCTATTTTCAAACATCATCAGGCGAAGACAACTTAAATACATATAGAACTTTCAAGCCAAACGCAAGAGTAATTTACCCTTACGAAAACACAAAAAAGGGTGTTGAAATAATTCCGCTTACAACTATTCAGAAAAAATATCCATTGGCTTTTGACTATTTCCAAAAGCATAAAGCCATTCTAAACAACCCTAAAAGAGATATAAAACCTGAACCTGCAACAAAAAATGAATGGCACAGATTCGGAAGACAACAAGGTTTAAATATTTCAGGAAAGAAGGAAAAAATAATACTTGGAGTATTATCAAGTGGTGACAAATACGCTATTGATATTTATGGAACATTATTTACCTCTGGTGGAACTGCGGGTTATTGTGCAATCACATTACCCGAAAAATTTGACTATTCCACTTATTACATACAAGCCATTTTAAACTCTAAATATGTAGAGTGGTTTGTAATCTTGACTGGCGAAATATTTAGAGGAAGCTATTTTGCAAGAGGAACAAAGGTTCTAAACAATTTACCTATTCGTAAAATTGATTTCTCAAACGCAAAGGATAAAGCACTTCACGACAAGATTGTAAAACTCCAAAAAGAACTAATAAAAATTCAAGATGAAATTGATGCAAACATTGGAAACAAGAGAGCATTAACGCCATTGCAAAGCCAGTTTTCAAGAGAAAAAATAGCCTTAGAAAAGCTATTAGCCAAATTATATGATTTAGGCAATGATGATTCACTAATCCCATTAATTAAAGAATTGTATGAAGCTAATTGAAAACGCAACGGCAGAAAAATTAAGGGGTGGATTTTATACGCCTGAACCAATTGCAGAATTTATTTTGCGTTGGGGAATTAATGGAAGCACCGACTTTGATATACTTGAGCCGAGTTGTGGCGATGGAGTATTCCTTGAACAATTGAAGGAATTAAAATCAAAATACAAATCTATTACAGCAATTGAGTTTGATGAAATTGAAGCCCAAAAAGCCGAGAAAATTGTTTTGAAAAACAAACAAATTATCAATGATGATTTTCATACTTATTGCAATAATACTTTGCAACGCTTCGACTTAATTGTTGGAAATCCACCTTACATACGGTATCAATTTTTTGACAGAAAACAACAAGTTGAGGCAGGTGATATTTTTATAAAAGCAGGTTTGACTTATTCTAAACTCACAAATGCTTGGGTTTCGTTTGTCGTTGGTTCTTCCCTTTTGTTGAAAGACAAAGGTGGAAAAATCGGCTTTGTTTTGCCAGCAGAAATTTTACAAGTTTCATTTGCACTGCAATTGAGAAAATTCATTGCCCAATTTTACAATAAAATAAATATCATTTCATTTGAAAAGCTTGTATTTCCCGATATTCAACAAGAAGTTGTTTTACTTCTTTGCGAAAAAAACGGAAGCAAAGAACACAACATTGAACACATTGAATTGAAAGATGCAAGCGAATTGAAAACGCTTGATACCGCAAAACTTAAAAGCCCACAAAAGAAAATTGATTTTAAATCTAACAAATGGACTTTCTATTTTTTAGAACAAGAGGAAATTGACTTTTTAGAAAACATTGCTAAGAAAAGAAACATTTCAACTCTTGGGCAATATGCAAAAGTTGAAGTTGGTATAACAACAGGCTCAAATGATTTCTTTACTGTTCCACTTACAACAGTTGAAGAATACGACCTACACGACTATGCAAAACCAATGGTTGGAAGAAGTGTGCAGGTAAACAGTGTAATTTTTACAGAAAAAGATTGGGAGAAAAATAAGTTCTCAAAAGCCAAAGCACATTTACTTGCATTCCCTGACAAACAAAATCTTAATCAGAAAAATGGAGCAGTAAAATATATTGCTCACGGAGAAAGTTTAGGCATTCACAAAGGTTACAAAACTGGAATTAGAAATGATTGGTTTGTAGTCCCATCATTAAAAATTTCCGATGCTTTATTTATCAGGAGAAATAACTTATATCCACGATTGATAATTAATGAGGCAGGAGCATACACCACAGATACAATGCACCGAGTTTTTGTAAAACAAGGAACAGATATAAATGCACTTACAGCCAGTTATTATAATTCGTTATCACTTGCATTTACAGAAGTAAGCGGAAGAAGCCACGGTGG
>JANMMU010000037.1:0-9910 GCA_031373555.1 Segetibacter sp. | reverse complement strand
GCACCTACAAGCGCATCCTCCTTACCTGCAATTTAAGTGCTTGCAGTTCTAAAAACAAGTTGGATTTATCCTCAATCCTATTGTCTTAAATTAATCTCAAATCTTTAATTAAATTTGGAAAAGCAAACGTATAAACTAGCTTGGTTACAATATGCCCGGGCGGCTGACTTTGATTAAATATTATAATTACCCGTATAGGCATATATTTGTCCACTTATAGTTTGGATGTATAGTTACCGCTTCTGAAATTACAACATGGAAGGACGGAAAGAAATACACTACAGCCATGAGTAAATAATTCACTAATCTTAAATTTAATTGTATGTCAAAAAAAACAGATCACCCTAAAAAGAATAAGCCTACTAAAAAGAAAAGCTCAGCACAGCGGAAACCAGGTAGAAAGAAATAAGTACGGTGAGGTAAAAACACAGAGAGCCCGGTTCACAACGCCGGGCTTCTTTTTATGCCGTTGTTGGGGTTTTGGTTTAATACCAATGTGATTTTCAAAATATGCCAATATTTTTAAAATCTTACAGTGGTTTATACCGGTGGAATCAAACAAATAGTCAAATGAGGCGAAGCTGAATTGGACTACATTGTTTGTCCAATCGGTATAAGACTTCTGGCAATAGGTTTTCCTCACCGATAAATTGTCCAATCAGTCTCGCTAAGCGATGACTTTGAACAACCGAGCCTACGTCGGAACATTTAGGGGACAAGGAAGCCCAACACTTAACTCTTTTACCGGACAAACCGTGTCCCTGCTACAGTAGCGAGACCTGCTTTTATTGTATTGAAGTTACGCTTCACTAAACTTTCAAATGCAACGAACACTTACGCTAGCAGGTGTCTGTCAACCTGGAGAAACGCAACCAATAACTTTAAACCTGTTGTACTCATTCTCCCGAGAAGATAAATATTTGTAATGCCCTGAAAGCGTAGCTACAAACTTAAATCCACTTGATATTCATTCTCCTGAGGAGATAAATATTTGTAACAAATAAAACTCCCCTCAAAAGACTACGAACTCCGTTAGGAGTTCAATATTAACCAAATGGTAAAATATAAGGTCACAAACAATTACTAACAAATATTAATAAATATTTGGTATGATGATTATATGAGTATATTTTTGAATCACAAGAACTAGAAAATATTAAATCAACCAAGTCCTTAAAGCTAATAAGCATTAGTTATTTTTTCATAACTTACTTTAAATGAGTATTGCAGCTATCCCTTAAGGTTATTCTTTAAAAGGGATAATATAAATATATCTTCGACACTTTAAAACTATTATGGGACGTTCAACAGTACATTACGCAGACAATAAGACTAACAATGCTTTAAAAAAGCTACACAATAAGCTAAGACCTGCTGGAAATCCGGTAGAAAGAGTAGAATATATTATTGAATTACTATTGCTACGAATTTTTGAAACCAAAATCAAACAGGATGAAGAATTTAAGCCCTTACGCAAACTGTTTTCTACTGACTATGTTTGGAAAAATCCAAAAAAAGGAATAGAAGAAACAAATGAAAATCGGTTGTTCTCCTATTTATCAACCGTTTCCAACGAGCAAATTTTATCAGAACTCAACGATAATTTCTTCCCTTTTTATTCCAGCATTTTACATAGCGCAAGACAAGTGTTTGAAGGAAACCTTCCACAAAAAGTACAAGATCAATTGGTTTTGATTCAAGAAGTTTTTAGCAATTCTAATTTTACTAATAAGGTTACCAGTGGTAATCTTGGAGAGGTAATAAGTATTTTGGCCAACGACATTGAAGAAGCAAGATTATTGAAAACCGATCTTTTAGGCGATGCCATTGAATCGGCATTAAGTGAAACAGGCGGAACAAAAGATATTGGTCTTTATAGAACGCCAGACCATATTCGACAATTTATGACGGCTATGATAGAGCCAACTTTTGACGACATCATCTTTGATCCAGCTTGCGGTACAGGCGGTTTTCTATTTGACGCTTTTGAATTTGTGATGCGTAGAGTTGACCCCGACCGTGAATGGCCGGGAGAAAAAGCCAATTCAGAATTATCGGCTTGGTTCGATGAATATTTTAAGTTCAATCAATTAGACTTCCCGAGCATTGAGCAAACCACACAGTTTTACCGTAGTGGTGTTTCAGGAATTGAATATCAGGGTCGAATACGTTCAATGGCTGCAATCAATTTTTACATAAGAGGCTTAAACCCAGCCAATATTGAGCAAGGCGATAGTTTGGCAAAATACAGACCAGTAACAGACCATGAAAGCAAATCGATTATTTTAGCAAATCCACCTTTTGGCGCACAAAGAGACCAGGAAAGCTATCCTGATGTGTGGAGCGAATATTCCAAAGAATCGGAAACCACTATTTTGTTTGTGAAACTGATGTTTGAGCAACTGAAAGCAGGTGGCAAATGTGCCGTTGTGGTTTCAGAGGGCTTCCATACCTGGGATCAGTTTAGTGCAAAGGCTTTGCGTAAAGTGTTATTGGATGAAGCACAATTGAAAGCCGTTATTTCTTTGCCACAAGGTTTGTTTGTCAGCAAAAGCGGACAAGGCCCAAAAACTTCTATTCTCATATTTGAAAAGGGCGGAAAAACCGACTGGACTTGGTTTTACAAAATAACCAACGATGGTTACACCATGGGAACCAACCGCAAAGAGCAAAAAGGAAATCAACTCACTGAATGCTTAACGCTTTATCACGAATATGTGAAGCACGACAAACAACCCCCTGAAACCAAAAACCAATTTTGCATTCCTGCCGAATGGATTAAAACACTTGACCCACGGGTAAAAGATAAAATCCGCACAGAAACCCGTGCCGATATGGAGGCCAAAGGCAAAATTGAAAGAGAAAAAAAGGAAGCAGACTTTGATAAAAAAATAAAAGCGGAAAAAGCTACAGAAGCCGACAAGTCAATGGAATTAAAAACCTTTGACCAAATGCTGGAAAACCGCATACAAAACGAAATTGCCAAACGCATTGACAAAGCACACAATTATTCCTTCAACTTAGCCAATTATAAAAGCAGTATTAGCGACAGCCAAATTGTAGAATGGATAGAAGCACTCAAAAACATACAACCAAACGGTGCAACTACCTTGGAAGAAGTTTACAAAAAACTGAATAAGGGCAAACCCGAAAACATTCTACCGTATCTGCTGAAATTGAATCCTACTAATGCACTGGAAGCAGACATTGCCCGGGAATATGTAAGCAATTTGGACAACAACCTTATTGCAAAACATAAGGAACTGAATATGATTAAGGAGATTCTGAAATCAAAGCAGAAATTTCCAATAGAAAAACTGGAAGGAAAAGTTGAGCCAAAATATGTAAAGATTAAGAAGGATAATTATGATGGCGAAATTGATATTGTAGATAAAATTTCTTTTAAAGATGGTAAAATTCATTTCCGTGAAGAAAAAGAAACTGGAATGGATTTGTACCAAGCAGAGAAGGGCGATTTAGTTACTTCCAAAATCAATGTTCACCAAGGGGCGTTGGCTTTGGCTGATAGGAAATTAGTTTGCTCTACTCATTACCAAGTTTACGAAATTGATAAAACGCAAATAAACCCTGAATATCTTGTAATTGCATTACGCAGTAAACAATTACAAGACAGAGTTAATGAAATTAAAAATGGTGGAATAAAGAATGAACAAGGTGCAGAGTTCTTTATGTCCTTAGAAATCCCTCTCCCTTCCCTTGATGAACAAAACGCAATTGTTGCTCAAATTGAAAAACAGAAGGCAATTATTGGGGGTGCAGAAAAAATAGTTGCAAACTGGAGCGTTGATATTGATGCTTTTTTGACAGATTATGATTTATCTCAAAAGCCGATTTCAGAATTAATTATTGATTCACTATATGGTTCTTCTGAAAAAGCCAATTATCAACAAGAAGGATATAATGTGTTAAGAATTGGCAACATAGGATTCTGTGATTTTAAACTTAATGACATTAAAAAATCCGTCTTATCGGAAAAGGAGTTTAAAAAATATCAATTAAAGAAAGGAGATTTTTTAATTGTTCGTTCAAACGGCAACCCAAATCTTGTAGGGAAATGTGCAGTTTGGGATTCTGATTTATCATTTGTTTACGCTTCCTATCTGATTCGATTTCGTTTTAAGATAGACGAAATTGAATCAAGATATGTAATGTATTATTTAATGAGTCCGAAAGGCAGAGAATTATTGAAGCCTACTGCTGGTGGTGGAACTTACAATATTAGTGCAACCGATTTTCAAAAAGTGCAAATCACTTACCCGAATCTAGAAATTCAAAACCAAATTGTTGTTGAATTAGACGCACAAATGGAAGTTTTAAAAGGCTTACTCAAAATGAAAACAGATGCCGAAAGAAAAATCAACCAAATATTAGCAGATGTGTGGGGCGTAGAGTTTGCAGAACCTGTATTGGAAACAGTTGAAAATGATTAAATTCACTTTATGAAAAATGACGAAGAAATAATACAATCGCTCATTAAAGGTGGCTTTGTGGGTGCTTTTTTAGGGGCTTTGCTTTCAAAAAACAAAGAAGAAGGAGCCACCCTTGGCGCATTAGCAGGTGCAGCCATATTGGCCACCTACAAAGCCAATGAACAAGCCATGCAAGCCAATGTGCCCATGTATGTGGAGGAGAATGGCAGTTTATACCTTTTGCAACCCGACGGCACTAAAACGTTTATTCGCAAAATAGAAAAACCCGCTGACACATTGCCCCAACATTTTAAGTTGAAATAGGATGCCAACAAAAAGAATGAGAGTATTTGCGGGTCCCAATGGTTCGGGCAAGACGACCATAATAAAAGAGTTGCCTGCAAAAATATCTTTAGGTGTTTATGTTAATGCCGATGATATAGAACGTTTACTGGTAGAAAAGCAAACGTTGAATTTTAGCGATTATCAACTTTCAATAACCCAATCCCAACTACAGTTATTTTTTAAAGAAAGCCAGTTTGCACCCCTCAAAAGAGACGAGTCAGATTTGTGGAGCAAATTAAGCGTAGCAGACAATGTATTGCATATAGCTACCAAAGCCGATTCTTACCTGGCAGCCGACCTTGCGGAGTTTATCAGGCAAACATTACTGGCCAATGATATTTCCTTTACTTACGAAACAGTCATGAGTCACGAAAGTAAAATAGATTTTTTGCAAAAGGCCAGGGATAAAGGGTACCGGGTTTACTTATACTTTATAGCTACCGAAGACCCTAAAATTAATGTAACACGTGTAAATGTAAGAGTAACCCAGCAAGGTCACAACGTAAAAGAGGAAGTAATTACAAACAGGTACTACAAAAGTTTGCAAAACTTAAAAGAAGCCGTTAAAAAGACCAATAGAGCATATTTTTGGGACAATTCAGGAAAAGGCAGCTTACTGATTGCAGAAATAACGGATGGCGAAGATGTTAGAATAATTGACACAGACAAAGTACCTAATTGGTTTGTAAAATACATTGTAGATTAGAAAATAACCAATAAACTGATTAATGAGAGAAACCGAACACCCTTCCTTGTTAGCAAGTGGTTTTAAAGACATCGCAGAAGCGGATTTGCATACAGAATTTGTAAGCCCGTTTAATCATCAGGGGGCAGACCATCGGGTCAATATGCTCATTGGTTTTGGCAGTTTTTTAAATGAGTTTAAAGCGCTCAACATTACAGCAGAAGTTTGGATAGATGGTTCGTTTGCTACTTTAGCTCCTGACCCCGCCGATGTGGATGTGGTTTTCTATTTTAATTACAACGAAGTAGCGTCACTGGATGGGGAAAAGTTACAAAAGTTTGAGAAGTTGTTTAAGTCAAGAAAGTTCATGTTACACCTATATGGAGTGGAAGTGCATTATGCTGAAATAAACAACGAATTGGAGTACAGCGAGTGGAAAAAGGTATTTGGCACATGCTATGACAACACTACCCCAAAGGGAATATTTAGGTTACTTTATAATAACTAAACAATGGCCAGTAAAGAAACCAATGAAATCATTGAACTGTTTGAGGAGAAACTCCGGCGGTATCAGTCAGACCAGGAAAAAAATCCAGGCAGTGTTTTTTATAGTGGCCTGGTCAAAAATACTGAAGAATACATTGAGCAACTAAAAGAAGAATCAAAAAAACAAAGACGCGATGCTGCAAATAAAAAAGTGATACCTGTGCGTGGTAAAAAGATAAATGAAGCCACTTCCACCGATTTACCAATCATACAACGATTGGTGAATGAGTACAAATGGAAACTTGGCGACACCTTATTGTATCAGCAAGTGTATGACATATCAGAAAATCTAAAAAAGGATTATCCTGGTTTTAAAAATATTCGTCCAGATATTGTTTTGCAGGATTTGAACGGCGAGGTAGTAGCAGTAATTGAAAATAATCTCGATAAAGAGAACAAAGACCTCTTGAAATTGCGTACGATCATTACGCATTTGCTCAAACCCCGTTTTTTGTATGCCTGTAGCGCCGAAAGGATTTTGTTTTACGACAATAATTGGAAAGGATTAGAGGCAGGAGAATTTAAGCAAGTAACGGGCTTTATGAGCTTGGAAGAAATGAAGCTCAAAATTGAGCAACAGAAAAAAATTGCTTCCAACAAAGAAATTACTATTGACACCACCATTGCAGGAGGCTATGATCCCAGTATTGGCAAAGAGAGATACTACCAACTTCAGTGCATTCGCACAATTATCGAAAACTATAAAGCAGGCAAACAAAAAATGCTTATTCACATGGCAACCGGCCTTGGTAAAACAAGAACAGCCGTCGCCTTAGTAAAAGCACTATTGGGAAGTGGGTTAGCCAAACGCATTTTGTTTGTGGTAGACAGGAGAATGTTAGCCAAGCAATCGGTTGATGACGGCTTTGCCTTAATCAGCCGGGAACATACCAGCAGTTGGATTACAACTTCCAATTTCAGGGCAAGAAAACACGCCAGTATTCATGTTGTAGTTATTGATACCTTGGAATTAATTCACAGCGATTTGCCCTCCAGTTTTTACGATTTAATTATTGTGGACGAGTGCCACAGGAGTATTAATGTAAATAGAAAATTAATCTTCGACCATTTTCTTTGTCCAAGAGTTGGTTTAACCGCAACTCCACGAATAGCAGCGCCAAAAGAAGGTACAGAAGTGGACGAACAGGATTTGGCAATCATAGACACCTATAAATTATTTGGTTGCGAGACAGGAGAACCCGACTTTCAATTTGATATGGACAGAGGAATTAGCGAAGGTTTCCTTGCTCCATACAAACCAGTTGAATTGCTTTCTTCACTCATACAAGAAGCCGAAGAAAACGGAATAAAGTTTGACCACGTTTTAGACCCACAAGAAAAATATGTAATTGCATTAGGAGCAGAAAAAAAACTGAAATTAGAACAGCTAAACCGCAAATTTATTTCAGAGGAAAACTGTTTACGAATTGCAGAAGAACTAAAAAAGAACACACAATACGGAGAGAAAATAATTTTGTTTGGCGTTAGTCAAGCACATTGCATTGAATTAGCAAAGGCAGTAAACACTGTTTTTGAAAAAGACCTTTCCGAAAAACCATATTATGCAGAAGCAGTCATTTCAGAAAACAACGAACTAAACGAAACGCTGAAAGCGTGGTTTAAAAAACCATATCAAAAACCGTATGTAGTTACTTCGGTAGACATTTTAAGTACAGGCGTTGACATTCCTTGCGTTCGGTACATAGCATTTGCAGGTCTTACAAAATCAGTAGGAAAATACATTCAAATGGTTGGGCGTGGTACACGACTTGACCCAAAAACAGGCAAATTTAGTTTCACCATTCTAGACTTTGTTGGTTTGTGCAGAAGAATGGAAGACAACGGAAAAGGAACGCTAAAAGAAAACAAGAAAATTGTAAAACCTGGCGACCAAAAACCTAAAGTACCAGGAACGCCACAACCAAAAGGCAATTACTTTTTAATTGACAATCCCGACCCTGCACATTTAATTCAGCGAGTAGAAATACACGGTGATTCAATTATTGTAAAAGACAATATCCCCATTGAAGAAGCCAAAAGGATTTTTGAAGAAGAATTAAAGAAAACGCAAGAGCCTGTAATGGCTGACTTGAAAACAAAAGCCGAACAAGCTGACTACCAGCCTACTGACGAAGAAATGGCTAAACTACTTGATTGGTTAAGCAAACCAAATACATTCTTAGACGAAGGACATTTGCAAAAAATGTACGACTTCCCCGAAGGTTCGGCTTGGGACTTTTTACTTCATGCCTTAGGTAAAAAGAAAATTCCTACACCAAAAGAGCGCATTGAAAAAAACTATCTTTCTTACATACACACTTACGACTTTACAGACGAACAAATAATTGTTCTGAAAAAAATCAAAGATGTGTTTGCTTCCAATGTTGCTTCTAAACGTGGCATAGACGAAGCAGCAATTTTTGGAAACCCTATCTATGAAAGGTTGATTGGTTCGTATGACGACATAAATAAAAAGTTTGACGGGAAATTTAAATTAGTGATTAGCGACTTAAGGAAAACCTTTGAAAACAGAATAAATTCTTAATTATCTATAAAGAATAAGCAAGATGGATTAAAACCATGGCTTAAATATCCCTGCTAGTTTACGTTTGAGCGAAGCGGTAACTTAAATTTAAAATGGAACCCAGGACTCCCGACCCAATGGTAGGGACACGGTGTGTCCGCTAGAGAAATAGGATGTTTGCTATCTTAGAACACGCTAAAAATTTGCCTGTCAAAGGGCTGCTAACCTAAGTTGATTTCAGTCCGTTTTGGGAGTCTGAAATCACGGGGGATAATTATTTTGATATTTGAAAACTTGAGGTTATTTTTGAATTAGATGCTATTTTAGAAGTACAATAACATGCATGTAAAGAATACCAAACAATAGGTCAAAAACTTAATTTTAAAATGCATTTTATGAATTTTAAACTCCTATTTGCAATTTTATTTATTTTAGTAGCTGGATTACCAGATAAAATTTATTCTCAAAACGATTTTGTTTTACTAAGTATTGAGAGTGTAATCCTTGAACTAAAAAACAATCAAAGAAATCTTGAGGTAGCTTATTCAGAAGATAGCATTTCTTTAGAACAACTCAATAAACTACGAAATAACATTAATGAATTTATCAACATATCTAGTAGAAATGATGTTATATTCGATACACTATATTTAAAAGTTTTACAGAGTGATGTAAATCTTATAGGCAGTCTGATTTCAGATTCTTCAAATTTTGAAAGCAAATTATCGTACTTAAATGAAAGTTTTGCATTAAAGAACAGTCATGGTAAAAAATACGGTTTTCATGATAATGGTGTTGAAAATAAAATTCATGTAATCATTCATTTGTTGAAAAACAATAAAGAGCAAAAAGGGTACGAAATATCTTGTAATACCATGTTTTGGTTTAATAAGAAACCTTTGGCTTATACTAACGATTCCAATAGTCCTACAGATATATTTTTGCCTCCTGGGATTTATATGTTTTACGTCAGTAAAAATAATTTGCCAGTTATCAATTATCAAAGAGATATTGGACAGGGTGACATAAAAAAGCAGACCATTAATTTTAGCCTCGATTAAATAAAAATGATAAACTTTATCCTACGATATTGGACTACAGCACTACAATTTAGTTTGGCTATCGTAAATATTGTTACTAATGCTATTTTGCCTGAAAGATTTTTTGGAGAAGACACAACGAGGTTTATAAATCTTGGTCAACTAATTACAGCATCGACACTTCTTTTATTATTTGTACCTCAATGTCATTAACTTAAGGAATTTTCTTTAAAATTTTTGATTTGGCGCAACGGTATATAGATAGGGGCTGTCTTAGCTTCTGAAACATCAACAGTATTATTATCGCATTTAATCACCACACTAAATACCACCATTCAAG
>JANMMU010000009.1:0-71759 GCA_031373555.1 Segetibacter sp. | reverse complement strand
TAACCTGGCCTACCTGGCCGCAGCTACAGCAGTCAACTATGATTGTATTAGCAGCTACAATTCTGCTTTCTTTCATTGTACTGGGTATGGACTTTGTTGCGGGTAATGGATTGAAATTTATATACGGCCTTTTGAAATAATAGTATAAAATGGAAGCAACAGCAAATACAGATAATTTACAACAGGAAACCACGAAATGGTTTGTGCTTAGGGTTGTAAGCGGTAAGGAAAGAAAGGTAAAAGAGTACCTGGACAAAGAAGTATCCCGTGGTGGTTGGGACCAGGTAAAACAAGTTTTTCTGCCGGTAGAAAAAGTGTACAAAGTTGCCAATGGTAAAAAGGTAATGCGGGAAAGAAACTATTATCCCGGTTATGTGATGATTGAGATTTCCAATAACAAATTGACAGACGATTTAAGAGACATCATTAAGAATACTACCAACGTTATCCATTTTTTGGGAAAGGAAAACCCAATAGCTCTTCGTAAAGCAGAGGTAAATAAGATGCTGGGTAAAATGGATGAAATGGCAGAAGCCGGCGGACTTAGCATGAGTGAGCCTTTCATTGTAGGCGAAACGATTAAAATTATCGAAGGTGCCTTTAATGACTTCAACGGAATTATAGAAGAGGTGAATGATGAAAAGAAGAAGTTGAAAGTAACTGTGAAGATTTTTGGCAGATCTACACCTGTTGAACTAAGTTATATGCAAGTTGAAAAAATAAGCTAAATCAAAAAAAATATCTTAAAGCCACAGTAACTTTACTGTGGCTTTATTTTTATAACCAATAATATAATAGTATATGAAAAAGAATTTCCTGTTTGTAATTATGTTAGTAATGTCATTATTAGCCTTGGCTAACCCACCCAAAGGTTCGGCTAAAAAAGGTTCGGTATATGGTAAAAAGACAACTGCTGCCGGAGCTATAACTGTAGAAGAGTTGGGTACAAAAGTTAAAGATGAACCAATGACAGTAAAGGTGAAAGGTACAGTAGTAGATGTATGCACCAAAGAAGGTTGTTGGTTAAAACTAAAAACTGCTGACGGTAATATGATGGTAAAGATGAAAGATCATAATTTTCTGGTTCCGGTAGCTATTAATGGGAAAGAAATTGTTGTATCGGGTACAGCCAAAATGAAAACTACATCAGTTAAGGAGTTGCAACATTATGCTGAAGATGCAGGTAAAACAGCAGAAGAAATTGAAGCAATAAAGGAACCAAAAAAGGAAATTGTATTGAATGCGACAGGAATTTTGGTCTTATAATATATAATTTTTTGACTTTTTTTAGAACCTCCCCCGGGAGGTTTTTTTTATGCCCCAAAGAATTGAATTACTTATTGAGAATTGGTACTATAATTTTGTTTTTGAATGTTGGTATTGATTTTATTTCACAATTGTGGAAAGAAATTTATTAAATTAATTAAAAAAAAGAGGCATTTGCAAAATAAATAAGCAATAACAAAGTTTATATAAAGGTCGAGGAATTGTTAATATCCTATTATCCGATAAAATTTTGATGATAATTCTATGAAAACCTTTAAAAATTTTTTACTAACGCTAACCTTATTTATTGTTCAGTGCTTCATTATAAGTAACGCGGCGGGGCAATTGCACGCTGATTTTACAGCTACACCTAATAATGGATGCCCGCCCTTAGTAGTCGGATTTTCAGATAATTCTACTGGTAATCCTTCAAATTGGAAATGGGATTTAGGAAATGGAACGGTATCTTATCTACAAAACCCTGTAGCCACTTATTTTAATCCCGGTACATACAATATAAAACTTGTTATCACCAATGCATCCGGTAAAGATTCTATTGTCAAAAATCAGTTCATTGAGGTTTACTCATTACCGCAGCCTAACTTTAATCTTTCAGATAGTACTGGTTGTTTCCCTTTGAAAGTAAGCTTTACCGACATCAGTACACCGGGATCAGGTAATATTACAAACTGGCAATGGGATTTTGGTGATGGTACATTATCAACCCTGCAAAATCCACAACACACTTATACAGCTTCCGGAAATTTTACAGTTATTTTAAAAGTAACAAATAGCCTTGGGTGTACAAAAGTCATTACCCGACCTTCTTTAATAAAAACAGTTAACGGGGTAAAGGCAGCTTTCAGTTATTCTGCGGTACAAGGATGTAGTAATTCAGGGCCTGTAGCATTTACAAATAGTTCTACCGGAACCGGTACACTTACTTATTTCTGGAATTTTGGGGATGGAGGAACCTCAACAGCAGCAAATCCCAATCATAATTATACCAGCGGAGGAAGTTATACTGTTTCGTTAATAGTGAAAAATAGTTACGGATGTACGGATACCCTAATAAAGTCTAATGCCATAAATATAGGGTTTGTAAAAGCAATTAGTTCTATACCTGATACTGTATGTGTCGGGGAGGCGTTTTTAGCCAAGAATGTCTCCAACCCAAGTACATTTGTTGGTACTACATGGTATTTTGGCGATGGTACAAAATGTAATACAGCTATATGCGGAAAGATTTATACAGCTCCCGGAACCTATCAGGTCAAAATGGTAACAGACTTCGGTTCTTGTAGCGATTCGGTAACAAAACGAATAATAGTTGTCTCAAAACCAACTGCTAATTTTACTGCAAGTAATACTACAGCGTGTACCGGACCACTAACGGTTTCCTTTACCAATACCTCAGTGGGAGCTATTAGTTATTTATGGAAATTCGGTGATAGCTTAACTTCTACAAGTGCAAACCCGGTACATATATTTACCGGATCAGGAAGCTATACCGTTACCTTAATAATTAAAAATGCAGGTGGGTGTATAGACAGCATTGTAAAAAATGATTTTGTAGTTATTGCACCTCCAAAAATATTGAAGATTGACAGCTTGCCTGCAAAAGGGTGCCTGCCTTTTACAATATACCCATCTGTTATTATGCAGGATAGTGTTGCTATTTCTTCGTACAAGTGGAATTTTGGTGATGGTACCACTTCTACTTTGGCACATCCTACACATACATATACTTCACCCGGTGCGTACGATGTTACAGTAATTGTAACTACCGGCCCCGGATGTACCGATACATTTAAGTTAGTTGAGGCTGTAAAAGCGGGGAATAAACCAACTATTAATTTTACGGCAACCCCAAGAGATGCATGTGCTTCTACTACAATAACCTTTACTGACCTTTCCAGTATAAGCGGAGGCATTATTAATGACTGGTACTGGACATTTGGTGATGGTGGTAGTTCAGTTGATCAAAACCCAACTTACAACTATAACGATACCGGGTATTTTACTGTAACACTGGTTGCCTCCAATTTTGGTTGTACTGATACTTTGAAGATTGAAAAGTATATGCATATTTTGCCGCCAATACCTGTATTTGATACTGCATTCTTTTGCAACCAACCAATGAAAAGAAGGTTTATTGATAAATCAATTGGTGCACAAACCTGGACCTGGAATTTTGGTGACGGAGCTACTTCTACACTCCAAAACCCAACTCATACCTATGCAGATACAGGTAGGTATAGCGTTTCGCTAAAGGTAACAAACGGCGCCTGTGAATATACAAAAACATCGATAATACCGATAATAAATGAGAATGGGATAATGACGGCAAGCGATACAACCACTTGTGTATTGGCAAGGCTGACTTTTAGGGTAAATAATGTAAATAGAAACAATATACAGCAATACATTTGGTTGCCTTATGGATTGGGTGGTGATTCAGTAGTCAATACTATATATGCTTTTGCGCAATATTATTTTAGTACTGGTACCCGAAACGTATCAGTTGTGTTAACTGACATATTAAATTGTAGGGACACACTTTCAATTCCTGCAAACATAAATACCTATGGTCCCAAAGCTAATTTTTCAAGCTCGGCAACTAATCTTTGCTTTGGCTCCAACATTAATTTTATTGATTCATCCACTACAGATAATATTCACCCAATTGTAGAGTGGAAGTGGAACTTTGGAGACAATAATATTATACCATTTTCTTCTGGTCCATTCTCTCATTTTTATAATACAGCAGGGTTATATAGTGTAACACTCTATGTCAAGGATGCCTTTGGTTGCACAGACAGTATGACCAGGCCGGGACTTATTACAATAAGTAAACCCGTAGCTAAATTTGTACCCTCTGATACTATGCTTTGTCCCGGATCTTCTGTAACGTTTAATAACCAATCAGATGGAGCCAATGCTGTATATACCTGGTATTTTGGAGATGGCAATACATCAAATGATGTGGCTCCGGTTTATACTTACTCCAATCCGGGTATTTATATAGTAAAACTTGTTGTAGCCGACAAAACGGGTTGTGCAGATTCCATGTCTGTAACACTTAGGGTTTTTCAGGCAAAAGCATTATTTAACCTAAGCGATACATTTTCCACCTGCCCCCCATTGGTTGTAAATATTACAAACCAATCAGCCAACTACATTCATTTTAACTGGGATTTTGGTGACGGTGGAAATTCACAACTTATAAATCCGTCGCACATTTATACCTATCCGGGAAATTACACTGTAAAACTAACTGTGGAAAATAATGGTGGTTGTGTAGATAGCATGATAAAAAATGTGGTTATTCAAGGGCCTACGGGTACGTTCGGATATTTTCCAAAAACAATCTGTAACCCCGGTGAAATACAATACAACCTGATTTCAAATAATACTGCCAAGTATGTTTGGGACTTTGACGATGGTACTACCATTTATACAATAGTTAATACAGCTTCGCATATTTACACAACACCAGGGTTATACTTACCAAAAGTGATATTAGAAAATGCATTGGGTTGCCGTGTACCTGTATTAGGTCTGGATACAGTAAAAGTAATTGGTATTGAAACAAACATTCTAAGCGATAAAAAAGTATTGTGCAATGGTGGCCCAATCAGTTTCCGTGATTCCACTATAACCAATGACTTGCCGGTAGGCATTATGTGGAATTTTGGTGATGGGGATACCTCTTCACTGCATAACCCGGTTCACAATTATACTCAAAATGGAACTTATACTATAACCCTGGTTGCCACAAGCGATTTTGGTTGTAAGGATACCGCAATAGAACCACATTATATTAGGATTGTGGGTGCACCAAAAGTTTCCATAACCGGAGATAGTGCTGCATGCGAACCAGGTAAAATAAAATTTTCAGCACAATTGGCGGTACCCGATACTTCGGCAATGATATGGTCATGGAATTTTGGTAACGGACAAACTGCTTCTACACAAATGCCCGATAGCCAGACCTACTATAACCCCGGTAGCTATGCTGTCAAAGTAAAAGTGACCAACATAGGCGGATGTTCAGACTCGGCCCAAAGGACGGCCATCATACATCCTAAACCTGTGGTATATGCAGGGGCAGACACAGCAATATGCAAGTTTAATGTACATACCCTTCATGCATCCGGGGCAACTACCTATACATGGGCTGCGGACTCTACAATAAGTTGCACCAACTGTGCTAATCCTGTGGTGAAACCAGGTAGTACTACTACTTACTTTGTTACAGGTACATCTCAATTTGGTTGCACTAATACAGACTCTGTAACTGTGGGGGTAAAGCAACCTTTTATTATGACTGTAGGTCGTGGCGATACAATTTGTGTGGGCAAGACTGTACCATTATCAGCTTCCGGAGCTGCCACATACAAATGGATGCCACCTCTTTGGTTAGACGACCCAACAAGTGCAACACCCACCAGCCGGCCTGACTCTACCGTAACTTATCAGGTAATAGGAACTGACAAGGATAAATGCTTTAATGATACTGCAACGGTAAAAATAAAAGTATATAAATACCCAACTATAAGTATTACCAATGGTGCTACTGCCAATGTAATAGTTGGGAACAGTATACAATTAAATACAGTAGCCTCGGCCGATGTAATAAGCTACTCATGGAACCCTAAGAAGTGGTTAAGTTGTGGCAACTGCCCCAATCCGTTGGTAAAACCACAGGAAAATGTGTCTTACAAGGTAACTGTAAAAAATGCCGGCAACTGTGAAGCAAATGATGATGTAACTATCACTTTATTGTGCAATGATGGCAACGTGTTTATACCCAATACATTCTCACCCAATGGTGATGGTGCAAACGATATCTTTTACCCACGTGGAAGAGGTGTAAACAGTGTAAAGAACTTTGCAATCTTTAACAGATGGGGGCAGGTGGTTTATCAAAAGAGCAATATAAGCGCCAACGATCCAAACTTTGGATGGGATGGTATGCTCAACGGGGTAAAAGCGCCTACAGATGTGTATGTTTACATCCTCGAGGTTATATGTGCCAATAATACAGTGTTCCCCCTAAAAGGAAATGTGACGTTGGTGAGGTAGGGGGCAGAGTTTAGAGTTATGAATTATGAGTTTAGAGTTGTGCGTCATTTCTAAAATCTATATACTCAATACTAGATAGTTTTTAAAGGTTAAGGTTACAATAGTTTAAAGGTTTGATGGTTTAAAGTTTAAGGTTAAAAAGAAAGGGCTTCCTGTTTAGGAGGCCTTTTTGTTTGTGTTATATTTTCTTTTTGTACAGGCTGTTGTGCCTTGATTTTGCTTTATTGGCTGCCTGCCCCGTCATTTTTTGCGGGGTCGCACGTCTTTGGTGTTGTAGTACTATGAGGCTTTTTCTATTTGTTGCTTTTTTGAACCACGAAGGCACAAGGGCACGGAGGGACACAAAGATGTTTCGGATATTGCGAACGGAGTGAGGCAATCTGCTGTTGAGAAATGACTGTAAAAAACAAATTCCTCGTTAAGAAATGACCTTCTGCAAACGTTTTATTTTTCATAAAAAAGGGAAACTAACCTAACTCATTACTTTTTACCTGCATTCCGTTAAGTATTTGGTCCATCAAGATTTTACTGAAAAAGTACTGCTGTAGGATGGGTTGAGGGAAGAAATTTAAGGAAAATAGTGAGTGCTTCTTGGTAGTGGGTAATTGCTTGGTCATATTCGCTTTTGTTATTGTATGCTAAACCAAGATTGTTGTTAAAAATTGCTATGTCAGGATGATTTGCACCCAGAAATTTTAGTCCAATGCCTAATGCCATTTTATAATATATGATGGCTTCGTTGTATTCGCTTTTGTGCCCTCTGTGCAAAAAAAATACAGTAGAAAAAGCTCAATAGCAGCACAACTCCATAGACGTGTGACACAAGGATGTATAATCACAGAACAAATGCCTGTTCAAAAAAATAAATCACATAAGCTATAAACATACCCCCAACAGTCATAATGTACAGAACAATAAGAACAGATCTGTTTTTTCGTTTTAGAAATACCTATGAAATCCAAACCAACCATTAGAACAGGGATTTTTTTCCTGTTCTTTTTATTTGCGGGGCTGTCAGTAATAGCCCAGAACATGCAACTGCCCAATGCATTTGCCCACAACGACTACCGACACAAACGACCTCTCCATGATGCGCTTGAAAATGGTTTTACCTATGTAGAGGCAGATATTTACCTGCGTGGCAACAAACTAATTGTAACACATATTTTGCCAATTCTAAAAAGTAACAGGACACTTGAAGAACTATACCTGAAACCGCTGTTGGAATATGTGAGTAAGAATAAAAATGGTAATGCCGGCAATCAATCACCCATTACATTAGTGATAGACATTAAAAGCGATGCACAAAAAACCTTTGCTGCATTATTGTTGCTTTTGGAAAAATACAAAACCATTTTATCGGCTTACGAAAACGGACGGGTAATGCTACGAGAGGTTACTGTGGTGATTACAGGGAATAAACCTATTGAACTTATTAAAGAAAAAACAAACCGGCTTGTGTTTCTGGATCAGGACCTTAGGCATGTTGGCATGGGTATTACTGCAAATACAAGTCCGATAGCAAGTTGCAAGTACTCCAACATACTAAAATGGAAAGGAAGGGGGCCAATAAGTCCTGTAGAAAAGAAAAGATTGTGTGATTTTGTTAACAAAGCCCACCAAAATGGGTGTAAAGTGAGGTTATGGGCCTCGCCGGAAAAAGCTGTTGTATGGGATGAATTATTAAGATGCAATGTTGATTTAATAAATACAAACAAACTGGTCAAGCTTAGAGATTTTTTGGTTTCAGAAAACCTGTCAATGGCTAATACAGAAGTGCCTTTAAGAGAAAATAAATTTCCGGACATAGTTTCGAAATAATCAAGTAGAAAACAAGTAGTTTTTTAAGAAATCTTTTTTCAGGTAAACGATTGTAATAAAATATTAATAAAAAAATAGTTATTGTTCTTTGAGCGTAGGCGAATAATGGCATTTAGAGAATATTTGAAATGAATTAATTAAAATAAAAGGAAATTGTTTTGCTTTCTTTAAGTCAAAGGCAGCAGTTGTTCTATAAAGCGGGTCTAAAAAATTGTAAATTGTGCCGGTTCTATGTAAACCATAGCCGGCATTTTTTGTTAAAAAAAGACGTTTGAAAGTTCAACAATTATCCATGTTTGAGTTTCGGGTCAGTTTAATAAGCTGTTTGTTGTTTTTCTGTTTTCGTGGAAATACACAGTTAACAGCTGATTATACTGCTACGCCGGTTTTGGGCTGTGCACCGCTTGTGGTACAGTTTACAGATATTTCTACCGGTTCACCCACATCATGGTTTTGGGATTTGGGCAATGGTAATACATCCGTATCTCAAAACCCTGGTGCTATTTATTTCAACCCAGGCTTTTATACGGTAAAGCTGGTAGTAAAAAATGCTACCGGAACAGACTCGGCAGTGAGAGTAAATTATATAACAGTAAGCGACAAACCTGCTATAAATTTTGTAGCAAATGACTCTGCTGGTTGTGCCCCATTCTATGTATCATTTACTGATTTGACTACAGCTGGTTCGGGTACTATAACCCAATGGCAGTGGGATTTTGATGATGGAAATATATCTTCACAGCAATCTCCTTCTAATTTGTTTGTTGCTTCAGGTACTTACAATATTACTTTAAAAGTAACTAATAGTAGTGGTTGCAATAACACCGTTACAAAATCAACCTATATTAAAGTTTCACAGTCTCCACTTGCCGGCTTTACTACAACTTCTGCTACGTCCTGTAGCCCACCGGTTACAGTTAATTTTACAAATACTTCTACGGGCACTAATATTACTGGTTATAGGTGGGATTTTGGTGATGGTAATACCGCTGTTTCCATCAATCCATCGCATAATTTTACTGTTGCAGGTGTCTTTAATACACAACTTATAGTAACAAATCTGGCCGGCTGTACTGATACTGCTTCTAAGCTTATAAGCATTGGTGCAGTAACTCCCGACTTTTTAATTCCGGATACGGTTTGTGTTAATGTTGGTTTCAATGTCACTAATACATCTGTTCCTGCAACAGTTTCTGCATACTGGACTTTTGGCGATGGCACCAATTCATCGCAGACTAATCCCTATAAAATTTATAGTACAGCAGGAACCTACAATATAAAGCTGGTAAACAATTTTGGGGCATGCAAAGATTCTATTATTAAGAAAATTGTGATAATAAGTGCCCCCACTGCCAATTTTACTTACAACGCCCCTGCTGCAGGATGTACAGTGCCTATAAATGTAACTTTCAATTCCACTTCTACAGGGGCTGTTTCATACTTATGGGATTTTGGCGATGGGGCTACTTCAACCAATCCTTCGCCAACACATACTTATACGGTAAGGGGTGTATATTCCGTAAAGCTAATAGTGAAAAATGCAAGGGGGTGTATTGATTCTATTGTAAAGACAAACATTATTTCTATAACCCAACCTGTCATCAATTCTATTGGCGGATTACCTTATAAAGGGTGTGTGCCATTTTCGCTTCGTTTTGTTCCAAATATTACTTCACCTGAACCCATAACTTCATATCAATGGGATTTTGGGGATAATACAATTTCATCAGCAGCTAATCCTCTACATAATTACAATGTAACCGGTACATACAACGTTACCCTTATTATACTTACTGCAAGTGGGTGTACAGATACTTTTGCATTGCCACAGGCAATAATGATAGGCACTAAACCTAATGTAAATTTTACAGCATCCCCACTGTCAGGGTGCGCAAGTCAGATTTTTAATTTCACCAATACTTCTGTAGGGCCAACTACAGCCTGGTTTTGGTCGTTTGGCGATACAACATTTGCAAACAATCAAAACCCCATTCACAGCTTTAATGATACAGGCTATTTTACCATAAGCCTTGTGGCAGAAAACAATGGCTGCATTGATAGTATAAAAAAGGTGAATTACATTTATATAAAGCCTCCTGTTGCAGATTTTGTAGTAAGAAATTATTGCGATACCCCCTTCTTAAAAAGATTTGTTGACCGTTCTAAAGGTGCCGTTACTTATCTGTGGGATTTTGGAGATGGCACTACTTCAACTTTAAAGAACCCCTCCCATACTTACGCTGGTCCGGGTGCCTATTTGGTTACACTTCGTGTAGATAACTCTCCCTGTTTTCATGAACTTAAAGACAGCATATATGTGGCAGACGAACATCCCATTATAACAATCCCTAACAATATTGCCTGTAAAAATTCACCTGTTTTAATAACAGCAACTGGCATTAACCCTTTACTCATAAGGCAATACCTCTGGGACTTTGGGGATACATCAACCCTGACCTCTTCTTCGACACCACAAATTACACATAGCTATACAACTGCAGGCGTATATAATGTAACGTTAAAAATAACCGATGTATTAGGTTGTAAAGTTACAGTTACAAAAACCAATGCAATAACAATATATGGACCCACTGCAAAAGTATCGTACCCGGCGGGAGCATGTATTAACAGCAGTGTTAAGTTTACTGATCAAAGCATAGCTTACCCCGGCTATCCAATATTATCTAAAACTATAGATTTTGGAGATGGAACCATAATAACTTCTGCTGCCACGGTATTTTCTCATACCTATGTAAATACCGGTTCGTATGTTATAAAATATAAAATAACAGACAGTTATGGCTGCATCGATTCTTTGGTAGATACTGTAGGTATTGTTATAACCAGGGCAAATGCAGATTTTACGGTGTCTGATACATTAGCATGCAGACAGTCTTTGGTAAATTTTATCAGCACTTCTGTAGGATCTACACTGAGTTACCTATGGAACTTTGGGGATGGAGGTTCAAGCACATCACGCACCCCTTCACATTTATATACAACTAACGGAAAGTATGCAGTTACCCTGACTGTAAGTGACAGATTTGGATGTGTAGATAGTATAAAGAAGGATAGTTTGGTGGTTATTGGCAATGCGGTTGCTGCATTTAAAGTAAGTGATACACTGGTAAATTGCCCACCTGCTCAAATTGTTTTTACAAATAATTCCACTTCCTACTCATCACTTAAATGGTATTTTGATGATGGTAGTACATCCTCGGTTGCCTCTCCTACGCATTTCTATGTATCAGGTGGTGTGTACAATGTTAAATTAGTGGCAAATGGATATGGAAACTGTCCCGATTCTGCATATAAGAAAATAATTGTTCGTGGGCCCCAGGGTACAATATCTTACATTCCCCTTGGACATTGTGTACCCGCCACAATTAATTTTATCGCCTCAGCACGGAATATCACAAGTAAGTTTATCTGGGACTTTGGCGATGGGAGTACTGTAGCAGCTACCGGCAATACTATATCACATACGTACTCTACCATAGGCAGATATGTACCTAAACTATTGCTTAGGGATACAACCATTAACTGCACAGTATTTATATTCGGAAAAGACACAATTTCTGTATCTGATGCCAAGGCATATATACGGCGGCCAATTTCTCTTTTTTGCGACAGTGCCACCATTGCTTTTAAGGATTCATCGGTTATACAATATGACACAGTAAGCACTTACAAATGGAGCTTTGGAGATGGGGGTACCTCTACATCCCAAAACCCTGTCCACACTTATAGCCGCCCCGGTTTATATACAATAAACATGTCTTTGCAAACTGTTTTTGGGTGTAGAGATTCTGCTGCACCTGTGTTGGTAAAAGTTGTAAAAAGTCCGGCTATAACTGTGGCTGGTAATCGTACAGAATGTATAAACAGCCCAATCAACTTTACGCTTACATTGGCATTGCCAGATACGTCTGTTACCAGGTATCAATGGAATTTTGGTAATGGCAACACATCAACACTTGCAACGCCACCGGCACAGGTTTATACAACTCCAAATAATTATTCAATTAAAGTAATTGCAGTTAATTCCAGTGGATGCACAGATACTGTTATTAAACCATTAACGGTATTTGCCTTACCAATTGTAGATGCCGGGTCAGATTCAACTATTTGTAGGGGGCAATCAATTACACTTCAACCTTCGGGGGCATTGTCTTATACCTGGCAAACCCATTCTTCACTTAGTTGTACGGCCTGCACAAACCCTGTTGCAAAACCAGATTCCACCATCAGATATGTTTTCACGGCTAAAAGTGCAGACGGGTGTACAAGCAAAGACAGTTTAAAAATCACGGTGGTACAACCATTTACCTTATTAGTAAGTATCAGAGATACTATTTGTGTTGGAGAAACAACTCCATTATTGGCAAGTGGTACAGACAATTATATCTGGTCTCCTGCGGCCGGGCTTAGTAATGTTAATGTTGCCAATCCTACTGCAAGTCCCGACACGACTACAATCTATCGGGTCATAGGTAGCGACAAAAGAAATTGTTTTACCGATATAGCATACGTTCCAGTAATTGTTTATAACATACCACAGTTCAACATTATACCTGATATACTGAATATTCCGGCAGGAAGTTCTGTTACAATTACTACAAGCGGATCTTCTGATATTATTACTTACAACTGGACCCCTAAAACAGGCCTAAGTTGCAGCAATTGTCCTCAACCCATTGCAAGTCCGTTAGCCAACACTACCACCTATACAGCAGTGGTTGCAAATGCAGGAGGGTGTATTGCTAAAGATGAAGTGACAATTAATCTTCTTTGTGGTACCGGAAATGTCTTTATCCCCAATACATTTTCTCCAAACAATGATGGCTCAAACGATATTTTCTTTCCAAGAGGAAAAGGGATAAAAGGTGTAAAAAATATGACCATTTACAACCGTTGGGGCGCAGTGGTTTTTCAACGGGGCAATTTTGATATAAACGATGCAAGTGCAGGGTGGAATGGTACTTTTAAGGGGCAACCTGCACCTTCAGATGTTTACGTTTATCATATGGAAATTGTTTGTGGAACAGGGAATCAGTTTTTGTACAAGGGAGATGTTACATTAATGAGGTAATCCAGTTTTTTCATGGATTGATTTTGAAAACTATCCCATAAAAACAAAAGGTTGCATTACTTCACTTCCTGCAGATCAACTAATCTTTTATAAAATCCATTTTTAGCTAAAAGCGCTTCGTGGGTTCCTCTTTCAGCTATTTCCCCTTTTTGTAAAACTATAATTTCATCAGCATGCCGTATGGTGCTTAGGCGGTGGGCTATAACAACCGATGTACGGTTCTGCATCATATTGTTTATTGCGTCCTGAACCAATCTTTCGCTTTCTGTATCTAAACTGGATGTTGCTTCGTCCAGAATTAATATTGGCGGGTTTTTAAGAACGGCTCTTGCTATTGTAAGTCGTTGTCTTTCGCCACCACTTAATTTGCCACCCCGGTCTCCAATGCTGGTGTCATAGCCATTTTCTTTTTTAGAGATATAATTATGTGCATTTCCAATTTTTGCTGCACTCTCTATATCTTCTCTTTTTGCATGCTCCACCCCAAGTGCAATGTTATTGGCAATGGTATCATTAAACAATATAGGTTCTTGTGTAACAATGCCCATTTGTTTACGAACAGAATACAAAGAATAGTCCTTTATATTAATCCCATCTATCAGCAATTCACCAGAGGTAACATCATGAAAACGGGGTATCAGGTCTGCCAATGTACTTTTGCCGGCACCCGAAGAGCCAACAAGAGCAACTGTTTTTCCTTTTTCAACTACCAGATTAATATTCTTAAGTATAACATGGTCATCGTAAGAAAAGCACACATTTTTAAATTCAATAGTATGATTGAACTCTGTAAGTTGAATACCATTAGGATTTTCATCTACTTTAACAGGCGCATTAAGCAACTCCTCTATTCGTCCGATAGCAGCACTACCTTGTTGCAGGTTATAAAAGGAAGTGGATAACCCTTTGGAAGGATTAATAATTTGAGTAAAAATGCCGACATACATAATAAAACCTTCGGCATCTAATCCACTTGCATGCCCCTCTAAAACAAGTCTGCCACCAAACCATAAAATACCACAAAGTACCATGACTCCCATAAATTCGCTAAGGGGTGAAGCTAAATCCCTCCTGAATTGCATTTTATTGCGTAGATGAAACAAGTCCATATTGGTTTTGAAAAACTTATTTTGCAAAATCTTTTCTGCATTAAAGGCCTTAATAACCCTTAATCCCCCCAAGGTTTCATCCAGCACAGAAAGTGCACTCCCCATCATAATTGCTGATGCCGAAGATTGTTTTTTTAATGATCGGCTGATTCGTCCTATAATCAAACCCGTAAGTGGTAAAAAGATGAATAAGAACAATGATAACTGCGGACTTATATAAATTAAAGTACCCAGTATAATCAATATATTTAAAGGGTCTTTTATAAACCCTTCCAAAGCACCTACTACGGAGCCTTCCACCTGTCCTACATCATTGGTCATTCGGCTCATTATATCCCCTTTGCGTTGATCTGTAAAGTACCCAATAGGAAGTTGAAGTAATTTATTATACAGTTCTACCCGCAAACGGGTCATTATACTATTTTTGGTTGGGGTAAGCACATAAAAGGAAAAGTACAGAAATGCATTTTTGAGGAATACAGAAATGATTACGACCAGGCAAATTAATCCCAGCGCTAATATTGGTCCCCTATCGCCGTTTACTAAAATCAGGTGGCTGATTTCGTAATTGATATAATTAATAAAATCACCGGAACCATGTATTTCAGCAGGTTTATTCAATACCAGTTTTTCGTGAGAAAAGATAAGTCTTAGAAAAAAGGGAAGTGTACCAAGTGATACCAATGAAAATGCGATGGAAAGAATGGTAAATAAAAAGTATAACGCAATATTTCCTTTGTAAAACCAGAGATAATTAAAGATTCGGGAGTATTTTTTCATTAGTGTTTAAATCAGTCAAATCGGTGCAAAGTAACTACTTTTACCGCCATAAAAATGTGAATGTATGCAGGAGGGGAAACGACAAAAACAAGTGGCTGCGGTAATTCAGCAGGAGATGAACGATATATTTATGCGTCTTGGGCTCAATATGATAGAGGGAGGAATGGTTTCTATTTCATCTGTAAAAGTAACTCCTGACCTGCTTGAAGCACGGATATACCTTAGTTTTTTTAAAATAGCTGACGCAAATGCTGCTATGAAAAAAATTGAGACACAGGCCTGGGAAATAAAAAAGGAACTTAGTGATCGTATTAAACGGCAGTTGCGCCGCATACCTGTTCTACAGTTTTATTTAGACGACACCCTGGACTATGTTTTTAAAATGGAAAACATTTTTAAAGAGATCGAAATAAAACCGAACGAAGAGGAAGAAAATAAGAGTTGAAATAATAAGTGATTGAAGGGTATAGTTGTCCCCTAAACCCTAACCTCAAAACCCTAAACCCCAACGTGACCCTATTATTTGCCTGGAGATATTTTAAAGCTAAAAAAACAACCAATGCTGTCAATTTGATATCATGGATAAGTATTTTGGCTATAGCAGTAGGGGCAGCAGCACTTATTTTAGTGTTAAGTGTTTTCAATGGTTTTGAAGGGCTGGTTAAAAGCCTGTATGCCGATTTCTATACAGACATAAGGATTGCACCCGCAAATTCAAAATTTATTAACCTCTCCGACTCGCAATTGCAGCAGATTAAAAAACAACCGGGGATCAAACAAATATCTTCTATTGCCGAGGAAAAAGCGGTTTTGGTAAATGGTGAATTACAGAGCATTGTTTTTCTTAAGGGTGTTGATAGCAACTATGAACAGGTAAGCGGATTGGCAAGACATGTTTACAAAGGAAAATTTAATACAGGTACAACTGAACTGCCCCTGCTTATTACTGGGGCAGGTATCGAAAATGCGGTTGGGGTTCAGCCGGGACTAAACATCTCACCGTTAACTGTTTATTTACCTAATATCAAATCTTCAAATGCTTCCATAGTTGATGCCCTAAATTCATATAATACAAATGTGAGCGGTAGTTTTATTCTACAGCAAGAATTTGATAATAAATACGTTATCACCAATATTGGGTTCGTAAAATACATGCTTGATTTATCTGAAAATCAATATACTTCAATTGAAGTTGCTATCAATAATTCAGTTCAGGCAGAAGACATAAAAGCTGATTTGGAAAAAATGTTAGGAAGCAATTTTAAAATTGAAACACGTTATCAGCAAAATCAGAGTCTATATAGTATTATGCAGGTAGAAAAATGGGTGATTTACGGTATCTTGTCGCTCATATTAGTTGTTGCTGCCTTTAACATGATTGGCGCATTAACTATGCTTGTACTTGAAAAACAGAAAGATATAGCCGTATTAAAAGCAATGGGTGCAGACGATGCTTATATACAGCGGATTTTTTTGAAAGAGGGTTTTTTGCTTGCAGGTATAGGAGGGGGAGGAGGTATTATAGTTGCCACATTAATTTGCATTTTGCAGCTTAAGTATAAATTAGTAAAATTGTCGGGTGGCAGCTTTATTATTGATTACTACCCTGTGGAGTTAATGCCGTGGGATTTCGTGTTGGTAATTGGCACTATTTTAGCTATTTCGGTAGTTGCAGCCTGGTTGCCTGCTCATAAAGCCGCTAAGCAGCATTTTTCTCTAAAAAGCTAAGGTTTATAATTCGCAATATCTTTTGATAAACCCCAAAAACATCTATGCAAAATCTGTTTAAATGTAGACGATTAATGTATTGTTGATAAATATTTAATACTTTAAGTTTAACAAACATTTCGTTGATAACACAAAATGTGTTTAATTTGCTTACAGACCCTAAGGAAAGTTGTCGTCACATAAAAAGCCTTAAATGCAACAAATTTTAATTGGAGGAATATTCGCTTTCGTTGTAACCCTACTTGTAATCCCCGTAATTATATTAGTAGCTAAAAAGAAAAAGCTTTACGACGAACCTGACGACAAACGAAAGCTGCATAAACAACCAATCCCCTCGCTTGGAGGTTTGGGTATGTTCATTGGATTAATTTTAAGTGTCTTACTAACGATTAATTTTGCTAAAGAGGCTCCTGAATTTCAATTTTATATTGCTGCTTTATTACTCATCTTTTTTCTTGGTATCAAAGATGATATAATGATTATATCACCAGGTAAAAAATTTATTGGCCAGTTAATAACCGCCGGTATTCTAATATTTAAAGCAAATCTGATAATTACAGATATGCATGGTTTTCTTGGTTTTCATGCAATACCATTGGAAGCTAGTTATTTATTAACTGTATTTGCTATAGTCGTTATTATAAATGCTTTTAACCTTATTGACGGGGTCGATGGATTGGCAGGTGGTTTAGGACTTATTTCTTCTCTTGTATTTGGTATATTCTTTTTGGTGAATAATAATATTCCCTATGCAGTATTGGGATTTGCGTTTGCCGGAAGCCTTCTTGCATTTCTGTATTACAACTTCCACCCGGCTAAGATATTTATGGGCGATACCGGATCGCTTATGATTGGGTTAATTAATACCATATTGGTTATTAAATTTATTCAAACCGGTGCTGATTATACAGCCTATCCTGTAGCTTCAGCTCCTGCAATTGGATTCGGAATACTGTTTTTACCCCTTATGGATACACTAAGGGTATTTGGGTTGCGTATCATTAATGGACGTTCTCCTTTTAGCCCGGACAGAACACATATTCATCATTTGTTACTTAACCGGGGTTTTGATCACAAACAGGTTACGTTAATTTGTGTTGGAGTTTCTGTAGCTATTTCAGTTATCTCATTTTATTTACAAGGCATGGGGACAGGGTTATTAATAATGACTTTAGGAGCAATCTTTTTTTCCCTTATCTATTTACTCCACTTCAAAAAATATACTTACAAATTGCGGGTTGTTAAAGGCGAAATGCCTTCTATTCTTCCTGAGGGTGGAGATGTGAGACTTGTCCCTTTGTATGAGAAGAAAGCTGCAATGGTAGAAGAAGAGTAGTCTCCAATGTATAGTAGCATCTGCAGAATCGCTTTCACCTTGTGAATGGAATGAATTTATTGGCTAATTTTCCCCATTGTTTTGTGGCTGTATTTTATTATTTGTGCATTGTGTAAATTTGCCTTGCAAAATTTATAGTAATATGACTGAAGAATTGGAAATGATAATCGAAGACGCCGAATCCTCCATGAAAAAAGCTATAGGCTTTTTAGAGGTAGAGCTAGGTAAAATCAGAGCCGGAAAAGCTACCCCTGCTATGTTAGATGGAATAACTGTTGAATATTATGGTGCACCAACACCCATAAGTCAGGTTGCTAATATTAATGTAATGGATGCAAGGACTATCAGCATTCAACCCTGGGAAAAAAGCACATTGCAATCAATAGAACGTGCTATTATAGCAGCCAATATTGGTATCAATCCTCAAAATGACGGAATAAACATTAGACTGTTCTTGCCACCACTGACCGAAGAACGAAGAAAAGAGTTGGTGAAAAAGTCAGCAGGAGAAGCTGAACATGCAAAAGTTGCTATACGTAATATAAGAAGAGATGCAATAGAAGAAGTAAAAAAAATGCAGAAGGATGGGCTTAGTGAGGATATTGCTAAAGATTCTGAAAAAGAAATACAGGAAATGACTGACAAGTACATTGCACTTGTTGAAAAGCATCTTGCAGTTAAGGAAAAAGATGTTATGGCAATATAATCTCCGGCTTACAAATATTATTATCCCGGCTTTTAACAGGTCGGGATTTTTTTATCCGGTATTTGTCCTGAACTGTTGTTTTCTGAAAAAAAGCATTTCAGTAATAAATATAAGTATAAGACTAACTCCGGTTGTAGCTGTCACCTTTCCAAGAAAGTAAAGAAAAGTTCCAAAATGCATCCACTCTATCAATACAAGGTAAAAGTGGTGGACAAATGTAAATACGAGTACATAAAGACTATAGGGGGTAAATCCCATACTTTTAATAGAAGGTTCAGCATAGTTTAATTCTGTCCCTTCCTGTGATATCAGCAGGTTAATAAGAAATGGTCTAAGATAGGCTATGAGTACACATGGGGCAGCATGTAATCCCGGAACCCCTAAAAAGTAATCAAGGGTAATACCAAGGCAAAACCCTAAAAATAGTAGTGCCGTTCGTGAAATAGTAAATGGGAGCCAAAGTATAAAAAGGAAATAAAGATATGGTGTAATAAACTGGTGCAATGGTGGTACCTGGCTTAAAATATAAACCTGAATCAGAATAAATAAAACAAAACGGATAATATTTTTTATTAACAGGCTCATTCGTTTTTAACTTTTACAGCCTCCAGTCTGCGTTGTTCTTCCAGTTGAAGGTTTTCTACAATATTTACATATTCAAGTGTGTAAAAGTTGGTGGATGTTTTTATTTGAATAATGAAATCGTTGCTACCGGGGTCCTTAGTAATTTCTGATACAATACCAATCATCATATTGGGTGGAAAATTAGCAGAGTAATTACTTGTTACAACTGAATCTCCCTTTGCCACGGGAGTAGATTTAGGGATTTTGCGAAGTGTGAGATAATATGGATCTTTTCCATCCCATTCTACACTGCCGGGTATTTGTGATTTTTTGAGCATTGAGCTCACTTTACTGTTTCTATGTAGCAAACTCATAGCCCGGCAATAATTTTCGCTAACATCTATAATGGTACCTGCAATTCCCGTTGAACTAATGACTGCCATATCTTTTTTTACGCCCTGATTTGAACCTCGGTGTATTGTCATGTAGTTATATTGTTGAGATATGGTATTGTTTACAACCTTGGCAGGGAGCCACAGATATTTGCGTTGTTTACCTAAAGTATCGGTCATCACGCTATCTATATGTTTGATAAAGGTAGTGTCTGTAGTTTCAAAATTAGATCCAAGCAAGTTTTTCAGCCTTGTATTTTCCGCCTGTAGCTGAAGATTATTTTCTCTAAGATTAAAAAAATTATGAACAGTATTATACTGCGTATTTATGCGGCCTGTAATTTCATTTGCAATATTTGCATAGGTGGCTCCATAAGTATCGCTGTTTTTTACCAATAAAATAATACAAATAATCTGCAAGGTCATGAAGAATAGAAAGTTGAAGTAGCGCCTTATGAAAATAAAAATATTCTTCATGAAAATCCTCCTTTACTAATTGCGGAGTATAACTTATGGGGAATGATTTTTAAAAAGTAAGCGTATAGGCTTACTTAGTAATTAAGAATTGCCTGTCTCCAACTAATGACCGGAAAGAATTTTTATTGTTATACATTTTCAAAACCTGTTGGATGAGAAAATTTTGAACATTAACAATCTTACCTCATTATAAATGGAAACCTTTGGTAATTTTTTAAAGCAATACCCGTACCGCGAACTACACTTTTCAACGGATCATCGGCAACGTGTACAGGAAGTTTTATTTTTTGACTTAGTCGCTTGTCCAAACCTCTTAGCAAAGCACCGCCACCGGTAAGGTATAATCCTCTGCGGTAGATATCAGCAGCCAACTCGGGTGGGGTAGTTTCTAAAGCTTTCAAAATGGCTTCTTCTATTTTGAAAATGCTTTTATCCAATGCTTCGGCCACTTCCTGATAGCTAACCATTATTTGTTTAGGAATACCTGTAACCAAATCGCGACCATTAACAGGAATATCGTCAGGGGGTGATTCCAAATCTTTCATGGCTGCACCAATCTGAATTTTTATTTGCTCCGCAGTACGTTCTCCAATCAACAAACTATGATAACGTCTAAGTGCTTCCATAATATCGGCTGTAAATTCATCACCGGCTATACGAATACTCTGATCGCAAACAATTCCCGCAAGGGCAATAACCGTAATGCCCGTAGTGCCACCGCCAATATCTATAATCATATTGCCAACAGGCTCTTCTACGTCTATACCTATGCCAAGTGCAGCGGCCATAGGTTCATGAAGCAGGTAAACCTCTTTTGCTCCTGCCTGTTCTGCACTATCTCTTACGGCTCTTTTTTCAACTTCGGTAATGCTGCTGGGTATACAAATCATCATTCTCCAACTTGGTGGAAATAATGGCTTTTTAGGATAGATCATTTTGATCATTTCCCTTATCATCAGTTCTGCAGCGTTAAAATCGGCAATCACCCCATCTTTCAAGGGACGAATAGTGCGTATGCTTTCGTGAGTCTTTTCGTGCATCATCAATGCACGTTTGCCCACGGCTAAAACAGTTTTCAGGTTGTTACGATCAAGCGCAACAATAGACGGTTCGTTTACCACTACTTCCTCATTATGGATGATAAGGGTATTCGCTGTACCCAAATCCATAGCTATCTCTTGCGTAAACCAGTTGAACAGTCCCATTTATTGGTTCCTTGTGTTTAAATTAATTGGTGCAAAGTTGTAAGAAATAATCCGAATAAACAAAGTTGAAATAAAGCCGTCTCGGGTTCAATCTAATCGGTCATTTTTATCCTGATTAATGATTTTTTTAAAAAAATTTTGATTTTATAATTTGGGTAAAACGAATATAAATTTTAAAAACTCACTAAAAACTTAAATCGACTTCCTAACAATGTAACAAGGTACAGTAAATTCCTGCCATTAATAATTCAATTTTAGCTATGTGTATAATTTTATTTTGGAATTAGTTAAACACACAATTAAATCATTTTGGTGAATTTAGGAATTTAATCGTAATATTGCGATTGAATATGGGCCTAACAAAATCATACGAATTTAGTGCAACGGAAAACAGGTTGGCAAAATATGCAAAGGCATTGGCGCATCCGGCCCGCATAGCAATTTTGAAAATTCTAGCAAAAAAGGCAACCTGCATTTGCGGGGATATTGTGGACGAACTTCCACTTTCACAAAGCACTGTTTCACAACACCTGAAAGAATTAAAAGATGCAGGTCTTATACATGGCGAAATAGAAGGTGCTAAAGTTTGTTATTGCATTAACGATAAGGAATGGAAAACAGCACAAGCATTCATCAATCAGATTTTTGATAGCTACAAAGGTTGTAATACAAATTGCTGTTGATTTTTTTTGAGTAAAATCATCGTGATATTGCGATTGGATGGGATATTAGATAAGAGATATTAGATGTTAGATAAGAGATATTAGATTTTAGATGGGAGATGAAAAACTCCTGTAGTTCTTTTTGGTGTTGAACAATTGAGTAAAATAAAAACTAAAAAATAAAAAATCATGCAAACACAAGATCAGTTAAAAGAAATTGTAAAGCAGAAGTATGGTGAAATAGCTTTACAGGACAAAGGAATAAACCAAAGCTCATGTTGCGGTGCCGGTGGATGCTCAACTGAAGTGTACAACATTATGTCTGATGACTATAATGAGTTAGAAGGCTACAACCCTGATGCAGACTTAGGTTTAGGCTGCGGACTACCAACACAGTTTGCGAAAATAAAAGAAGGTGATACGGTTATTGACCTGGGTAGCGGTGCAGGCAATGATGCGTTTGTAGCCCGCCATGAAACCGGTGAAACAGGCGAAGTAATCGGCATTGATTTTACACCGGCTATGATAGAATTGGCTAAACGAAATGCAACCGTAAGAGGCTTTGATAATGTAAGCTTTAGGCAAGGCGACATTGAAAAAATGCCGGTAACTGCTAACAAGGCAGATGTTGTAGTAAGCAACTGTGTACTGAACCTGGTACCTAACAAAGACGGTGTATTCAAAGAAATTTATCGGGTACTGAAACCTGGTGGGCATTTCAGCATATCAGATATTGTGCTGGAAGGTGAGTTGCCAAAAGCAATACAGGAGGCTGCA
Organism: Segetibacter sp.; assembly: GCA_031373555.1. Lineage (GTDB taxonomy): Bacteria > Bacteroidota > Bacteroidia > Chitinophagales > Chitinophagaceae > Segetibacter. The sequence continues at coordinate 48,756 of JANMMU010000009.1, read as the reverse complement.
GAAATGTATGCAGGTTGTGTGGCCGGTGCTATACAAAAACAGGTTTATCTTGAACTAATAGAAGCAAATAGCTTTGCCAATATTACCATTCAAAAAGACAAAGCAATCATTATTCCTGATGACATATTGAGTAACTATATGACTCCGGAACAAATTGCTGATTTCAAACAATCCGGCACTGGTATTAGGAGCATTACTGTTTATGCAGAAAAACCATTGGAAGCAAAAGCATGTTGCAAGCCTGGTTGTTGTAATTAGAAATACTTATAAAAAAATTTCCGAAAAATATTTATGTCAATAGAATATTGTGCCCCTGCTCACGAACGTAAGCAATTGAGCTTTTTAGATAGATACCTTACCCTTTGGATTTTTTTTGCTATGGTGGTTGGAGTTTCAATCGGATATTTCTTTCCATCGTCTTCAACTGTTATTAATTCGTTTTCTAACGGCACCACCAATATACCTCTTGCAGCAGGGTTAATATTGATGATGTATCCTCCGTTTGCAAAGGTGAGATACGATAAATTGAAAATTGTTTTCAGGAATTCAAAAGTGCTGGGTATTTCTCTGCTGCTTAATTGGGTGATAGGTCCAGTACTTATGTTTATACTGGCAATCATTTTTTTGCATGGTTATCCTGAATATATGGTAGGCTTGATTCTAATAGGGCTTGCACGATGCATTGCCATGGTGATTGTTTGGAATGAATTAGCTGATGGCAGCAGGGAATATGCGGCAGGATTGGTAGCATTAAACAGTATTTTTCAAGTACTATTGTACAGTGTATATGCTTATGTATTTGTTACCATTCTACCCCCATTGTTTGGCATAGCAGGGGCTGTAGTTAACATTACTATTGGACAGATTGCACAAAGTGTATTGATTTACCTCGGCATACCTTTTTTTGCAGGACTCATTACCAGAATTATTTTGAGAAAAATAAAAGGGAATACGTGGTACGAACAAAGGTTTATACCTTTCATTTCACCCATCACTTTAGTTGCTTTACTGTTTACCATAGTGATCATGTTTAGCCTTAAAGGAAAAATGATAGTGCAGATACCTTTGGATGTTGTTCGTATAGCAATACCGTTGGTCATTTATTTCGTCGTCATGTTTTTGGTTAGCTTTTTTGTTGGCAAAAAAATGGGAGCCGATTACGTTATCAATACCTCCATAGCCTTTACTGCTGCAGGCAATAATTTTGAACTGGCAATTGCCGTAGCTATTGGTGTTTTTGGCATTAACAGCGGACAGGCATTTGCAGGTGTTATAGGCCCTTTGGTAGAAGTGCCTGCGCTTATTGCATTGGTCAACGTGGCTTTTTGGTTTAGAAGAAAATACTATCCCAAAAAAGCAGTATCAACTTAAAAGCAATTACTTTTTGAATTACCAACATTTGTTCTTTCAGTTAACATCGTTGTGTCAATTGAATCCCGATTTTTTCTTTGGAACTCACTTGACCATTTGGGTAATGCTATCCAGCTTTTTTTAACCACATATTAATTGATCAACATTTACTTCACACCTCATAAATATTTGCTCATGAAAATTGCCTTATTCAGCGACATACACGCAAATCTGCCTGCATTGCAGGCATGTTTAGAAAGTATAGAATCACAAATGCCAGATGCAATTTATTGCCTGGGTGATTTGGTAGGGTACAATATTTGGCCCAATGAAGTAATCCATGAAATACGGCGCCGCGGCATACCTACCATTGCCGGCAACTACGATCAGGGCATAGGATTGATGAGCGATGAATGCGGATGCGCATACAAAACAGAACACGAAAAAGACATGGGTAAGCTATCCATTTCATTCACCAACTCGTTGGTAAAACCAGATGAAAGAAAATACCTGCGTACCTTACCTGCCCACATTAGCGTTGAGTTTCAGTTGAATAATGATAAGCTTAATCTTTTACTCGTTCACGGCAGTCCACGAAAAATAAATGAATACCTTTTCGAAGACCGCGATGAGAAAAGCCTGCTAAGAATAATGGAACAAGCTGATGCCAACATCATGTGCTTTGGACACACCCACAAGCCATATCACAGGGTACTTCCAACAGAAGTCACCGAAAACCTCCATTACCGGCATGCTATTAACATTGGTTCTGTAGGCAAACCCAAAGATGGCAATCCACAAGGTTGTTATGTATTGCTGAACATAAATGCTGATAGTAACATTACCAACAAAGATGCCGTACAGGTTGAGTTTATTCGTTTTGATTATGATGTAGAAAAAGCCGCCAAAGCAGTAGAAGATAGCTCATTGCCAAACGAGTATGCAGATATGTTGCGGAAGGGATATTGAGCTAAAACCGATTGGGCAAACAAAATAGTCCAATTCGGCTTCGCCTCATTTGACTATTTGTTTGATTCCATCGGTATAATCCACTGCAAGATTTTAAAAATATTGGCATATTTTAAAAATCACATTTGTATAAAATCATTGTAATAAAAAAAAGACAGGATTTTAGTCCTGTCTTTTTTATGCCGAAATATTTTTGAAAATTAATTTCCTGTCACCACCATTTTCTTTGTTTCAATCACCTTACCATCTACCAGCAAAGTGTAAGAATAAGTACCGGCTGCAAGGCCTGATGTATCAACATTAACATTGCCTTTTCCTTTGTTGGTTAATGTGATTTGCTTTAGCTTTTTACCATAAACATCGGTAAGGATAAGTTCAGCTTTGATTGCGGCCTTGGGTATGTTGTAGGTTATCCTTGTGGCATTACCTACAGGAGGGTTTGGCACATTTTGTTCAAGACTGGCAGAAGATAACTCCACATTTTGTAGTTTGCCGTCTGCAATTGATTTGCCTGCGGTCATCATAGCCTCCAGTTTGGCAAGGCGTGTTTCCAAATCGGCATTTTGATTTTTTAATTGCTCATTCTCCTTTGCCTGTTCCTGCATGCCTTTTATCATTATAGGGATAAGTTCGGTATAGTTCACCGCCTTGAAACTTACTTCATGGCTTTTCTCTGTGCCGTCTTCGTTGTTGGTCTTATAATCCTTGATAGTTACTGTGGATTCTTTCACAAGATTGGGCAATACTTTTTCCAGGTCCTGTGCTATTAATCCATAATGCAAGCCTTGTGGCAATTGCAATGAGGCGTATACCCCTTCCTTTTTAAAGTTGTAGTTTCTTGGTTGCAATGCACCAATGATTTCCATGGCATTGCCAAAGTCGCTGATGTTGGTTTTGAGCCTTGCATCAGAACCTGTGTAAGCCCCTGTGCTGAACACATCGCCATTAAAATAACCGGCAAATTTTAAAGCATTCAATGTGGAACCATACACACCGTTTTCGGTATTGCTTACAGCATATACTGCAGCTGAATTATCGCTTTGTGCATAGACACCATTCCCATTTTTTGAGTAGCCCTCCAAGCCCGGGCTGGTGCCGGTGGACTGACCTACAATACATCCGTTGGTAGATGCAGTGCTTGACTTGGTAACATAAATGCCCTGGTTATTGCCAGACTTGGTTGCATACAACACATACTTATCTACCGGGTTGGCTACCCTTATGCCATCGTTGGTGGCGTTGGCATTTACCATCAATGCAGTGCCCAATAATGTATCACCGTTTACGCCAACAATGCCTTTGATGTTGGCTTTCTTAGCAACCAGCAAATTGCCGGTGGTTACACTAATATCGCCGGTACTTCCTATTTTCAACCGCTCTGCACGGTTGCTGCTGTTGCTGCCGGTTACAAACGATATACGGCCAGGTACATTGCCGGCTGTTGGTGCCCCATCGGCATAAAAGTCTATGGAAGCAGGGTTTTGAAAACTTGTGCCATCGTAAGCAGAGGCAAGGAACGACATGAGGTTGTCATTGCTGACTACCGCCGCCGGTACGGCCAATGTGCCACGGCTTCTGCGGCCTATGAACACAGGGCGTGCATTGGCTGCGGCTGCACCCATGCCCAGAATAAAGTCGGCATTGCCCACCGTAGTTTCTCCAAAACCTACAAAGAGTGGTGCGCCTGCACTAACCCATGAGGCTGCCGGAGTGCTGCCTGCGCCTTTTACCGTTAGAATGTTTACCGGTGTTGAAGTACCTACCCCTACGCGGCCTGTAGAGTCTATGGTTACCCTTGCCAAAGCCTTGGTGCCCAAACGCAATGGTATACCATTGGTAGTGCCTACATAAGAAGTAGCGGTAGCATTGCTGTTACCAGTCAGGTTCCATTGGGCATTGCTTTCTATCCCGAAAGCCAGCAGCGAAGCTGCTAAAAGTGTGAAACGAATTTTGTTCATAACAGGAGTTTTATTGTTTATTGTTTAATGTTGAGTGTTTAGGCTTGAATGTTTAGGGGTGAGTTTAGTGTTTAGGGTTTAGGGTTTAATGTTTAGGGTTTGATAATGCCAGCCATTGTAAACCAGCATTATCAAATCCTATATTAGATATTCTAAAATCAACCATTTAATAAAAACTTATAGCTCATAGCTCATAGTTTATAGCTTATAGCTCTATCTCATCTTCACCGCTTTCACGGTCTTCACAGTTTCGCCTTGCCTTACCTCTACCAGATAAGTGCCGGGCACAAACGCCTCACCAAATTTGAAAGCCTGTTCAGGAAAGCCTTTGGTGGTGTACAATGTTTTGCCATTGACATCTAATACCCGCAGTTGAACTGCTTGCTTGTTTTCGGTAAACACACGAAGTGTAAACTGTTGATTGGTTGGATTTGGTGTTAAAACCAAAGCAAGTCCATTTTGGTTTTGTTCTGCCGTTGCATTGGCAATGGCTGTTCTCGACAGGCAGGCCACATTGGCTTGTCCAACTGTTACGGGACCTACTGAACCAATACAACCGTTCACGTCTTTTACATAGATGGTGTAGGTGCCGGCTTGCAAACCGGTTACGAGGTTGTTATCGTTGTAGTTGCCACCTAAGCCTACTTTGTAACCATAAGGTGCTTTGCCGCCCGATGTTGTTACTGTGATGGTACCATCGGCTTTGCCTATGCACGTTGCATCGGTTTTAGTGAAGGTGCCGGTGATGACGACAGGTGCGGTAATGGTGATGTTTGCTGAAGTAGCAACGCAACCCAATGAATCCCGCACATTGACCATGTATGTACCTGCTTGTACCGGTTTGAATACAGCAGATGTTTGGTACTTGTTCTCGGCAGCAGTATCTAGTTTGTATTTGTATGCTACAACGTTGCCGGAGTTGGCTGTATTAACCTGGAATGCGCCAGGCTGTCCAAAACAAACCGGGTTGGCAGCAGTAGCACCGGAAATGATTGGCGTCCGCCCTACATAAACCCCGGAGGTTGCTGTTCTTGCACTGGCATCTTTTACGGTTACCATATAATAGCCTCCATCACTAACCGTTATGGATGGTGTAATTGCTCCGGTATTCCAGAGGTAAGATGCATAAGTAAATCCACTTGGTGCAGAAGCTGTAAGGGTTACTGAACCTGCCGTGCAGGCATTAAGGGAACCATTGGTTGCCGTGATAGCAGGGGGTGCCAGCTCATCATTCAAAATAGTGCCGGTGGCCGAAGTGGAGTCCACCAATGTATAGTCGCCGCCGGAGGCAAGGTTTATGATCACCGTTTCATTGGGTTCAAAAACGCCGTCGCCCACCGGAGTTATCCATATTACGCCTTGTGTGGAATCTTTGTCAACATAAGCATAGCCCTGTGCTCCATTGAATGAGCCATATACTTTCTGATATACGAGTGTAGTGCCTATCCTCGTGGAAAGGGTGGAATCTAATGCTACTGTATAGTCATTGCTGCTTAGTGCTGTTCCCAACACGTTAAAATATACACGGGTAAGCTTTGTGGCTTTTTTACGGAGTTTAAAAATAAATCCAATTTTACCACCAGCATTTTCCGCAACAGATGAATTAACTGCATATACCCTCATCGTATCTACTCCTGCTACTGTGGGTGCTGTGCCAATACCAAATAAGGATGTATCGCTTGTGGTTTTTACATTACCATAAATATCTGCTATATTTTTTACAACCACCATGATGGAATCGCCGGTGTAAGCTGCAATGTTCTCCAGTGGATCTATCAATACCTTATTACCAGACCCATTGACTGATGTTGCTATCAGTGCATTGTTTGACTTTCTGCGCATTTCCACATTTGCACTGCTCAAAGTACTCGTCTTGATGGCTTCGTTATAGCTAAATGAGATTTCATCGCCGTTCACATAATTGCCATCCAACGGTTGTGGATTGCCGGCCAATGATGGTCCTTTTCTATCTATAATACCTTTTACGCTTGGACTGTAAACAACCCCACCACCGGCACAGGTTAGCTTGACACGTATTTTGTAAAGGCTGTCGGCTAATGAAGCGACATTCCAATTGGCAGTTGTAGACACTGTCGCATTCACCTGTGCTTTTTGCAGGGTCATGCCTGTTGTCCAAGTGTTGCTACCATTTATATTAGCATAATACTGAACACTCACATTGCTAAGGCTACCATAGGAGTAACCGTCAAAGGTCACAGGAAGCAAACTGCCGTCGGCGGAGGCATGCACCCAACCTTCTTCGGGGCTCACCATATTGAGATTGCCGCAGGGGCTTACAAAATTGGCAGAAATGGAATTTTTAACTTGCACAGCTCCACCACATGCATCGGAAAGGGTAAACTCAATATCCGGGTAGCTGGTGATATTGTCTGCTGGGTTGTCTTTTTCTACAGAAATCAATACCGGTCTGCTTTCCAGGAAGTTAAGATTATTGATAGGGATAACATCAGTACCGCCTAGTGCTACACCACCTTTCCTTATGGTAAGTCCATTGGTGGTAGCATTGTTGATAGACAATACATAATTCCTTTGTTCGCGGCTTTGGCTCAAATTCACGCATTTCAACGTAAAAAATCCTTTACCTGTCAATGGTATGTTGCTAATGAGAGGAGAATCAACAACGATGTCCGGGTAATCCCTGCTTTGTGCACCGGGCTCGGGTGGGCAGCTACTAGTGCCGGCCACCAATTCAAACACAGGGGTTCCATAAACCCGATCCGTTTTTATGTCAACCGAATAATAATCGCCATTATTCTTGTCATCAAGGCGGTAGCCTGTAGTTGTTTCTTTTGTTTTGGTATTATTCTTACTCTGTCCAAATGTTTGCTTAAATTCTACAGTTGCGCCAAAACTGCCGCCAATACCATTTACTTCTGCGCCTATTTTAGTAGCTACAGTTTCATCCAATTCCAGATCAAAAGAAATGGTGTTAGAGGAGGATTGACTCATTGTTTTACTAACGTCTATGGGCCCTGCACTGCCGTCAAAAGAACGGTTTTCTACAAAGCGGGCATTCCGCTTATTGTTGGTATTGAAATCCACCACCTGTTGCCATACCTTTAATTGGTTGGCATAGTATCTTTGCTGTGACCCGGTTGTTTTTGTTATAAAATATTCAAGGGTAGGCATGATAGTATTCAGGATGTGGTCTTCGGAATAGGTGTAAGTGGTGGCAAAAGAATTGGGAGCTATAATCAATTGATCTGATAAATTAACGGTACATGTACCCAGGGTTGTATCAAAAGCCAGTACATTGGACACTCCGTATTTATAGTTGACCGCAGCACCCACATACACATCACCGGCTGACCCTACAATACCTCCTTGTTCTGTAGAAAATTGTTGGGTGGTAGTAAATGTTTGAGTTAATTCATTTTCGGTAGTGTTGGTAGCACTGGCTCCAATGCTTCCACCTATAGAACCTTCTATTTTGGTCATTGGTTCTATACCAAAGCCTACACTGAATTCGGCACCTACCTTTACTTCTGCGTCTACTTTATTACCTCTTGTACTGGCATAGGTGAAACTTTGGGAAGTTTCAAACGTGGTGTTTTGAGCCCAATAACTGAAGCTTTGGTCTCCCGGTGGGCGGTGCAAAATGAGCATAGGCGTTTCAGGACCGGTGGTAACAAATGTTTGCGGAGGAGACATAATGCCTATTGAGGTAGCTTTTCGATCAGGTCTTTGGGCAACTTCAGGTGTTACCCGATTGCGATCCAGCTCCCGTCCATATCTATCAGTATAATAGAAAGCCAATTGCTTATTATAAGGGCTTACAATATTGGGTGCTCCACCTAATAATACAGCAGTGTCAACTGATGGGGTACTGTCCCTGTGCAGCCTGAACCAATACGTCTGCTTGTCAGATGTCAGTCCGGTTTTATTAGTCACATTTGTTACTATTTTTATGCTGTCTGAAACGCGGAGACTGTCCGGATTGTTGGTGGTTTCGTTGGTAACAATCTTGTACAAAATGGATGGATCACCTTCATACACCTCGGTTAAAAAATATTTTTTTATATTTTGTTTAAACACTATGCCCAATGCAGCAGCATTGCACGTAGTATCCCTAAGGCCAACCAATTGCATAACAGGTGGCCGGTGATAAGTAAAGTTTAAGGTGGTATCAGCTTTGCTTATATCACTGACTAAAAAATCTACTTTTTTAGCCTTTAAGATATCATTGAAGAAGACCGCTAAATCATTGGGGTCTATGGCCTTTACTGTACCTGCATTTGCAGGTAAATCAGTATAACTCACCACCCTGGCCTTATATTTTTTTGCCGGTAGGGTAATGGTATATAAACCTGTAACGGCATTGGTAGTAGTTTGCTTTCTGAAAGTGTAGGGTATGTAGTAAGGAGGTGTGTTTGTCCATACCGTATCAAAATCTGTAAACTCTATTGTTGCCGTCCCTATGACCTCGCTGCCGCCACTTGCAGCCAATTTGCCGGAAATAGTGCGGGTGGTAATATCTTCAAAATCTGCTGAATCCACATTGTCCTGCACATTGTAGGTACGGTTAGCAGGACTGAACACATGATTAAACCGGCTTGGTGTAAAGGTGTTTATTCCCGGAACGGTAACAGTAGCATTATACTTACCACTATTGTTCCAGCTTGCGTCTGCATAAACAGGTATTTCTCCCCCCTGAATAATGGCACTGTCAACACCGGCTGTTATGGTGTTTACTACCTGATCCAAACTGTCCAGGCAGTCTGTGCATTTTTGAGTAACGCGACCTGAAATAGTGAGTACGGTCGTGTCTTTAAAAACCGGACCATTTGGAATATTGTAAACATTGTATGATATCGGCTGTGGATAATAATTTGGCGGGTCAAACAGATGATTGGTTTTTTCAGGTGTAATGGTAAAATCAACCGATAAAGGATCGCCATTGTCTTTATCCCCATAAAACATTTTGTTAAATACATATTTGCCGTTCACGTCTGTCGTGGCGGTGTATGTATAGTTATTGGGGCTGCCTTTTACAGGGGTATTCCTTTTTGCCTTAACCGTAATACCTGCTATGCCGGCTGAATTGAGTTTGTTTTTTACATATCCCGTTACTGAACCATTCAGTGAGGGTTGATTGTTAACTACATTGTTGTTATCAAACACTTTGATATGCACAATGCCGGAAACTGCTGTTGCATTACAATAATCAGTGGCCAGCAGTCTATAATCTGTGGCGGTGGAAATTGGATAAAAATTATAGGGAAAGGTATTGGCGGAGGTTGTTGTATCGGTAACATCTGTCCATGCAATTTGATCAAAAGATTTTTGCCATTTGAATCTAATACCATCTGCAGCACTGCCCGTTGGTATGGTGGCGTATTCAATATATTCATTCGGAAATTCATTGGGAAAAGGTACTGTATGGTCTTGATTACTCCTTAATACAGGTGCACTTACGTTTGGATAACCATACAATAGAGGACTTGCAGCCCATTGACTGCTACACCCTGTTACACTATTAGTTTTAACATTATAGGTAGTACCACCCTGCACCACAGTAATAGTCGTAGTGTTTGTTTTGACCCCGTTTGACCATTCGTAAGATAATTTTGGGGTATATATTCTTATTGCATAGAAACCGAAGCCTCTTACATTGAACCCTTGTGTCGTATATCCTTTGCCGCCTATTCCAAAACCTGTTGCTCCAAAAACTCTTGATGCAGAATAATCGGCTTGCTGTTCCCAGGTATTAGTAAGCGTGTCATATTGCCAAAAGTCGTTGTAATATGTTGTACCGTCATAACCTGTTCCTACATATCCCTTGCTACCAATACTGAAAGCTACGGGATATACACGTCCATTACCAGGAAAGTCTGCAATCGCTGTCCATGTTCCATTTGTGCCCTTGTTGGGGTCATATTTCCACATTCTCTTTTCATAGGACCCAGGAGCGGTATTATTATACCCCATACCAAAATACCCTATTGAACCAATGCTAAAGGCTACAGCACCATCGCCTGCACCATAACTGGGGGCAACAGTGCCTTTACTTGTCCATATGTTGGTTGCAGGATTATATTCATATATATCATTTAAAAAGTTGCTATTAGACCCAGCCATTACATATCCCTTGCCGTTGATACCAAATGCTGACGCCCAACGGCGAACTCCCCCCGGTACAACCGTTCTTGAAGTCCATGTGTTAGCAGCCGGATCGTATTCCCAAAAATCATTGGAAAGTGCTCCACCAGGTGTAACACCAGTACCTACATATCCTTTACCATTGCTTAATGCAAAACCAACTGCCGCATATCTTGCTCCTCCGCCAAAATCGGCTTTTTGAGTAAATGCATCGGCTACAGGATCGTATTCAAAAAAAGCTGAAGAAGCGATAGTACCAGCAAGATTTACCCCTGTTCCAACATATCCTTTACCATTAATAACAAAGCTTACGCCATGTTTACCTTGGATAAGAGTGTTAGAGGCACTTCCTGATTGCCACGAATTACCTACATCTGTAGTACTTGCAGTGAGGACTATGGGGTTTCCAACGCATGTTACTGTCAGGTTAGCAGAAACGGTAGGTGTGGCAGGCGGGTTAATGCATTGCGCAATGGAAGAATACATGCCGGTAACCAACAACAAAAGGGTTAATAATTTTTTCATGGCGGGTTCTTTTTAGTGTTTGATGTTTAATGTTTGCAGTTCTCGTTCAGAAATGGTGGGGGGCATTTGGTTATGCACTATTTTCTGCTTTACCAGTTTGGCTACCCTTATTGCTTCGGCTTTGGTTTTAAAACCGTTGTTGCCAGGCACACCCGGTATGGTGGGTTGGTGTACCAGTATTTTGTTGTTTTCAAGAATATCGTAGCCAAAATTGTCAGCCCCCAACGTAAGGATGTTGTAGGTTACTTTGTTGGCCTTTGCAGCTGCGGCATTCTCTACAGGTGCTTTTTTGTGAGCAGCGGGTTTTCCCTTTTTTTGGGCAGCAACTACAAAACACATCAACAGGCAAATGCCCAATATTCGAAACGCTTTAGGTAACTTGCTAAAAGAAAAAAAGGAAAAGAAACTGTGGCGTAATTTTTCTTGTTTCATAAGGGTGGCTTTTTTGTTTTGGTTAAATAATTTAGATTGCTGTGTAGAGTTATATTGTTAACTATTGTATTTTATGTTTGATCTATTTGTAAGCAAAGAATAACCGTAGAGGTTAATAAAATCAAGGTTGCCTGATCTTTAGATACATATTATTTTGGTATTAAAAGGTTGATATAATATTTACTTGTAAAAAATTAGTATCATAAAATTGAATCGATATTATTTTACCCTGCTGGCATTGTACTACATCCACACCACTATATGTGTTGTTCTATTTTAAGAGAAAAATTTCGCTCCTTTGTTAGAGAAACCCCACTGAATATTTGGAGGTGATAACACTAGCAAAGGCAAAACCTGCGAATTTTTTGCAGGGGATAACACCTGCAAAGGCTGAAACACTTGCAAAAGCCGAACTAGTAAAAATTGAAGGATATGGACAATTTCGAAAAATAAAGACTGCTTGCTTCCCACAAGATGGTTGGCTTAAAAAAATATCCTGACTAAGATTCCAAAAACTGCCCGAATAGAAGGGGCGAAAAAAGAGTTGTTAAGAATGGGAGTTGCTAATTCGGATAGATGACAACACTTAAAAAACGTTAATTATTTTCTAAAACTATGAAAATGAGTTAGTTAAAGTATTTTTTTTGTTTAGAAATTAAAATGTATATTGGTTTAACATTAAACAAATTTCCTGCATATAATTATTCTGTTCGTAGTGCCACTTCTAACTGCCTGTTATAAGGTTGCTTTAACTAATACTTTGTAAACCTAAAACGGTAAATGAATACTAAAAAATAAATGGGATGAAACGGTTCAAATATGGTATGGAGTAATATGTGGAAATCCTATTGCAGGAAACAGGGGCGTAGAAAAATAGAAGAACCAAAGTCTATTGTAAGTATCATGCAAGGCAGTCCATCAATTTTAGCAAGGCATCACGTTGTGGCTTCGCTACCGAAAATTCAGTTTCATTGACAAAGACTTTATCGGTCTCCACTTTGGTAACATACTGTACATTAAGCAGGTTGCTTCGGTTTATTTTTATGAAAAGTCTTGCATCTAATCTGGCTTCCATCTCGGCAATAGAGGACCGAACCATGATAAACTTATGGGTATTCAGATGCAGTGTTACATAGTTATGTTCGCTGGAGATGTACATTATTTCCTTAAGAAATACTTTTACAAAATTATATCCGTCCTTTACCAAAATAGATTCAATAGCAGGGCTTTCAGTTGCTTTGTGATAGCTTCATTTTCGTTTTTTATCCTTGCTCCTAAAATGTATTGGTATTGTTTTTCGGTAAGCAATGCCATGTTCTTTTGCGATAGCAGCCCGGCATCGGCCACTACTATTAATTGCTTTACTTGGTGCTTGCTTACAAAATGTTCAATGATGGGTATCAGTGTATCGCCTTCATATTTGTCGCCCTCAAATACATCGTAGTCCAAAGGATAGCCCCCCTGGCTTACTAACAAGCCCAACACTATTTGTGGTTGCTGATGCTTGCCATCTTTGCTAAAGCCCATCCGCTTAAATTCATCTTCTTCCTTACTTTCAAAATACAAAGTGGTGACATCGTAAAATACAATGCTCATTTGGTTGCCCAGTAGCTGTAGTGTATGTTGCAGACTAATGCTTTTTATTTGTTCTATCTGGTGTTTTTGAAGCTTGTCTAAATAGCGGTAAATGCTGTACACACTCAATTGTATGCCTTTGTATTTGGCAAGGTAATCCACCGTTTTGAGTTTACTAACGGGGTACACTAAACGGGTAATAACCAAGTGCCTGAACAGTTCATCTGCAATGGAATTGAAACCTATCTCATCAAATAGTTTACCTAACAAAAGTTCGGGGCCAACAAGCTGTAATTGCTGGATGCTGCTCTTAAAGTCTGCAACATATTGTTGTTCCATGTTTTGATGGAAGGGCAGTTCAGAGGAACGTTGTAATATCCTCATCTTTACCTGTGCCCGTTGGTAAAGTTCTTCTATATCAATAGCAATTTTTGAACTGCCAATGGTCTTTAAAATCTTAATCCTGCCACTGCTTTTTTGAACAACCTGTACACTGGTACTGCCCGAAGCATTGATTTTACGGCGTACATACATTTTGACAAAGATAAAACAAACCTGTTTTGACATCCGGGGTTACCCATTTTGAAAACAAGAATACAGTAAAATCAATAGTTTCAGAGGACATTTTTACAAAAAGGAAGGAAGCCGCACAAGACAGGAGTACCCGATGTTAAGGCAACCAAAGCTTCTACGCCAGTTGCAGTAATAACGGTAAGGTTTCATTGGGTATTGCTTTGTATTGTGATAGCACAGCCCAAAAAAATATAAAGACGGGAATAAGTCTTTTCATTTCTGTTAGGTTTAGTTGTAATGAATGTAAGCATAAACCAAAAAAAGAGCAGCTCTGATTTGTAGGATAGCGGTTTTTTGGGGTTTATAGTTTTCGTCTGTACAGGCCAAGACAGGTTTGTTTGGTATATACTGTTCTCTGTTCACTTTTCTATAATTTAACCTTAAATCCACCATTCAATACAAATCCGTCAACAGGTGCATAAATGTCGCGAAAAACAGGATTAGTAATAGACCCGGTATATATCTTGTCAAACCGGGTCTGTCGTGTGTCTCCAAAGTTTTCAAAGTTGGCAAATATTGAAAAGTGCTTCCAAAGTTTTTCAATCATGAAACCTGCAAGCCAATATGACTTTCCGGTTGCACCGTCGTTTAGTTTTTGTGGCGAATAATAATAGGCTTCCAAACCTATTTTTAAATTGTCTTCTATTTCATAAACCAACACATTGTTTAACCGATGTTTTGCAACAAGCGGAAATTCCGTTGTTGCAGTATAATGTTGTTTTACATCTGCAAATGTGTAACCAATAAAAAGTTTGAAATTTTGATAAGTGAGCTTGCAATTTGTTTCTATTCCTTTTGTGTCAATGAAGCCTGTTGGTTGTAAATATTCATAGTAGGCATTAGAGAGCGGAGTCAACACCAATGGATCATTGATTCGGGTATAGAAAAAAAGTTGGTTAATGCTCAATGAAACTTTGTTGCTGAAAAATGTTGTACGGTAGTTAATGTCAAAATTACCTCCGTAAGATTTTTCTGCTGCCCGTTTATTTTATCAATGGGCAATACATTTTTAAATTGAATTCTTTCCGCATCTTCTGTAAATACGTTGGGCGTTTTATAGCCCAATCCCCCACCAATCCGTGATGTAAGGTGATTGTTTATTTTGAACAATGCAGAAAGTCTTGGTAAAAGAAAAAACCCATAATCATTGTGATAGTCGCTACGTAAGCCTGTTTCCAGCGAAATGGTCTCTGAAACATTAAAGGTGTTTTGCACAAAGACACCAATGGTATGCTGATTGTAGTCGACTGGAACTATAGTGTCGTGTATGTGTTGTGTAAACTTATCAGTAAGCACATTTACTCCGCTGATCCATTCTGATTTTTCCTTTTTATAATTAAAATTTACTTCGCTGTAAGATGAAAGTTGTACTCCTGAAAATAAGTAATCAGGAATTTGGATGGAGCGGTTGTAATAACTCACACTGTTTTTAAAGCTAAGTTTTGCCTGTTCATTTATTGTATGTTCAATGGAAAGTTGAGTGCTGTAACGATTGGTTTTATTTTTTTCAAAGTATGCATGGGTGCTGTCGGCATTGCCTGCTATGTACTGGAGGTCGCCACCAATGCGGTTTTCGTAGGTTGCATTGATACCAAAATTTGCAGTCGTTTTCTTGGAAAAGTTTAAAAACAGTTTTGGGTTAAGGGTGTAACGGTCAAATTTTGGAATGGCCGTCAAGCCAATCTTCGCAGGGTCGTAAGGTGTACCATGGTTATAGGATGCAAAGATTGTTGTTCCAACTTTGCTGAACTGTTGCGAATAAAAACCACTCGCATCCAGTCCAGCTGCAGAAGTTCCATTGACAAGAAAATTCAATTCCCTTTCCGCTTTGGGAGTTTTGGAAATAAGATTGACCAAACCTGCAATTGCCCCTCCCCCATAAAGCGTAGATGAGCTGCCTTTGATTACTTCTACCTGTTTCAGGTCTAGCGGCACAATTTGCAGTAAACCCAATCCACCCGAAAAACCGGAATACAAAGGCAACCCGTCACGAATGATTTGTGTATATTTTCCGTCAAGTCCTTGTATCCGTATGCTTGAATTGTAACTGGTAGCTGATGTCTGTTGTGTTTGTATGCCTGTGCTTTCATTCAGCATCATTCTTATATCCCCTGGTTTCATGTTGCCTTTTTCTTCCAGTTCCTCTCCTGATATTGTTTCCACCCTTGTAGGAATATTGGCAATGGAACGACTGCTTCTTGTTGATGTAACCACCACTTCATCTTCTTCGTTCTCTGCTGCTGTTAATTCTATTTCTATTGTGCTGTCATTCACCAGCGGAAACTGAAAGACGATCATTTTTTCTTCAAAACCGACATACGAAAACAACAGTTCAAAACTTCCAACAGGGATGTTACTTATTGCAACCAATCCATTGCTGTCAGCAATTGCAGATTTATTCAAAACTTTGATACTTGCTGTTGCATTTTGCAACGGACCTTTCTCTGAATTTTTAATAACTGCTTTAAATGTATGTTGTGCATACAAGTTGAGTGTACACAACATGGCTATGCAATAAATAAAAATAGATTTTATCATGATAAATAGAGCAAAATAACAAACAAATTTTGTAGTTATAATTCTCTAAGCGATAATAAAGCACAATGCCTGCCCATTTTTTACTGGTAGGCATTGTGCTTTATTATTATTTTTTGATCACTCCCCTGCTAAAGGCGGGCAAGGAGCAATTGTTTTGCTATTCATTAATTGTTGCATCATGGCTTTGAGGTCGGCCATGTCTTTCTTTAACTGTTCATTTATTTTCTCTTGTTCGGTGGCTTTGGATTTCAATTGTTCATTGTTCACTGTTAATTGTTCATTTTTAGCAGAGAGTTCCTGCACCGCCTTTACTAGTGGTACTACAAACTCTGCGTAGCGGAGGCCATACATGTCTTTGTCATTCTTAGGAGCATCTACGCCGCTGAAGTCATAGTTGATTTCTTTGGCGGCCTGCTCAACCTCCTGTGCTATAAAGCCGGTGTAGCTGATGGTTGACTTGTGCTCACGGGCCTTCAGTTGTTCTTTGGTGGTCAGCACCACACCGGTGAACTGGTCAATGCCCGCTACGTTCAGGTTGTAAGTGATGGGCTTTAGTTTGTTGATGAACTCCATGCCCGGCACATTGGTTTTTATGTTGGTTTTGAAGCGGCCATCACTCACGGCAGTAAAATTTACTTGCCCGCCAATGCTGGTAACACTACTGGCGCCGACCCTTACCTGGTTGCTGGCAGAAATAATGCAAAACGAGCCAAATGCAGAACTGTTGGTAAAACTGGTGCCGTTTAAAAACGATTTGAAACCGACTGCGCTATTATTGCTACCGACAGTATTTGCAGGCATGGCACTATCGCCAATGGCGGTGTTATTGTCGCCGGTGGTATTGGTAAGTGCCGAGCTTCTTCCATAAGCGGTGTTGTTGTTACCAACTGTATTGAAAAACAAAGCCGCCCTGCCGGATGCAGTGTTATTGGTACCTGTGGTGTTAGAATCCAAGGCTTCCGTACCCAAGGCTGTATTATTGTCGCCGATGGTGTTTTTAAATAAAGATAAAAACCCGTTAGCGGTATTGTTGTCTCCTGAAATATTGTCTCTCATGGAGGCTACACCAATTGCAGTGTTTTGTTGGCCTACGATGTTTTGAGATAGGGAGGAAATACCCATAACTGTATTGCTGTTGCCTGTTGTGTTAGAGGATAAGGCATTAAACCCTACAGCCGTATTGCCATTGCCACTTGTATTAGCTTCCAGGCTGTTGGCTCCAATGCCGGTATTAAAATCTCCAAAAGTATTTTTGACCAGGGCACTATCGCCTATTGCGGTATTGTTGGTGCCGTTTGAATTACTTTTTAGCGCAAATGCCCCGGTTGCAGTGTTCTTACTGCCAGTTGTATTGCTCAGCAATGCATCACGACCCATGGCCGTATTTTCATCGGCGGTGCTATTGTTCGCTAATGAATTGCGACCAACAGCGGTATTGTTGTCGCCAGTAGTGTTAAACTGCAACGCATTAAGCCCGTTAGCTGTGTTAGATGAACCGGTGGTGTTGCGCTGCAAGGCTGCCGAACCAATGGCTGTATTCTCTGCTCCGGTCGTATTCAGGTTTAGGGCAAGAATACCTACCCCGGTATTATTTGTTCCGGAGGTATTTGCTGCCAGCGAACTGGCCCCCAAGGCTGTATTATTAAAGCCGGTGGTGTTGGAAAAAAGTGCCGTAACCCCCATGGCAATATTGGAGTTGCCGGTGGTATTGTTGAACAGCGCACTTCTGCCAACGGCAATGTTATTAAGACCTGTAGTATTATTGAACAATGCTTTTTGACCCACTGCAGTTGAGCCCGATGTGGTCGTGTTTTTAAATAGCGAACTATCGCCTATGGCTGTATTGTTATTGCCTGTAGTATTGCTGCCTAAAGCATTACTTCCCTGCGCCACATTAGAGTTACCGGTGGTATTGGCAAATAAGGAGCCTGTGCCAACAGATGTATTATTTGTACCCGTCGTATTGGCGAATAATGCTTTTGAACCAACAGCAGTATTGAAGCCGCTGCCGCCATTTTGGCTAAATAATGCACTGTCACCAATGGCTACCAGGTTGTTGCCCTCATTACTACTTCTCAAAGCGGAAATACCAATAGCAACGTTTGACGAACCGGTCAAATTGTTCCGCAAAGCATTTAAACCAACTGCGATATTGTTGCTGCCTATGGTGCTGTTGACCAAAGTATTGGTTCCTATGGCAACGTTAGACGAACCGGTGGTATTGCTTATCAAAGCACTGGTACCGAAGGCTGAATTGAACCCGCCGGTGGTGGTATTGAACAGTGCTTTAAAACCCATCCCTGTATTTTCTGTACCGGTTGTATTGGCAAACAAAACTTTTGAACCCAAGGCTGTGTTGAAGCCATTGCCTCCATTTTGGTTGAACAAAGCACTATCACCAATAGCAATTTGATTGCTACGTGTTGTACTTGAAAATAACGCCGCAACCCCAATAGCTATGTTGGCACTGCCCGTAGTATTGGAGCGGAGCGCATTGGCACCATTGGCTATGTTGTTGGCACCTGTGGTGTTGGCAAATAAGGAGCTGTCGCCAATGGCTACTAAGTCGCTACCAGTCGTGTTGCTCCTTAGCGAACTACTGCCCAAAGCCACATTAGATGAACCTGTGGTGTTAGAAAAAAGTGATTGAAAACCATTGGCCGTGTTACCGGCACCGGTCGTGTTGGCAAACAATGCTTTTGAACCAACTGCGGTGTTGAAACCATTGCCACCGTTTTGGTTGAACAAAGCACTGTCTCCAATGGCAACTAAGTTGCTGCTGGTATTATTATGACGAAGTGCCCGTATTCCCATTGCAACATTGGAAAAGCCAGTTGTGTTTGCAAATAATGAAGCTTGGCCAGTTGCAGTATTAGAAGAGCCGGTCGTATTTGAACCTAATGCCGATACTCCATTGGCAGTATTAGAAGAGCCGGTAGTGTTTGCAAATAATGCATCTCTACCATTGGCAGTGTTGTTGCTTCCTGTCGTGTTAGATAGTACTCTAGAACCAAAAGCTGTGTTATTAAATCCGCCAGTGTTGGCCAAAAGTGCGTTGAACCCTACTGCAGTATTATTCGAAAAGTTGTTAGCTATGTTGTTAGCAAGTGCCCTTAACCCTATAGCGGTATTGGTAGTGTCATTACCGTTACCCCTTCCTACGGTCATTAAGTTTATTCGGGCATCGCCACCTACTACGTCTAATGTGGTGGTGGGGGTTTTGGTGTTAATGCCTACCCGGCCACTATCTACTACTAATAAGTCATTAAAGCCTTTGGTTACGCTAAAAGTCCATTGGTCAGCAAAAGTGTGGCCGCCGGTGGAGGCAAAGGTGGCAGTAACGCCGTTGGCTAATACTACCGGGTTGGCAATTGGTATGGCAGACCCAAAGCTGCCGCCGCCATTGTTGCTTACTTGTATCAGGTTGGGTATGGGGCCGGCGTTGTTTATTTTAATGACATAAGTGGTAGTGCCTGTACCAGTGTAGCCGCTAATGTTGGCGGTCAAATCATTTAACCCCGTACCCGCAAAGGCTACTCCTGAAAAAATACCTGCCTGGCTTACATGCAGTATGCCCTGCGGGTTGCTTTCGCCAATACCCACGTTACCGTTGTCGGTTATAGTGCCATCGGCCAGTGTGGTGCCGTTCCACTTAGGTATTTTATTTACAGAAAGGCTGCCCACTTTAGGGTCGGTTTCCTCGGGTGCAGGAATGTCTTGCCAAGTGGATAGCCCCGTGGCGTCGCTTGTTAATACTTTGCCCACGCCTTGTGTGCCGTCAGCTATTTTTACATTGCCGGTTACATCCAGTTTGGCGGTGGGGATGGTGGTACCAATGCCTATGTTCGTTCCATCATCGGTAATAATACCATCAGCCAATGCAGTACCATTCCATTTGGCTACTTTATTGGTTGTGGTGTTAATTACTTTAGGGTCGGTCTCTACCGGTGCAGGCAGTACCTGCCAGATGGCTAAACCCGCTGCATCGCTGGTCAGCACTTTGCCTGCACCTTGTGTGCCATCGGCTATTTTCACATTGCCCGTTACATCCAGTTTGGCCGTGGGGCTGGCGGTGCCAATGCCCACGTTAGTACCATCATCTTTTATGGTGCCGCCCACCAATGCAGACCCGTTCCACCGGGGAACGGAGGAGGTATCGGTGACGGCTACATCTGGGTCTGTTTCTGCCACGACAGGCACGGCCTGCCAACTAGCCAAACCTGCACTGTCGCTGGTTAATACTTTGCCTGTGGCAGGGCTGCCGCCTGTTATTTTCACCTGTCCAGCTACTTCCAATTTTGCCGAAGGCGTAAGGGTACCAATACCGATGTTGCCCGTTGCTTTTTGCACAAACAGTTGGTTGGTGTTCATGGTTATGTCACCCGTATTACCAATCTTCAACCGCTCTGCACGGTTGGTGCTGTTGCTGCCGGTTACAAATGATATACGTGCAGGCACACTACCCGTTGTCGGTGTGCCATCTACAAAGAAATCAATGGTGGCAGGGTTTTGAAAGGCAGTGCCATCATGTGCAGATGCCAGCATGGACATAATAAAATCGTTGTTGGCCATGGCAGTTGGTACTGCCAGTGTACCACGGCTCCGGCGGCCTACAAAGACGGGCCTTGCATTGTTAGAG
Organism: Segetibacter sp.; assembly: GCA_031373555.1. GTDB lineage: Bacteria > Bacteroidota > Bacteroidia > Chitinophagales > Chitinophagaceae > Segetibacter. The sequence continues at coordinate 28,077 of JANMMU010000009.1, read as the reverse complement.
GTAGAGGCTAGCGCCAAAATGTAATCTGCATTGCCGACTGTGGTTTCGCCAAAGCCTACAAACAATGGAGCCCCTGCGGCTACCCAACTGGCGGAGGGTGTGCTGCCTGTACCTTTTACAGTTAGCAGGTTGATGGGGGTGGAGGTGCCTATACCTATTTTGCCATTGGCATCTATGACCAACCGTGGAACATTGTTGGTGGTCAGGCTTAGCGGTATGGCATTGGTAGTGCCCAGGATAGATGTGTTGGTGGCATTGCTGTTGCCAGTCAGGTTCCATTGGGCATTGCTTTTCATTGCGATAGCAAAAATGAAAAGCACAATAAGGGAAGGAATAAATTTTTTCATTCAGTTAGTTTTAATTTTTTTAAAATTTTGATAGGGAAAAAACGGGGATTGTTTTATTCTATAAAAGTAAGGTTAAAAAAATTACGGAAAACCCGGGTGTTATGCCCGCCCTGAATAATAAAGTCAGAGGCTGCCCTTTTGGAGCAGCCTCTTTTTGCAGTCATAGGATAATATGTCATTCAGCCTGGTATAGGTGCCGGCTTACAGGCCATTAAATAACCGGCTACTTATGTTGTAGGCGGTGTAGCCGGTGTGGTGGGCTCGGACGGACGGGTTGCCAACAGGTTGTTGTAGGTACCTATGAGTGCCCTAAGCTGGTTCACAGCTTTCCCCCACGGCTCGGCCAGATCGTTGATTTCTGCATTGGCCAGTAGTTTATCCCGCAGTTTGTAATAGAGGTCGTTAGTGATAAGGCTGCGGCGTTCGTCCATACTTTGTGTGGTTTTGCCTGCGGTTTCTGCATTGCGTTCCATGTACAGTTGGTTAAACAGTTTGTTGGCGGCATCCAGTTCGTTTACCCATTCTAACAAGACCAGCCTATTGATAGCAGCATCCAACTCGGGGGTGCTTTTCCAATCGCCCACAAGGTTGGTGATGATGGAGGTCTCGGCTATCAGGCTTTGAGTAGCTATGCTACTGCCGTATTTACTAATACTTGCCTGTAGCAACAGGGCAGCATCAGCAAAATCCGGATTAAAATGGTACACGTAACCATTTACTACGCTGTTGATACCGTTTAGTGCACGGTCGCGGCGTATGTCTGCCTCTTCCATTTTGGTGGTTATAACGCTGCCCTGTGGTTTTTGATACAGGCTGTCTATAACTTCCATTTCGGCGGTCAGCCCGTCAAAAGACGGCTTTACATTTAGGGCTACCGGGTTGTTGGCAGCTACAATAGACAATGTGTCTGTCATAAACTGAAAATATTCGCTGTTGCGCAATCTTTCCAGTGTAATTCCTGCGATTTGCATGTTTTATTGGTTTTATGATAAAAAAATATACTGGATGGGTCGGAATGCCCCAAAACGCCGTCTTGAAACATTCCGACAGTATCGGAAAGACCCAAAAGCTGGTTTTCAAACCTTCCAAACGGGTCGGAAAGCCCCCAAACGTAATTTGGAAGTATCCTATCTACGAATGGGGGATGATTTGCCGGGATTTAAAAACTTTAAGCCTTTTACACTTGCCGGTGATGAAAGTTTTTAGCTGTCACAGCTTAAAAGCACAAAACGAAAATAAAAAAGTATTCGAAATATGTAAAAAATATTTCTGTATAGTGTAGGAAATAAACTTTCAGACCTCCCTTTTCAGAAAGTATACATATCTAACTGGAAATAAGCGGGGGGAATTAGAAATGATAGTGGCTATTGGGCAACAGGCACCTGCACCGGTTCTATTGGTTTGTTGCTTTCAATATCTTCTGCAATGGGCAATATGGTAAAATAAACAAGCAGTTGTATCAATAATACTACAATGATGGATACGGAAAGGATATTCTGATGAATTTTAAATTTTTTACGCTGCAAATTTACTGAACTGAAAATGCTTATCCGGGGGAAAAATATGAATCTTCTTAGTGACCGGTGGGGATAGTTTTGAAAGTGTAGCCATTTTACCAGAAGCAAGAACAAGGCTATGGTGTAGTTATATCTACCGATCCAGATTATGAAGTGATTCATTTTGTACAGCTATAAAATTTGGGGTGGGACAAAAGATTTTTTACTGAAACAGACCACACCCGTTCAAATATACGACCTAAGATTTTGTGTGGCACAAATTATATAGTGTTTTTGGTATCCGCATTGGCAGGTGTCGTTGGCTTTTTTGCAGATAAAGAACAACAGCAAGGGCGAAAAAGTGAAGGGCAAAATATCCGTAACTGCTGAAAAGGCAGACACGACTCCGATAGGGTCTGGTAATGTAAAGGATTATGTTGAACATATCCGAAGTAAGTAATGAATTAAGGCATTGGAGAAACATTCAACTCCTCCGGAGTTTTGTGGTCTTTAGGGTTGTATGTTTTTGTTACAAATATTGAACTCCGGAGGAGTTAAAGTTTTGATTGCTTCCCCGGCATAAATGCCGGGGCAATTTTTAGTGATAATTTGGATGCACCCAAGTAAATGTAAGTGTGTAAAAGGGGGTGGGTTTTTGGTTTTTGACCTCCGGTGGTTTAAGGAGTGCAGGTTTGTCGTAATATTGTTGTTATATGACTATTGACCAATACATTGCCAACATCAACCAAAGCTACCTGCGTGGAAATGCGACCGAACACACTTTTCGCGGTTATCTGCAGCAACTGGTAGAAACTATAGTGCCGGATGTGAGGGCGACCAACGAACCCAAGCGGCAAAGCTGCGGTGCGCCTGATTACATATTGACCCGTGGCGACATTCCGGTGGGGTTTCTGGAGGCTAAAGATATTGGCGACAATGACCTGGCAGGTGCAAAGAAAACCGGCAACAAAGAACAGTTTGACCGCTACAAGGCTTCGCTGCCTAATATCATTTTTACTGACTATTTAGACTTTCATCTTTACCGCGATGGACAGTTTGTTACGTCCATATCCATAGGCGAATTAGAACCCCTCTCCCCCGGGAGAGGGGCAGGGGTGAGGTCTAACCCCCAAAACTTCCCCGCCTTTACCAACCTGCTCCGCGACTTCTGCACCCACATTAGCCAAACCATTAAAAGCAGCAAACGCCTGGCGGAGTTGATGGCGGGCAAGGCAAGGCTGCTGGCCGATGTGATAGAAAAAGCCCTGAACAGCGATGAAACCAACAGCGAAAACAGCACCCTGAAAGAACAGATGCTGGCTTTTAAAGAAATACTGATACACGATATTACGCCCAAAGCCTTTGCCGATGTGTATGCGCAAACCATTGCCTATGGCATGTTTGCCGCAAGGTTGCACGACCCAACACTGCCCACATTTAGCAGGCAGGAGGCGGCGGAACTGATACCAAAGAGCAACCCATTCTTGCGCAAATTATTTGGCTACATTGCCGGGCCCGACATTGACGACCGCATAAAATGGATAGTGGACAGTTTGGTAGAAGTTTTCCTGGCTTGCAATGTAGAGGAGCTATTAAAAAACTATGGCAAAAGCACCAAGACCGAAGACCCCATTATTCATTTCTACGAAACATTCCTAAGCGAGTACGATGCCAGCCTGCGCAAGGCACGGGGTGTATGGTACACGCCGCACCCGGTGGTGAGCTTTATAGTAAGGGCGGTGGACGATATATTGAAAACCGAATTTAACCTGCCGCAGGGATTGGCTGACACCAGCAAGACCAAAATAAAAGTGAACCTGCAAGCCACTGACAAGCGATACACCAACAACATAAAAACCACCGAAGAAGAAGTACACCGGGTGCAGATACTGGACCCCGCCACCGGCACAGGCACTTTTCTGGCCGAGGTGGTCAAGCACATACACCAACAGTTTGCCGGGCAGCAAGGTATATGGAGCAACTATGTGGAGAAACACCTGCTGCCACGCCTGAATGGTTTTGAACTGCTGATGGCAAGCTATGCCATGGCCCACCTGCAACTGGATATACTCTTAAAAGATACGGGATATAGCCCCTCCTTTGGAGGGGTTGGGGGAGGCCGCCTTAAAATATACCTGACCAACAGCCTCGAAGAAAGCCACCCCGACACCGGCACCCTGTTTGCCAACTGGCTAAGCAGCGAAGCCAACGAAGCCAACCAGATAAAACGGGATACACCGGTGATGTGTGTGATTGGGAACCCGCCGTATAGCGTAAGCAGCACCAATAAAGGGGCATGGATACAAAGGCTGATAGCAGATTATAAAAAAAATTTGAATGAACGAAAGATAAACCTTGATGATGATTACATCAAATTCATTCGATACGGTCAACATTTTATAGATAAAAACGGAAGCGGAATATTGGCTTATATTTCAAACAATAGTTTCATTGACGGCATTACGCATAGGCAGATGCGAAAGCATTTATTAGAAAGTTTTGACAAGATTTATATTTTGGATTTGCATGGCAATGCCAAGAAAAAAGAAATTTGCCCAGATGGAACACCTGACCAAAATGTGTTTGACATTATGCAGGGAGTTAGCATTAATATTTTTATAAAAACAGGAAAGAAAAAGAAGGATGAATTGGGTGAGGTATTGCATTTTGATTTGTTTGGAAAGAGAGAAATTAAGTATGATTTCCTAGCTGAAAAAAATATCATTAATATTGGTTGGAACAAACTAAAGTATGAAGAACCTAATTTATTTTTTGTTATCCGCAATAGTGATAATGATTCAAATTATTTTGATGGATTTGAACTCGAAAAGCTTTTTACAAATAAAAACACTGGGGTTCAAACGAAGAATGATGAATTAACAATCCAATTTAGTTTAACGGCAATCAAGCAGATTGAAAGTGATTTTCTTACATTAGATATTGATGTACTTAAAAAAAAGTATGGTATAAAAGATGGAACTTGGAAAATAGCAGATGCAAAAGCAGATTTATTAACAGGTAAATATTCACTTGCAAACATTCTCATAAAACCATTTGATACAAGGCATACTCTTCTTAACCAGACTTCAAGTGGTTTTTTAGGCAGACCTCGATATAGTACAATGAAGCACATGTTAGGAAGCGAAAATCTTGCTCTTCTATTAAGTCGTCAAAATAAGTCAAACACAATTGATAGCTTTTTTCTTACTAATACTATTTCAGAAATGAAAAGTGCGGAAAGAACAATTCAATCATATCATTTCCCTTTATACCTCTACACAGACAACCAACAACTCACCACAACCAACCAACCCAACAGAGTACCCAATCTCAATATTGAGATAGTGGACAAGATAGCCGATGGGTTGGGTATGAGTTTTGTAGCGGAAAAAGACCTCACCCCGGCCCTCTCCAAAGGAGAGGGAGGAGCGAAAACCTTTTCCCCGTTGGATATCCTCGACTACATCTACGCCGTTCTCCACAGCCCCACCTACCGGGAGAAATACAAGGAGTTTCTAAAGATAGATTTTCCACGGGTGCCTTATCCAACCAATGCTGACACGTTTAATAAATTGGTGGCCTTGGGCGGACAGTTGCGGAAACTGCACTTACTGGAAAGTGCGGTGGTCAATAAGCCAATCACCCAATACCCGGTAGATGGCAGCAACATGGTGGGGAAACCAAGATACGACGGCACCAATGTTTTCATTAACGAGAACCAATACTTCGCCAACGTGCCACTAACCGCCTGGGAGTTTTACATTGGCGGCTACCAACCCGCCCAAAAATGGCTCAAAGACCGCAAAGGCCGTGTGCTGGAGTTTGAAGATATTTTGCATTATCAGAAGATTATTGTGGCGTTGGTAGAGACGGCAAGGATTATGAGGGAGGTGGATGAGGTAAGGAATAATGAACAGTGAACAATGAATAATAAACAAGCACCACTGAAGCCAAAAGCCGCTGCGGGCAGATTTTTTCGTAGAATTTAAACAAGCAAACCAAATTAATCTACTATGAAAGTACAATCCAAAAAAAAATCGTTGCTAGGCTTTGTTGTTAGCATAGTTATATTGCTATCTTTTTTAACAAGCAATAGTGCCATAGCTCAGAAAAAAAATCAAATGACAAGGTTGGTAAAAATAAAGGTTGATTCACTGCAACTGGACAATTATAACGTGGCTTTAAAAAAACAAATGACTACAGCCATCCGTGTGGAAGCGGGGGTATTAACTTACTATGCTGTCGCCGACAAAAAAGACCCCACACAAATCACTATACTCGAGATATACGCAGACATGGCTGCTTACCAATCACATATTGTTACTACTCATTTTAGAAAATATAAAGACACGGTGAAAGACATGGTAAAATCGTTAGAGATTATGGATGTTGATGTAATTGGAGTAGCAAAGAAACCGGGCTTATAGCATTAGACCTTACCCTCTGCCTCCCGGCTAATCATGACAGGTCTCTCCCGAGGGGGAGGGAGAAAAAGGTGGACAAGCATATGTGGACGTGTTCATCAACGACACCCGATACTTCGCCAATGTGCCACAAACTGTCTGGGAGTTTTACATAGGCGGCTACCAACCCGCCCAAAAATGGCTCAAAGACCTCAAAGGCCGTGTGCTGGAGTTTGAGGATTTACTTCACTATCAAAAGATAATTATAGCGCTGTCGGAGACGGCGCGGATTATGAAGAAAATAGATGAGGTCAAGATAGTATGAACAAAGAAACAGCCGCTGCATGATTTGCAGCGGCTGTTTCTTTGTTCACTATTCACTATTCACTGTTCACTCTTCCTTTTTTGCAGAAAGCTCTTTATGTTATTTCCAACTAATGACAGGCACCTGTTCCTGGTGCAATTTTTCATTGAATTGTTTTATCTCATTTTCCATTACGTTGCTCAACAACTTCAATTGTACATCGGTTTGTGAAGCCAGATCTGCAAATGATTCTTTAGCTTGTTGTGATGGGGCATTATAACCACTGTTAACATAGTCAAACAAGCCACTTATTTTATCATTTAACCTGATGGGGTAATTCAATACATCCTGTCCGCTTTTTGCTTTAGTCTGATAGAGTGTTTCTTCAATGCGGGTTATTTTTTTATTAATGCTGTCCCCCATTATTTTTAGCGAAGCATATTTAAGGGTATCTACCCGGTTAACAACATCATTAACCTGTTGCCTGATACCGCGAATCTGTTTAATTGCTTTTTGTATATCGCTAAACTTATCTTTAATAGTTATTAAAAACCCAACCTGCTCATCGTACTGTGCTTCTGTAATATTGTAATTAGGGTCGGCCAGTATTGTAAATGGAACATCTGCTGAATCATTTGCTAAAACAAAACGGGCAACATAATTTCCGGGTGCGGCTTTAGGGCCATTTATGTTTCCACTCCATAAGATCATGCCCTCTATTTTATCAACAGGAGGGTACTCCATATTCCAAACAAATTGATTCATGCCTGTAATAATCTCTATTTTATTTTTTTCATCCGAAGCCTTTGTACTGTATTTTCTTATGATCTTCTTTTGTTTGTCGAAAATGGTAATGGATAGATTAGGGGAGTCAATTACATTTTTAAGCCAGTAATTAAACATGACCCCATTAGGTGGGTTAAATCCTGCATTTTTGGCTTGCTTATTTTGCGATCCTTCCATACGACATGCATTGTTGGCCTTGTAAACAAATAGGTTCTTATTTATTGTATTATCATTCATTTGTTGAACGGTGGTAAGGTCATCTAAAATCCAAAACGAACGGCCCTGTGTGGCAACTATTAAATCGTTGTTTTTAATAGTCATATCTGTAATTGATACTTGTGGTAAATTCAATTGAAACCTTGTCCAGTTATTGCCGTTATTGTTACTGATGTACAAACCATATTCGGTACCGGCGTACAGTATTCCCTCCTTATTAGGATCTGCACGTAAGCAACGGGTAAAATGTAAAGGGTCAATTCCGGCAACTTTAATATTCCATGTTGCCCCATAATCTTGTGTATAAAAAATATAGGGTTTATAATCGTTGCTTTTATAACAAGTGCCCACTAACCATGCAGTACCTTTTTTGAAACGCGAAATTTCTACACAATTCCACATGATGTTTTCAGGGGCATTTTTTGGCGTTACATTTAGCCAGTTTGCACCATTATTTTTTGTCAAATAAACAAGACCATCATCACTTCCTGTCCACAACAGTCCTTTTTCAATTGGAGATTCTGCTGCTGTAAAAATGGTGCAATAGTATTCTACGCCTGTGTTGTCTTTGGTAATAGCACCACCACTGGGTGCTTGTTTATTTTTATTATTGGTTGTCAGGTCAGGGCTAATTTGCTGCCAGCTTTGTCCTTCGTTTTCTGTAACGAATAAATGATTGCCTGCTGCATACAAACGCTTTGGATTGTGTGGCGAAAAGAATATGGGGAAATTCCACTGAAAGCGAAATTTCTGTACATCTGCACCTGCACCTATCGGACTTTCGGGCCATACGCTGATAGCTCTTCTTTCACTGGTTTTATGGTCTAAACGAGACAAATATCCCCCATAGTTGCCACCATACACAATTTCTGGATTTAATGGATCTGCTACCACATATCCGCTTTCAAAACCTGCTGTAGGCTCCCAATCCTGTTCTGTAATAGCGTTGCCATAAGTCCGGCTTTTTATTCGCACAGAAGTATTGTCCTGTTGGGCACCCAATACCCTGTAAGGAAAACTATTATCTGTGCTTACCCTGTAAAATTGGGCTGTTGGTTGGTTTAAATAACTACTCCAGTTAGCTGCTCCATCAAAACTGATTTGAGCGCCCCCATCATCCGCTACTATCATTCTTTGCGGGTCTTCATTGTCTATCCATAAGTCGTGATGATCGCCATGTGGAGTAGATAGGCTTTGAAATGTTTTGCCTCCGTCTTTGCTGCGCATAAATTCTACATTGGGACAATAAACGGTATTCTCATTTTTAGGGTCTACATATACTTTACTGTAATACCATGCACGTTGTCTTATATTGTTGTCATTGCTTACAAGGGTATAAGTTTCTCCTGCATCATTGCTGACAAATAATCCCCCTTTTTCATTTTCAATAAGGGTATAAATTTTATCAGTATTTGAAGGGGCAACTGCAACACCAACTATACCCCATGTGCCCTTTGGCAAACCTTTCTTTAATGATAAGTTGACCCATGTTATACCACCATCAATACTTTTATACAAGCCGCTACCTTCGCCTCCGCTTTCAAAACTATAAGGTGTTCGTTTAACACGCCACATACCAGCATACAAAACTTGTGGGTTGCCGGGTTCCATAGTAAGATCACTGCAACCGGTATTGTCATTTACATACAAAACTTTTTGCCAGTTTTTACCGCCATCGGTTGTTTTAAAAACTCCTCGTTCAGCATTGCTGCCAAATAAATGCCCTATTGCCGCAACCCAAACAATATCCGGATTTTTAGGATGAATAACTATCCGTACAATATGCCGGGTTTCCTTCAAGCCCAGATTGGTCCAGCTTCTACCTGCATCATCGCTACGCCAGATACCATTAATGCCTTCGCTTACATTTCCCCGCAAAGTGCCTTCTCCTTCGCCTGCATAAAGAATGGTAGGATCAGAAGGTGCGACACTTATTGCACCCATACTTCCACCAAAATATTTGTCCGAAATATTTTTCCAGTTGCTTCCCCCATCCAATGTTTTCCAAACACCGCCACCGGTTGAGCCCATGTAAAAAGTGTTTTTACTTTTTGGGCAACCTGCAACTGCAGCACTACGACCACCGCGGAAGGGACCAATTAGCCTGAACTTTGTTGTAGACAATAGTGCAGAATCAGCATATGCATTGCCGCTAAGGGTTGTAACGTTTTTGTTTTTTTGTGCGGTGGCAGAAATGTAGAGAAAGATGATTAGTGTTGTTAGAAATTGTTTCTTATAAATGTGCATGAATGGTTTTTTTGGAAAAGTACAATTTACTTTGGATAATTTATGAAACCATACGTGTCGAAATCAATAAATAATGATCATGGTGAATAGTTATTGATATTCCCTAAAGCTATCCTTTGGATTCAAAATATTGGGGCATAAAAAAAGCGACAAAGGTGATCATTTGTCGCTTTTTACTGTAAAAAACTCTTTTTTTATTTACTGGTAGTACAAGGTGATTTTAGTGCTGCCAGTTTTAGTAAAGCATCTTTTAGTTCGTCTATTTGTTTTTGGAGGTCATCAACTTTTGCGGCTTTTACTTTCAATTGTTCATTGTCTTTAGAAAGCTCCTGCACCGCCTTTACCAGCGGCACTACAAACTCGGCGTAGCGCAGACCGTACATGTCTTTGTCATTCTTAGGTGCATCTACACCGCTGAAATTGAAATTGATGGATTTAGCGGCAGCCTCTACTTCCTGTGCTATGAAGCCGGTATAAGTGATTTGTTCTTTTTCACTACGGGCTTTTAGTTGTTCTGCAGTGTAGTAATTAATGTTGGTGAATTTATCAATGCCGGTTACATCCAAATGATAAGTGACAGGTCGTAGCTTACTGATGAATTCTATGCCGGGCACATTGGCTTCTACTTTGGTTTTGAAACGGCTATCACTAATGTTGGTATAGTTGACAAAACCGCCAATGCTGGTAACAGTGCTGGCACCAAGGCGTACCATATTTGCACCAGTAATTGCAGTGTTGGCACCTAATGCAGTCGTATTGAATGAGCTGACCACAAAGAAATTGCTCTTGGCGCCCACAGCAGTATTGTCTCCACCAGAAGTGCAATTAGTAAGCGCACTATCGCCTATGGCTACGTTGTTACTGCCTGTAGTGTTGTTTTGAAGGGCAGAAAAACCATTGGCGGTATTGTTACTTCCGGTCGTGTTGGAAAAAAGGGCAAAAACACCATTGGCAGTATTCTTATCCCCGGTCGTGTTGAAATTTAGGGCAAAAACACCATTGGCGGTATTGTTAAATCCGGTCGTGTTGGATAAAAGGGCAGATCTACCATTGGCGGTATTGCTACTTCCGGTCGTGTTGGAAAAAAGGGCTAAATTACCATTGGCGGTATTTCTACTTCCGGTCGTGTTGGAAGAAAGGGCTAAATTACCATTGGCGGTATTGCTAAATCCGGTCGTGTTGGAAGAAAGGGCAGAAAAACCATTAGCGGTATTATTATCCCCGGTTGTATTGGCAAACAATGCTTTGGAGCCAACTGCAGTGTTAGAGCCATTACCGCCATTTTGGCTAAATAATGCACTGTCACCAATGGCTACCAGGTTGTTGCCACCATTACTACTTCTCAAAGCGGAAATACCAATAGCAACGTTTGAGGAACCGGTCAAATTGTTTCGCAAAGCATTTAAACCAACTGCGATATTGTTGCTGCCTATGGTGCTGTTTACCAAAGAATTAGTACCAATGGCTACGTTAGACGATCCTGTGGTATTGCTTATCAATGCACTGGTGCCCAAGGCAGAGTTGAACCCGCCGGTGGTGGTATTGAACAAAGCTCTAAACCCCAAGCCCGTATTTTCTGTTCCGATGGTGTTGCTAAACAAAACTTTAGAACCAACGGCGGTATTGAAACCGTTGCCACCGTTTTGGTTGAACAATGCGGAGTCCCCTATAGCAACCTGGCTGTTATTGATTGCATTTGAAAACAAAGCTGCAACCCCAATAGCTATGTTGGCACTGCCGGTAGTATTGGAGCGAAGCGCATTGAAGCCGTTTGCAATATTGCTGCCACCAGTTGTATTTTTAAACAATGCCTTGGAACCAACGGCGGTATTGGAGCCACTGGCTCCATTTTGATTAAATAAAGCACTATCGCCTATAGCTACCAAGTCGCTGCCAGTGGTGTTAGCTCTTAGTGAACCATTTCCTATAGCCACATTGGATGAACCCGTGGTGTTGGATTTTAGCGCATTGGCTCCACTTGCGGTGTTAGACGTTCCGGTGGTGTTGGATTGAAGTGCAAAAGCCCCATTGGCGGTGTTGAAAAATCCTGTGATATTGGAAGTAAGCGAAAGACTTCCGGTGGCCGTATTTTGGTCGCCTTGGGTATTATTTTTCAATGCCTTAGTACCAACGGCTGTATTGTTATTGGCATCAAAAATATTCACTTTGCCAATTCCATTACTAAACAACGCACTATCGCCAATAGCTACCAGCTTGCTTTCGGTTGTGTTTGAAAATAAAGCCCCTACACCAATTGCAATATTGAAACTACCTGTAGTGTTTGACCGTAGCGCATTGGTACCATTTGCTAAATTGTTAGCACCGGAGGTGTTGGAGAAAAGAGATTGATTTCCAAGTGCGGTATTATTTGCACCAGTTGTGTTGGCAAATAGTGTTTTCGAGCCAACGGCTGTATTGAAACCATTGCCACCATTTTGGTTGTATAAGGCAGAGTCGCCCACAGCAACGAGGTTGCTGCCAGTGACATTTCTAAAAAGCGAACCTGTGCCCGTTGCCACATTAGAATAGCCGGTGGTGTTGCGAAATAGTGAAGCGTAACCTGTTGCAGTATTGTTGCTTCCGGTGCTATTGAAACTTAATGCTATAGAGCCATTTGCCGTATTCTTATCCCCGGCAGTATTTGCTCCAAGTGCCTCTACACCGTAGGCGACATTGCTGAGTCCTGTTGTGTTACTCTGAAGTGTGCTTACTCCGGTAGCTGTGTTCTCATTACCTGTGGTGTTGGAAACAAGTGCGCCACGCCCTATAGCTGTGTTGCTACTGCCGGTGGTGTTTGCAAGCAATGCGGTCAATCCAATAGCAGTATTGGCATTTCCGGTGGTATTGGCAACTAGTGTACTTGCACCGGTAGCTGTATTGTTATTTCCAGTGGTGTTTGATTTAAGTGAGTTGAAGCCTATTGCCGTATTGTTGTCTCCGGATGGTGTATTGTTAGCAAAAACTTTAAATCCAAAAACTGTGTTTGTCGTATCGTTTCCTGCACCTCTGCCTACCGTCATCTGATTAACTAAAACATCGCCATTTACGTCCAGCAATGCATTGGGAGCACCTGTCCCAATACCTACATTTCCATTATCGGTTATGGTGCCATCCGCCAGGGTGGTGCCGTTCCATTTTGGTGTTTTGTTGACAGAAAGATTGCCCACTTTCGGGTCGATTTCTACGGGTGTTGGTACGGCTTGCCACGTGGCCAATCCATTGGCATCACTGGTCAATACCTTGCTTGCGCCTTGGGTGCCGTCGGCTATTTTTACATTGCCGGTCACATCCAGTTTGGCTGTGGGGGTGTTGGTACCAATGCCTACATTGGTGCCATTGTCTTTTATAGTTCCGTTCACCAAAGCAGCACCGTTCCAGCGGGGAACAGCGGATGTATCAGTAACAGCTACTTGTGGGTCGGTTTCTGCCAAAGCAGCTACAGTCTGCCAGCTTGCTAAACCTGTGCTGTCACTGGTTAAAACACTGCCAAAGGCAGGGTTGCCGCCGCTTATTTTTATTCGCCCGTTTATGTCTAAACGAGCTGCCGGCGAAGATGTGCCCAGTCCGATATAACCATTACTTTGCTGCAAATAGAACTGGTTGGTGTTCATGGCCACATTCCCATTGCTGCCAATTTTCAACCGCTCTGCCCGGTTGGTGGCATTGCTTCCGGTTACAAATGAAATGCGTGCAGGTACATTGCCCGAACTAACCGTGCCATCCACAAAGAAATCAATGGCAGCAGGGTTTTGAAACGCTGCACCATCATATGCGGAGGAGAGAAATGACATGATGAAATCGTTGTTGGCCAGGGATAGTGGTGCAGCCAAAGTGCCTTTGCTACGGCGGCCAATAAATACCGGTCGGGCATTGGACAAAGTGGAAGCCATTGAAAGAATGTAATCGGCATTGCCCACCGTCTGTTCGCCAAAGCCTGTGAAGAGTGGTCCACCTGCGCTTACCCAAACTGCTGCGGGTGTGCCACCGCTACCTTTTACAGAGAACACATTTGGCGGAGCCGCAATGCCAATACCTACTTTGCCATTGCTGTCAATGACCAGGCGGGTCAGGTTGCGGGTGGTCAGGTTGAGCGGAATGGCATTGGTGGTGCCGAGAATGGAAGTTGTGGTAGCATTGTTGTTACCCGTCAGGTTCCATTGGGCATTGCAAAAGTTGATTTTTATAACAAACAAACAGACCAGCAGGGTTAGAATTTTTTTTCTCATAATAGTTGTTTTTGTTAGATGTAAGATATGAAATAAATTGAATTAAATGGGGAGTCGTAAAAACAAAGAAGCAGCCGTTGTATGCTTCAACGGCTGCTTCTTTATTCATTGTTCAATATTCACTGTTCACTTCCACGCCAATGGCGGGCATGATACATTTGATTTGGTGTTAAGTAGTTGCTGCATCATAGCTTTAATCTCTGCTACCTCCTTTTTCAATTGTTCATTGTTCGTTATTAACTGTTCATTTTTTATTGACATTTCTTTTACAGCATTTATGAGCATATAGGTCATGGCACTGTTGTCAACCTGCAGGTAAGTTTGCTTGTCATTTGACCTGGTTACCTGGCTCACCATGTAGGGTGCTACCTCTTTCAGTTGCTGTGCTATAACACCTACGTATGCTGGTTTTGTATCAAATCCGGATGCAGCATTGTAGTGATAGGTTACAGGCTTTATTTTTAATAAAGCAGAAAGGCCGTCTGTGTATTCCTGTACATTTTCTTTTAGACGGGCATCTGAAAATGTACCCCATGAACCACCGCCGGGCTTATCTGCTCCACCATTTACGGATAATAATGCCGTAGGGCTTCCTGTTCCTATACCAACCTTGCCGGTTGAGTCAATACGCATTCTTTCGGAGAAACCATTTGTAAAAGATGCGAAGCGTAAAGGGTCGCCACTGTTCCAGCCAATAAACGGATTTGGATCGGTTTTTCTTCCTCCGAACATTAATATCTTATGGCTTAAATCTGAATTGCCAACTGCAAAAACATTGCTGCTATCTACCCCTAACCCAACAACGTTTAGTTCCTTATATACTTTCACTATACCAGTGTTGGTATTTGCAATATCATTACCCGTAATTTGCCATGGGCTTGAATTGCCTGGTGTAGACCATGATGCTAAACCATTGGCATCTGATGTAAGTATTTTACCTGCACCTTGTGTACCGTCAGTTATTTTTAATGTGCCTAGAAGATCCAGTTTTGCTGAAGGGGAAGCAGTGCCTATTCCTACATTTCCATCGTTGGTATTGAAAATATTTAGACCGGAAATATTCCATGGTGAACTTCCGGGTGTAACCCAGCTTGCCAAACCATTTGCATCGCTGCTGAGTACCTTGCCTATACCCGGTGAGCCGCCGGTAATTTTAATTTGACCCACCACTTCTAATTTTGCTACGGGTGTAATAGTTCCCAAACCAATATTGCCGGTTGACTTTTGTACAAACAATTGATTGGTGTTAAAGGTGATGTCTCCCGTATTGCCAATTTTTAATCTTTCTGCACGGTTAGCACTATTGCTTCCTGTAACAAATGAAATACGTGCAGGTACACTCCCTGCAGCCGGTGTTCCATCTACATAAAAATCTATAGCAGCAGGGTTTTGAAATGCTGTGCCATCGTAACCTGAGGTTAGAAAAGACATAAGGAAATCATTGCTGGCAACCGCAAGTGGTGCAGCTAATGTACCCTTACCTCTTTTGCCAATAAAGACAGGCCTTGCATTAGAGGCTGATGAAGCCATAGACAATATAAAGTCAGCATTACCAATAGCTTGCTCGCCAAAGCCTGTAAAAAGTGGTGCGCCTGCACTTACCCAACTTGCTGCCGGATTGCTGCCGGCACCCTTTACTGAAAGGATATTTACGGGTGTAGCTGTTCCTATACCAATCTTGCCGTTGGCATCTATTACCAGCCTGTTGGTATTGTTGGTAACAAGGTTGAGCGGAATGGCATTGGTAGTACCCAATACCGATGTGGCTGTAGCATTAGCATTGCCGGTCAGGATCCATTGGGCATTTGCATGGTTTGTACATACAAACAAAAGAAAGGTTGATAGGATAGAAATTGAAAGCCCCTGGCTCCAAATGATACGTGTAGAATTGTTTTTTTTCATGGCTGAAAGGTTTTATTGTTTGTATAAATGTAAATAAAAAAAGGCAGGTTGTCAGGCTGCCTTTTAAAATTTTTGTTTGGGGAATGTTTTATTTAATCATTTGCATTTGTTTAGTATCAGTTTTCTTTCCGTCTACAATCAATGAATAGAAATAGCTGCCTTGTGATAATGTACCTGCACGAAGCGTAATGTTTCCTTCTCCTTTTTGCGTAAGCGGAATTGATTTAATAATTGTACCCTTTACATCTGTAATCATAAGTTGTGCTGACTTGGATGAAGCTGGTATTTTGAACCGTATTACTGTATTCTCGTTGAAAGGGTTAGGTATATTCTGTTCCAACATTGCACCCTCTACTGATTGTAATGTTTCAGTTTGGTTTACTGTTTTGGCTTGTGCAATTGTGCAACATTCCTGTTGTGTTTTATCAAGTGCATTTAGTTTTTGTAAAATGGCATCTATCTGTGCCTGTTGTTTTTGTAATAGTTCTGTCTGATTGCTAATAAGCTGCTGCTGCATGTCAACTTTTTGCTCAAGTGCTTTTGCGGTTTCATCTTTAGCTGTAATTTGTTGTTGTAGTTCCTGTATTGCTTTGATAGCTATTACACCAAACGACTGATAAGTCATCATCTTAAAAGGTTCTCCGGTTACGCGGTCCTTTTTGTCAAAAACAAGATCAGGAAAGTATGGCTCTACATCCTGTGCCATGAAGCCTATTGCCTTGCGGTCACCGTCTTTGCTATCTGTGTAATTGTATATGTAAGGGATAAGTTTATTTATATTGGGTAGCACAGGTTTTAAAGGTTCAATATTCTTTTTAAGATTTCGGTCAGAGAGTGCAGAGTACACACCTGTTACCCTATCAATGTTAGCACGAAGCGAACCATTGCTGTAAAAGTTGAGTGAGCTATCAATGGAACTTACATACAGCCCCCATTTAAGATTGATGCTTGCAGGATGACGCAAGGACAACTGGTCACCATTGCTAAAGCCTGTAATTTGCAAACGACCTTCGGTCACATTGTTTATGTCTGAAACATAAGTACCAATACCTACATTGTGTCTGTACATACTTAGCGAAGGCGTATCATTAACTGCTGTATTTTGCGGAGGTGCTGTTACATAAAATGCTAGCCCTTGCGATTGGGTAGTTTGATTAGGAAGGGTATTTTCTGTGTATGCAGATATGGCTACATTATTTCCACTTGCAGAAGTAATTCCATCAGGCAACATGTAATTGTTTTCAAAAACGATAGAGGTTTTTTGCCTGAATTCCCAGCCTGCCTTTAGTTTTCTGTTTACGCCGGTCAGCACTAAAGCAGTAATATTATCCTTAAAATTTAAAAGTGCCGAATCAACCATTTTTAAGATTTTTACTTTAGGAGCCCAATTAGTTGAGGTACCCGTATAGTTATCCAGCATTTCTACCCCCTGAGCTTTATTCTTTAGCTGAATGCCCAACAAGCCTCCGTCCTGCCATTTGTTATCATTCAGATTGTCTGCAAGTCTTACCCAAGACCCTGCAAAAGAGCTATAATAATAATATCCTCTTGCCATATCATTTCTTGCGCCGGGCTGTGTTGTGTTAAATACTATTAAACCATGTGCAGGGTTTGCAATGCTTGTTACATCTTTCAAACTATCAATAGATACTTGGGGAAATAGTACACCCTTACTACTGCTACTTATATGCAATAAAGCACTTGCGGTCGGTACGTTGGTGCCAAGACCTACATTGGTACCATTGTCAGTAATCATTCCATCTGTAAGCGTAGTGCCATTCCATTTTGGTATTCTGTCATTAATATTACTTCCAACTTTAGGATCAGTTTCTGATGTACTGGAAACATTTTGCCAACTGGCCAACCCATTGGAATCAGAAGTTAAGACTTTGCCTAAACCTTGTGTACCATCTGTAATTTTTATGTTGCCAGCTACATCTAGTTTTGCAGCAGGGGTTGTAGTGCCAATACCAATGTTTGTACCATCGTCTGTAATGCTACCATCGATTAAAGCAGTGCCATTCCATTTTGCAAGCTGGTTTATAGTAGAGTTGCCAACTTTTGGGTCGGTTTCTATTACTGCGGGTAGTGTCTGCCAACTTGCTGTTCCTGTGCTGTCACTCGTTAAAACTTTTCCCGATCCCTGAGTTCCATCAGCAATTTTTACATTACCAAGTACATCAAGTTTTGCAGAAGGAGTTATAGTTCCAATACCTATGTTGCCGGTTAATTTTTGTACAAATAATTGAGTGTTGTTTACGGTAATGTCTCCCGTATTTCCAATCTTTAATCTTTCTGCACGGGTAGAACTATTGCTGCCCGTAACAAATGAAATGCGTGCCGGCACATTGCCTGCAGAAGATGGTCCATCTACATAAAAATCAATTCCAGCCGGATTTTGAAAAGTATTGCCGTCATAACCAGAAGCTAGAAATGACATCAGAAAATCATTGTTAGCAACTGATGATGGTACAGCCAAAGTTCCTTTGCTTCTTCTACCAATGAAAACAGGCCTGGCATTAGAAGCTGTTGATGCCATAGAAAGAATATAATCTGCATTACCAACAGTCTGTTCCCCAAAGCCGGTAAAAAGAGGCGCACCACTACTTACCCAACTTGCTGCCGGTGTACTACCGGCACCTTTTATTGAAAAAATATTGGGCATAGTTGAAGTGCCAATGCCTACACGACCATTTGTATCAATTACTAATCTTGTTGTGTTCTTAGTAACAATACTAAGGGGGATAGAATTTGTAGTTCCAAGGACGGAAGTGTTTGTCGCATTACCGTTGCCAGTCAGCTGCCATTGGGCAAGTAGGCTGGTATGTGTTACGAATACAAAAAATGCAAAGAGTGAAATTAGCTTTTTCATTACAAGTAGTTTAGTGTACCTCTAAACTACGGGATTATTTAGAAAAAGCCAATAATTATAGTAATAATTTGTATCCCGGATTTATCTAACAGTAACATTTTATTAATTATATTAAGAAGTGGTGATAATAATTATCAAGACTCTACAGGAATATAAATATTAAAATTTGCACCTTTCCCTTCTGTACTTGTTGCAGTAATAAGTCCTTTGTGGTTTTCAACAATTTTTTTAACTATTGCAAGACCAATACCTGTACCATTGTATTCATTTTTACCGTGCAACCGTTGAAACAATTCAAATATCCGATGGCTATATTGTTGGTCAAATCCTATCCCATTATCAGAGACTGTGATGTGGCAATAATCTTTTCCTATTGGTAAGGGATATTGAGAATCTGTTTTGCTATTCACCATTTGAGCCATAATAATAATATGGGATTGGTAATCGGGCTTTGAAAATTTTAAAGAGTTACTTATGAGGTTTTGAAATAGTTGGCGAAATTGATAAGGAATAACTTTGATAGTGCAAAGTTGTTTTGTTTCAATTATTGCATTTTTGTTTTGCATTTCATCTTTAAGATCGCCGGTAACTTCTGCAATTAATTTATTCAGGTCTATTAATTCAAATTCAACTTCCTTGTGATTGGTTCTGGAGTAGGATAAAATATCATCAATCAATTGCTGCATTCGCTTTGCAGCGTTTTGTATTCTGCTAAAATAATTTTTACCACTGTCGGTAAGATTGGGAACTTCTTTAGCAAGTATAAATGAACTGTATGTCTGAATTTTTCTTAATGGTTCCTGTAAATCGTGGCTTGCAATGTAGGCGAACGATTCAAGTTCTTTATTCATTTTTTCCAATTCCTCATTTTGTTTCTTTAATTGCAATGCATCCATTTTTATTTTGTCATCTGCCTCTTTTATTGCAGTAAGATCGCGGGTTACTTTAGAAAAGCCAATTATATTTTTTTGCTCATCATGCAATGCAGTTATTACAATACTTCCCCAAAAGCGGGTACCGTCTTTTCTCACTCGCCAACCTTCGTGTTTCGCTGTTCCGGTGGTTATTGCTTCTTCTATTAGTTTCTCCGGCAAATGACTTTGTAAAGCATCAGACGGATAAAAAATTTTAAAACTTTTACCAATTATTTCATCTGCACTAAAACCTGTTATTCTTTCTGCACCCTTATTCCAGTTTTCGATAATGCCTTCATTGCTTAAATAAAGTATTGCATAATCCTGTACTTCGCCTACCATCAGGTGATAACGTTCTTCACTTTTCTTAAGATCCTCGTTTAAAAGTAAAAGTTGTGTTGTCCTGCTTTTTACCTCCATTTCCAATTCGCCTGCAAACTTTTTTTGTTGTTCTATATCTATAGTTACACCTACCCAGTTTTTTATCAGGCCTTGTTCATCTTTTAATGCAGAAGAGCGGCACAAGTGCCACCTGTATTGGCCTTCTTTATTTAATATTCTGAATTCCATTTCAAAATCATCACCCGTTGTAACCGAGTGTGTCCACAACTTTGTCAGTTCTTCAATATCATCAGGATGCATAACTTGTCCCCAGCTCCAATCTTTTAAATCTTCGCAACTCATGCCGGTATAATTCAACCAGCTTTGGTTGAAATAAATTACATTTCCCCTTGAATCTGACCGTGATACCTTTTCGGGCATTAAATCAGAGAGTTGCCTGAAGTTTTCTTCACTGGCTTTTAATTCTTCTTCAGCAATTTTAGCATTTGTTATATCTATGCTGATGCCTGTAAGTGTTACAGCTTCGCCTGCATCATTAAAATGGTATTGCCCTACTGATTTAACCCACCGCAGTTCACCATCATTTGCACGGTGAATTCGGTAATCCACTTCATATTTTCTTTTCTCTATTCTTGCTGTGGCCACCTCTGCAAAGCATCTTTCTTTATCATCTATATGAATTACTCTATGCCAGTCTTCATATCCAAGATCTGTTTCATTTTCATCATACCCCCACATCCGCTTATGCAATGCTGACCATTCAAGTTTTTCAGTTCTGATATGGAGCAGCCAGGTGCCTACTCCTGCAGATTTTGTAGAAAGATCAAGATGAGAAGTTGTTTTTTGAAGCTGTTGTTCTCTTACTTTTCTTTCAGTTACATCCATATTGGTACCTATAACCCATTCTGCATTGCCTTCAGCATTTGTTCTAACTGTTTCTACTGCTTCTATATAGCAGAACTTACCGTCATTTGCACGTATAATTTTAAAAGAACGCCTGCTGTTTTTTTTATTTTTTACGGTATCCTGCAATATTTTTTCCTGCTCCAGAATATCTTCCGGATCCACAGCTTTGCTCCACGCCTCGTATGGTATATATCCATCAGAGGTGGGTGTAAGGCCATAAATTCGAAACATTTGTTTATCCCAACGGATCTGATTTGTTTCTAAATTCCATTCCCATATACCTACTCCGGATGTTCCCATAGCCAAATGCAAACGTTCTTCCGATTCCTTTAATTTTTCTTCAGCTTTCTTATCGGCGGTAATATCTCTTGATACTGAAATAAGGCTAATAATTTTATTGCTGACAGATTCTCTAACCGGAGAAAGCTTAACCTCCCACCATTTTGGGGTTCCTTTTACAGTAGGGCAAAAAGCGTTAAACGTTGCCGTTTGTCCCTGTAAAGCTTTAGCAATTGTTTCTTCAACCAGGTATTGGTTTTCTTTTCCCCATAATGCTGCCCATGGTTTATTTTTAATAAAGGTAAAGTCATCAATTTCCATTGCACAAAGCCCATTTATATTCATATATTGAATATGCCCTTCCTTATCTAATAATTTTATGCAATCGGGGCTGCTTTCTAATACTGTTAGGTTAAAAGAATCGCTTTCTTTTAATTTTTTTATCCCTAAAACTTTATCCGTAGTTTCTACGCAGGTAACAAAAACCCCTGCCGGGCTACCAGATTCATCATTTACTGGACTGTAACTAAATGTCCAGTACACATCCTCCATTTTGCCATTTCTATATATGGGTAATAATTGATCTTCGCTCCAGTTTGCTTCACCACCTTTAAGTACATTATCAATAATAGGCTTAATGTCTGACCATATTTCTTTCCAAAAATCTTCGGCCCTGCCGCCTAATATTGCCGGATGTTTACCATTGTTGCCAAGACTGGGGCGATAAGCATCATTATAAAAGCATATTAATTCTGATCCCCAAAAAAGGAACATGGGGAATTTTGAATTTAATATAATGCTTAGTGTTGTACGTAGGCTTTGTGGCCAGTATTCTGGCATACCAACCGGCGTTAAACTCCAGTCTTTGTTGCGAATTAAATTCGCCATTTCACCTCTTTGGTTTATAAAATTTAAGGGGTGAATGATTTGTTTGTTCGTCATTTGCATTTATTACTAAAAAAATAAGACCAACTACGTTGGATACGTATGTTAATGATTCAAAAGAATTAATCTAACTTCTAAAAATAATGAATTTTTGAAATGGGGTACAAAATTTCTCAATGATATGTATGTCAAAGTAGTACTATAATACATTTTTCACAGCCATATAAAAATGGTAATTTGCAAATTCCTGATCTGTTTTAAAGGAAAATAATATTGCTATGACCATTGCTGAATTTGATCATCTTGAAAAAGAAAAAAAGATAGCGTTGCTAACCAAATGTTGTGGGTCTGCTAATTGGGTAAGTAAAATGATAGCAGCACCTATAGCCGAAGATTTAGTAAACCTTGAAGATTTAGCAGAAGAGAAATGGTATGAATGTACCGAAGAGGATTGGAGGGAAGCTTTTCTGCATCATCCTAAAATTGGAAACATTCAATCGTTGCAGGAAAAATATGGCAGCACCAAAGAATGGGCAAGTAATGAACAATCAGGTGTAAGTAATGCTAAGGAGCAAACGCTAAGGGAACTGGCAAAAGCAAATGAAGTTTATGAGCAAAAATTTGGGTTTATTTTTATAGTTTGTGCTACAGGAAAATCAGCTTCGCAAATGTTAGATATTCTAAATAGCAGACTCCCTAACGATATAGATACTGAAATGAAAATAGCAGCAGAAGAGCAGTTGAAAATTACTCAATTAAGATTAGAAAAACTTTTTTTATGAGTCAGATAACCACACACATTTTAGATATTACCAAAGGCAAACCTGTTGCAGGAGTTAGAATTTCTTTATATCAAGGCGCTAATGATGAATGGACAGAACTAACCTGGGGCACTACAGATGTAGATGGTAGAATTAAAGATTTATTGAAAAATAATGAGCCATTACAAATGGGTATTTATAAACTTAGGTTTGAAACAAAAGACTATTTTGATAAAGATCAAGTGCCAACATTTTATCCTTTTATTGAAATTGCATTTGACATTAACTCAAATCAGCATTATCATATTCCTTTATTACTAAGTCCTTTTGGTTATTCTACCTACAGAGGCTCCTGATTACTTTTTACTCTTTTTAAAATGAGTAAAATAGATTATTATTTACAAGAAAAAGAATACTAAAACAACCGTATGAAATTATCAATACAAGATTCCTTAAAGCAACAATTATTAGAAAGTTTAGGAACTGCAAACTTAAAATTTCAGCAAACATATCCGGGAGACAAGCCTGACAGGCAAGCTGTACATACTGTATATGGCGGTGCTAATTTGTTTAAAAGTGATACTTGTTTAAAAATGGGTGAAACGGCACTTAACAGCCTTAAAACCTATGCACCAAATTTTGTTACCCTTGCTAAGGTATTACAATTGCAAGGCCATGAACATTTGCCACATACCATAAAAGACATAGAGCTACTGACAAAAAAGTTAGATGCTATGACTGCAGCTGAACGTAAAACCGAAGCAGCATGGCTTTCCTATTCTGTGTATAATAAAATGGTAGCTAAACTTCAGAGAGAAGCAGTTGAAGATTTCAGAATTGATTTTGAAGATGGATTTGGTAACAGACCTAATGATGAAGAGGATGCAACAGCGGTGCATGCTGCAGGAGAGTTAGCTATTGGTATGAAGAACAAAACCATTTCTCCATTTATTGGTATTCGCATAAAACCATTTACAGAAGATTTAAAAGGAAGAGGAGTCCGTACGTTAGATTTATTTCTTACTGCATTGTTAGAAAAAACAGAAGGAAAACTTCCTGATAATTTTGTGGTTATGCTACCCAAAGTTACCATACCGGAGCAAATGGCTACAATGGTTAGATTGTTTGAAATCATAGAAAAAGAAAATAGCCTTGCACCCGGTACACTCAAAATGGAAACCATGGTAGAGGCTACACAAATAGTTATGGATGAAGAAGGCCGAAACCCAATGATGCGAATCATAAAGGCAAGTGAGGGAAGATGTATTGCAGCTCATTTTGGCACTTATGATTATACAGCCTCTGCGGGCATTACAGCCAAATATCAAACTATGGCTCATCCTGTTTGTGATTTTGCACACCACATGACCAAAGTTGCCCTTGGTGGCACGGGTATATTTTTAAGCGATGGTGCTACTAACGTAATGCCTATAGGGCCACACCGTGGAGATAACCTCACTTTTGAACAGTTAGCAGAAAACAGAGAGTCTGTACACAACGGTTGGCGAATAGGTTTTAAACACACTACACACTCTCTGGTAAATGGCATGTATCAGGGATGGGATTTAAATCCTGCACAGTTGCCAATGCGTTATGCAGCAACTTATAATTTCTTTTTAAGCAGCTATGAAGATGCAGTAAACAGGCTTAGAACGTTTGTGGACCGTGCCGCCATATCTACGCTTACAGGCGATATTTTTGATGATGCTGCAACAGGACAGGGGTTGCTCAACTTCTTTCTTAAAGCAATGAATTGTGGTGCAATAACCGAAGAGGAAGCATTGGCTACCGGACTTACTTTAGATGAAATCAGAAGCCGTTCTTTTTACAGAATTCTTGAAGGCCGTAGAAATAAAAAGTAGTAATCTTATAATGGCGTTATTTATGGGATGCAGTAGATTGATTACCAATGGGCAACCTGCTTTCAAGCCATGCGGCAAGCTCATTAGGAGAAAAATCCTGCGAAGTAGATTCTATAATCCAATACATAGCTTTGTGAGTTACGCCTTCGGCAAATGGTGATGGTGATAAAGGATAGAAAACAGTAGAAAATCTTTCGCTAATGGATAAATAGTTGATGGTATATCCTAACATTTGTACCACACTCCAGGCCTGCGGGTGTTCTGTATCTATAAAAAATTTTACCCACCAAAATCCATTTTCATAAATGCCTGATGATACAGGTGTATGCATGGCAGGTAGTTGGGCAATCAGCAGTTCTAATTTATTAAACCGTTCAGTCATTGGTTGGTTTTGATATTCAAAAATACAAATAAGAATTTGAGCATGATTGATAGTTTTTTTTTGAATAAGTAAGAGTTTTTTTTAGAAAAGAGGGTTTAGGAGTCTTTTTCTATATTTGCTATTGGTTTATTATGTACAACAGCCCAGGTGGCGAAATTGGTAGACGCACTGCCTTCAGGTGGCAGCGTTCGAAAGGATGTGCTGGTTCGAATCCAGTCCCGGGCACTTACGCCTCTCAAGATTTTGTCTGGAGAGGCTTTTTTATTTGGAAGCGTACAGAGTTAATACAAATCAGTATTTGGTTAATGAAAGTGAATACATTTCCTGCTTAATGTTTCTGTAATCTTCCCTAAAC
The DNA here is from genome assembly GCA_031373555.1 of Segetibacter sp. Classification (GTDB taxonomy): domain Bacteria; phylum Bacteroidota; class Bacteroidia; order Chitinophagales; family Chitinophagaceae; genus Segetibacter. Next base: position 2,592 of record JANMMU010000009.1, on the reverse strand, counting down.
CCATTTTCTACCATTTCATCAACTCAAATCCTCAATTCATTTTGCCTCATCTTTTCATGATGGCAAGGCCATTTTATGTTTGTGCAGTAATTAATAAACAAAAAACATTTTAAAAAATTAAACAAAAAAAGCCATGAAAAAGGGAAAGTACATTGATTATTATATTATCCTGGCATGCCTGTCTGGCAAAAAGCGAAAAGCCAATTTAAAGGGTATAAACAAACTTATAAACGAAGCCTGTGCAGGCAATGATAACAGAAAAGAAAAAGCTGAAACATTGGAACCGTGCACTGCAGATGTTGTAAGCCAGTAACCTAATCAAAATTAAAAATTTATAACAATGAATAAGTACATGCTTTTTGTTCTGCTTGCAACAGTACCCGCTGTTAGCAATGCACAATTTGGGGGCTTTATGAATAAAATAAAAAATAAAGTAAGCCAAAAAGTAACCCAACGGGTGGATACTAAAATTGATAAAGCCATAGATAAGTCATTAGACGTAGCCGAAGGAAAAAATACCGGCAGCAGTACAACCGCAGAAGCGAAAGAAACCCCTGTTAATACGGCTTCAGAAGGCGGAAGTATCAAAAGCTTTTCCAAATATGATTTTGTACCGGGCGAAAAAATTTTGTATGCTGAAGATTTTGCCCGTGAAGCTGTTGGAGAATTGCCTGTAGGCTGGAACACCAGTGGGAGCGGAGAGGTGGTAACACTTGAAAATTATAGCGGAAAATGGCTGCGGCTGCATAATCCATTTGTATATCTCACCAGCAATACAAAAGAATTTTCCGGCAATTATACGGCTGAATTTGATTTGATACTACAGTTGAAAAATAATGGCTGGATGTATCCCACCTTCTCTACTGGTTTTTTTGCTTCAAACGATGAGCCTGCTACCGATAACAGTTTCCTGAAAGCATATGATAAATACGCAGCTTTAGTAGCCACCGTTTACCCGGAGGAAAGAAACAGCAGCAGGGTTTTGCTGGAATCATTTAAAGATGCCGCTTCCTATTTTAAAAATGAACCAAAAAGTTATAGTGACCTTGAAAAATATTATGGCAAGTCCGTGCATATAGCCATACAGGTGCAAAAACAACGCATCAGGATGTGGATCAACGAAACAAAAGTTTTTGATGTGCCTAAGGGTATTGATACTTCTTATAAGATGAATTAATTATTTTTTAAAGTAGGGCGTACCAACTATAAAGAAGAGCAGTATGGAGTTTACATCAGCAATATTAAAATGGCAACAGGCCTGCCAGACACCAGGCATAAATTAATAGACGAAGGAAGTTTCTCCACAACAGGAATTTTGTTTGATATAAACTCGGCAACTATAAAACCAGAATCTTATGGAGTTATAAAAGAAATTGCTTTGGTTTTAAAAGAAAACCCTTCCCTAAAAATAAAAGTGATTGGTCATACCAGCAGCGATGGAGATGATAAAGCAAATATGGAATTATCTAAGAAAAGAGCGGTAGCCGTAAAGGATTTATTAGTTAGCGAATTTGCTATTGATAGTGCCAATATAGAAACAGATGGCAAAGGTGAAACACTGCCAGTTGCAGATAATAGCACTAAAGAAGGTAAGGAGCAAAACAGGAGAGTTGAGTTTATAAAATTATAGAACAATCGTTATCCGAAAATTTATCTGTTAATGATTTTAATGCCGGCAATTGCCGGCATTTTTTTTATTCTACACACTATTCATTTCATGCGCTATTTACCACATTTCATACACAAATGCATTGTACAACCTGCTTTCCAAAAATATCTTGCACCAGAATTTAAAAACATTTAAAAACTAAAAATCATGTTAAACAAATTGAAATCCGGCATAGCGGAAAAAAAATTCTTCTTGCTGTTCATTGCAGTACAGACTATGGTAACTGTTGGATGCTCAAAATCAAATGATGTTGTACCTGTTGTTTCCGAATCGGGAAAAGGTATTGCAAAAGGTAGAGTAACAAATGCGGATGGCTCTCCCATTGCCAATGCAAAAGTGGTAATTGAAAACACTATTTACTATGCTTCATATGTATATGCAACGACCAATGCAAAAGGTGAGTATTCAGTACCTGTACCCATTGGCAGTTGGAAAGCATCAGTTCGGATTGAAAAAGAATTTTCGGGTAAAAAATATAAGTATGATTTGCATCCTGATAATGCAAATTCATTTGCGGGTGTTGATGGGGCGGTAAGAAATTTTACCTGGAAGATAATTGGCGTAAAACCTGACGGTGGTTACTATGGTTCAACTGTAAAAGCTTACGGGGATTTATTGTCTTTTATAAATATGGCAGATGTTGAACTTACCCTTACACCTGTTGGTGCTTTGATTGATGGCAGTGCTGGAACTGTTATTAAAAAGAGATTAATAGATGTTGGCGGCGGCGAATACGGTATAGATGATGTGCCTGTTGGAAAATACAGCATCACTGCAAAAAATATAGGTAACTATTCACTCCCCAAAATTCAATTTTTCGGGTATTTTTTATAAAACCTGGAAGTTGTGCACATTTTTTTGATGGCTTTTGTAAGATCTGATTTTTATGCACTTTTTTGCTTCGTATTTCTTAGTTTTTGGGG
>JANMMU010000075.1:0-4143 GCA_031373555.1 Segetibacter sp. | reverse complement strand
GCCGACCGATCTGCCGACCGTTCCGTTCGTCTTTCTCGCGCCGGCTGAAGCGTTATGGCAAAACGTCAAGGTGGCCGGGCTCTTTGCTCTCGTCGCCGTGACCCCGTACATTCTTTTCGAAGTCTGGCAATTCGTCGTGCCGGGTCTCCATGCGCAGGAGCGGCGTTTTGTCGGGCCGTTTGCATTTTCATAAACGGAGCGGCCACCATCTGCCAATACGTAAATGTAGTAGTTGCCCGAAATGTTTGAAGGTATGGTTACGTTTTGCTGTGCATCGTATCCATCACCAGGAGCCAGAGAATCAGCATGAGAAACGGCACCGAGATAAACAGCCGAATTAGAATTAAAAGGAATGACGTTGGAAATATAAACGTAGTCATACCACCTATTATTTCCGGTTGAGGAACCGCCTGCATTTTCAGTGTGCCATTTCACCAAAATATTTTCATTGTTGTTAGCATTGGCAGGTGCTTGTACTTGGGTAACTATCAAATCAACAGGAGGGGTCAAAAATATTTTTACACTATCACTTCTCCCTATATTGTTATTTTCGGAAGCAAATTCATACACATTGTTTGAGGCATCAGTCCTTACCAGGAAATAGTATTTTCCTGAATAACCTTGTGGAATATTGACTGGAATTATTGAAGTATAACTGCTGTCTTTAGCCAAGGCTCCATTTCTATAAAAATATGCCAACGATATTGAAGATCCGTTTAAGACTGTATCGTTTGATAAGTATAGGTTATCCCGCCATGATGTTGTAACTGTACCACCTGTTCCCTTGTTGGTAACAGTATAAGTAAGATTAACGGTGCTACCCGAGAAAATGAAGTTTGGCGGAACAATAGAGGAAACCTGAAGGTCTGGTGGAGGTGTAAGTTGTATAAATGTAGTAGATAAGCTACTATTGGTGTTATTGGTATTGTTTGTCTCTAAAAGCTGTGAATAATAATCTGCAACCACAAAAATAAAATAGTTGTCATTAATGCCCTGTGGCAAAGTGAAGGTTTCACTTTGTGTGTAACTCTCATTGGGATTTAATGAAGCCAGGTTTTGTAAATAGCCTAAAAAGTTATCACCTGCATCAAATATGTTATCTGTTGAAATAAACACAGCATCGCTCCATGATTGACTTAAAGTTGATCCCTGGCCAATGTTTTTGACCTGCCATTGTACAGTTATTGGTTGGCCGGAAAAAGCGGTTGAAGGATTTTGTACATTGGTTATGATAAGATCAGATAAAAACCTTGTGGTGAAATTTTGAGTAAGAGATGAAGCACTACAGGTCCCGTTTTTGGCAACCACTTTCCATTTGTAATTTGTCCCATAGGCAAGGCCGGAATAGGTATAATTAATGTTGGAAATATTACTTAATATAGGAACAGTTGGTATAGGGTCTGTAGCTTTCCAGATATACACATCATATAACAAAGCATTTGGCAGAGGTGCCCATGAAAAAATGATTTGAGTATTGAGGTTTGTGCTGTTGTTAATAGGGAGGAGATTGGATGGTGAAGCAAGGTTTACATAAGTAATGGTAAGTGTGGCAATATTATATATGCTATCGCACCCTAAAACACTACGGACAGTGTCGCGAACTATTGCAGAGCTGTCATAGCTCTGTCCGTTATAAACAATAGGTGTATTGCAACTTGAGAGGGAAGTATTATTCGTAACAGGGGTAACTATCCTGATTGTTATGATGGCTACATGATAGAGGCTATCGCAGCCTAAAGTAGACCTGATAGTATCTATCCTAGTAGTTGAAGATGTATATGTTGTTCCCAAATAAACCAATCTATTACAACCTAATAACCTTACCGTATCGGAAATTGCATGTTGACCAATTACGGTCATGCGGATGTTATTACTTATAGCAATTGTGGTTGTGACACAAAGTTTATTACTGGTAACCCTGCACCTTATTGTATCATTGTTAATAAGGGTTGATGAAGTATAAATGCTATCTGTAGCCCCCGAAATATTTACCCCATTTTTTATCCATTGAAATGTTGGATTTGAACCACCATTTGTAATTGAAGCTTTAAACTTAATAACCCTGTCTATACAGGTAGGGTTTGAGCCTGAAAGTATGTTGATCGATATAGTTGGTGCAGATGGTGGGACTACTGTAACTGTAGTTGTACCCTGACCAGAGCAACCCGTTAAGTTATTATAAACATTCAGAAAATATTGAGTTGTAGTACCCGGTGTAGCTACAGGGTTCTCTATAGCCGAATCACTCAAAGTTGCGGCAGGTGACCATGTATAACTATAATTTTGTGGTGGTGTAAACCTCCATGCTTCTGGTACAGTTGTTTCCCATAAAGTACCGTTTCTGCCAGGTGCAGCGGCACCTATTGTTCCATTTATATTATTGACTCCTATAGTTTTCTGCCCTCCCAGCGTTGCGAAACCAATCGCTTTTTTTAGATGGGTTTCTACTACCCCGGAGCTTTCATACAACCATATTTGCCCTGAAATGTATGACGTAGACGTTACGCCATAAAAAGAACAATCTGTCCAATCAATTACCATTCTTCTTCTTGGAGCAGCACCTTCTACAAAGTATCTAATTTGACCGGTAGTCCCATTCCCATTTGACGTGACCATTACATCTGCCCAACAAAGTGCCGCAAAATTTAAAACAGTTGTATTTGGAAGCGGGCCTGGTGTATAAGAAGCATCAAAATTTGGCCCAAACTGAATATTGCCATTAGTGCTTATGTACAATTGATTATAAACATTGCCAAAGAAATTAAAACTAAAAGGTAAAGCATACGGGCCATCTACATTATCATCTCCTGATGGCCCTATTGCAGCACCTGCAGGTACAGGGATTGAGTCATAAGGTATTGATGATACGGTGAAGTTGGTGGCAGAAATGCCTGAACTCAATGTAGAAGAACCGGCTATGCATATACTATCTGGTATTGCAGCAGGAAATATAGTTGATGATAAAGTATCAACAAACATTACAAGTGGGTTACTTGTGTCTTTATTAGGGGTTCCACATGACAATGAGTTGCTGGTTAAAATACACCGGATAGTATCATTATCATTTAAATTGCTGTCTATATAATTTACATTATTTGCCCCTGGAATAGGTATATTATTCTTCAACCATTGAAAAGCTGGATTATTACCACCATTTATAGTTGTAGCAAAAAATGTGACTTTAGCATTTCTACAAATTACTGTATTGGGGGAATCAGAAATAGTTATTGCAGGAGTTGAATTAATAACGATATCAGAACCATTATCGGTACTGATTATTGTGGGGCTACTGGAAACAACCCTTATCCTATAACCATTGCCAGGAACCTGGTTATAGGAAACCAGTCCAATTATACTACCCCCTGTTGTGCCTGAAAGTAACCCCAAGTCAACAGGTGAGAGAAAACTACCTGTATTATTTGATAGTTGGGCAGTGAAAACGTTTCCTGCATTAAATGTACCATTGACAGTAAAAGGTACATTTATAGTACCACCCTGGCACACATTTGCAGTAATAGAACCCACATTAATAGTTTGAGCAAAAGTCAACCTACCTTCCATTAATAACAGAAAACAGATAAAAATCCTGAGCCTAATAAATTTATATTGCATACAAGCAATTTTTCGTAGGGTTAAAAATTACCTTAATGGATATTGCATAAATAATCCTTCAAATAGTTTATTAAAAATTAAACACTAAAAATTGACTAATTTTTAATAAACATCACTACTGATCTAAATTAATTTAGCTGCGAACTGCACATGGATATTGAATAGTTTGTAACATACCATTCCAGTAATAAGAATATAGATTTAAATTACCAAGTAGGTAAAATAAAAATCTGGAAAATTTAGGAAAGCACGGGGGATTGCTTTCGAAAATAAAATTAGTAGTTATTTTTTATTAACCAAATTAAATTTTAAAAAATAATAATTTTTTTAAAGGCAAATTCATAAAAAGGAAGAATGAACGGGGAGCAGTGAGTGGTGAGTAGTGAGTAGTTGTGCATGCCTAAAATAGGTTGACAAAAATCAATCAATTATGAGGCATGAAACTAAGCAAAAATTAGAAATTCGGGAGCGCAGAATTTTTTCTGAAGAAGTCAAAAAGAAATCAGTCAAAGATTTGACGGGTAAGCGCAC
>JANMMU010000063.1:0-20193 GCA_031373555.1 Segetibacter sp. | reverse complement strand
CATTGGCGTCAACTTAACTTTTACATTTCTTAATAGTTTGGATCATATTTTCTCTTTTCTTTCGTTTTTCATAGAGGCATTTTTCAAATACTATTTCGTGCAATTGCACCTCTGTCATTGAAAAGGCATCCATTATATTTTCACATACCCACGAAAACATTTTGCCTAGGCTAACGATTTGGTCCCGGCCTGCTTTGTTCATTTTTTGCAAAATGGGTAAATATAGTTTCCTGCAAAAAAGTGTCACAAATAACAACATCATGTAGATGCAAACTTTGACCCTTTCGGCATTGGTACACCTGTCGTGCAGCAGTTCGTCTATATGCAAGCCGCCACTTTTCCATGACTTAAAAATAAGTTCAATCTGCCACCTTACTTTGTATGCCTGCATGACTTGTTCATTTGTCCACGTGGCCTCGTCCACCGAAGTAATGTAGGTGTTGAACTCAAGCCATTCATAATACTCTTTGCTATGGTTGAGCCGCTTGTCCCTGTCCTGTTTGGCCTTGCGTTTTTTCTCTGCTGCCACTGCTTCGGGTACTGGCAGCATAACTAACCTGACGGGTATTTTTTTCTCCCCTATCAGTACCCACTTGTCCACCTTTTGCTTCGGTTTTAATAAAGATGAAAGCAGTATTTCCCTTCCATCCAATTCGTATATATTTATCCCAAAACGCAGCCTGGACAGGAAGTGTACGCCATCGGCTGCTAATGCTTTGAAGGTAGCCAAAGCAAAATACCCAAGGTCCCGTATCACCAAATCGCCGCGGCTGCAGAGCGGCAATATGTCGCCACTGGCCGCCTGGTCATTGCGGGTAAAACCGCTCAATGAAAAACTCAAAAACTGCATCGCTTTTAAATCAAGTATGGTCTGTATCCGCACCACTGCTTTTTGTAAACCCCTGCTGTGGTTGCCAGCAAATATTGCAGCCAGGCAGTCGGGCAGTTTGAGGGTTGTGCTGTCTTGAAGCAGCACATTTCTAAAACTTTTAAAAATCAAACACCCTTTAATGACCGCTGCTTTTTTTGATACAGCATCTTCGAGCAGTTGTTTGCAAAAAGCCACCGCTTTTTCATCCGTCCGTTTAAAAAGTGCCTGTTTAGTGACCCGTTTGCCACACAACAACCCCAGTTGGTCTGACCAACTGCTAAACGTATTTTTTCTTTTACAAAAACACAAAACGAGAGAAAATACAAAATCAAACCCACTTATTTTCCGGCTCTTCCTGATGCTGAAACCGGTTTTCTTTGCCACCCTGTTTATATGGGCTTTGTCAAAGAAATCTTCAAAATTTTGTTTTACTTTGCTCAAAGAGTAGCTGCTTGTTTTCATCTTGTCGGATGTTTTATTTACAAGTAGCTATTCTTTTCTGTTCTAACAACCCCTGCTGAATATCTTTTTCAATACATCAAAGGTTTTCAACAACTTGTAACGCAATAATAAGTTGACGCCAATGCGATCGAATCGGGATTACCGCAATCATAATTTCTTTACCCAAACAAAAAAACCCCAACATTGCTGTTGAGGCTTTTTAAAGCTTGTGGTGTGATCCCGACTTCAAGTCGGGAGACACAAGGATTTTCAGTCCTTTTCCCGATCGAATCGGGATACCTCACCATCACAAAAATTTACACCAAACAAAAAACCCCAATATTGCTGTTGAGGCTTTTAAAGCTTGTGGTGTGAGCCGGGATCGAACCGGCGACACAAGGATTTTCAGTCCTTTGCTCTACCGACTGAGCTACCGCACCATCAATTTACAGTCTTTTTCCCGACCGAATCGGGATACCACACTAAAATTTTCAGTCTGTTTTCTTCATGCAAGTTAAGGCAATTCATCTTTTCTTCCAATCTGGCTGCAAATATAGTAGCAAAATTCAAACAAACAAATTTGAACAGAAATTTTCCTATTCAACCCTTCTTAAAACTCACAATTCTTCGGTGTCCTGGCAAATGGAATCACATCTCTGATATTGGTCATTCCGGTTACAAATAATACCATGCGCTCAAACCCAAGCCCAAAACCGGCGTGTGGCACTGTACCGAAGCGGCGTGTATCAAGGTACCAACTCATTTCCTCAACAGGTATGTGCATCTCGTTCATTCTTTGCTCCAGTTTCTCTAACCTTTCTTCTCTTTGAGAACCGCCGACAATTTCTCCAATACCCGGTGCAAGAATGTCCATTGCGGCAACGGTTTTTCCGTCGTCGTTTTGGCGCATGTAAAACGCCTTTATGTTTTTTGGATAACCAGTAACAATAACGGGCTTTTTAAAATGTTTCTCCACCAGGTATCTTTCATGCTCACTTTGCAGGTCTATGCCCCACTCTACATCGTACTTAAACTTTTTCTTTTTATATGCAGGGCTATCTAATAAAATATTGATTGCATCTGTATAGGTTATACGCTCAAAACTGTTGTTGATCACAAATTCCAGCTTTTCTATTAATCCTAACTCGGTACGTTCAGCCTGTGGTTTTTGTTTTTCTTCTTCAGCAAGACGTTGATCTAAAAATTCAAGGTCTTCCCGGTTGTTGTCCATTACGTATTTAATCAGGTAACGGATAAACTCCTCGGCCAGGTCCATATTATCTTCAATATCATAAAAAGCCATTTCGGGTTCTATCATCCAAAACTCGGCAAGATGGCGGGTGGTGTTGCTGTTTTCAGCCCTGAAAGTTGGTCCAAACGTATAAATATCGCTGAACGCCATTGCAGCAAGTTCACCTTCCAACTGTCCGCTTACAGTCAGATTGGTGCTTTTACCAAAAAAATCTTCCTTAAAGTTGATTGTGCCATCATCATTACGAGGTGGCGCATCAAAAGGAAGTGTTGTAACCCTAAACATTTCGCCGGCACCTTCTGCATCGCTTGCAGTAACTATGGGTGTGTGTAGGTAAACGAAACCTTTTTGGTTAAAAAACTGATGTATAGCAAATGCCAAGGCATGGCGAACCCTGAACACAGAACTAAATGTATTGGTACGAAAACGTAAGTGGGCTATTTCCCTCAAAAATTCAAGGCTGTGTTTTTTGGGTTGAAGTGGATATTTTTCTGCATCGCAATCGCCTAAAACCTCTATGGTGGCGGCTTTTACTTCCACTTTTTGACCTTTGCCAAGAGAGGGAACAACTGTACCTGTAACTTTAAGTGATGCTCCTGTGGTTATTCTTTTGAGTGTAGCCTCATCAAGAACGCCAAGTTCAGTTACCACCTGAAGGTTATTATTTGTACTGCCGTCATTCAACGCTATAAACTGATTGTTGCGAAAAGTACGGACCCAGCCCATAACTGTTACTTCATGTCCTGTTTGTTCTGTGGACAGTAGTTGCTTTATTTTGATGCGTTTGTTGAACATATTACCTCATTTATAATTGGGAGGCAAATATAAGGATGTGGGCGTTAAGTGGATTGGGTTGGGGTTTAGGGTTTAGGGTTTAGGGTTTAGGGTTTAAGGTTTATTTTCCCAAAAGATTACTTTATGTCTTTATATGCTATGAAGTTTTTGGTTATTACAAACCTATAATTGGTTTCTAAATAAGTGCCAGCCTTAATAACAATACTATTACAATATGAACCATACTTTGTAATAATGCGTTAAGGACATAAGTTTGCACTTCAATTTTACAAAAAACATAGCCCAGTGACCGTAATAGAACACCTGAACAAAGCCAAAGAAACCCTTATCTCTTTTGAAGTTTTGCCGCCACTTAAGGGCAAAAGCATCAATTCCATATACGATCATCTTGACCCGCTGATGGAGTTTAAGCCTTCGTGGATTAATGTGACTTATCACCGTAGCGAGTCTATGTTTAAGAAAAAAAGCGATGGTACTTTTGAAAAAATTGAAGTTAGAAAAAGACCGGGCACTGTAGGAATTTGTGCTTCAGTTATGAACCATTATAAGATTGATGCCGTTCCGCACTTTATCTGTGGTGGTTTTAATAAAAGAGAAACAGAAGATGCACTTATAGATCTTAACTTCTTAGGTGTGGACAATGTTTTAGTGCTTAGAGGAGATGCTGCTAAAAATGAAACTTCTTTTGAACCCGAACCGGGCGGACATGCTTATGCAATTGATTTGCTAAAGCAGGTGGAAGATTTGAATAACGGGATATATCTTGACAAGGATATACAAAACGGTGGTAAAACCAATTTCTGTATTGGCGTTGCAGGCTACCCCGAAAAACATTTTGAAGCGCCGAATCTTGAAATTGATCTTCAACGACTGAAAGAGAAGGTGGATGCAGGTGGCAGCTACATTATGACGCAAATGTTTTTTGACAACCAGAAATTTTTTGACTTTGTAAAATCCTGCAGGGATATGGGTATTGAAGTTCCAATAATACCCGGTCTAAAGCCAATAACTACTAAAAAACAACTCTCCATCTTGCCCCGCATTTTTCATGTGGACATACCAACAGACCTAAGCAATTCAATTATGAAAGCGAAAACAGATGCCGATGTAGAGCAGGTTGGCACAGAATGGCTGACACAACAAAGTAAAGAATTGAAAGCATTTGGGGTACCTGTATTGCACTATTATACTTTGGGTAAACCGAAAGTTATATTTAATGTGGTAAAAGAATTGGTGTAATGGTTTAATAGCGGATTTAACTTTTTGCACCATTCGGAATTGAGAGAATATTATCGCTCAAATAAATATCCTCTTATCTTTAGTCACGGTATATCCGAAAATTACCATGACACTACATAAAATTACTTTCGCATTTCTGCTTTTCATTTGTCTTCAGGCAAGTGCACAATTAGGAAAAAGATTTAGAAACAGAGAAACGGTTGCTACAACCGATCTTAAGAGTCCTGATTACAATAGTCTGTACTATTGGGCTTCGCACCCTGCAAAACATGATTTTGCTGACAGCATTCCTTTTTTTTTAGCAGATGAAAAGAGAGATACATCGGTAGATGTTTTCTTCATTCATCCAACCACATTTACCAAAGGATTTTTAACCAGCGGATTGAATGCAGATGTAGATGACTCTACGTTAAATGATGAGACCGATAAAAAAACAATATTGTTGCAGGCTTCTATTTTCAACGGCAGTTGCCGGGTATTTGCTCCCCGATACAGGCAGGCACATTTAAAATCATTTTTCAACAAAAATGAATCTTCGCATAAAGATGCTTTAGAGTTTGCCTATCAGGATGTTAAGGCTGTATTTGAATATTATCTCAAACATTACAATCACGGTCGTCCAATAATTATTGCCGGTCATAGTCAGGGTGCATTTCATGCCATACATTTATTGCAGGAGTATTTTGATGGAAAACCGTTACAAAAAAAACTCGTCTGTGCTTATGTAGTTGGCTGGCAAATTAAAAAAGAGGACTTTGCAAATTTACCGTTTGGCTCAACCCCAACTCAAACAGGATGCGTAGTAGGTTGGAGAAGTTTCAGAAGCGGAACAATAGATAAAATAACAGAAAAGGAAGACGGCAATTCACTTTGTGTTAATCCTATAACTTGGACAACTGATTCAACACCATCTGACAAAGCAGCACACAAAGGAATGGTAGGAAGAAAGTTTGATCAGGTTTATGCTCATATTATATCAGCATCCGTAGAACCAACGGCTAAAATACTTTGGGTAGAACTTCCCAATGCACAGGACGAAAGCCACGGATTTATGAACAACTTTCACGTTGCAGACTTTAATATGTTTTACATGGATGTAAGAGAAAATGTAAAGCAACGTATTGCTGCTTACTTACACAAATAAATCTGTAACAAAATGAAAACATTTGTATTTGAAAGTTTGTTTGAACGGGGTTTTATTACAGAAGAAACCCTGCATAATATTATTACTAAAGAAAAGAATAAACCTGTTCCGCTTCATACAGAACTTAAGCTATTAATGTATGCAGGAATTATTTTTTTAACTACAGGATTAGGTATTCTTATTTATAAAAACATTGACAGTATTGGTCATTTGGCTATTGTAATTGCCATATCAATAGCAACGGTTAGTTGTTTACTTTTTTGCTTCAGGAAGGCTCCTGCATTTTCCAAAATAAAACCGACACAAACCAATGTAATCAAAGATTATACATTGCTACTTGGATGCTTGCTTTTGCTGGTATTAACGGGCTATCTGCAGTTTCAGTATCAGCTATTTGGCGAACGTTGGGGCATGGCTACATTTATTCCAATGATCATACTTTTTGCTGCTGCTTATTATTTTGATCATTTAGGCGTATTGAGTATGGGTATTGTAAACCTTGCAGCATGGGCAGGCATTTCAGTAACTCCACGGCACTTACTTCGTAACAATGATTTCAATAATTCTACACTTATTTATACTGCAATTGCGCTTGGACTATTCTTACTTTTTGGAGGATACATTTCATTGAGAAAAAATTTTAAAGCTCACTTTGGTTTTACCTATAAAAACTTTGGAATCCATATTTTGTTTATAGCTGCAATTGCAGGGATAATTCATTTTAGCCTTTATGAACTAGTATGGTTACTTTTTCTTGCCGGAATAGGTTTTTGGCAATTTCTATTAGCTGTTAAGGAAAAGTCATTTTATTTTCTGACAGTGGTTTATCTCTATTTTTATTTTGGAGTAAGCTATGTTGTTGTTAAATGGCTGTTTTTATCTTATCAGGGTGAGTTTTCTCTATACACCTTGTTTTTGTATTTCATCATTACTGCGGGATTGTCGGTAGTGTTGTTAATGCGTTACAATAAAATTTTAAAACAACATGTGCATATATAATACATCAACCTTACAAAATATTTTTATCAATAAACAATCTGCAAAGGCATTTGCCGAAGGCTATATTAATCAGGAGCAGTATGAAGAAATTAAAAGCAAACATCCGGCTTCATTATACTCCCCTAATATTTTTGTAGCCATAGGACTTGGATTACTCACCTTATTAATAGTAATGGCCGCAGGCGGATTGGGTGCATTATTATTTGGTTCACTTTTCAGAACCGGAACTTTGTTTATTTTATTCGGGGTGCTTTGTTATGTTGCGTTAGAAATAATGTGTGGCAAAAAAAACCACAAAGATTCGGGAGTTGATATTGTATTAATGGCGGCTGTAGCAACTTGTATTGCTTGGGGTTTGGAGTTATTCTTCTCTCCTTCACAAGAAGATATTTTTCTTTCTTTTTTTCTTTTACTCATATTTTCATGGTTTACTTATCGCTTTGTAGATGTAATATCTGGTATTGCTGCATTTCTGAGTTTACTTGTCTTTGTTTTCAATACCTATACAGCCTTAGGCGAGTTTACTATATTTTCTTTCCCATTTGTGTTGATGGCCATTTCAGCTTTGTCGTATTATTTTTCAGAAAAAATGACTCGACAAAATTCCTATTTCTTATACTATCCCATATTTAGAGCAATAAAAATTGCCAGCTTATTTGCATTTTATGGTGCAGGAAATTATTATGTAGTTGAGTCAATCATTCATAACACCTATTTGCTTACAGCTAATTCTGCACTGTCATTTGGTTGGTTCTTTTGGTTGTGGACTTTTGCAGTTCCAATAGTTTATTTGTTTGTTGGAATAAAAAGAAAAGATATTTTATTCATTAGAACAGGTGCACTATTTATTGCAATATCAATCGTAACTTTTAAGTATTATCACACCATTATTCCAATAGATGTGGCACTGCTTATTGCAGGTGTTATACTTGTTCCCTTGAGTTATATTTTAATGCAGTTTTTGAAAAATGGTAAATATGGATTTGTATATAATGCTGAGGCAGTAACTTCATCCAGAATGGAAGATTTAGAAGCATTTGCTTTATCCCAATTGGCGATGCCGCCACAAGCCCCCGAACAGGGAACAAAGTTTGGAGGAGGCAACTTTGGTGGCGCAGGATCAGGAAGTAATTATTAATTTTTTTTGAAAAGAAATTTGTTAGCTATGGCTTTTGAAATACTTGTTGCAAAAAATGGAAATGATGCAGTTATAACCCTAAAGGATTTAACAGAAAAATCCTCTGCGGAGATTTATACGTTTGGTGCATTATTAAATAATTTTTCTGCGCAGCATCACAATGAAACTATTAATGTAATTGAAGGATTTAGCAGCATTGAGGATGCCAAACAAAACCTTACACCATTTTTTAAAAGCGCAAAACTGTCTCCCTATGTATGTCGTATCAAAGATGGAAAATATAAATTTGGAGAGGGAACTTTCGAGTTGAAAAAATATGCTTCTAATGGAAATGCCATGCATGGGTTGTTATATGATAGAACATTTAGCATAGCTAATCAATGGCAAAATGAATCAGAAGCAGCTGTAGTTTTAGAATATTTGTATGACAATCAGCAAGAAGGTTTTCTTTTTTATTACAAATGCAGTGTTGAATATAAACTATCGGTCAACAATATATTGTCTGTATCAACAGCCATTACAAATCTGGACAATAAGCTAATGCCCATAACCGATGGTTGGCATCCGTATTTTACTTTGGGTGATTCTATCAATGATTACCTGGTTGAGTTTCAAAGCAAAACAATGTTAGAATTTGATGATAAACTGATACCCACAGGCAAACAAATTCCTTATGAAACATTTGGGTCGTTAACTCTTTTAGGAAATACTTTTTTTGACAATTGCTTTGCGCTTGACTTTACTGAATGCCAACCTTTGTGTGTTGTAAGAAATCCGCTTAAAAATATTCAGGTAGAGTTTTATCCCGAAAAGTCATATCCATATTTACAAATTTATACACCAGATAGCCGTAAGAGTATTGCAATAGAAAACCTAAGTGCACCACCTGATGCATTTAACAATGGGATTGATTTAAAAATACTGCAACCCGGCGAGGAAGCTACGTTCAGCGTAAAGTATAAAATCAAATCGTTGTAGATTCTAAGGTTAGGGCTTGCTGATGTGTTGGCATTCATTGGTGGTAAACCCGGAACTGAAGCTGAATAGAATTCGGTCAGCCCGAGGCGGTGCTTATAGCGAACAAAAAGATGAAGATTTATTCGTCAGCTAGCATAGCAGTAACAGTTCATGTAAGCTGCCTTTAAAGTCTTCTCTTAGTAAGTCCAACAATGAGATTGACAAGGTATGCTACCTGTCCCAAAACAAATATTATCATTATCGGATAAGCAATAATTCCTTCCCTTTTTTTGTCGTCAATAATATCTTGATAGCTTATGCTGTCTCTTTTTATTGGTGGTAGTATTTTGTCGTGCCAAAAGCCAATTGTCGTCAAAATCAATAAAACTAATATTGTTGTCAAAACATGTGTCCATGTAAGTTTTTTTGTCCAAAGAAATTTGTCTGTGAGTTTATAAATAGCCCAAGCAATAAAGAAGAGTCCGGCTAACCCCCCAAAAAAATAATTGATGGAAACAACAAAGTATGTGTCGTGCAAATGGAAGTCAAGTGACTGCTCAAACTTAAAAAATGTTGCAATAATCAAAACAAGTCCTGTCAACAAAAACAGGAAGTATGGTTGGTTAATTAGTCTCGTTCT
This sequence comes from Segetibacter sp., assembly GCA_031373555.1. GTDB lineage: Bacteria > Bacteroidota > Bacteroidia > Chitinophagales > Chitinophagaceae > Segetibacter. The sequence continues at coordinate 10,717 of JANMMU010000063.1, read as the reverse complement.
TAAAGTTGTCAGCACAGAATTCAAATTAAATTATCAAGCCACTATGAAGTCATAAATAATGGGAGCTTACGAGCAGGGCTTATTCTACCATTGTGTTTGTCCAATATGCGAATGATTGAGGTGGTGTCAAATTAAAATCCTCTCTCAAACATTTTGGCTTTCTATATTTTGTTTTTGTTTTGATTTTTATTGCGAAGCCGTGTTCTTTGTCTGCAAAATATTGATAAAAATACTCTTCTGTTATGCCTGAAAATTCTTTTGTTAAGTCCCAAAGTGTTTCTAAGTCGTGTTTAATGATTTTTTCAATTTGAAACTCTCCAATAACTTTTTGAACTGGTGATGATGAATAAACTAAGATAGTTTTTACATTTTCGTTTTTAAATATTGACTTTCTAAATTCAAACCTTTTTGAACCGTCAAATATTTTGTTTGCAAATTCTGGTTTTATTGATAATACTACTTTCATTTTAGTTACATTTTATTGTTAATACACCTTTTAATATGTCGTAAATCCAGTTACTGAATAATTCGATTAATACAACAATTGAAATAAACTTAACGATTGTTATCCAATTGTTCTTTTCATACTTAGTTTTTATTAAGGTTGAAATACTTTCCTTGTTATTTTCTTTCCAGTGATACGCTAAATAAATATTCTTTTTAGTTTCTTTCCAAAACAAAAGATTATTCTTGTTTATGTTCGGAAAATCTACGTAACTATCCCATTTCTTACTTTCTAAATTTCTACAACTACTAAATGGTTGATGATTTCCTATAATTTCTTCTTCGTTTGAACATATAAAAAAGAAATGTTGCTTCTCTATTTTTAATAAAACCTCTTCTCTTATTCTTTCTAATAAATCGTGATTCAAATCTCTAATTTCATTTACTCTAAAATCAATCATTTCAATTTCAGAGAAAGCACTTTCAAAAATAGCATTAGTAGGTTTGCTTATTATTGATAATGACTCAATGAAATCACCTTTAATTCTAAATCTATAATATGATTTAATTTTTTCTTTGGGAACTTTAATAGATATAATAGTTCCATTTGCAAAATCTGTAAATGCTATATCATTTGATGAAGTTTTATAAACTTTAAATACAAATTCATCTTGAGAATTTTTTATTTCATATGTTTTTGAAGTGCCATCAGATACTACTTTATAATTCTCATTAAATATAGCATTTACTAAATCGCCATTTCCAATAAACTTGGCAACAATATCTTCAAAATCTTTGCTACCTGTTTTTGTTGGTAAAAAAATATTTAAACATTTAACATTGATAGTGTTTTCAAGTTTTAGTCCTATATCTAAAAATTTACGATATTGATTAGTGCCATTGGGGATTTTCCAAAAGTTAAAATGCAGTTCTACATTTGTTAACTCAATATTTCTTGAATTTACAGGAGTATACCAGATAGCTATGCTTTTCATTATAATTGGGAATATTTTGCTATTTTATAAAAATCATTTCTACTTATTTCTTGAAAACCTCTTGGTACACTATTAACGTCTAAAATAATTTCATTTTCTATTAGCCATTTTAGATTAGGTCTTTTTCTAAATGTATGTGCGTATATGAACTTTACCACAAAAGGTTTAAGTTTTGGATAATAGTTCCAGTGTCTTTTTAGTTCTTCGTCAGAGAAAACACTTCTTTTTTTACAATGTTTAATAAATGTTTTTAAGTCAGAAATATTATCAATAATATTTTCAACAATACCATAGGTGGTTACAACACCTTTATATATACCACCTGTCATATAAAAAACAATGATATCTCCAGAGTTTAAAGTCCTAAAATGAGAACGAGAAATGTAAACCTTGCTTAGTGCATTTCTATGAGGTTTGTTTTCAATAAAATCCATAGGAGATTCATTTCTTAAAATTGAATCAGGGAATAAATCAGTATGGTAGTCGGGATAAATTGGTACAATAAATACTTTCGAATCTTTTGAGATAAAAGGAAATGTCTTTTTAGGATTTGCTAAATCTACCGGTTGTGCTCTATCAAAATTTTTAACTAAAACTATTTCTCCTGTTGAATTTTTTCTTCCCCATTTTATAAATCCCCATTCTTCTAATAAATTGATTAATCTAATTTGCTCAGGACTTTTTTCGAATATAGTTACATATACTTCATCAACTTTGTATTGTAGTGCATTATCAAAAATGATTTTCAAAAAACGCTCTCCAATTTTGTAACCATTGCTTGTTACTTTGAAAGTTCCAATTTTTAATCTCTTTTTAGAAGGAAATATTGGATTAATATCAGAATAGTTTTCATCTTTTTCTTCTGTTTTTAGAAAGAGAAAAGCCGATAATTGGGCATCTTGATAATATACGTAAGAAATTTCATCAGCTTTTTTATTAAACCATTTATCAAATCCTATATAATCTTCTCTAAAGCTATCAAAAAACGCATTTGATAAATCAACCTTTCCAAAATATTCTTTTTTTACCGCTAATACCTTGTAATCAACAAATGCAGGATTATCAGCAATCACTGTTTCTAAAAATTGATCAATGGTATATACCCTGTCTGCTATACCAAGCATTTCTGCTTTAATATGTATTTTTTTATCCTCTGAAATTAAAATATCAATCCTATCATTAAGAATTTCATTTAATAATTTAGAATCATTCTTATCATTATCATTCTTATCTATTACACTACTTACCTCATTTAAAGCTCTATTTTCTGGTGCGATATTTATTATTTGATTATAGCTTTCAATTTTAATATTCATTGTTTGAAGAGAGACTGGGTCTTTATATCTGTTCAATTCCTCAACAGTCAACGGATGAATATATTTTGAATACTTTAATTTATCTAGCCAATTAAAGAGCTGACCTATATCGAGATTGTAAATTTTATTTGCTTCTCTGTGAATTATGATATTGGTGTCAAGCAGTACTTTCATTTTATTATATTGGTGTTAGTTTTAGGGTGTCACATAGCATTGCAGGCAACAACTTTATTGCACACTCTTTGCCCACAGGTCCATTTTCTTTTCTAATGTTTCTAATGGCAGACAACCATCTTTCAGTATGTTGTCATGAAAGGTTGCCAAATTGAATTTGCTGCCCATTTGTTTTTGATACTTGTTGCGTAGCTCAGCAATTTTCAAGGCTCCAATTTTGTAACCAAGGGCCTGACCGGGTATTGCCATGTATCGCTCTATTTCCATGGTAGCATATTGCTCCCCTGCTGCCTCATGCGACATCATGTATTTGATTGCTTCTTCTCTTTTAAGGTTTTTGGTATGCAACCCCACGTCTATCACCAATCTCAAAGCACGGTGCATTTCATCACCCAAAGCTGCCATATATTGGTATGGATCTGTGTATAAACCAAGTTCTTTTCCCAACGACTCACAATACAATGCCCAACCCTCTGTATAAGCATTGTTACCGCCATATCTTCGAAATTTAGGCAATGTGGTATCCTCTTGCAGCAACGATATCTGATAGTGATGCCCCGGTATTGCTTCGTGCAAAAACAAACTTTCCATACCGGAAGTTGTGTTGAACTGTGTTGCATCTAATATTGGAACATAAAAAATGCCCGGTCTGCTTCCATCAGGCGATCCCTGATTGTACTCTGCACTAGCACTTGCAGCCCTGTAGGCCTCTGTTTGTCTTATCTCAAAAGGTGTTTTTGGGGTATTGTTAAACATCTTTGCCAGGTTTGGCTTTATCCGTTGATGTATGGCTTCAAAGGCTGCAAGTATATCTCCGGGCTGCTTGTAGGGCATGAATTTCTTGTCCGTTTTCATGTACTCGAAAAATGCTGCCATATCCCCTTTGAACCCAACTACATTCTTTAAACTGTCCTGCAACCTTCCTATTCTTGCAACTTCTGCTAATCCTGTCTGATATATTTCTTCTGGTGTTTTATTAGTAGTCGTTTGTGTACGTATCAAAAACTGATAATAATTTTTGCCGTCAGGCAATGCACTGATACCGCTTGTTTCCCTTGCTTTTGACAAATACTCATTCTTTAAAAAATCGCCTAGTTTTTTATAGGACGGTAGTAATTGGTTGTGTATGAGATTTACATACTCTTGTGTAAGTCGGCTTCTATTGGCTTCAGTAAATTCTTTGGGGAATTTTTTAATCGGGTTAAAGAACAAACTGCTCGTATCATCTTTTACCAGCATCGCATTCATTTGTGGAATCATTTTCTGGACCAATGCTTTAGGTAACACGTAATTTGTTTCAATCCCTTTTTTAAAATACACTATTGCACTATCTGCCCATGCTGCAAATTTTCCTCCTCTTTTTATCCAATTCTCGTAATCCTTTACAGTTTTAAAGGGTTGATTTCCATCTCCGCTTCCTAATTGACCCATGCTAAGTGGCAGCCCCCAAAACTGCTGAAAGGGAATGTAATTATCCTGATAATTGAAACTCTCAACATTGATAGACATTTCCCGGTTAAAAACATCATAGCTAAGTCTGTCCTGTTCATTCAATGCTTCAGGATCAAATTTGCTGATGTTGGTTTTATATCTGGCAAAAAAGTCTTTTACTGTATTTCTGTAGCTTTCTGAAAAATCTACCGGTAACAAATCATTGTACCTATTGTCGCCTATTGCGGTAGCTTCTAACGGAAAAAGTTTCAATCTTTCTTCGTAATAATTGTCAAAAAGAACCGCTAATTCTTTATTGCTTTCCTTACCGGGATTGGTATTACTTAGTTTGCAGGAAGTTGCAAGTATCACTAAGGATACGATTAATATTTGCTTCATAATTAGTTTCAAAAGTGATAAATCTATGGATTGTTTCCCTAAAATAACAGGAATAAATTAACCATTTTGAATAAAGCTTTCAAAAAAACCGTTATTAACAATGCCCTTAGGCAATTTTTTTAAATCCAAAATTCTTAAAAAGCATGGAAGTATTTAGTAACAAAGTCTTTGCGCTATTAAGCCGCTACCAAATTGTTATTCCGCACTACTCCTCGGTCACGGGTATTTTTGTTTATGGAAAAATGTAGCAACATTTACAATTTGAGTATTCAACAAAAAAATTTCCAGGAATTAACCTGTTTGGGTTAATTCCTTTTTTTAATTTAAATGTCATGGTTTGCAATATTCGTCCAACTCTTTTTGGGCGATGTCTCCTTGTATTTAACAAAAGACTTTAAAAAAGTGGCTTAAAACTCCCTTATTCGCACCTTTTGTATAGTAAAAGGGTAGTCGAATTATGACATTATCACATTACATTTGCTTTATGGAATATAATACACAGCGTAATCACCTTACAATGAAAGAATATGGACGTCATATTCAGCGTATGGTGGAATACGTAGTTACAATAGAAGACCGCCAAAAGCGGCAGCAACAGGCACAGGTTGTTATTGAAATGATGGGTACCCTTAATCCGCATTTAAAAAATGTAGATGATTTTAAACATCTGCTATGGGATCACTTATTTTTTGTAAGCGATTTTAAGTTAGATGTTGACTGCCCTTACCCTATACCTACCAAAGAAAATTACAAGCAAAAACCTGATCCATTACCCTATCCTAAGCGTAAGCCAAGATATTCGCATTTGGGTAAAAACCTTGAGTTGGTTATAGACAAAGCACTGAAAGAGGAAAGCCCCGAAAAACGTGTTGGTTTTGCTAATTCTATTGCATACTACATGAAACTTGCTTACAGTACATGGCACAAAGAATTGGTGCATGATGATGGCATACGTTCAGAATTAAATGTAATAACCAACGGTCAATTGGAGTTTGACAGCACACCATTTGTAAAGCATTTTCGTCTACAGGAAAACAGAGACACCCGTGGTGGTGGATTCGGTGACAATCGATTTAAAAGAAATAATAACAATAATGGCCAGTTTGCACGCAACAGGGGCGATGGCGGTGGCGGACAAGGAAGAGATAACAGAGGAGGTGTTGGCGGGCCACGTGACAACAGGAACCCTCAAGGACCGGGTGGCGGCAGAGATAACAGGAACAATAAATTTGGCAGCAATAATAAAAAGAGATTTTAGTGGCAATTTTTAAAGTAACCGGTGGCAATAAACTGGATGGAGAAATTACGCCCCAGGGTGCAAAAAATGAGGCCCTACAAATTATATCTGCAGTATTACTTACAGCAGAAGAAATTACCGTTTCCAACATTCCTGACATATTAGATGTAAATCTTCAAATTGAATTGTTGGAGGAAATGGGCGTAAAGGTCAATCGCATAAACCGCCACACCTGTACATTTAAGGCTGATGATGTAAATGTAGATCATCTTGGTTCTGAAGCATTCAGAAACAAAAGCGGGAAACTTCGCGGCTCCGTTATGTTGGCAGGCCCGCTGTTAGCCCGATTTAAAAAAGCATATATACCCAAACCGGGTGGCGACAAAATAGGCCGCCGACGCTTAGACACTCATATTATTGGTTTTGAAAAATTGGGTGCAAGATTTGAGTTTAATGACAATCAGCAATTTTTCCAATTAATAACAGATGGGCTTAAAGGAACATTTATTTTACTCGACGAACCATCTGTAACCGGTACGGCCAACTTACTTATGGCTGCTGTTTTAGCCGAGGGCACTACATCCATATACAATGCAGCTTGCGAACCGTACCTTCAGCAGTTATGTAACATGTTGGTTCGCATGGGTGCAAAAATCAACGGTATTGGCAGCAATCTTTTGGTTATTGAAGGAGTAGAAAAACTGAATGGAACTACTCACGCCATGCTGCCTGACATGATTGAAGTGGGTAGTTTTATTGGCCTTGCGGCGATGACCCAAAGCGAGATAACTATTAAAAATGCAGGCATCAAACACCTTGGTGTAATTCCAGAAAAGTTTCAACAGCTTGGGATTCAGATGGAGTTTCGTGGTGATGATATCTTTATACCTGCACAGGAAAAATATGAGATACAAACCTTTATGGATGGATCTGTATTAACCATTTACGATCACCCATGGCCTGGCTTTACACCCGACTTATTGAGCATTGTATTAGTAGTAGCAACACAAGCCGTAGGCAGCGTACTCATTCACCAAAAAATGTTTGAAAGTCGTTTGTTTTTTACTGATAAATTAATGGAAATGGGGGCACAGATTATTCTTTGCGACCCTCACCGTGCAACAGTAATTGGACTTGGCAGAAAATTTCCTTTGCGTGGCATAACTATGAGTAGCCCTGATATACGTGCAGGTGTAGCTTTGCTTATTGCAGCTTTAAGTGCAAGAGGTGTTAGCAACATCCAAAATATTGAGCAGATAGACAGAGGTTATCAATATATAGACAAGCGCTTACAGGCCTTAGGGGCAGAGATTGAAAGGGTGAATTAAACTCAAAGTTTCAAACTTATCTCTGAAATAGTCTTCACAAAATTTATTAAAATTATTAGCCCGCATCATTCATTTTCCGATGGGCTGACTTCTACTAATTTGTATTCAATAGCATGATTTGCGGCTTTAATGGGGTCATGCACATAGTCTGCATACACTTTAGTAAAACATGCTCCATAATATAAAATAAAGGAGCAGTAGAATACAAAAAGCAACAACAATACAATAGAGCTTGATGCCCCGAAAATGGTACTCAAATTGCCGGCTGTAAGCATGCTGCGAATGAATATTTTTCCGGCAGAAAATAATAGGCCGGTAAACAAACCTCCTGCAAAAGATACCCGCCAGGAAACCTTTGCATCGGGCAGCATCTTGAACAATACAGTAAACCATGTCGTTACAATTACTACAGAGATTAACTGGTTTAAAAGTATGTTTATAAAACTGCCGGTGAGTGAATGCCACGAACCGGTGTAGCGATGCAAAAATGCTTCAACACCTTCAGCCAGTAAAGCTGTTACAAACAAAAAACCTGCAATAAGAATAATGGCCAATGAAGTCATTCTTCCTTTTAACTGATCAGCAGCTTTATTATTTCTAAGCTTCACCTTCCACAATTGATTCATTGAATCTTTTATAACCTTAAAAAGCGTTGTAGCAACAAATAAGAGAAACAAAAACCCACCCACTGCAATAAATCCATTTTTGGCGAGTGAAGTAAATCCCTGAAAAGTTTCCTGAATTTGACCCGCACCTTGTTTTCCCAAAATTCGACTTAGCGATGAAAAAAAATTGTTGCTTATTCCCTCTTTTCTAAAAACCAATCCAATAATCTGAACAAGGATAATAAGAATGGGCGGTAGCGCAAAAGTGGTAAAAAATGCAGTAGCACCGGCAAGCCGCAAAGGTTCATTCTGCTTAAATTCTTTAAAAGCAAGTCTGAATATTTTACATAACCCCTTTATTGTCACCTTATGCATTTCTAAATTCTCAAATTATACAGGTAATAAAAAAGCAGGTAAGAATATATTTTTCTTACCTGCTTAACACTTTTAAAGCAATACTATTTTACCAGTACTTTCTTTTTAATAAGAGAGAGTTTTGTAAACTCGCTTCCGTTAAACATTTTTGCGTTATTAATATCTTTTGTTTTGTGCCAGTTTTCAAGGTTTGCTTCTGATACTAATCTCCAGAAATTCTTCGCTTTTAGCTCTTCATAATCTTTTAATTGTACAAAAAGACCAATTATTGTATTCCTTTTTTTAAACTCTACTTTTATTTTTGGATGGCTAAGTTGTTCATTTTCAACGAATTTTGCTATTTGTTCTGATAACATAAAATAATTTTTATAAATAAGTAAGGGGGTAAAGCTAATAAAATACCCGTCATAAAAAAATAAATAATGCAATAGTCTGGTTAAAATTTTGTATTGCAGTGTTTTTAGATACTACAAATGTTATCTCATTTAGGTTCGGATTAGTTTGCTTTCTTTTGCAAATCATTTACAAATTATGAGTGGCAAACTAATCATCATTACTGCACCTTCAGGCTCGGGCAAAACAAGTATTACACGCTATTTACTTTCCAAATATCCCAAACTGGCATTTTCTGTAAGTGCCGCAACCCGTTCTCCGAGGGGAAAAGAAAAAGATGGAGTTGATTACTACTTTATGCCCCTTGAGGAGTTTGAAGACAAGATTCAAAAAAATGAATTTATAGAGTGGGAAATGGTGTATGAAGGAAATTATTATGGCACTTTAAAAACAGAAATAGAGCGTATTTGGGCACAGGGCAAAACTCCCATGCTTGATATAGATGTAAAGGGCGCCATACATGTACAACGACAATTTCCGGAAAATTCCCTTACCCTTTTTGTACAACCCCCCTCTGTTGATGAATTAAGAAAAAGATTGGAAGTCAGAGGTACCGATACACCTGAAAACATTGCCACCCGGCTAAGTAAGGCTGCCTACGAGTTGTCATTCAACCATTCTTTTGACAAAGTAATAGTAAACGACAATCTCGAAAAAGCATGCAAAGAAACCGAGGCTACCATAAAGGCATTTGTAAACTTAGATTAGCATGAAACTCTACGGCATACCCAACTGCGATACAGTAAAGAAAGCCTCAACATGGCTAAAAGAACACTCCATTGATTTTGAAATGCACGACTATAAAAAGCTCGGCATTACCAAACAAAAACTAAAAGAATGGATCAAAGAAGTTGGTGTAGAAAAACTATTGAATAAAAAGAGTTCCACATGGCGGGCATTGACACCCGAACAGCAATCTGTCATTACCACACAAACTGCTGCTATAAATTTAATGATAGAAAAACCCTCTATTATTAAACGCCCTGTTATAGAGAGTGGTGGGAAGTTGGTGGTGGGGTTTGATGAGGTAGAATATGAGAAAGTTTTTTTGTAAATATAGACCCAAACCCAAACTTGAAGTGTTCACGATGAGCCACTTCAATTTGCCATGAAAATACAGGTAAATGACGATACCTTTAAAACAGTTTAAAATTCAAATCTCCCTTCATTGTTGGAAAATAATTTCTTACTACATGGCAATTCATTTTCTTCAAAATTTCGGATTGCCAATCTTTTTTTGAAGCTAATTTAAAGAACTTTCTCGTTATTCACACACTCTTGCTTTTTGCCATACAAATCCCAAAGAACACTTACGTTAAGGGGTTTCTCTTATTTTGGATGGCCTTCGAACAATGCAATGATTGCTGGTGAAAATGGAATTTGGGATAGGAAATACTGAACGATGTCCCATACAAATTTGTACCAAGGCAGTCTATCATGCTTGACTTGTTTATTTTCATCTGTCCGTGACTGTTTATAAGATTGAAGTTCAGGCTTTTGAGGTTTTTGCCCGTTATCTTGTACAACAATGATAATGTTGTATGTATTTTTGTTGCCATTGAAATTGTTCACAACCATCTCTAAAACATTTAATAGTGCTAATAATAATTGAATTCTTTTTTACATCACTGATACAAAAAAGTTTTTAACTCAAACGATTAAAGACTATCCAGTTTTATGTTAAACGAGATAATTAACCCGCAAATAAACGGTTGCGACCTATTTCGGCTTATGCAAAAGTATAAAGACTTTTATTATAAAAAAATTATTTTAATTTGAGGAAGATTTTATCAACATTCGCAAGAATGGCAGTAGGACTGCAAACATAATATGTGCATATATACCTTTTAAATCGGGCTGCTTTATTGTAATTGTAAATAAGAGAATAATATTGAGAGTACAATGTCATTAACTTAAGGCTCAAATCGGCTTATAGCACATATAATATTTCCTTTTTTTCTGATGGTTTCGTTTAAATTTTCTTCCGGGTCTGATGGGTTCTGTTATGGATGCGAGCCTT
>JANMMU010000062.1:0-17843 GCA_031373555.1 Segetibacter sp. | reverse complement strand
TGCTTGTTTTCATCTTGTCGGATGTTTTATTTACAAGTAGCTATTCTTTTCTGTTCTAACAACCCCTGCTGAATATCTTTTTCAATACATCAAAGGTTTTCAACAACTTGTAACGCAATAATAAGTTGACGCCAATGCGTTGTTCGGGAACCAACAACAGCAGAAAAAAATGTGAAAGCACCATAATCCGCCTTTCGGAAATGTGGAGAACTTTTAAAACAAAAAGCCCCGACTGTTTGCAGGCGGGGCTTTTTTAAGCAAAGCAAAAATTGTCGCTACAAAGCAATTTTCTGATTGAGTTCTTTTGACACAACAGTATCAATCGCATATTTTACAAAGTCGTTTAAGGTCACCTTTTTTAATGAAGCTGCCATTGCCGCCTTGCGATGAAGTTCAGACGGGATACGGACATTAAAAACGCCTTTATAATTTTTGTCAGGCTCTTTACCGAGATCCTTACATGTTTGGAGGTAATCCTCCACAGCATCATGAAATGCTGCTTTTAGTTGCTTAACCGAATCTGCTTCAAAAGTTATTAAATCATTAATCCCTATGATTTTTCCGAAGAAAACTTCATCTTCCGCAGAAAATTCTACACATGCTGAATAGCTCTTGTATTGCAAAATATCACTCATTTATTTTTCCTTTTTCTTTTAAATGTGAAGCAACAATTAGTAGCACATACTTTTTTACAATTTTAGACGGATGAGGTTTATGTAAACTGATTATATTTCCTTGGTCATCAATAAACTTTCTCCTAGAACCGCCTGTCTTTCCTTTATTTGTTTCTACATATCCAAAGGAGGATAAAAAACTAACCAATTCGTCCCAAGTAAAATCTGATGGTTTGGATAAAAATCTGTCTGTCAACTTTTCTTTCTTACCCATGTAAAAAGTTTAAAAATTTCATTACTAAAATCCATTGTTCTATTGTTTACAGTTTTTCAGAAAGTGTCTCTTTCTTTTTTGTAACTAAAATTCAGTTACAAAAGTATGGAATAATTATTTCCATCCAAAAATAAATTTTTCTTTCACCCTCTTGCAAATTCCCTACAACTTCAGCACCTCAATATGATACTTCCTCCCAACGGGCAACACCGGTTTATAAATCTTGTGTAGCATAAAACCAAAACCCCACACCGCGGCACATATAGCCAGGGTGGTTTTGCTGTCGCTAAATGAAAAGTTGTGGTCTATGAGGCCGTTTGTTATGTTTAGACCTGCATACACAATGCTGCTTATCCTAAAGACCAGTCCGCTCTTTACCCAATACCAGTTAACAGTTCCACCGGAGCGGTTTATCTGAAAGCGGCCATCAATAAAATCAATCAAAATGCCATGTTTGGGAAAGGCATAAATATCGGCCATTGAAAAACCTTCTATAGGTAGATAGGTAGTATCGGTGCCCATCATAAAGTACCTTACTATCCTCGGCCTTATATAAACAGAGTCGTTCACTAGTTTGGTTATTTCACCCTTTTGCCAGTTCATATCCTTTGTTTGAAAGGCAATGGTTTTTCCCTTCCAAAAACTATAAATAGTCCGGGTGCCCTGCTTTAAAAAGAGGGTGTTGTTTTGGGAGAAGGTTGAAGGAGCGAAAAATATTAAAGTAACAAAAAGAATAAATCTAATCATACTTTAAAAGTAGGAGTGCTGCTGTGTATGCGAATGTTAAATTGGTTAGGTTTAACATTCACTATGTCTTGAAGCATGCTTTTCAGTAAGCCAAATAATAAACCTCGTTTTGAGTATATTTTTATTTTGTGTAGAGTTTCGCACTATTCGTTTTCAAATATTCTTTGATTTGCTCAAAGTTCATATCCGCCATTTCCAAAGAAATTTTTTCTTTGATTGCTCTAAAAGTTTTGACTGTGTCAAACTCTTTTTCCTGTAAAGGCTTTTTAGTTTCATTCTTCATATTCTACAATTTCTTTTGGTGAACGAATTTCCAGTGATTGATAATTTGAACGAATGTTGATTGAGTTGTAACCCCGAATTCTGTAAACATTTACGATGTGTTTGAAATTCCAACTTACTAAAATGTCCGCCTTGTAAATTGTTGCGGTTGCAATGTGTATGCAATCGTCAAAACTAGTTTGTCCAACAACTTTTTCTGCTACATATTTTGAAGCAAGTGTCAATACTTCATCTGTTACAATTACTCTATCGATATTCCCTTTTGGCAGATTTTTAAAATGTTCTTTTACATTTTCGGGAGCATTTAACAATTCTGTTTCTGTCAAGTCAGAAAACATGCAAATTATTTTCCCCAATTTAACTCTTTCAAAAAGTTTTAGGGTAACTTCATCAAACTCCTTGTCAAATGCACCGCCAAAAACCGAAGTATCAAAATAAAATCTTTGCATTTTGTCAACTTGTAAATTCTGTTGTGAAGTTAATGTTTTTTCGGCTCTATACTCTTGGTTGTAGTAACTAAAACTTAAATTGACTTAGGTCTTTATCAAAAACAAAAAGCCCCGTCCACTTTCGCAGACAGGGCTTTTATTATTTGCCAAGGTCTTTCTTAGTCCCTCCCCTTCGGGGAGGTCAGGAGGGGCCTATTAATAATCCATTCCACCCATGCCGCCTGGCATTCCACCCGGCATTCCTGCACCGGCAGACTTAGGCTCTGGTTTGTCAGCAACTACACATTCTGTAGTCAGCAACATTCCGGCAATAGATGCAGCATTTTCAAGGGCTACACGGCTAACTTTAGTTGGGTCAATAACTCCGGCAGCAAACAGGTTTTCGTAAACCTCTGTGCGGGCATTGAATCCGAAATCGCCTTTACCTTCTTTTATTTTCTGAACCACGATAGAACCTTCTATACCACTGTTGATAACAATCTGGCGAAGTGGTTCTTCAATAGCTCTTTTTATAATCTGTATACCTGTAGTTTCGTCTTCGTTGATACCTTTCAAAGTTTCAAGAGACTCGATAGCACGAACATAAGCTACACCACCACCCGGTACAATACCTTCTTCAACAGCAGCACGTGTTGCATGAAGCGCATCGTCTACACGGTCTTTCTTTTCTTTCATTTCTACTTCAGTAGCAGCACCAACATACAGTACCGCAACACCACCGCTCAACTTAGCAAGACGTTCTTGTAGTTTCTCACGGTCGTAGTCAGAAGTTGTGCTTTCAACTTGCTTTTTGATTGTTTCAATTCTTTCAGTGATTTTATTTTTTTCACCTTTACCACCTACAATTGTAGTGTTATCTTTATTAATAATAATGCTATCAGCTTTCCCTAAATCTCTCTCAACATCGACATTCTCCAATTTTAATCCTAACTCTTCGCTAACAACACTTCCATTTGTTAAAACGGCGATGTCTTGTAACATCTCTTTGCGGCGATCACCAAAACCAGGCGCTTTTACAGCAGCCACTTTCAGTGTACCACGCAATTTGTTTACAACCAATGTCGCCAATGCTTCACCTTCAAGGTCTTCAGCAATGATCACTAACGGACGGCCGCTTTGAGCAACTTTCTCCAAGATGTGGAGGATGTCTTTCATGTTGCTGATTTTCTTGTCGTAAATCAGGATGTAAGGGTCAGACATTTGAGCCTCTAACTTTTCGCCGTTTGTAACAAAATAAGGACTGATGTAACCGCGGTCAAACTGCATACCTTCTACCACATCTACTGTAGTATCAGTACCTTTTGCTTCTTCCACAGTTATCACGCCTTCTTTACCTACTTTCTGCATAGCCTGTGCTATCAGTTTACCAATTGTTTCGTCGCTGTTAGCAGATATAGTAGCAACCTGCTCTATTTTGCTGCTGTCGCTTCCAACTTGTTCGCTTTGGCTACGCAGGTTGGCAACTACTGCCTGAACTGCTTTGTCAATACCACGTTTCAAATCCATTGGATTTGCACCGGCAGCCACGTTTTTCAATCCTTCGCTAATGATAGCCTGAGCCAACACGGTAGCAGTAGTAGTACCATCACCCGCTATGTCAGCGGTTTTAGAAGCTACTTCTTTCACCATTTGGGCACCCATGTTTTCAATAGCGTCGTCCAGTTCTATTTCTTTAGCAACTGTAACACCATCTTTGGTAACTGAAGGAGCACCAAATTTTTTCTCAATAACTACATTACGACCTTTAGGTCCAAGTGTTACTTTCACGGCATTTGCCAAAATGTCCACCCCACGTTTCATCTTATTCCTAGCTTCGATATCGAAGAAGATTTGTTTTGCCATTTTTAAAACAGTTTTATGTTTAATGTTTAATTGTTTTAGCTACTTGCTAATTCGTTAATGTTAATTTATTTTTTTCAGCTTCACACTGTGTGAAACGTTGTCCAACGTGCTTCATAATATAGACAAACTTTCAACCATTTTTATCTCCCTAATTTCATGAAGAGAAATTTTTAGTTCTACTATATTAAGATGTCTGATTCTCTCATTATCATATAGATTTCACCATCTAAAGTAATTTCGGTACCAGCATATTTTCCATAATATACTTCATCACCTACTGTTGTAGTCATTGGAATTAATGTTCCGGTAGAATCTGCATATTTACCAGGTCCTACCGCCACTACTGTTCCTTGTTGCGGTTTTTCTTGTGCAGTATCAGGAATAATAATGCCGCCTTTTGTAATTGTTTCTGCTGCATTGGGTTTTACAATGACCCTGTCAGCTTTTGGAGACTTAATTTTTGCCATAGTGTTTAAATTTTATGTTTTGTGAGTATTTGTGTTTCCGGCTGTCGTACGACAATTGTGCCATAGCGGTAAAAAAAGTCAAATTTGCAGAATGTGGCAGATTTGGCTTGATTGGTTGGGAATATTTGGCAGAAATCTTCGCAAAAAATTGAAATTCACCCAAGTAGAGCTTATTTGGTATTCTTTTAAAATCGTCATTATTAAAAGCAGTCGGGATATTCAGATTGTTGGTATATAAACAAAAAAGAGGTTATAAAATCCATTTTTTCATTTTGAGGAAATTGATCAACTATAGAATCAATTTGGGTAGCATTAGTAATAATCAACATAAGCATACACGTATTTACGGGTAAAAAAAATGGCCGCCAATGGTTTTGCCAGTGGAATCACTCATAGACTAAGAGCATTTATTTGGGGTTTTTGGGTAAAAGCTATAAAGTACTATTTTTAAATCTTCACCTGGTTATAATCAAAGCGTTACAGCTTTCATTTTAGAAAATAGGGGATTAGTATTTTGCAAATGCATTATTGTAGGAAGTGAAAAAAATGAAATGAATATTATGCATAAGTGATCGATCTGTTTTACCTGGAAACTTAAAAGCAGCATGTGGAATGATTATTTTATTATTCCAAAAAACATCTTTTAACTTTTAAATTGTAAGCTTATGTTACGCTGGACAGTAATATTTTTAGTTGTCGCTATAATTGCGGCAGTATTTGGTTTTGGTGGTATAGCAGCAAGTGCAGCAGGTATTGCCAAAATTTTATTTTTTATTTTTATAGTATTATTTCTTTTGTCGCTTATTGCCGGCAAAAGGTCAGTTTAAGAATCGTTTCAATTATACATTTAGCAGTATTCAAATGCCTCTGAAATATCGTATTTTTCAGAGGCATTTACTTTACTTCTTCCTGTGCATTGGGTTTATTTCGAAAGAACCATTACTCAATGTGTTGACAATTATTTAATTACAGGCTTTTTATGGCTCTAAAAGCATCAACAGTTTTTGTGGCAATTTCTTTTGGATTTTTTGACAATACAGCCGTGCCTAATTGTACTAGCGATGTTGCCAAATTGATTATATCCTGTACAGCCAATGCTTTTTTTACAGACTTCTTTACTGCTTTTGTAATATCCCCCAATTCTACTATTGAAGCCTTTACATCATCAAATACCATAGAAGTCCCTAACATATTTATGTCTCCGGATAATTGTAAAAGACTTACTTGTTTATCGTACAAGTCATTACGTTCTGCATTATTGAAATTTGTTCTGTTTTTTGCAATAAAGTCACCTATTGCATTTGCCATATCATGAAAATAATCTGACAACATAAAGACTTCTTGAGTATCAGGACTTATCATATATTATGGTATTAATGAGTGTTTATTGTTTTACAGTCGCTGCCAGGCTTTGGATATCATCAGCATATCTTTTTGCCAGGTTTTTTAAGCTTTTGTCTTGTAAATGTTCACGTTGCAAATAAAGTTGGTGATGTCCTTCTTTTACTTTTTCAATTAGGGATACATAGCAATCCAGCAGGCTGATATGATGCAGGTAGTATTTTCTTTCATTTATAAATTGTAGAACAATCATCTGCTTCAAACTTTTGCCGGTTGATGAATCGTCAAGTTGTTGCTTTAGGTTGGTTTCATGCTTTTCATAATCAATTCTAAGTTGAACCCTTAATCTGTTATTTAGGAGATAAACAAATGTTTCCATTAATTCTCCCAGTATTGGATCGGCCTGCTCAATGTATTTTTTTAGTTCTCTTTTTCTATAAAATGCTGTTGCAATTGTGGCTAAAAAATTCCCCGATTTGGAAATAATGGCTGTTTGCTGGTCATTGAGCCTTAATAGTTGATTACTCTGTAATGCACCCGCCAAGCCTGTAGCATCGTAAGTAAATTGTTGATTATTGCTAAGTTGTTCTATAGCTTGCAAATAGTTTGTAATTGTAGAGTGAATTTGCCAGATAGCACTATCAGCTTTGAGTGCAATTTGTGTACAGTTGCAATTGAATTGTGTATCAATTACACCTTTGCGCATTTGTTGCAGATCACAATCTCGGCTACAATATTCACTGTAGCTGTATTGTATGTCATTGATCTTATTGAGCGAAGTGATAGAAGTGGAAGAGTATTCATTAATCTCTTTCAGTGAAAGGCACCCTGTACAACTGCAAATTGCAACTACACTAAAGAGCAGGAATTGTTTTTTCACAAGCAGTTGGTTTTTTGGGTGAAAAATAAATCCATTATAAAGTTAGCAATTAATTGTTGTATTTTTTAAATTGGTTTTTGTCATTTACACCGATAAGTTCAAAACTTTTTTTAAAAAACTTCGTTCTTATAAATAGCATGTTAACCGAAAAAAAATCTTTTAACCCTTTTTAAAGGTAATATTCACACTGTGTGTATAATGTTAGTACGGAATTTGAATATTGAATAATTAAATTAGCAAAAAAATAGAAAAGGAATTGTTTTATTGAAAAGCATTTTAAAACTTAAAACCCAATTTAAATTTTGACAGAAAAAATCATCAATTTAGAAACAGTAAACCCCATTGACTTTTTTGGAGTAAACAATGGAAAACTGGACTTGTTGAAAAAGAAATTTCCTCTGCTTAAAATTCTCAGCCGTGGCACACAGATAAAATTGAGTGGGGCTCCGGAACAAATCGAAACAGCGAGAGAGAAAATTGATCTTATTCTTCAATATCTTGAGAGGAACGGAAACTTAAGCGAAAACTATTTTGAACAAATTTTGGGAGGTGACGATGCAGAAGTTATTGACAACTTTGTAGAGCGTAACCCCAATGACATTCTTGTATTTGGGCCTAACGGCAAAACGGTAAGGGCACGAACGGCCAACCAAAAAAGAATGGTCACTGCTGCTGATAAAAATGATATTGTATTTGCAATAGGGCCGGCCGGTACAGGTAAAACTTATACGGCAGTAGCTTTGGCAGTAAGAGCGCTAAAAAATAAGGTTGTAAAGAAAATCATTCTAACAAGACCTGCTGTAGAGGCAGGAGAAAATCTAGGTTTTCTACCCGGAGATTTGAAAGAAAAAATTGACCCTTATCTAAGGCCACTTTATGATGCATTGGACGATATGATACCTGCCGATAAGCTTGGGTATTATATGAGTACAAGAACTATAGAAATTGCTCCATTAGCATATATGCGGGGTCGCACATTAGATAATGCTTTTATTATTCTGGATGAAGCTCAGAATACCAATGATCTTCAATTGAAAATGTTTTTAACCCGTATTGGGGCAAATGCCAAAGCAATTATAACCGGAGATCCTACGCAGGTAGATTTGCCAAAGAATCAAAGAAGTGGTTTAGAAAAAGCAAGCCGCATACTTAAAAACATTGATGGTATATCCCACATAGAATTGGATGAAGAAGATGTGGTAAGACATAGATTGGTAAAGGCAATCATTAGAGCGTATGACAAGGAGCATCAACATGAACAGGTTCATGGGTTTCAGGTGACTCCGAGGTAGATTGTTTTGTTTTTATTTACACAACCCCTGTTACATTAGTTTGATAATTTACAAATTATCTTACTGATGTGATTGGGGTTTTTTTCTTAGGTTGTGGTTAAATTTGAATAAACTTTATGAACTCATTTGGCAGAATATTCAGGATGCAGATTTTTGGTGAATCTCATGGGGAGGAAGTAGGAGTTGTCATAGATGGCTGTCCCGCAGGTCTGGCACTGTCATCAGAAGATTTTGAGGTAGATATGCTGCGTAGAAAAGGCGGTATAAAGGGCACAACTCCACGTACAGAAGACGATATTCCATTATTCAAAAGTGGGCTATTCAACGGAAAGACAACAGGAACCCCTTTAGTCCTTATTTTCCTGAATAAAAATACCCGTTCGGCAGACTATGAAAAGCAGCGGAAAGTGCCAAGGCCCGGACATGCAGACTGGGTAGCATCTAAAAAATTTGGTGGGTTCGAAGACTATAGAGGTGGTGGTCATTTTAGCGGCAGGTTAACAGTTTGTCTTGTAGCTACCGGGGTTGTTGCAAAAGCATTAATTGCAAAATCAGGAAATAACAACAATCAAATAAAAATAACTGCACAAATCAAAGAAATAGGAGGAGAGACCGATACTGAAAAAGGTTTGCAAAAAGCAATAGATGCAAAAGACTCTGTTGGGGGTATAGTGGAATGTGTTGTGAGTGGTTTGCCAGTCGGCTTAGGTGAGCCTTTTTTTGACTCTGTTGAATCTTTGATAAGTCATGCAGTATTCTCAATTCCTGCTATAAAAGGTATAGAGTTTGGAGAAGGCTTTGCAGCCGCTAAGATGTTTGGCAGTAGTCATAACGATGCAATTATCAATACAAATGGTCTTACTAAAACAAATCATGCAGGAGGCGTTGTTGGTGGTATTACCAATGGAAATGATTTGGTATTCAGGGTTGCAATTAAACCTACTTCATCTACTCCAAAAGAACAACAAACCCTGAATTTAGCAACAGGAAATGTTGAACAGTTCTCGGTTAGAGGGAGGCATGACTTGTGTATAGCACTTAGGGTACCGGTTGTCCTCGAAGCTGTTACCGCTTTGGTATTGGCTGATTTGCTCATGCTTGAAAATAAAATTCCCCGTATTATTTTACCATAAAACCAAACAAAATGCAAGAAGTTATTTATCATCTTACAACATTAGATCAATGGGAACGTGCACAGGATATTGGCTTTTACGAGCCTGAAGGATTTCATGAAGAAGGCTTTATTCATTGTGCAACAGAAAAACAGGTTGATGGGGTCTTGGAAAGATATTTTGCAAAACACGAAAATCTTATTAAGTTGATTATAGACCCGTCTCGCCTGACCCATAGGCTGCAATATGATATGAGTGAATCTTTACAAGAGGAGTTTCCTCATATATATGGGCCTTTAAATATTGAGGCGGTAGTACAGATTATTTTTCTTGATCCAATATCTTCCGAAAAGTAAACTGTTTATTTTTCTTTAGAAATTTTATGGGATTTAAAACTGGTATGTAACACCTGTCAGTGTAGAAAATTTTTGCCAAAAAGGTTTATTATGTTACTATAATTGGTGGCATTCTTTTTTAATGTTAATGATATCTATTAATAAATGATAGATATTTCATTAACCAATTAAAATTTAAAACTACCACTATGGCAAAAGCTACAAACGGTGTCTCTGCATCTAAAAGTACTCCCAAAAAAGCAGCGACTTCCGCAAAAAATGGAACAGCAATGAACGCTGCTTCTACTAAAGGAAATGTACAAAATAAATCAGGAAACAATGAGATGAAGGGTGACAGTAAAAACATGGATAGTCAACTTTCGAAACTTTTTATTGATTCATTAAAGGATATTTATTGGGCAGAAAAGGCATTGATCAAGGCTTTGCCTAAAATGGCTAAAGCTTCTACTTCTGATGATTTGCGTTCAGCATTTCAAGATCATTTAGCAGAAACCCAAACCCAAATTGAAAGATTAGAGAGCGTTTTCGAAATCATTGGCCAAAAAGCACAGGCAAAAAAATGTGAGGCTATGGCCGGTCTAACAAAGGAAGCAGAAGAAATGATTTCAGAAACAGAAAAGGGTTCAGAAACAAGAGATGTAGCTTTAATTATGGCTGCACAGAAAGTAGAGCATTATGAGATAGCAACCTATGGTAGTTTGGCTACATTGGCTGCCCAACTGGGTTATGCTGACGCAAAGGAATTATTAGGACAAACATTGCAGGAAGAAAAAAATGCAGATTCATTACTTACAGAAATTGCAGTAAGTCACGTAAATGAAGAGGCTGAAGCAGAATAATTTTATTTTTTCAAATTATACCATTTTGGAATTATTAAGAGTCTAATCTCTTTTGATGCAAACCCATACCGGGTGAGAAGATGTGGTAGCGGTTTAGCGCCATTCAATTGGACTACTCCGGATATCAAATGGATATTACTTCAAAATTGATTTTCATAAAAAATGCGACCTCACATATAAGGTCGCTTTTTTCATTTATTTTACTATTTCGATTTATCTTTTCTCTAGCAAGAAATCTTATTCAATGCTTTATTGCTTAATCAAAAAAGCCGTCCTTAAAACTAATTTTAGGAACGGCTTTTTTATAAACAATATTCTTTTACTCAATCACCAAAGCCTGTGTATGGCTGACTAAGGCATTGCTCCATGTAATAAAGTATTTGCCAGCGGGTAAACCTTTTATGTTTATGTTTGTTTGCACTGATTCCACTGCAACATTTGTTCTTCTCAATATTCTACCGGCAATATCGGTAAGTTGTAATTGAGCTACGGCACTGGTTGCGGGGTGTGCAACTGTTACACTTTCCCTCGCAGGGTTTGGATAAATACTTATTTGTCCATCGTTATTATTACTAATCATCCTGATAGGGCTATACTCAAACTTCCCGTCTTTATCCACCATCTTCAAGCGGTAATAGTTTATAAGGGCAAGTGGTGATTTATCAGTAAAGCTGTAGTTTGATAACCCGGCTTTGATGGTTCCTATTTTTCTAAATTCCCTACCATTACTGCTCCGTTCTATTTCAAAATGGGCTACGTTTATTTCATTGGTGGTTGTCCATGTCAGGAGGTTTGTTTTGTTGTCTTTTCTGGCAGCAAAGGAAAGTAAACGAAGGGGTAATACTTCGCTGACTACGGTAGTTGTTTCGGTGTTGGTGAGGACTGGTAGATTGTAGTCAAAGTAAATAGCGGCAGTGTTTCTGATAATATCTCCTAATACAACATCTGATTTAGGCTTTATACGATAAACAATATAACCGTGGCTACCGGGTTCATTTTTGATACTATCTACAAGATTAATATTGCTAAAAGTAAACAGGCATTTGTTGCCATCATTCATAGTCATTTGATAGTTGTGGCTGCTGGTTAATACCTGCATAGTTGTCCAATCCAACTTGTAATCTAAGGTATCGCGGATATAGATATTAAAGGCCGTGTCATTGCCGGTGTTTTGGAAGCGGATTGTGTATTGCAAGTAGTCGCCATTGGCTATCTGTTGGGTAGTTATTCTGCCGCCGTGGTTTTCAGTTTTGTCGTTGGGGTCGTAGGAGTTGCGAAGGACTTGTTTTACTGCAACAATATTGTCTAACGGGGTTTGTTCGTTCGCATCTATAGTAATAACAGCGATGGTTCTAATAGTATCATTTAAGTTGGTTAAAGGTGGAGGCTGAATCATTAGTTTTAAAACTATACTGGCAGTATCCATGGGTTTCAGATTATTGATATTCCACCAAATTGTATCACCCAAAATATTGGCTGGCATTGGGCTGGAAGAAGTATAATTGCACAATGGGCTTTTAACCAGTTTTATTGTTCCATTGACCAATGTATCAGTTCCCTGGTTTTTGTAAAAAATCCTGTAGCGTAATGGAAAGCCTGGACGAGCTGCAGTTTCAGAAGCAATATACAGGGCCAAATCTCTTTTTCCGGGAACAGGCTGCAGGCCAAATTGTACATTGTCTGTGTTTAGATAATTTGTAAATGTAGAAGTATGGCTCGCCGGAACAATGTTATAATAATTGAGCGGAGCTATTGCCCTGCTTACGAATGTGCCGGTATCAGTTTCAACACTAAAACTTCCGTTAAAAGTGAAAGTGATAACAGAATCCGCATTGTGTTTTGTCGAAACTTTTGCATTGTTATAATAGCGCTCATTAGCTTCCTTTATACCATTTGCATTGTTGTCCACAAAGACAAATCCATCAATGCTATTGTAATTCAAAAACTGATTTCGCTCATAGCGGGCAAGTGCAATAGAAGTAACGTGGCCGTTATAACTATCACCGGCAAGTACAATTTTTCCATCAGCTTGAAGGGAAAGTGCATTTGCATTGTCTTTGCCGTTGGCAAAGTCAGTTGTCAACATTCCATTTCTGCCAAAAGTGCTGTCAAGACTTCCATTGCTGTTGTAAACTGCTAAGGCAAAATCGTAGGCATTGTCGCTCCACAAACCCGAATATGCATAGCCACAAACAATCAATTTTCCCGAAGGGTCTGTTATTATTTTATTAACAGCCGAACTTTTGCCGCTGAGGCGGGTGGTAACTCTTCCATTGGTTCCAAAAGAGCTGTCCACCTTGCCGTTGGGCGTGTATTTTACCAAAGCAAAGTGGTAAAACCCTGATTGCATATACGAACCGGAAAGAACCAATGAACTATCGGGCAGCATGGTAATGCCATAAGACATATCACCCGAATTATTGAAGTCTGTGTAGTTTATTCCATTCTTACCAAATGACGAATCGTTTGAACCATTAGCAAGAAGTTTGGCAATCAAAAAATCGCTGGAATTGTTGGCGGGTACCATTTTTGCTTCAATTGAAGCTATGATTTTTCCATCTGCGGTAGCAACCATATTACTTACACTTTTTGCGTTCCCATAAGGCAAACTAATGTAGAAAGCATTAGAATTAAACGAATTGTCTGGTTGTCCGTTTGGTAAATATTGTTCAACAAATGGGTCTTCGGTAAAAGCAATACTTGAAATACTGCCACCGGCAACTATTTTTCCATCGGGCTTTATTATTATGCAGGTAAGGGAGAGAGAATAGTAGGTTTGTGGATAAGTCTTTACCATTCCGTTGTTGCCAAAAGTGCTGTCAAGTGTACCATTTGGTAAATATCTTATCAATAAAAAACCTCCACGATTGTTAGTAGTGGTATCGGAAACATTACCCCCTACTATAATTTTACCATCAGGTTGCAAGGCAATATCTCCTAACGAACAAAAGCTCCCAGGGTGCACATTTATTCGGCCATTAATGCCAAATGTAGTATCGAATGAACCATCTGTATGGTAACGTATCAATGTTAGATACTGAATATTATTAATAGTAGTAGACGTACCGCTGATTATTTTTCCATCTGACTGAATGACAACTGCTTTGGTTGTAGCGGTTGAATCGGCTGGAATTATCACCTTTCCCCCAACCCCAAACGTCTGATCCAAAACCCCCGGCTGTGCAAAAGTGCCAATAAAAAACACCATCAATAACGCAGTGAGTAAACCTCTCTTCATGGTTGTTAAATTTTCTGGATGTAAGATACAAAAGGGTGGTATATCTTAAGATAATTTTTGTGGGAGTGAAATAGATGGGTTGGCGTCAAAAGCCACCAATACTTCGAGTATTTTAAAAAACATAAAACCTCTATGCAAATAAGTGTTGCAGGGAGGCTGTGAGTTCAAAAACAATCAATCTTTATTCAATCATAAGAGCCTGTGTATAAGCCTGTAAGCTAGTGCTCCAGGTAATATTATATTTTCCGGAAGGCAATCCTTTAATGTTCATGCTTGTGTGCACAGATGCTGCCTCGACAGTTGTCCTTCTCAATATTCTACCGCTCATGTCGGTTAGTTGTAGTTGAGCTATGCCATTGTTTGCGGGGTATGTAACTGTTACCCTTTCCCTGGCAGGGTTTGGATAAATAGTCATTTGGCCATCGCTATTGTTGTTGATCATTCTAATCGGGCTGTAGGTAAACTGGCCGTCTTTGTCCACCATCTTCAAACGATAATAATTGATAGTAGGGAGTGGTGAGTTGTCAGTGTACTGATAGTTAGTTAATCCGGCTTTCACTACTCCTATTTTACTAAATTCCCGGCCGCTCTTACTTCTTTCTATATCAAAATGTTCAACATTTATTTCTTGTGCTGTAGTCCATTGCAAGAGGTTTGTTTTCCCATCTTTTCTCGCGGAAAAAGATAGCAAATGCAATGGATAAGTTTCCGCTACAACAGTTGTTGTCTCGGTGTTAGTAAGCACAGGCAGGTTGTAATCAAAGTAAATGGCGGCGGTGTTTTTTATAACGTCCCCTAATACAACATCTGTTTTGGCCTTCATGCGATAAACGATATAACCATGGCTGCCGGGTTCATTTTTGTTGCTGTCCACCAAGTTGATGCTTCTGAATGTAAATACGCATTTGCTGCCATTGGTCATGGTCATTTGATAATTGTGGCTGCTGGTGAGTACCTGCATAGTTGTCCAATCCAACTTGTTGTCTAAAATATCACGAATGTAAACGTTAAAGGCTGTGTCATTACCTGTGTTTTGGAAACGAATTGTGTATTGCAGGTAGTCGCCATTGGCCACCTGGGCGGTAGTTATTTTGCCGCCGTGGTTTTCGGTTTTGTCGTTGGGGTCGTAGGAACCGCGGACGACTTGTGCAAATGATGTGCTGTTATCTTCTATGATATTTTCCGTTGGTAAAACTGGTGTGCTGGCTAGACAATGAATTGTATCACCTAACTGAATGTCGGGTGGTGTTTTTACCGTTAGGTTGACTACAACACTAATTGTATCCATCGGATGCAGATTGCTGAAACTCCAAGTAAGGGTGTCTCCTGCTATAGTGTTAGGAATGATAGAAGCATTGTTGTATATAAGCCCGCTATCTTTAACAAAACTGAACGAACTCGTTGGTATGGTCTCAGTTCCTTTGTTGTAGCAAAGTATTTTGTATTGTGCCGGAAAGCCAGGTCTTATAGGTGACATAGGTACTATAGAAACTGCTATGTCATAAATGCCTAAAATAGGCTGTAAGGCTATTGAAAAAGTGTCTTCTTTAAAATATGTGTTGTACGATGTGGTATGAAATGCTGGGACAGGAATATAATA
Source organism: Segetibacter sp. (assembly GCA_031373555.1). Lineage (GTDB taxonomy): Bacteria > Bacteroidota > Bacteroidia > Chitinophagales > Chitinophagaceae > Segetibacter. The sequence continues at coordinate 2,510 of JANMMU010000062.1, read as the reverse complement.
AAGCTGTCTGGATGTCAAATATGTTTTATAAATTCCCTTGTCAACTTCTGTTTCAAAAAAACCTGTTGTAGAATGTAGATAAGTTGTATCACCTAATTGCTTTACAACCATTGCATCGGCATTGCGGAAATAAGGTTCTGTAGAATCTTTTATGTTATTAAGATTATGGTCAAGAAATGCGTTAAAGTAAAGCATGTTATAGTTAATCCGGGCATTGTTTTCGTACCTCGCAAGTGCAGTGTTAGTATAGTAAGTGGTGTTGATTTGCATATTACCCAAGTAGCCTGTAAGAATGATTTTTCCATCCGGTTGAATGACACCATCTGTTACTACATCATAATCTGGACTAAAGCTGGTTTCAATAATTCCCCTTTTTCCAAATGAATGGTCTAAGGTTCCATTGCGATTAAGTCTCAGTAAAAGAAAATTATTTTGTAAACCTCCGGCTAAATAAATTTTGCCTGCAGAATCAATTATTAATGTGCGGATAGATGAATAATATTTTCCAGTATCGGCAACAAAAACATTTGTAAATCCATTATTTCCGAAGGTACTATCGAAATGACCAGAACTGTCAAAGCGTACAAACATTAATGCAGAGTCTGAATTATTATGACCTGCCGCTATTAAAATTTTACCGTCTGCCTGTACAATTGCATCATTAGCTACAAAATTATTTACGGTGTCAAAACTTACTCCATTGACACCAAATGAACTGTCTATAGATCCATTGACATTTATACAAAGCAGTCCAAGTGTATTATCCCAGCCTGCGTGACCTCTGGTAATGTTACCTGCACAAATAATTTTGCCGCTTGGCAATAATACAGAAGACATAGGCTTCGATGTCATGACTTCTGTAATGATTAATTTTCCATGAATTCCAAAAGTGCTGTCAACGCTACCATTAGGTTTTAACTGTGCTAATTCAAAAGAAGCATTGCCTGAAAAATAACCAGTCACCAAAATATCGCCGTTAGGCCGCAGATAGATGTCGCTTAGTTGGTCAGAAAAATGCCCGGTAAAATTAATGATAGAAACTCCATTTGTCCCAAAAGTACTATCTATGCGACCGTCAGCAGTAGACCGTAGAATAGCAAAGTCCGAACCATCGTTGGGATTAAGCTGGCTTGCGGTTGTTCCGCCCACCAATATTTTGTCATCTGATAATATGGCCATGCATGTTGGTCCGTTGGAGTAGTCCCCAACAGCAAAGTCAGTAATTCCATAAGTTCCAAAAGTGCTATCAACCTGACCATTTACGTTATACCTCCTAACCGCAAAGCCATTAACAGGAAATTTCCCTGAATTCCCGGCAACAATAATTTTCCTATTACTTTGAAGTTTAATTGCTTTGCCTGCATCACCAGTGTCATAAGGAGTCACCAGCTTTCCCCTAACCCCAAACTCTACATCCAACACCCCCGTCTGCCCATTTGCCGAAGGCGAAAAAGAAAAAACAACAAAAACCAGAACCGCTGCGAGTAAACCTTTTTTCATGGTTGTGAAATTTTCTGGGTGTAAGATACAAAAGGATTTAGATGGGTATTGAATGTTTTATTAAAATCCCATCATGCCCCTTCGTGTCACTTTGTACCGCTGAGCCTTAGGGCTTGCCCCGTCAGTATAGCCTATCGTGTGGACACATTTCTAAATAAATCCCATCCTTGCATAGCGGCCTTAAAATATTTAAGTCCTATCCATAATGTTGTAATGCCGGGATGTCTTTTGCTTTCATAGCCTTTCCATCCACCAAGCCTGGCAATTGCCCATACATAGCGTTTGAGATCTTTTGTTTTGAAAGGGTTTTGCTGCTTTGCTGTTTTGCCTTCGAGATGTGTTATTTGATGTTCCAAAAATGCTTGCTCATCTGCTGTAAAACAACTATCGGCGCCGAGTTCCGTTTCAGGTGCTGCATAGGCCAGCCTCATCAGGAATAGTTTGATAATTACTTCCATTATCATCAAACATAGTTTACGAACAGATGAGGCGTATTCCAGTTCAGACGCTTCTATGTTATAGCCTTCCTTCTTTACAATTTTAAACACTTCCTCTACCGTCCATCTCCAACTGTACCATTCTATGCAGGTTCTTGCTGTGTCTATACTTTGCACGGGAATGTTGGTTAGTAATCGCCAGCATACTTTGTCCGATCCGCTGTAGTTTACTTCTGATGCCTCTATCAGGTAAAGTAGCGTTGTTGCTGCCACTCCCTTACCGGTACCATCTGTTTTCTTCAGTTCTACCTGCTTATACCTTACTTCTATGGTTGCTGTCCGCTTTTTTCTTTTGCCCTTTGCTTGTATCATTAATTCATAACTGCCGGCTGCTGGCTGGCCGTTCAGGCAACTGAATAACTTTGTCTTGTCTGCCAGTGTGCGATTTGTGCTGGCTCTTATCAGTAATGCCGTTTTCTCATCTGGTATGGTTGCAAACTGTTCGTATATATCACCTTCCCGGTCCTGCACTATTAGGCGGTTTCAAGGATATAGCGCAACGTATTTTGTAAA
>JANMMU010000061.1:0-84121 GCA_031373555.1 Segetibacter sp. | reverse complement strand
TGCTTGTTTTCATCTTGTCGGATGTTTTATTTACAAGTAGCTATTCTTTTCTGTTCTAACAACCCCTGCTGAATATCTTTTTCAATACATCAAAGGTTTTCAACAACTTGTAACGCAATAATAAGTTGACGCCAATGCGTTTATCGGGAACACCTGTCCAAGGTATATTTAATTACTCCGAAATCAATTTGCCGTTTCCATTAATTTTCCCTTTTACAATGAACCTGCCGCCTCCGATATTTTTTACATCTCCATTGCCTGAAAGTTGAACAGTTACATCTCCTTCCACATTTATCAGTATATCACCATTGCCGGCACTATTAATTTCTGATGTTTTTGCAAGCAGTTTATTGGCAACAACATTTCCATTTCCATGCTTTAAAATATCGAGCTTGTTTATAGTTCCCGTCATTTTTGTTCCTCCGTTTCCATTGTTTTCCAATCTGAAATAACGGCCAAGTATATTGCTGATATACAAACTACTATTTCCGTTGTTCTTTATAACCGATGCTTCGGGCATGGTAATTTTTATTTTGATGTTGGTGTTTTCAATGTACATTTTATTGCGTTCGTTACCTTTCAGGCTTATAATCAATTCATGTTCGGTTTTATTCTCTGACAAATTAAGCAGGCCTTCAAGGTTATCATCAATACTTATGGAAACGCTAAACGGTTTACCAATTTCAATAATTATTTCGCCATGCAAGTCATTGAAATAAACTTTGTCAAATCCGCTGTTGTCATAGGTTTTATTAATGACATTACCTGATCCGTTTAGTTGACTAAATGAATGAATTGAGCCAATAATTAGTAGTGCGGTAATTAGTATTTTTTTCATTTTATTATTATTTTATGGGTTAATGGTATCAAATTTTGCTTTGTAAATGGTTGTGTCATTTTCTGAAAAGGTGACTTTTCTGTTATCCTTATTTTCAAGTTCAATTTTATCGTTTATTACAAACTTTATCTCCGTAAAATTATAACCGGTATTGAATGTTACGGTTGCTTTATAAAGTGAATCTTTTATAATAGGTGTCATTTCAACATCTGTATCCCAATTCAGAGGTTTGTCATTGCCGCGAATGCCTACTTTTTCAATCTGTTTTAAAACGTCGGTTTGCAATAGGAATACGACTGTTTTCCTGTAGGTTTTCTGTACACAGCTAGATAATAATATTATAACAGCTAAGATTGTAGTGAGTTTACTATTTTTCATTGTAAAACTTTTTTGAGATGATGTAATCAATACCAAACCTTCCTGAACCCAATACCAAAGTGAACATACTTACCCAAAGAAACCCCATTGCCGGAAGCATGTTCCATGTGCCATTGTGTATTTGCTGCATAAAAATGGCAACCAACATAGTGCAGGTTATAAGAAATGAAGCAATTCTTGTTTGTAATCCAAGAAATAGAAATATGCCACCAACTGCTTCGCTAAATGCACCCATCCATGCAAAAAAGATAGGGAACATGGCGAAAATGCCTCCATACTCGGCAACATCTTGTGGAAACCAAAAAGCTACTTCAAAGAGGCCTAAATTTTTGTCTGTTGGCGTCCACGGTAATCCAAACTTTGCAGCGCCAAAATCTGCTGCCAATAAATACCCGCAAACAATTCTTGGTAAGGTAAAAATGATATCCTGCCACCAAAGGGGCATATTTATAGGTTTCAATAAGCGTTTCATTATTCTATTTTTTTGGTTATTATTTTAAGGAAAGGTTCAAATTATATTTCGCTACTAATTATTAATTCACCAAAGTGAATTTTGATTTCCTGATACTATTGTTCATATTTATAACCCATAGACAAACCAATGTCACCGGTTACGTTCAAGTCAACTGAAGCAGTATCCTTACTTTTATTGTCAATGACCAATGAGGTGTTTTTTTCAACTTTAACGGTTATCCGTTCGTTGGGTTTTACATTTTGTGATGAATGTCTGCCACCCGTGATAGGTGCATGATAAACTTCCAGGTCATTTTTAGAAATGTTACGCATTTTTACTTTAAACCTGCCATGTTGGTTGTTACCCAAAACAAAGCTTTCAAATGGCTTAATGGTTGTGTTGGATTGTAAACTACAAGAAACAAAAAACAGTACAGTTGCAAATGCGGCGATTAACTTTTTCATTTTTAAAAATTTAGTTGGTGATTGATTATGCAAACTTCAAAAAATGCTTTCGCCAGGTCGCTTCAGATTATGATTTGAGACCTGTTTGTTGCCATTTATTTAAAAAAATAGCGGAGGATTATTTGTTGTGCTGCAAAAATTCTTTGGGGGAGAAACCTGTATTTTTTTTAAAAGCCCGGTTAAAAGTGGCTTTGGAATTGAATCCACAATCGAAAGCGATACCTAAAAGCGTTTGTTTTTTGTGTTCTCCTTGTAGAAACATTTCTTTTACAGCTTCTATTCTGTAATGATTAATAAAATTGTTGAAATTCATCTGAAAACCGCTATTTATGGCTTTTGAGACGATTGAAATATTTGTCTTTAGCTTTTTTGAGACGTCTGTAAGGGTTAATTCAGGGTTTTCATATAGCTTTTCAGTTTTTATCAGTTCCAGAATTTTGTTTTTCCATTCATCTATTTCAGGAGAATTTTTTTCTTCAGCTATTTCATAATCAACATCTATTGTAGCATCATCTTCTAATAGAAATGTTTGGCTGCTGTGCAAAAGCATGACCGGGTGATTGTCTAAAATGGACAAGCTATAAGATATTTTGGCACTTATCTGATTAGCATATCCTGCAATAGCTATGTAATACATTATGATAGAAAATAATAAATAGTACCACCATCCACCTACATAAGTAATAGTAGTAGGGTAAATAAATCCTATAATGTAAAAAATTACCTGTAGCATTTGCATGGCCAAAAAAGCAAAAAGAAAATTTTTAGCCCAACGAAAAAGGATTGTATCTGCAAAGCTTGTTACCTGAACAATTAGTCTCTTATATAAACTGTAATATCTTATGCTTAATGCAAAGTAAAAAACCATGGAAAACAGACCTGCTATTTGATACCACTGGTCAAAATCTTTATCAATGCCATCTTCATAGAAATAGTATTTATTCAGAATAATTTTATCATATACAAAAATGACAATACTATAGAGTATATAAAATATGCCGGGTAAAAGGTGCAGGCTTTGTTTTTTACCAAAACTAAAAGATGGGTTTAGCAGACTTTGTGTATAGAAATAAATAACCGGTCCTATAAAAAAAAGATGCTGAAAAGGCACGTAAAACATAAAATCCCGGTAAGGTTGATTGTCATACCAACCTGCAAAACCCAACATCCATGGAGCAATGTATAAACTACATAAGAAAAGAAATAAACTTAACCAATAGTTTGATTTGTTGCCTGTTTGTATGCCTTTAATAAAAAGTAGAACAGCGAAAATTACACCCTGCGAAAATGATATAAGTAGTAGTGAACTATAAAATCCAAATTGAAAAAGCATCAAAAAAATGAAATTAAGAAGTTTGTAAACAAATTTTACCTAATAATGTTTGCTTACTTCAACATTTCCTTAAAAAACCTGGTAATGGTTTCAGCTACTTTTTTATCGTTGTACAAACTATGGCCAAGTCCCTCTGTAATGCCAAATTGCAGATGTGGAAGATTTAATTGTTGTAAATGCGCCATATCATTGTAAGGAGTTATTTTATCATTTCGGTCATGTAGCCAAAGGGTAGGTGTGGTGACAGCCTGCACAATCCGGGATACTGAATACCACGATATTGGTTTACCAGCAATAGATAATACAAGATGATTCAGTTGGTATTGAAGAGCCTTGCTAATATCCAAAACTTTGCAGAAGTCATTAATAGAACTTGTAGTTTCTGTTGCAGGGGCAATTAAAACCAGTTTTTTAATAGTGCCCTGTGGTAATTGTTCATTGGCTAATGCGGCAGCAGTTCCGCCAAACGAATGGGCCATAATACCAGATACGGGTCCAAAATGATTTAAAATCTCCAGAATAAAATTGCTGTATTGCAATACATTAATGGTCTTGCCGGTACTTAACCCATGTGCCGGTGCATCAAACGCCATTACTTCAAAACCATAACTTAATAAAGGGGGAATATAGTGAGCGAACTTATAGCTTGCGCTGTCAAAACCATGGCAAATGAGGATTTTGTGATTATTGGGTTTTGTTGGTTTCCAAACATAACCACTTATGGTATGTTGCTGATAAGAATGGGTAATTTTAATACCTTGATCAAATATTGGGGGTAGCGAAAAAACTCTTTTACGGGTATAAGGTGTACAGAGTAATTTGAATGCCTCTTTAGCCGCTAACTTTATATCAATAAGTTCAAGCAGTTTCAATTTAAGTTTGAAATAGCCTAGAACAACTCTTTGTTTTAATTTCATGCTCGGTTAATTAATTCAAAACTAATGAAAGTAGTAATTATAGGCTCGGGGAATGTTGCAGGAGTTTTTGGAAAAATTATAAAAGCAGCCGGCCATTCTATTGTTGAGATAGTAGGAAGAAATAAAACTTCAGTGATGGAATTGGCTAAAGCTTTAGATGCTAAACCCACTTTTAGTACTAATACAGTCACAACTTTGGCTGATATTTATATTATAGCAGTTGCTGACCATGCCATACAACAAATTGCAGATGAATTGAGGGTTAATGATAAAATAGTAGTACATACTGCTGCTGCAATATCCATTAATGCTTTGAGTGAGTGTAGCGACCGTTATGGTGTTTTATATCCGCTTCAGACTTTGAAAGATGGATTGGAAACAGTGCCACCAATTCCTGTTTTAATAGATGGCGACGATGAATCAACCCGTGAAATTCTGAAAGATTTTTGCAGCAATTGGGCTTATTCGGTTGCTGTCGCCAACGATCAACAAAGATTAAAAGTGCATCTAAGTGCCGTATTTGTAAATAATTTTACCAATCATTTATTGGCGATTACTAAAAAGTATTGCGACGAAAACATCATTGATTTTGAACTTTTTCAGCCATTAATTCATCAGACTTTTTCTGCTATAAATGGACGAAACCCTGCAGAGGTACAAACGGGGCCTGCAAGGCGACACGATTTAGAAACTATTGAAAAACATAGGTTGTTATTGGCAGAAAATCCTTCTATGCTGCTATTATATAACCAGATTACTCAAAGCATTTTAGATTTCTATCAATAGTTTTTTTTCTTAACTGATTGGTTAAGTAAGAATGATTTTACCCTAGAATGATAGTACTTATCGAAACGAATGACTAAAATATTAGCTTTGTTGATGTTTGTAAATCTTTTATTTGTCATTTCTTTTCTATCTCTTTGAATAAAATAGACATCCGCAACTGATTTCTAATACTTTTGCACCTCAAAGAAATGGAAATATGTACACCGTCACATTCAGGTTTGAAGAAAAAGGAAAAGAACCTGTTACATTAAATAATATAGCACCTGACCAAAGTTTGTTGGAAGTTGCCTTAAAACACGATATTGATTTACATCACAACTGCGGAGGCGTTTGTGCCTGCAGTACCTGTCATTTGTATGTAAATAAGGGCGAAGACCTGATTGAAGAATTGACCGATAAGGAAGAGGATTTTATAGACCGGGCTGTCAATCCCCGATTAACATCAAGATTAGGCTGCCAATGTGTATTGTTGGATGGGATTGGAGAAGTAGAAGTAACACTTCCTGACCAAACACAATTTCTGGGAGAATAAGAAAAATTTCTAAATAGATTTTTTTGCTTTCTACTAATTCAAAAGATAGATCTATCGCAATAATAAAAATCACCTTATCACATAAAAAACATGTACGAACCACCTATTAACTGGAACGATTATGAAGATATAGCACAGAAGCTATACGAGAAGTTTGGCGATGATTTTAACGAAGGCAAAATATACCGTGTCCGCTTTACTGAATTAATTGAGTATGTACTTCAATTACCACATTTTGTGGGCAAAAGAGAAAATTGTAACGAAGGCCATCTGGAAATGATACAAAGTGCATGGGTGTACGAGTGGCGTGACGGTCAGAAGTAATAAGGTAAAAAGCAGAGTCTAAAGCGTAAAACCCTAAACAATAAATTCATAATGCTTCAAAAGTTCAAATCTGTTGACACCTTCATTTTTGATATGGACGGAGTGCTGACAGACGGTTCGCTAACACTTTTGCCGTCAGGCGAAATGGTTAGAAAAATGAATGTAAAAGATGGTTACGCACTGCAATTGGCTATCAAAAAAGGGTATAATGTAATTGTTATATCTGGCGGGTACTCTAAGGAAGCATTGGAAAGACTCAACCGTTTGGGTATAGAAAATGTGTGGATGAAAGTAACAGATAAAATAGCTGTTGCAAATGATTATCTGCAAAAAATAAACATTAGCTGGGATACTGTACTATTTATGGGAGATGATATTCCCGATCTTGATGTTATAAAAAAAGCACACATGCCATGTTGCCCTGCCGATGCTGTACAGGAAATAAAAGAAGTAAGCACATATATTTCTCACTTCAACGGTGGTTTTGGTTGTGTAAGAGACGTAATTGAAAAGGTAATGAAGCTGCGTGGCGATTGGAATGAAGACACACATATACCATCTACATAATTTTTAATTCAGAAGCAGTTTTTAATCCATAATTTGCCAACTAATAAAACCTGCTTTTTTTGAAGTTTATTAAAGCATTTCTTCAATTGGTGCGTTGGCCCAACCTACTTTTCATCGGTATAACGCAAATGCTGTTTGTATATAGTATTGTTCATCCTTTGATTTATAGTGCAGGTGCTGTACCTAATGTTAGAGGAGAATATTTTGTCCTTTTGGTAACCGCCTCTATACTTATAGCTGCTGCGGGTTATATTATCAATGATTATTTTGACCTTAATATAGATCAGGTAAATAAGCCCGGTAAGCTGGTGGTAGCAAAAGTTATAAGCAGAAGATGGGTCATTTTCTGGCATCTTTTATTAAGCGCAATTGGTATTGGTATTGGATTTTACATTGATTGGTTTACCCGTGTACGTTTTTTAGGTTTTGCAAATATTATTTGTGTTGCCTTGCTTTTCATATATTCTATATCTCTTAAAAAAAGAATGTTGGTAGGCAATGTGGTTATTTCTGCTATGACAGCCTGGGTAATTTTAGTAATTGGTTGGTGCGAAACAAGTAACCTCATACAACCTGCGTTACTGGGTTCATATACCGAACGTATCACCCGAATTTCTTTCCTTTACGCAGGTTTTGCTTTTGTAATTTCACTCATCAGGGAAGTGATAAAAGATATGGAGGATATTGAAGGTGACCGTCGTTTTGGATGCAGAACAATGCCCATAGTACTTGGCATTAATGCAACAAAAGTATTTGTAGCAGTATGGTTGGTTGTATTGGCAAGTGCTTTGTCTATTGTTCAGTTTTATGCTTTGGTTATACAGTGGTGGTGGAGCGCAGCCTACTCGGTTCTGCTGATTATTATTCCATTAATCTATGCTTTTAAATTTCTTTTCAAGTCATCAAATCCCGATGACTATAACCGTTTAAGCTCCATTATTAAGGCAATTATGTTTACGGGAATTTTGTCTATGATTTTCTTTCGGTTGTATGCAAAATAATAGTCGAACTTTTTTGTAGTATTTACTTATTTCTATCATTATGAATGCTGCTAATAATATACTTCTAATAAGACCAGGCAACTTTGTTTTCAATACTGAAACGGCTGCTAATAATATGTTTCAAACTAATTTAGCAGAAAGTCAAAATGCAATACAATTAAAAGTAAAAGCAGAGTTTGAAAAGTTTGCAACAACCCTTAAATCAAAAGGTGTCAATCTTTATATTTTCGATGATACACCTTTCCCCCAAAAACCCGATGCCATTTTCCCCAATAATTGGATCACGTTTCATCCCGATGGTAGGGTATTCCTTTACCCCATGTTTGCCCCAAACAGAAGAAATGAAAGAAGGTTAGATATTATAGAATCGCTTCGTTCAAATTTCAACATAAAAGAGGTGATTGATCTTTCAGACAATGAAAGTCAGAATAAGTTTTTAGAAGGAACAGGAAGCATTGTTTTTGATCACAATTGCAAACATGCCTACGCTTGTATTTCACCCCGGACTAATAAAGAATTGTTTATTAAATTATGTTCAGATCTTGGCTACAAGCCATTTTGTTTTCACGCACATGATAAAAACGGAACCGAAATTTATCATACCAATGTAATGATGTGCATAGGTGAGAAGTTTGCGGTGGTGTGTTTGGATGCTATAACCAATGCAAAGGAGAGGGAAAATATTGACGAAACACTTGTTCAATCCGGACATGAAATAATCAACATTTCACCAAAGCAAATGAACAAATTTGCAGGTAATATGCTTGAACTAATAAATGATAAAAATGAAAAGTTGCTTATCCTTTCTCAAAGCGCTTATGAGAGCCTCACTTCAAGTCAAATAAATACTTTACAGCAATACTGCGAATTGGTACCACTTGCAATACCTACAATTGAAACAATAGGAGGAGGCAGTGTAAGATGCATGATTGCAGAAATATTTTTGCCTTAGGATTTTATTTATCTTTAATTGTTAACTAATAAATATGGAGAATATTTCAGAAGACATTTACAAGCTATCCTTTATGCACCATCCGGCACCTATGTTAATTTTAGATGCTGAAAGTTACAATATCATCGAAATGAATATTTCTGCCGAAAGGCAATATCAATATACAAGGGATGAGTTTCTAAAAATGTCATTTGCAGATTTGTTTGTGGATAGTGATTTTAAAAAATTTGTGCAGCTATTGCCAATACATCAAAAAGAATTTAAAGTTCACAAGAGTATTTGGACAAATATTAAAAAAGATAAAGAGAAATTCTTCGCAGAATTGTATGTAAGTGAAATCAAATACAATCACAGCACGATTAAGACTATTGCACTGATTGATGTTACACAGCATGCCTTAGCGGAACTCGATAATAAAAACCGCAACTATAAATACCGGTTTTTAACAGAGGAGTCTTTTGATGCAATTTGGGATTGGGATTTGCTAAAAGACGAATTAACATGGAATGAAAGTGCAAAAAAAATGTTTGAAATTGAAAGTTCAGATCAGATAGACCCTAAAGGGTGGTGGACATCCAACCTTCATCCAGATGATAAGGAAAGGGTTTTGGAAAAGTTGAATACGCATTTAAAGGAACGCATACCAAAATGGAGAGACGAGTACAGATTTAAAACTGCTTTAGGTAACTATAAGTACATTTCTGACAGGGGCTATTTGGTTTTTGATGAAAAAAATGTACCAATAAGAATGATAGGTGCTATGCAAGATATTTCTGGTATTAAGTCGCATGAAATGGAGTTGCAAAATTTAAATAATTCACTTGAACGCAGAGCCAGGGAGTTGGCAGAATCTAACGCAGAGTTAGAGCGTTTTGCATATGTTGCCAGTCACGATTTGCAAGAGCCATTACGAATGATCAGCAGTTTTCTTCAGCTATTGGAAAAGAAATACAAAGAAAAATTAGACAATAAAGCACATGAATACATAGCATACGCTGTAGATGGTGCAGAGCGAATGAAAAAATTAATACTTGATTTGCTTGAGTATTCAAGAGTTAATACCACTAATTTACAAAAAGAAGAAGTTGACTTAAATAATGTACTTGCTAATATACTGTTCACTTATAATAACCAACTTGCACAAACTAATGGAAGTATAAGCTGTACAGTTATGCCGGTTGTAAAAGGAAATAAAACACAGCTTTTACAGGTATTTCAAAATCTTATAGGCAATGCGTTTAAATATAGAAGCGAGGCTCCACCAAATATTAAAATTTCAAGTGAAGAAGAAAATACATTTTATAAATTTTCTATTGCAGATAACGGAATTGGAATAGATCCTAAATTTTACAATAAGATTTTTATTATCTTTCAAAGGTTACACACTCGTGAAAGTTATTCCGGAACTGGTATCGGACTTTCTATTTGTAAGAAAATAGTTGAAAAACATGGCGGAAAATTATGGGTAAAATCTGCCATTGGGCAAGGAAGTACTTTTTATTTTACGCTGCCCAAATAACCACAATACTATGATAGATGTTAAAATACTTCTGGTAGAAGACAATGAAGGCGATATTATTTTGACACAAGAAGCATTGTTTGATGCCAGAATAAACAATAAAGTATCTATAGTCAGAGATGGGGAGGAGGCAATAAATTATCTAACCAATGCACTACACATTAAATTACTTCCAGATTTGATTTTGCTCGATATAAATTTACCTAAGATAGATGGAAAAGAAGTTTTATTTTACATAAAAAATGATCCTTCACTCAAAAATATACCGGTAGTTATGCTTACAACTTCGTCATCAGAAATGGATATAACGGAGGCTTATAATAATCAGGCAAGTGGCTTTATAATTAAACCTGTAGACCTCCAGAAGTTTTTTAATGTTATTAATACAATAGAAAATTTCTCTGTAACAATTGTAAAGCAGCCTGTAAAAGATTAAAATGTTAGAAGTTAAATTAACGACTCTTATTGTGGAAGATAATCCGGGAGATTATGCGCTTATAGAGGAATATCTTTTGGAATCATTCGCTAATGTTTCCATACATCATGCAACTACATTATCACAGGCCATATCAATTTTAGAAACTGAAAAGATTGACCTTATTTTATTAGACCTCACACTACCTGATGGCATGGGTATCAGCACTTTTGCTTCCATACAGACCCGGGCAGAACAAATACCGGTTATTATTTTAACGGGTCAGGAAGATGCAAGCCTTGCCCTTGAAAGCCTTCATGTAGGTGCCCAGGATTATATTGTAAAAGACGGTTGTAGTGCCCCCCTTCTTGCAAAGAGTATTCAATATGGATTAGAAAGAAGCAAGATCTATAAGCACCTTAAGAAATCAGAAGAACAGTATAAATATCTTTTCAACAGTAATCCCCTGCCCATGTTAGCTATAGAACGTGGAACCAGAAAGATATTAATGGTAAACGAGGCTGCTATTCTGTATTACGGCTACAGCGAAGCTGAATTTCTTACAATGCGAATTGATAGTTTAAGGGTCAGAAAAAATGGAATTGATAACGATGATTCCACAAATGCTCATATTGGCTATCCCAAAGACCTGCAACACAAAAAGAAAAATAAAGAAATAATTGATGTAGAAATAAACGAACACGATATTGTAATAGAAGGCAAAAACGCCCGGCTGGCTGTAATTCATGATGTAACCGGACGCAACAAGGCCCGGGAACAAATGCGTCAGAGCGAACAAAACTTTAGGGCAATTTCCGAAAATTTTCCAAATGGTGCAGTGTCGGTTCTAAATCAGGAATTTAATATTTTGTACACAGCCGGAAAAGAATTTCATATTAAAGGTGTTACCGCTTCCTATTTTGACAATACCAACTTTGTCGAGCATTTTCATGCCACGGAACAAGATAAAATAGAAGAAACGCTCATCAGGGTCCTGGAAGGAAAAAGCTTTGTATTTGAAGTAAAGCACCACAGCCAGACATACATATTAAGTGCTGTTCCGCTTTATGAAACCGATGGGTCAATACAGAAAATTTTGATTGCTTCACAAAACATAACTGTGCAAAAAAGAAATGAAACAGAAAAGGAATTGCTCATAGAAGAACTTACTCAAACCAATAGTGATTTAAGGCAATTCTCCTACATCACTTCGCACAACCTGAGGGCACCATTATCTAACTTGCTAGGTATTTTAAAACTAATAGATCTTAATACCATTGAAGATTCAACAACAAAATTATTACTCGAAAATTTTGAGGAATGTACACTACAACTAAATGAAACAGTAAACGATCTAATCAATGTATTAATCATAAAAAATAATGTTAATACAAAAAAAGAAACACTGGAAATCAGAAAAGTTTTCTACAAAGTTGTTCAGTCAGTACAAAATCTTCTTGACCAAAATGAAACTACTGTAAAAGTTGACTTTGACAATGCCGACAAGATAAAATTTAATTCTACCTATCTGGAAAGCATATTATTAAACCTGCTGACAAATGCAGTAAAATACCGTTCTCCAGACCGTAAACCCATCATAAATATCCATACCCAAAAGTTTAGGGGCGGGGTAAAATTATTTTTTTCCGACAATGGTTTAGGTATAGACTTAATCCGCCATAAAGACAAAATATTTGGTTTATATCAACGTTTTCACGACCACGAAGACAGTAAAGGTTTAGGCCTATATATTATAAAATCACAAATTGGCGTTATGGGAGGAGAAATTGATGTGGAAAGTGAAGTTGATAAAGGAACCACATTCATCATTACATTTAAAAATTAAAGTGAGATGGTAGATAAAGTGTTGTGCATAGATGATGATCAGATAACGCTCATGCTTTGCGAAATGATTATAAAAAAAGCAACTTTTGCAAATCAGGTCATAACCACCAACAATGGAAAAGAAGGGCTCATTTGGTTCTCTGATTTTTTTAAAAATAAAAAAGCCGGATCAAAGGAAACCCCGCCACAGCTCATTTTTCTTGACCTTAATATGCCCGTGATGAACGGTTGGGATTTTCTGGAAGATTACCTGATGAAATATGCTGACAGGCTACCCGATACCAAAGTCATAATACTTTCCTCAACCGTCAACCCCGAAGATTTCTCACGTGCAAACCGCTATGAAATTGTCATAGATTTTATTAATAAACCTCTGACCATAGAAGAGCTCGACGAGTTAAAGAAAAATGAAAAATTAGTAGAGTCATTTGCTTAAAGCAATCTTTTCTCAATTATTTAGAGAATTTTTTTCTTGTAATCAACGTTAGAGCCATGGGCGTCAGTGTTGCGTCGCACACTTGTGCCCCCTATTTTTATGGCAGCATTTCCCACAATATTGATGTTAAATATTGTTCTATTTCATTCAATGTTTTATACATATTGCCACTTAATCAATAAGTCTTAAACATAACTATTTTCTACTTCAGGTTTTAGCAGAAATCTCCCTACATCATCCTACCTTTGCAGCGTTTTTTAAAAGTACATCTCAAATACATTTCTACATATGAACTTATTCGCAAAACAGGCAAGAGAATTTTGGGGAAGGCACATTGGGCCAAATGAACAGGAAACAGCACAGATGCTTAAAGCAATTGGGGTTGCTTCTATGGAAGAATTAATTGAACAAACCGTTCCGGAAAGTATTCGCCTGCAACAACCCTTAAAAGTATCGGGGCCGGTTAGTGAATTTGAATATCTGAATGAATTAAGAAAAACTGCCTCTAAAAATAAAGTATTTAAAAACTACATCGGGCAGGGGTATTATGACACTATAACTCCAAGTGTAATTCTTAGAAACCTGTTTGAAAACCCTGGATGGTACACACAATATACTCCTTACCAGGCCGAAATAGCACAGGGTAGGTTAGAAAGTCTGCTGAACTATCAGACTATGGTGAGTGACCTGACAGCATTACCTATTGCAAATGCATCATTGCTTGATGAGGGAACAGCAGCAGCAGAGGCTATGGCTATGTTGTTTAACCACAAAAACAAACATGAACACATTACTGCTCCTAAGTTTTTTGTAGATGAAAAAGTATTTGCACAAACAAGAGATGTATTGCAAACCCGTGCTACTCCTATAAAAATTGAAATTGTTACCGGAAATTTTTCAGAAGCACAATTAGACGATACTTATTTTGGTGCCATAGTTCAATATCCTGATTGCGAGGGTTCGGTAAATGATTACAGGACATTTATTGAAACTGCCCATGCTGTAGATGCACGGGTTATTATGGCTACAGATTTATTGGCACTTACATTACTTACGCCTCCCGGCGAAATGGATGCCGACGTTGCAATAGGATCTTCACAAAGATTGGGCGTACCGCTTGGCTTTGGCGGGCCGCATGCTGCATTTTTTGCTACCAAAGACGAATTTAAAAGAGTAATTCCAGGTCGTATTATTGGTGTTAGTATAGATGCACAGGGCAACCGTGCATTGCGTATGGCTTTGCAAACCCGCGAACAACACATACGCCGCGAAAAAGCCACCAGTAATATTTGTACTGCACAGGCTTTGTTAGCAAACATAGCTGCTATGTATGCTGTATTTCACGGCCCGGATGGTTTAATAAACATTGCTAAAAGAGTGAGTCTGTTGGCGCAGTCAGTTAGCCATGAGTTGGAAGCAATGGGATTTGATCCGCAAAATGAATATTACTTTGATACTATAAAGGTAAAAGTTGCTGATGCTGCAGCAGTAAGACAAATTGCAGAAGCAAGAGGTATCAATTTTCATTATGAAGAAAATGGTTTCATAACAATATCAATAGATGAAACAACCTCGCAAGGCGATGCAATGGATATATTGACAGTATTTGCAGAGTCAATCGGCAAAAGCGAAATATCCATTTCTTTCAATCATGAAAGTACATTAGACCATATACCAACATCACTAACAAGAACTTCTTCATTCTTACAACATCCTGTATTTAATACACACCATACAGAAAGCGAAATGATGCGCTACCTTAAATCATTGGAGAACAAGGATTTAAGCCTAACCCACTCTATGATTGCATTGGGAAGTTGTACCATGAAACTGAATGCTGCAACAGAGTTGATTCCTGTAAGCTGGCCCGAATTTTCTAAAATGCACCCATTTGCACCTGCAGCACAATGGCAGGGTTATGGTGAAATGATTACTGAACTGGAAGAATGGTTAAGTGATATTACCGGATTTGCCGCAACTTCACTTCAACCCAATAGCGGTGCACAGGGAGAATATGCCGGATTATTGGCCATAAGAGATTACCACGCAAGCAGAAAAGAAACCAACAGAAATGTTATCCTGATACCAATTTCTGCGCATGGCACCAACCCTGCAAGTGCTGTAATGGCCGGGTTTAAAGTTGTAGTTACCAAGTGTGATGAGGCTGGTAATATAGATGTGGCAGATTTGCGCATGAATGCTCAAAAATACAAAGACACCTTAGGGGGATTAATGATTACTTACCCTAGCACACACGGTGTATTTGAAGAAAGCATTAAAGAAATTTGTGAAATTATTCATGTAAACGGTGGATTGGTTTATATGGATGGAGCAAATATGAATGCACAGGTTGGGTTAACATCCCCTGGTTTTATAGGAGCTGACGTATGCCATTTGAATTTGCATAAAACCTTTGCCATACCTCATGGCGGCGGTGGCCCGGGCATGGGTCCTATTTGTGTAAATGATAAATTAGCACCATTCCTTCCAACCCATGTTATACCAAATATGGTTTCAGAAAGACTAATAACAACTGATGGCGGCGAATTAAGATCGGGTGCAGTAAGTGCTGCAAGATTTGGTTCGGCAAGCATTTTATTAATCAGTTATGCCTACATCAAATTACTGGGTGCACAAGGATTAAAAAGAGCTACTGAATATGCCATTTTGAATGCAAACTACATGAAAGCTCGACTTGAAAACCACTTTAAAATATTGTATAGTGGTAAAAATGGTACTTGTGCACATGAATTCATCGTTGATTTGCGCCCTTTCAAAGCATTAGGAATTGAAGCCGAAGATGTGGCAAAAAGATTAATGGATTATGGCTTTCACGCCCCTACGCTTAGTTTTCCTGTAGCAGGCACTATTATGATAGAGCCGACAGAGAGTGAACCCAAAGATGAATTAGATAGGTTTTGCAATGCGCTGATTCAGATTCACGAAGAAATAATGGAAATACAAAACGGTAGTGCTGATAAAACTGACAATGTTTTGAAAAA
Source organism: Segetibacter sp. (assembly GCA_031373555.1). Classification (GTDB taxonomy): domain Bacteria; phylum Bacteroidota; class Bacteroidia; order Chitinophagales; family Chitinophagaceae; genus Segetibacter. The sequence continues at coordinate 68,358 of JANMMU010000061.1, read as the reverse complement.
TGCACCGCACAGTATTCATGTTATAACAGCCGATGAATGGAACCATACATATAGCCGCAGCAAAGCTGCATTTCCATTAGATTATATACGCACCAACAAATTTTGGCCTTCTATTAGCAGAGTCAATAATACACATGGAGATAGAAATTTAATTTGCACCTGCGAACCGATTGAATCTTATCAGGAAGCACATGTGGTTTAAGGAGAATGTAGAGTTATGAATTATGAGTTGAGAGTTATGAGTTATGAGTTGAGAATATTAAAAGGTTGGCTACTTAATTGTGGCCAACCTTCTTTTATTTTAACCTATTTATACCGTAACAGAATTATCCATCAATCCCGATATTCATTAATGAAGTAAAGGAAGAATTAATAATCTATTTTATCTTCCTTTGCTTTCCATTGCTCAAACACTTTCAATGCTTCATCGCGGCCAATTTGTATAATAGGTATTTTTCGTTGCGAATGGTCGCAGGTGAGTTCATCATATATCATGGAGTCATCAAAACCAATATTGGCGGCATCTGTACGGCTGTTAGCAAAATATACTTTAGCCGGTCTTGCCCAATAGATTGCACCCATGCACATAGGGCAAGGTTCACAAGATGTGTAGATTTCACAATCGTCTAACTGAAAGGTATGCAGGTTTTTACAAGCATCTCTTATAGCCATTACTTCGGCATGTGCAGTGGGATCATTGGTACTGGTAACCTGATTGTATCCGCGGCCAACAATTTCTTCATTCTTTACAATTACACAACCAAATGGGCCACCCTGATTGCCTGTAACGCCTTTGGCTGATAAAGCAATAGCTTCACTCATAAATCGTTCTTCTCTGTTCATTTTAATAAATTTTGCAGCCTGTAAATATATGCAAAACGGAGAATTAATGTAAAATCTCTTAATCAACATTTTATTTATTTACATGAAACAGTAATTAGCAAATGACTTATTTGGATTGTTGAAAAAAACATCAATTAGCTAATACTTTTCAGGTTCAGGGTTTCTTAGTAATCTTTGCAGCAAACAACTATAACTTAGCTTATTTTTAAGGCTATTTTTAATCTTATTTCATGAAACATATACTGCTTTTCGGAGCCGGCAAATCTGCTACAGTACTCATTGATTACTTAAAGCAGTTAGCTACCGATAATAATTACCGGGTCACTGTTGCTGACGGCAATCTCGAAAATGCACAATTAAAAGTTGGAAATCACCCGCTTGTTTCTGCTGCAAAAGCAGATGTAGAAAATAATGGTCAACGAAAGGATTTGATAAAAACAGCGGATGTTGTTATTTCATTATTGCCCCCAACGCTGCATTATCTTGTTGCTAAAGATTGTGTACTCTATAGTAAACATCTGCTCACCGCCTCTTATATAGACGATAAGATACTTGCCTTAAAAGAGGATATTGAGAAAAAGGGTTTATTGTTCTTATGCGAAATGGGGCTCGATCCCGGAATTGACCACATGAGCGCCATGCAATTAATACACCGTATAAAAGCAATAAATGGCAAAATAAATATGTTCAAATCGCACTGCGGCGGATTGGTAGCACCCGAAAGTGATGACAACCCGTGGCATTATAAAATAAGCTGGAACCCCCGAAATGTAGTACTTGCAGGAAAAGCAGGGGCTGTTTACAAAGAAAATAATGAAGTTAAATCTGTTGGATATGAATCGCTCTTTACATCTGGGGAGCAGGTTTCAGTAAACGATGATTTGGTATTAGCTTATTATCCTAACAGGGATTCGTTAAGTTATATTCCCATTTATGGTTTAGATGATTGTGAGACATTTATAAGAACTACACTTAGGCATCCTGATTTTTGTTTTGGTTGGAAAAACATTATTGATCTTAAGCTTACCAATGAAACTGCCACTTACGAAACAGATAATATGACGTTGGCAGATTTTTTCAAACTACATTTTGAGATTAATAATTTTGGTGATTGGCTAAATGAAATGTTGAGCACCCGTCTTTCATTTGCAAAAGATCTCATGGACAACCTGATGCAATTGATGGAAGCTGAAAACGAATTAAGTATTACCGGTGGATCAACAGACGAAAGTATTATGTTGGTAGATGAAGAAGGGCAACTCAACAGCCTTGATGTGGATGACGTAAAAAACAAAGCGGCCACAGCCTTAAGTTCTAAAATGCATGAAGCAAATCTTACGCTCAAACAATTGATTTTTCTGGGGCTCGACAGCAATGAACTGATTAACAAGGGGAAATGTTCTCCCGCAGATATTTTACAATTTATTCTTGAAAAAAAACTTGCGCTTGATGCAGACGATAAAGACATGGTTGTTATGATGCACGAAATAAAATACAGTGCTAATGGCACTAACAATTACGTAAAAAGCAGCCTGGTAGTGAAAGGTGAAGATAATATTCATACCGCTATGGCCAAAACTGTTGGGCTTCCTTTGGGCATTGCAGCAAAATTCATTTTAGATGGAAGTCTTACTACTACAGGATTACATATACCCATTGAAGAAAGCATTTACAATCCTGTTTTAAAAGAATTGGAAAAACATGGGATTGTATTTGAAGAGACTCTGGTTGAGTTGTAATCTTTTCACTTGATTGCCTGGTGAAAGTTCTAAGTTACAACTACTGATTTTATTCTTCTATATATCTTCCTTTGGGGGAGACTCTATATTTTTGGTTGATCAATACAAATGGGTTTCAACTCAAAAAGATTTGTTACTTGCTACTGAAATGTATAGATGAGTATGTAAGACTTTAGCGATTTCAACATTTTTTGGGATTTTTAAATAAGGCATTATGGTTATAATGCCGATGAATTACCTATAACTCAAAATTGGTATTGTCGTCCGCAAATTGCGGGAAAAGGTTTTAAAATGGGCTACTTCAAAATCCTTTTGAAAGTAATCTTCCAACCTCATTGGCTCCTTTTTGTGTAGTGTTTTGAATTTTGGGAATCGATTTAATTTTCCCCTCACATACCAAACTTTGCTGTTCACATACAAAAGTCTGTAGTTCATCCCACTTTAATAAAAATTAATTATTATGTGCGTATCTTTATGATACAAAAATAAATAGTGTTTTTGCCTATATTATTATTGGTGATTCATTTTACTTATTTTTAAACCAAAAATAGAGTGTAATGAAACATTGTATTGAAACCATAATGTAATTTGATATTATAGGTACAAAATAAAAGACTAATAGTATTTTCTAAAATAACAAATGTTACACTTTTTAGGGGAAGTGTATGGGTCGCAATCAAACAATTGGTAGCGGTTTGCTTGAAAAAGGAAATCAATCCAACGCTTAGGGTAGGTGTTAAACTAAAAAACCGTTCAAATGTTCATAGCATTTGACGGTTTTTTTGCGTTTATGATATAATCCAAAACTAATAATCCTACACTCTTAATCCCACACTCATAATTCTAAACTCTTAATTCTAAATTAATAATCCTAAACTTATAATCCTACACTCATAATTCTAAACTCATAATTCTAAATTAAACTCTCACTTTCCCTTTCCTTCTAAAATAATCCTTAGCGTATGAATCATAATTTTAAAATCAAGCATTAGGGAAATGTTTTCAATGTACACCAAATCATATTGCATTCGATCTACCATTTCTTCCACTGTACTTGCATAACCAAACTGAACCATTCCCCACGATGTCAGGCCCGGCTTTACTTTCAACAAGTATTTATAGTACGGGTTTATGGCTACTATTTGATTAATATAAAATTGTCTTTCAGGCCGCGGCCCAACGAGGCTCATCTGCCCTCTAAGAATATTCACCAATTGTGGCAATTCATCCAATCGCCATTTGCGCATAAACCTTCCCCAAGGTGTAATGCGGCTGTCATGGTCACTTGATAAGGCAGGTCCGTCTGTCTCTGCATTTTCATACATGCTTCTGAACTTGTAAATATTAAACTGCCTGCCTTTATATCCCACCCGTTGTTGTACATAAAATATAGAGCCATGTGAAGATAATTTTGTCCATATCATAATGATAATTAAAAAGGGGCTAAGTAATATTAGCCCTACCAATGCAACAATTATATCTATCATCCTTTTTATATTCTGCTGCCACTGCGGCATGAGTGCAGTATTAATGTCTATAAGTAATGCCCCCATCACATTGCCTGTTTTAACTGATCCGGAAAGGATATCTTTAATGTTAGGGTACATTTTTATCTCAACATCTACTTCGCTTAGGCGTTGCAATATGGGTTCTGCAAGATGGCTTTCGCTATCTTCTAGTGCAATAATCACTTGTTGTATATCCTGCTTTTTTATTATTGATTCAGTTTCATCCAGGCTACCCAATAGCGGCAGCCACCTGACTAAATGGTTCTTTGCATTGATACCTGTGGATATATAACCCACAAATACAAAACCCAATGCCGGTACACCTTTGGGAAAGTCTTTAATGATTTTTAAAGCATTGGCATTGCTGCCTATCAGCAGTGTGTTAAACTGTATTTTTCCTTTTTGTAAATCCTGTTTTGTTATGCCTAGAATTAAAGCCCTTCCAACAAAAGTGAGCACCCACTGTAATGTAAAAAAGATAAAAAAAGCAGCATAAAAATAGGTGTAAGTAGGAGCGTGGTCATTTAGTATAACACTAAAGAACAGGAGAAGACAACCAATGAGGCAAACAGAAAATGACGAAGTAAATTCAGTAAGCCTTGACCTGCGGTAAAGTGATGAACTGTAAAACCCTGTAAGCAAAAAAAGGCTGACCCAAATAACCGGAATTACAAGCACTGTCCATTGAAAAAACGGATCTTCAATCATTTGCCAAAAACCTGGATGTGCTTCGTTCAGCTTACTCCGTCTGTACCATGTAAACACCCACCATGCGCCACACGAAGCCACAATGTCGCTCAATATATACCAGTATATCGGTAGCGGTTTGTATAGTTTCATGGAAGTCATCCGTTAGCCTAAAACTGCGTTGTGGCTTATTTTTTCAAGTATCTGATGCGCCACCTGCATGGCGAGAAATCCATCTATTTCGCTTACCTGTGTGGGTTTGTCGTTTATTATAGAGTCAACAAAAGCCTCCAGTTCCAGCTTAATGGCGTTGGTATCTTTTACCTTTGGGTTGGCTACTGCTATAGTTTTTTTCCCGTTAGGGGTTTCTATATCAAACGAAAAAACTTTAGATCCATCAGTAGGTTGTTTCAGTTTTATGACCTCTACTTTTTTATCCAGAAAATCAATACCTATATAGCTGTCTTTCTGAAACATACGCATCTTTCGCATTTTGCGCATACTTATACGGCTGCTTGTAAGGTTGGCCACACAGCCATTGTTAAACTCCATTCGCACATTGGCAATGTCGGGGGTGTCAGTCATAACTGCAACACCACTTGCCGATATATTTTTGACATCGCTGTCCACTATTTTCAGAATAATATCAATGTCATGAATCATTAGATCCAGAATAACACTTACCTCTGTGCCACGGGGGTTAAACTGTGCCAAACGATGCACCTCTATAAACATTGGATTGAGGTTCATATCTTTTACTGCAAGGAATGCGGGATTAAACCGCTCAACATGCCCCACCTGCATTTTAATGTTTGCTTCTTTGGCCATGCTAACCAGCAGGCGGCCTTCTTCTATGGTATTGGCAAGAGGTTTCTCTACAAATACATGTTTGCCTTTGCGTATTGCTTTTTCGCACAGGTAATAGTGGTGGTTGGTAGGAGCTACTACATCTACTGCATCGCAGGCATCTATAAATTTGTCAATGTCTGTATATCTTTTAAGGCCATAGGTTGCGGCCACTTCTTTAGCTGTTTGTTCTGACGGGTCGTAGAAGCCCACCAGTTTTACACCCTCTATTTCCTTCCAGTTGTTCAGGTGAAATTTACCCAAGTGACCCGTCCCAAATACACCGACTTTCAACATTGCTTATATAAATTAGAAATTACTCAAAATATTATTGAAATTAAAAACCTTAACCAAAACGGCTGTAAAGATAATAGAACCATCAGTTATTAAATAGGAAAGTATATGATACCTAAATCAATGTTATCATAAACCAATTTCCATTTTATCCCCCTACAACTTTTCATTTCTAATCATTTTTTTTGTGTGGGGATAAATAATAGCAAAGAGGGCTTAATTCTCTTATGCAAATTATTTGCAGGCTATGGCTATCAGTCTGCTGACTTTGCAATAATCTCCCTGATATTTTCATAAGTATTGGCCAAATATGGTTGCAAATCAGATTTTTCAACCCATTTCAATTCAAGAATATCTTCCTCTGTTTGTGGCACCAGTAACTGTTCGCCATTTACGCTCATTTTGTACCAATGGGTTTCCTTTTCATATTCAACATTGTCCATAGTATATTCATGATTGGTTATGCCAATTAACTCTCCCGGTTGTATATTCTTTAAACCAGTTTCTTCTTCCACCTCCCTTACAGCACAGGCTTCTATAGTTTCGCCTTCATCTAATTTGCCTTTGGGTAAATCCCATTTCCCTCTGCGGTACATAAAGAGTATAGCCCCCTGCGGGTTGTACACCAGTCCTCCTGCTGCGATTATTTTTATTGGCATTATTAATTTTTTATACAAAGTAACTTAAAACAATCAAACAATACCCTTACCCCAACAATACAATACCTTTGACACATATCTTCGCAGCATGAATAATAAAAATGGCATAGCCGAAAAATTATTACAAACCGGTGCCGTACAATTGAGGCCCACACAACCATATACCTGGGCCAGTGGTTGGAAAAGCCCCATCTATTGCGATAATAGAAAGTTGTTATCATTTCCCTATGTAAGGGACTATATTAAAAGTGAGTTGTGCAATATGATTTATGAGATTTACCCGGATGCCGAGTTAATAGCCGGTGTGGCTACAGCCGGGATAGCATGGGGCGCCATGGTTGCAGACCAACTCAAACTTCCTTTTATTTATGTACGGCCGAAACCTAAAGAACATGGCCTTGGCAATCAGATTGAAGGTCATTTTGTAGCGGGACAAAAAACAGTAGTTGTAGAGGACCTTATATCAACCGGTAAAAGTAGCCTGCAAGTGGTAGCTGTATTGCGCAAAGCAGGATTAGATATTATGGGAATGGCTGCACTTTTTACCTATCAGTTTGAAGAAGCAGATAATAATTTTGCTAAAGCTAAGGTTCAGTATAAATCTCTCACCGATTATGGTACACTTATTGCCATAGCAATGGAAAAGGGAAGGGTTCACCTGCAGGACGAGGCAATATTGTTAAAGTGGAGAAAGGATCCTGCCCAGTGGAGTTATCATACAGAAGGGTGATTGAATTGTGTTTATTTAGTTTAGCAATCATTTTTTTTCAAATAGAAATATAAGCCTATACAAAGGGTTAAATATTACCTTCTTGTAGTCTTAATATTTTTAGTTGATTTTTTTAAATAAATGAATTTGGTAATGAGTTTATTCATAATTTTAGTAAATTAAATTTATATACATCATGAAAAAGGGTTTTCTTTTATCAGTATTACTTATAAATTTTGGCTTAACAAATTTTGCACAACAACGCAAACCAGAATGGGCAACTATTAAAACACCTAATCTGCGTTGCTGGACTTGTAAACAAAGACTGGAAGATTACATGGCAAGAGAAATAGGCCAGACTGAAAGTGGCATTATTAAAATGCAGATAAACATGCTTAGCGGCACTACAAGGGTTCAGTATTGGCCAGATAGGGTAAACGTGAACTATATTCAAACAGCATTTGCAAATGCAGGTTTTGATGCAGATGAAATAAAAGCAGAAGAAAATACTTATAAAAAATTACCCCCGGCATGCAAAAGAATAGAAGATGGCGGCGGGCCCAAAAAAGGAAAACCTTGTCATTTACAACCTGAAGAGTAGATATTTTAAATAATTAATCCCCCTGTTATAAAAAAGACCCGGCATAGTTGTCGGGTTTTTTGATTTTTGAAAATTATCTTTATGCCGGAAGATGCATAGTATTTGATTATCCCTATAACTTAGCCTCCTTTACCGAAGGAAATATCTTTGTTTCCCGTCTAACTATTTAAAGCATTTCTACTAAGTCTTGAACGAACAGCAACTAATATATGCTTTGCAAAATGGGCAAGAACCAGCTTTCAGGTTATTGGTAGAAAGATATAAAGACAGGCTTTACCATACTATTCTTGGATTTATACCTGTAGAAGAAGATGCCGAAGATGTTTTGCAGGATGTTTTTATAAAGGTATTTGAAAACATTGCCACCTTCAAAGCAGAATCAATGCTTGGTACCTGGATGTATAGGATTGCCGTGACACAATCTTTAGATGCAATACGGAAGAAGAAAAGAAAAAAAAGGGCAGCAGCAGCTATGTCATGGTTTGGAATAACGAAGGATGTGGAAAACATTGCGGTTGAATACACACATCCGGGTGTATTGGCTGAAAATAAGGAACGGTCTGTTCAATTATTCAGGGCCATGCAAAATTTGTCCGGAAACCAAAGGGCAGCATTTATACTACAAAAAATAGAGGGTTTATCGCAGCAGGACATTGCAGAGGTATTAGAAGTTTCTATTGGTGCTTTAGAATCTCTTTTGTCAAGAGCGAAACAAAATTTAAAACAAACGCTTTCAACATATTATTATGAAGAATAACGAAGAACATACAACGTGGGTGAACGATGTACTAAACAGTTTTGATGGAATGAACAGGGTAGAAGCAAACCCGTTTTTATACACAAAAATTCAACAACGGTTGCTTAATACCAGGCAACAATCAACCACCTATGGCAGATGGATGTACAGGCTTGCTTTTATGCTGATAGTACTATTAGCCGTAAATATTTATAGCTATTCCAGTTTTATAAAGACACAAAAAAACAATAGCAATGTTTCGGGTATAGAAGCATTTGTTACTGATTATGAAATACAAACAGACGGAGATAATATTTAACTCAATCTATCAATTATGCAGAAGTCCCGTTTATGGTTAATTATAGTGGTTTTACTTGTGCTGATTAATATTGCTACCCTTACTTTTCTTTGGGTGCAATATAAATCACCTGAAAAGCAGGGTGTGGGTTTAGCTACAAAGGATTTTGTTACAAAAGAATTAGAGTTGACACCTGCACAACAAAAACAATATGATTCTTTAAGATTTATTCATCGTAAAGAAATCATGGAATTAAATAAGAAAGACCGCCACTTGCACGACCAGCTTTTTGAAAATATATCTGTACAAAATATTGACACTGCTTTGCTCGATTCTATGGCATATAAGTTAAGCCTGGTAGAAGCTAATAAGCAGAAAATTACTCTGTATCATTTTCGTGAATTCAGAAAAATACTAACGACCGATCAACAGAAAAAATTCGATAAGATTTTAAGTCAGGTGTTAAAGCTAATTGGCCGACCTGGTTTTCCACAACATAGGATGGCACCGGGTCAGAACCATAGGCCTCCGAACTTTGGCCCCCCTGAAGGTTTCGAAAAAATGGGTCCTCCTGACGATAGGATGGAAGAAGGGCCGCGGGATAAATGAACAGTGAACATTTAACAATGAATAATGAACAATCAAGTGTTAAGTGTATTCGGGTTTTGTTTTGCTACTGACTACTTGCTACTTGCTACCAATTACTCTGCTGCGGGTATGTTTGCCCAGTTTTCGCCTCTCTTAATTCTAAAAATCTGGGTTTCTGTTATTTTGAATTGTTTTACGAGTAGTTTTATTGGCTTGCCTTCATTCAACATTCTTTTTAGAAGCATAACTCTTGTAACAGGAAGTTTGGCATTGCTTGCTCTTTTACCCTGATTGTTCTTTCGTTCTAATTTCTCATTTATGACATGCGGGCTACTTTGTTGATGACGTGAGTTTTCCTGCGGTGTCATCCATTTTAAATTATATGCCCTGTTGTTAAGTTTGTTATAGTCCAAATGACCAACCACTGTTTGGTTTGGAGTTGGTGGTTTAAGAAAATAAGTAGCAACCAATCTGTGTACTAATGAGTGATAATATATAGTTCTTGCTTTTGTTGCTTCAGCAAATTTTTTACTCACTTTCTTTTTTAAGGTTATCAATTCTGCTTCTGCTTCCTTTATCGAGCTTTTACTTTCTTTATTAAGCTTCATCTGCTTAATATTGTTATCCATTTTTAAAACCTGTTTTTGTAAAAGTCTTAATTTAATGTCTGTTGCCTCATCTCTTGGACCAAAAAATTTAAGCCGTACAATTTCATAGCCATTGATTAAAGGGGTCTTTAAGATATTGCCATCTGATTGCTTATTATAGCTTCTGATACGGCCATGGTTAGAAACTTCTATCCGGTTTTCATTAAGGTAGTCAAAGTCAAACACAACAGGCTTCCATACTTCACCGGTATTTTTTTGCAACATAGGGGGGTATGTTTATTAAATCAATTTGCAAATTTAAACATTTTGCTTAAGCTTACGAATAGTTATACATTTCATGTATTGTGGCTGAAGCGGCCTGTAGTGCATCCTTTTTGTAATTATATAAGGTATCTTGCAAGTTCATTTTTAGCATAAATGACACCCGAAAGAAAAAATAAATTACTTACAGTTCTTAGTAAAAGACAAAACAACCTGACAGTTGTATTAGAAAATGTTTTTGACCCGCACAACATATCAGCAGTAATGCGAACCTGCGATTCTGTGGGCATCCAGGACATTTATATACTCAATACAAGAATACCACCGCACAAAGAGTGGGGCTTTAAAAGCAGTAGCAGTGCACGTAAATGGGTTACAAGCCATCAGTTTACAAATGTGGATGATTGCTTTGAAGCCTTACGTAAAAACTATGCCACTATACTTACCACGCATCTTGCTGATAATAGTATAGGCTTGTATGATATTGATTTTACAGATAGCATAGCATTGGTGTTTGGCAATGAAACTTTTGGCGTAAGTGAAGAAATAAGGGCATTGGCCGATGGTAATTTTGTGATACCGCAGGTTGGTATTATCCGAAGCCTAAACATTTCTGTAGCATGTGCCGTTTCCATTTATGAAGCATACCGCCAGAAAAAACAGGCAGGGCATTATGACCACATGTCTTTGCCTGAAGAGCAACAAAATCAACTAATGACCGAATGGGGATTTAAAGAACAGGATCTTGAACCTGAAGAAAATTAGATAATGGTATAATGAGATAATGGGATAATGGGATAATGAGAAAATGAGAAAATTGGAAAATGAAGAAATTACTTTTTGTCTTATTGCTGCAACTATTGGTTTGTTTGGTTGGCGCACAACAGCGACCTGCTAACACATCTTACATACGCAAGGTAAAAGCTGCTGATGTAAAAGCAATGATGGATAGCAGCCGTGGGCCTACGATAGTAAACTTTTGGGCAACATGGTGTGGCCCTTGTGTAAGGGAGCTTGCATATTTTGATAGTATAATTGCAACCCGCAACACTGCTGTAAAGCTTATAATGGTAAGCCTCGATTTCCCTGCTTCTTATCCTAAACGGCTTACAGAATTTGTAAAGAAAAAAGGTTATAAAGGGGAAGTGGTATTTTTAAATGAAACAAATGCTGATGTCTTTATCCCGATTATAGAAAGTAAATGGAATGGAGCAATACCCGCTTCCATTTTTCTTGACAATTCCAAACAACGTTACGAGATGTTTAATATGCAATTGACCCGTCAGCGGTTTGCTTTAGAGTTGGATAAGTTGGTGAGAGAGTAGATGTCTGATGTCTGATGTCTGATGTATGATGTCGGATGTTCCGTCATTGCGAGGAGGTAAGACAGGCACTCCCGTATTTCGGGAAAGCAATCCGCATTATGAGTTAAGAGTTAGGTGTATAGTGTTGGATGTATGATGTCGGATGAATAAAATTAGACTTTCTTGGTTAAAAATAAATACTGATAAAAATGAATTGTATTTGCCTGGTACCTGTTGCACCGCTTAGGGCTGAACCATCACACCGTAGTGAAATGGTAAGTCAATTGCTATTTGGGGAAATAGCTGAAGTTATTGCTAAAGAGGGAGATTTTACCAAAATAAAAACCCTTTATGATGATTATACAGGTTGGTGCCAATCAACCCAATTACATGACATAGAAAGTACAGTACCACAAAACAAAATATTGGTGGGTGATTGGGTAAATAAAATAAACATCAATGAACAGATTGCTTATATTCCTTTGGGTGCAGATGTATCTTTCATAGAAAACAACAATGCAGTTATTGGAAATTACAATGTAGTCTATAATGGCACCACAATCTACCCTGACGCTAATGAATGGAATGCTGAAAGGGTTCAACAATTAGCTTATACATTTCTCAACACACCATACCTGTGGGGTGGCAGGTCAGTGTTTGGTATAGACTGTAGCGGCTTTACGCAATTGGTGTATAAATGTTTTGGCAAACACCTGTTAAGAGATGCATCTCAACAGGCTAAACAGGGAGAGGCTATTGGTTTTTTGCAGGAAGTACAAACCGGCGACCTTGCCTTTTTTGACAATGAAGATGGAAAAATAACACACGTAGGCCTACTGTTAAACAGTAACACCATCATCCACTCATCAGGAAAAGTAAGGGTAGATACCATTGACAATATGGGAATTGTAAATGCAGATACCGGAAGAAGGACTCACAACCTGCGGATAATAAAGAGAGTTTTGAACTATGAAGTATAAGCTATGAATTAGGAACTTAAAACCAGAACATTGAACCCAAAGCCACCTGCAATCCTATGTATTCCATGTGCTTGTTATAGTTTACCGAAGAGCAACTTCATTATAATTTAAGATTTATGTAAGCATGTTAACATATAGCAAACCGAAAGATCAGTTAATCAAAATATATATACTGTTTATTGTTTACAATCAAAATAATCTGCATCGACACTTTTTTATTACATTCATGTTTTAAAAAAATTAATCACTATAAATCAACTACATGAAAAAACTCTTTATAACCATGTCATTTATAATGGGTGCCTTTATTTTTCAGTTTTGTAGCTCTACCAAAAAGGTTACTGCCACTGACGAGGCCGGATCAGTTAAATTAGTAGCAAAAACTTTTTACTTAACTGATGTGAAGCCACTTTTAGCAGCCAATTGCACACCATGTCATTTTCCACCCAAAGGCCGCATAGAACCACTTGACTCTTATGCAAGTGCTAAAGAAAATATTGATAATATCATCAGCCGTATTGAAAAAAATCCAAACGAAAATGGATTTATGCCTTTAAAGCATCCCAAACTTTCAGATTCTGTAATAAATGTATTTAAGCAATGGAAACTCGATGGGTTGGCAGAATAATTCGAAGATAGAGTAGACTTTTGCTTGCAAAGGTTATCCATAGTGTAGGCTGCTTGTGAATCACTATCCTCATATTTGGGTAACACAAACTACGACAGAATAACAAGGGTAGATAAGGAAAAGGAATGATTGTAATATTCACCCCTCTCAACCACAACCCGCTAATCTTTTAGTAATGTAGTTGTAGCTGAAGATTGTTTTAGTTCCTTACGCTTATTACTGTGTTTATCAAGGAACAACATTTTTATGGCAACCAACATCATAACAATAGCAAAGAATTTTTTTACTACATCATCATTCCAACGAGATACAAGTTTGCTGCCAAGATATGCACCTACAACAAAGGTTGCTGCAACGATTAGCCCATATTTTATATTTACATGCCCATCTACATAATAGTTTCTAACCGCTAACAGGCCTACAGGCAGTAGTATAATAAAAAGTGAAGTACCCTGTGCATCTTTTTGGCTAAAACTGAGAAAATACACTAAAAAAGGAACAATGATTATACCCCCACCAATGCCAACCAATCCACTAAGCATTCCCGCTAAAAGGCCAATAATTACTAATAATAGTATGGTCTGCATGGTTGTGTAATATTGTTCTTGTGAAAAAATATTTTAATCCCTTGGGTTAAACATTTCCTGGTATGCCTTCATAGCATCTTCTACAATTTTTAGTGCAACTGTTTTATCCTGAAATTCTTCCACCTTTACGCTTTTATTTTCCAGCCTTTTATACTCTTCAAAGAAGTGCCTTAATTCGCCAAAAAAATGCTTTGGCAGCTCTTCAATGTTATTGATGTAATTGATTGATGGGTCATGTGCGGCCACGGCTATAATTTTATCATCCGCATCTCCCTGATCAATCATTTGCATTACGCCAATCACTTTTGCTGTAACAAGACATAAAGGTTGAATGCTTAAACTGGAGAGTACCAAAATATCAAGCGGGTCTTTGTCATCGCCATAAGTCTGCGGAATAAAACCGTAATTGGTAGGGTAGTAGAAGGAGGAATAAATAACCCTGTCTAGCCTTAATAAACCACTTGGTTTATCTATCTCATACTTAGCCCTTGATCCTTGCGGAATTTCAATAACTGCATTCACCACACGTGGTGCCTGATCCCCTGTATCTACGCCGTGCCATGGATGTAAAACGCTTAAATATTTATCCATAAAAATATTGTATTAAAATTGTTTTATCGTGTGAAAATATATCCTGCAAATGCTGCAGCAACTCCTAATAGTAAGCTGCTGATTGCATAGGTTAACGCTGCAATATTACGATTTTGCTGTACCAACTGTACACATTCTATACTAAATGCAGAAAAGGTGGTAAAGCCGCCACATATACCTGTGGCCAGAAAAAGCCGCCATTCTGCAAAGTCCATATTTCTTGTAGCATACCCGGCTATAGCTCCAATACAGAAACTACCTGCTATATTAATGAACATTGTAGCAAACGGAAAAGTAGTATTACCATAAGCAAGGTAAATGAGATAACGGATGATGCTACCGAGCATACCGCCAAGCCCAACAAAAATGATGTTTCTTATCATGATTATAAATTACCTGAAAAAGTGTATTTAAAATCAACTTTCCAATGACCATTTTGCTTTATCACTTTCACCTTTTGAGGCGATTTCTTATAGGAGTTACTGAATACAATAACCGTAACACTATCAGGCACAACATCTGCAACTTCTGATATGTTGATGGATGCAGTAGCAAATGCTGTTTTTTCCTGTTCGCTTATTTTTGCAAAGTCTTTGCTCCATTTATCTAACCAGAATTTGTTGTCATCATCCTGCAGCATGTAGCGGTTGGCAGTATTAAACTTTCCCTGCAATGAGAGTTGAATAAATTCCCGGCCAGCATCCAAGGCGTTTTCAGGTTCTTTAAATTCATTTTCATTATTCTTACAAGAGAATAAAAGCAAAAGGGAAAACAGGATCATCAAATTTTTCATGAACAAGTATCTTAAGTTTCAAAGGTAACAAAATCCTTTACGATACTATGCAAGCGATTGTAGTATGTAAGTTTTTTTCATAGAGTCAAACTAGCTTTGCAGTAAGCCGAAGATTATTTGGCTGCAATAAATTTAAGGTACTTGGATAACACATGGAGACTCTGCAATTTTTAATAAATCAAGGAGTTTAGGAATTAGGTTGATATAAGTCTGTTGCCTATTGTTTACGCCGCAAAGTATTGCAAGAATAAAAGTTATAGTTTTTAAATTTTGTTGGTATGGAAGATTTCGATCTGCCGTCACGAAGACCTGAAAATTATTTTCAATAATTAGCCGCAATAATTCTCCATTTTTCTTGCCTAACCAATTCATATCTTTTAAAGTTAGGACTTCATGTTCTGCTCCAAAAAAATCAGAAAGTTTTATGGGTAAACTTTCGTCAAGTAATCCCGCCGATGGCGGGATCATGAAGAACCTTTTCAGAAGTTAAGGATGTTTTTGCCATTTCTAAAACACTAATCGCAGCAGTTTTTGTAACTGATGGAAAATCTGTCAGAAACATTTCAAGATCGTCACCGTTTTCTAAATAGTCGAATATAGTTTGAATCGGCACACGTGTTCCGACAAAAACCGGAGCACCACTCATAATTTCAGGGTCTATACTAATTTGTCCGTATAGCATATCTACAAATTTTCATAAAATTACCGCTTTTTTTGGACTCATTCTGATAAGAACTTTACAGAATAGCATAAAAAATGATAGATATAATGCAGCTTGAAAATTATGCAAGAACTTGCAATTTTTGCAGATCTGTAAAAAATCCGGGATATGATTTATTGACTACGTGAGGATTGTCAATGATTGTATCACCCTTTGCCCGTAAGCCTGCAACAGCACATGCCATTGCTATACGGTGATCGTTGTGTGGGTTAATTGTTGTACCAATTACATCGTTACCTGTAATAAACATTTCATCATTTTGCAGTTGAATTGCAATGCCCATTTTCCCAAATTCTTCTTGGAGGGTAGTGCCACGGTTACTCTCTTTATGTGGAAGCCTTTTAACACCATGAATTACGGTTGTGCCTTTGCAATAAGCCGCTAAAGCTACCAAAGGGGGAAACAAATCAGGGCAATCAGTAGCATCAAATTCAAATGCATATAAATCAGTTGTTGAAATAGAAACTGCATTTTTTTCTATCACAGGCTTGCAACCCGCCAAAACCAATGCGCTTATTATGGCTTTATCTGCCTGCGAAGAATTTGTATTTAAACCATTGATGATAATATTGCCTGCGATAGCTGCTGCTACTAATAGAAAAGAAGCGCTACTCCAATCTCCTTCTACAGTGTAATAAATGTGCCCTGTTGATTGCATTTTGGATGACAGAAATGAAAAGCTTTCATAATTATTATTTACAGGAATATTCATACCAAAGTCTTTCATTACATCGAGTGTAAGATCAATATATGGCTTGCTTGTAAGGTTGTTAACGGTTATTGTTGCTTCAGCATTAGCAGCGGAATATGCCATTAGTAAGCCAGTAATAAACTGTGAACTCAATGACCCATCAACAGTAATATTTGCTGGAACTAAAGGCCCTTGGATAATGAGCGGTAGTTTGCCATTTTTGGACTGTATCTGTATGCCTAATGAAGGAAATATTTCATCAAAGAAATTCATGGGTCGGGAGGGTAAACTTCCCTTGCCATTGAGCTCTAATGAAGCATTGCTCAAAGCTGCTATAGGTGTAAACATACGAATACCAAGACCGCTTTCACCAAAGTTGATGTTGTTTGAAATAGGTTGTACTCCTTTGCTTTTTATTGTGTTTGATTTATCTGTATTATAATGAACTATAGCTCCCAATTTTTGAATAACATCTAAGGCTGCCAAATCATCGTTGCTACTTCCGGCATTGTATAAAATTGTACTGCCATGATGTAGCAAAGCAGCCGCACAGGCCCTTTGCATACTGCTTTTGCTGGATGGTGCAACAAGATTGCCACTGATAGATGATGGTTTGATAGTTATTGACATAATAGCTACAACTCCTGAATCATTGTGTGTAATTGCTCAAGCGGTAAAGATAGAGTAGAGGCTTTACCTATTTTGTTGAGTACAACATAATGTATATTACCGGATTTTATTTTTTTGTCGGACAACAACAACCCCCAAACAGCCTCTTTATCAAAATGGAATTGTGGAGGAAGGCCATATTGTTTAAGTAGTTTAGTTACGCGGTCAGTTTGGTTAAAACCGGTAAGTTGTTCTGATATTTTACAGGCAACCCCCATACCAATACTTACAGCATAACCATGCGGAATTTTGTATAAGTTTTCAATTGCATGGCCTATGGTATGACCAAAGTTGAGTAGCTTTCTATCGCCTGATTCAAACTCGTCTTTTTGTACTGTTTTGGTTTTGAGTAAAACATTGCGTTGAATCAGTTTTGCAAGTTGTGCTAAGTCCTTTTGAAAGTAGGTTATCTTTTGTGCTTCGAGCATTGCAAACATAGCAGCATCGTATATGCAGGCATGTTTTATGATTTCGGAAAAGCCATTTACCCATTCATCTTTTGGGAGAGTTTTGAGTAATGTATAATCAAATAAAATGAATTCCGGTTGTCTGATGAGCCCAACCATATTTTTGTACAAGCCTACATTTATGCCGTTTTTACCGCCAATTGCTGCATCCGTCATACCGAGAACAGTTGTAGGAATAAAAGCAAACCTCACACCCCGCATAAATATAGATGCTACATAACCTGTAATATCAGTAACCACTCCACCACCAATACCTACCAAAGTTGTGCTTCGGTCAGCACCCAGCGATATGAGTAACTCAATTATCTTATCTACAGTATGCTGTATTTTATGCTGTTCTCCGGAGGGTACTATGATGGTTTTCCAACCGGCCAACTTCTTCTTATTTTTTAAAGCAAAGTTTTCATCTGCTAAAAGTATAGTTGAAGCTTTATTTAACAACTTATCCAAATAGCCAAAATCTGCATCAAAATAGTATTGAACAGTGGAGGAGGAGAAGGTGAATGATTTTTTTTGCACGGTAGGAGTTTAGAATTGTGAGTTATGAGTTATGAGGTATGAGTTATGAGTGTTGAGTTATAAGTGTTGAGTTATAAGTGTTGAGTTATAAGTGTTGAAATTATCATAGAAATTGTAAACTTAAATTTACCTACCACATATTATTCAAGGAATTACATCATTTGAATCCTAAATCAAACCTCTAATATCTAGCATCTAATATCTAGTATCTAATATCTAGTATCTAATATCTAGCATCTAATATCTAGTATCTAGTATCTAGTATCTAGTATCTAGTATCTAGTATCTAACATCTATTTCACAAATTTCATGATTTTTTCGTTGGCTGTCATGTCATCGTTTGCCCGTATATTCATTTGTACATTCAGTAGCCATTCATTACAACCGGTTGCTGACAGGTGTTCGTTAATGGCTGTTACTACATTTAATACCTCCTGATAAGTACCTTCTACAACAGTAGCAAATGGCCCAATCTTGTGTTTCATACCTGATGCCTGTATTATAAATATTGCTTCATCTACCCACTCGTATGGATGTCTGTCCTGTACTATGGGTAAAATTTGTATAGATGCGTTAATGATGTGGGAATGCACGGTGGAGTTTAGGGTTTAATGTTTAGGGTTTGTCATTGCAGTGCCTATGAATTTTATTTCTAAATTTATACATGCATATAAATGCCGAAGCAACCTTTCAAATCACCTCGGCTTTAATTTAGTATTTAAGATTTACTTAGAAGAAAAACCGTAAGTTGCTCCTTTTACCAAAGTAAGAGATAAAGCTGGCGCTGCAATATTATCATCACCATAATGCATATCATTCAGCATCATTTTCATACCGGGCTTTAGTCTGCCAATCAATCTTAGTTTAGTAGCATCGTCTAATGTTGAGGAGAAGTTTTCGGCTAATACAACATCTCCGTCTGAGGTGTAAAAATAAACGCTGCCGCTGCGTAGTTTCAATTTTGTACGACAACTGTTAAAAGCTGCAAATGAAGTAAGAACAACTCTCTTACCTTCATCTACCGTAACCGTTGTGTCTTTATGGTAACCCTGTATTAAGGCTCCTGTACAATCCTGTGCTTTGGTACCCAAACTTAGGCAACAAGCTATCACCGCAAGTAAACATAGTTTCATAAATAAATTTTATTAAAGGTAAATGCAGTAATAAAAGATATATACGAATGGGAATAAGTTGTGGGGGGTGAAAAAGTTATGAACGTGGGGTGGGATACTTAATGGGTAGATAAGTAAACGTTCAGATTGTAAGTAAAGCGCTTATTTTATAATTATAAGATGCAGCTATCTCAAAACATGATTTTATGTTTTATAAGTGAAGAATAGCACATTCGTCTTACCGCTTTTAGATCAGTTGATAATATTTTATGGAAAATATAATGAACCTTTTTAAGCAATTAATTTTGATTATATGTAAATAACATTTTACATTACATAAAATTCTCTGAAGATTTTAACTATGAGTACTTCTGTTAAATGCATTATTCTGGAAGACAACGAAGCGGACATGGATTTGTTAACCCATTTTGTCAAAAGTGAGCCCAGATTACTATTGCAACAAACATTTAAAAACCCTTTAGAGGCTATTGCTTATATCCAACAGCAACAGCCTCCACTAATATTTATGGACATAGATATGCCCGTAATGAGTGGTATGGAATTGTTTAAATCGCTTGACTACAATCCACTTTGCATATTCGTGACTGCATACAGCAATTTTGCTTTGGAAAGCTATGATGCAAGGGCATTCGATTTTATTTTAAAACCGGTGACTGCGAAGCGTTTTAATGAAACCTTGGCACGTGTGGATGAATATGTGGAAATAAAAAGCAAAGCAGAGTTGTACGATGCCAGTTTTGAAGGCAAACGTATTTTATTGAAAGAAGGAACGGTAACGCACCAGATAGAACTTCATGATATCTTATACCTGGAGGCATTGAAGGATTATACTAAAGTGGTTACTACCAAAAGAAAGTTTATTACACTGAGTAAACTAAAACATTTTATGGAAAAGTTACCCCCAATTGATTTTATCCGTATCCACCGCAGTTATGCTGTTGCAAAAAGCAAGATAGAAAAAATTGGAAAAGATGAAGTGACAGTGCTGCAAATTGTTTTACCAGTGGGTAAAACATATAAACAGGAGTTACGACAGATGATTAATTAAAGAATGAATGGTGTCAACAGGTAAGCACTAACCAAACACTGAAAATTTATTTTAAACCGCCCCTTATTGGCGGTTTTTTTATGCCCAAAAATGCCGTTTGCAGAGTATTAAACTGCATTGGTAGAGTTGTAAAAGGAAAGGGGATCTCCACAAAATAGCTTTGGTATATCAATAAGCGGAGAAAGCCGAAAATCCGATCAAAGAGTAGGCGACCAAAATTAAAATATCATGTCACACAATCCGCACGTAAGCAATTTGGAACCAACGCTAAGGGTGTTGTACCCCAAATTAAGTTCACATAAATCAAAAACACACCATCAATCATCATTTGGATGGGAATATTGGACGGCAGTGGCTTTAGCGTTTGCAGGTGTTTTTATTACACACCTTATCCACACCGCAATATTCTAATGATTAAAACCAAGAACTGTAAAATTTCTTAAAAACGGAGGAAGCCGAAAATCCGATATAGATTAGGCAATTCTATTAAAAATTAAAATTTTACCAAAATGAAAAAGCAATTCTCAAAAAAGTATTTTTCTTTCATCATTTCTTTAATGATGTTTTCCGGAAGTATTTATGCACAATGGACTACCCCAGGTCCCAACACAAATTTTATCTACACAGGCAATGTGGGTATAGGTAATACAACTCCATCCTACAAACTTGACATTTTGGGCAACCAGCGAATCAGTGGAACGCCCCTTTCTTATCCAGGAACTTTAGGGGCATTAACAAGCGGAGGTTATTTTTCCTTAAAAAATAATTCTAACAATTATTTCATGGTTGCTGACGGTTCTAAACTACAAGCTGAACTTGGTTCAACAACAACATCGGCTACCTATGCTTCTTCCCTCATGCTTAATCCTTATGGAGGAAATGTTGGAATTGGCACAACTACACCAACATCCAAATTAAACGTAAACGGGCAAATAACAATTGATCAAAAAAACTTTGGTGGATATGGAGGGTTATTGATTAAGGGAGGTAATCCGAGTAGCAATTATCCTAACATTGCTTTTTCCGTAAAGAATAATGCTGCAACTCCTGCCGATGTTACTACGGCTTTAATAAATGGAGTAATTACAAATAATGCTGCTGGCAGCGAATCTATGGACCTAGGGTTTTACACTTCTAAAACAGGACTCTCAGGAATACAAGGAACACCAAAAATGTATATTAAAGACGATGGCAATGTAGGTGTGGGCACCTCAACTCCTCAGCAAAGACTTTCAGTAAATGGCGGAATGAACATTGATCAAGCAAATACTAATGTCGGCAGCGTTGCTAATGCCTTAACTTTTGGGTACACCAGTGGCGAAGGTATTGGCAGCAAAAGAACCAGTGGCGGAAACCAATATGGTCTTGACTTTTATACACTGTTTGCTAACCGCATGTCCATTACAAATGCAGGTAATGTGGGCATTGGTACAACTGCACCAGCCTATAAATTAGATGTTTGCGGCACCATCCGCGCCAAAGAAGTACGTGTTGAAACCGGCTGGTGTGACTATGTATTTGCCAACGATTATAAACTGCGCCCTTTATCAGAAGTTGAAAATTTCATTAAAACCAATAAGCATTTGCCCGATGTAACTGCCGGACCTGAAATTGAAACAAATGGCCTGGAAGTGGGTAAAGTTTCTGCACAAATGATCAAGAAGATTGAAGAGCTTACCCTTTACATCATTGACCAGCAAAAAGAAATCAATTTGCTAAAAGACAAGGTGACAGTTTTGGCATCACAATCATCTCACCAATAAAAACAGGGAGGGCAATAATCATGAAAAAGATAATTATTCAGCTGAAGTTTTGTGCATCCTTTGTTTTGGCGATGATGGTTTTCTGTACATTATCCGTCAATAAACTCAGCGCACAAAATGCACCCGTGCCGCTCACAATGGAGCTGCAGCGCCTGGCAACGCCTCAAAGCAATGCCAACTGGATCGACTTTCTGGAAAGCAGTTCAGTCAGGCCAAAAACAATGTTTACCGATTTGAAAAGAGCATTTAGATTAGCCTTTAATGACGAGATGAAGCTGGCGAAAACTGAAAGCGATGAGTTGGGGCTAAAACACTATCGCTACCAGCAATATCATAAAAACGTGAAAGTGCTATTCGGAGAATTCATTGTTCATGAAAAGCCTGATGGTTTTGTGAGTACGGCAAATGGCCGCATTGTTGCAGGCTTGCAGCTTGAAAACAATCCGGCAGTACAGGAAGAACAAGGATTAAAGTCTGCATTGTCGTTTGTCCCTGCTAAAAAGTATTTGTGGCAAAATAAGGATATTGAAGCTGATTTAAAGCGTAAAAAAAATGACAACAGTGCTACCTATTTTCCAAAGGGTGAACTGGTGTATGCGCCATCTAAACAGGAATCATTATTTCAGGCTTCGGACTACAGGTTGGCGTGGAGCTACGACATTAATACCGATGATAAAGAGGTGATTTCCCAAAAAGTGTTTGTGGATGCCGTTACGGGAAAGATAATTTACAACACTCCTTTGTCAACAAATTGCTCCGGAGGATCTGGCATTTCAACTTTTAATGGAACTGTACCTGTCTATACTCAATTAAATGGGGGCTCCTATTATTCTCACAATGATTGCCAGGCTACAGACATTTTTGTTTACGATTGCGAAGGAGGCGGACCGGTCAACTCCTTATCTTATGATGCAGATAATAATTGGAACGCCCCTTCACAGAAGTCTTCTGTTCAGGCGCAGTGGGGTGCTCAAATGACCTACAATTATTATTACAATCAGCACAACCGGCAAAGCTGGGATGGAGCAGCAGGCGATATGATAGTCTATAACAATGCTTATTTCGGAAGCAACAATGCGGGTTGGAGCTTTGGAAGTCATACTGCTACATTTTATGCCGGCAGCACATCATCGCCAAGTGACGATTGGAACACCAATGACATCATGGGCCATGAGTTTACACACGGTGTAACTCAAGCATCTGCCGGGTTGGTTTATTCCGGTGAATCAGGTGCTTTGAACGAGTCTTTCAGCGATATATTTGGTGAAATGGTAGAAAGCTGGAGCGAAGGCAATTGCGATTATCTGGTGGGTGCCGACAGAGGAGCCATAAGAAGTTTTATCAATCCTAATTCGCATAGCGATCCTGATACTTATTTGGGATCCTATTGGTACACAGGCACCGGAGATAATGGAGGTGTCCACACAAACAGTGGTGTCCAAAATCATTGGTTTTATTTATTGAGCGAGGGTGGAAGTGGTACTACAGACTTTGGTGTGCCATACAGTGTGACAGGTATCAGCCGTTTTAAAGCAAGATTAATAGCTTATCGTGCCTTAACGCTGTATTTAACTTCCTCATCGCAATATATAGATGCCAGGGCTGCAACCATACATGCCGCCATTGATTTATATGGATCATGCTCAACCGAAGCAATAGCAGTTGGCGATGCATGGCATGCTGTAGGAGTGGAATCAAAATCGCCTCAGTTTGTGAAAAATGCATGTGGCAACTACCCGGCAAACGGTTATTCGCTTTGGGCAATATCTACACTAACTGTGGCAAATTCATGTGCGGCAGAAATTACCCCTACATCTTCAACTGTTTACTTTGCTGCCAGGGACAAGATTATTTTTTATCCCGGCTTTAAAGCAGATAATGGATCCAATTTTGTCGCCTATATTCAGCCTTGCGCCTCATCTTTGTTTAAAAATGGCATCGACGGGGTTATAACCAGTGATGCAGAAAAAGGTATTAAACCTTCTATCTCCATTGCCAAATCAATGACTACAGCAAATGATTTGGAAGATGGATTTTATGTTAGTCCAAACCCTTTCACTTCCAATTTTAGTGTATCTGTTAATTCTAACGCAGAAATAAAGGCGCACATCAATATTTATAATTCCATCGGAATCAAGATGAGTGAAAAGGCAGATATTAATTTTACGAAAGGCTTAAACAAAATAACTTTCGACGGATCAGGTTTTGCCAAAGGGGTCTATTTCGTTGAAATTGTCACACAAAATGAAAAAAGGATAAAGAAAATCCTAAAATAATAATCAGGGTTATTAAACAATGCCTGTCAACTTGCAAAACCCTTCTTTGAGATATAAGAAGGGTTTTGATTTTCCGCGGTACCCGTGCAGCTATTTGGCCTCTATCCCAGGCTTTTTTTATTCAACTTATTCACTCGTAGATTTTTCAACACCCTTGGTGTAGTTTTAAAGAAAATGGCTGTTTTCACATTATACCTTTGCTAGAGACAAAGTTTAGATAAAAAGATGGGCCTTTTAAAACACGAGGAAAAAGTTAAAAACCCTTCATAAAAAACGTAGGCAATTCTATCAAAAATAAAAAAATCGTCAAAATGTAAAATCATTAAATGATCGTACTAAAATTTGGATTTAGGGGCAATAAAAGGCATTTTTTTCACAATCTTAAAAAAACTATCATGATCTCTTATATAATTCAGTTATCGTTTTGGGCAATATACTTATACAAAGGTGTACCTTTCTTAATCACCTATTTTAAGTTGAAAAAAAGGGGAGTAAAAGTGAAAGGCTACATTGAATCTGTGGAGCCGACAAACTGGATAAGCATGTCCATCCCTAAAATCAAAGTCAATTTCATTACACTTGATAATAACACAATCTCTGGTATGCCAGTAAGATCCTGGTTTGTTGTAAACAATGATTTCAAAGCAGGCAGACGCTGTATTCTTTATTATGATGAAGAAAACCCAAGCACGTTTGTCATAAAAGGTACCCCGGAAATGCGGATAAACATCTTATTGGTTGTTTTGGTGCTGGCTTGTGTCATTGGTCTTTTTTTTCGTTAATGCCTGAGTAAATGATCATAGTCTTTGCTACTATAGTGTATTATTCACACCAAATACTCTTTCACTCAACACTCACAAATGAAGGTTGCTGCAAATCAACAGAAATGATACACTTTCCATCATTATATGGTCGCGCATTGCTTGCTTTGCCCATGGCTTAGGATTTGTCAGCTCTGTATTGCATCATTTACCAATCAACCTTTTTATTTCTTCAATTTCCCGCTTTAGCCCATCAATTTGTTGTTGCTGGTTTTCTATAATTTTTTGCTGCTCCTGCACGGCTTTCACGGCTATGACCCCAAAGGCAGAATAATCCATTTTATAATAATCATTTTTGGTGTCTGGATCGCTCCTGTAAACAACCTGGGGAAACAGCGGCTCTACTTCCTGGGCCAGGAAGCCAAGCATCTGCCGGTGCGCCTCGTCAAAGGAGTAGCTATATGTTTTGGGTTTTAGTTGCATGAGCCTGCCAAGCACATTGGGCATGGTAACAATGTTTGACTTCAACCTTGCATCAGAAGTGGCTGTGTACACACCTGTAGTGGCAAATGAACCAACTGAAGTGTTTTTATAATAAAGCTGTAAAGCGCCACTGGAATTGTTGGTATAAAGAGTCCATGAATTGGCATTGGCACCTGTATTTAGTATCCTCAATCCCGTAAGGCCCGGTGTGCCAGCTCCCAGGTTGGGGTGGCGCACTTCAAGGTCGGCGTAAGGCGCAGCGGAGTAAGAAGCAGAAGATGGTTTAAACTTAGCAAATATACCTGCACTCCCTCCGATTCCACTAGTGTCTGAATTGGTTGCGTGGATAGTTGCTCCATCTCCCACAGCATCAACAGTAAGTGCATCAGCATGATTGGAATGATTGGTGGCGGAGACTATTAATACACGCTCCAACCCATCATTGCGTACCACCATGGTAGGCCTTACATTGTTTGGGTTTGTTGAATAAAAAAAGCCTGTGGTGCCTAAGGTACCATTTGCCTGTGATAAAATCACATTAGGATAACCCGTGCCAGAGCTGGCATCTGTGTAGGCTTGTATTGCGCCACTATTTGTGGCAGTATTGAGTGTGTTTCTGAATGTGCCTGCATAGCCGTCGCCCACAGTGGACGCATCGAGTGCGGTTGAAAGATTTGTAGCGTTGATATTGCTAAATACACCTGCACTTCCTGAAGTTCCGCTATGAGAAGAATTAAATGCATTGCCAATGCCTGCAGTAGTGGCAATTAAAGCATCGCCGCTATTTGTTGTGCTATTTATGTTGAATGAACCTGCATTTCCAAAATACTTATTGGTATTAAAAATGCAGTTTATTGATTTAATGATCCAGCATGGCTGCCCTATGGTTGAAGTGTCACGGGTCTTGAAACTGTCTACTACAGATAACGGAAAACTAAAAAACCCATTCTGTGTCCAACCTTGAGTTGTTTTGTAAACATAAAGGCCCTGAGTAGTAGTATCATAAACCAGCAGACCGTTGGCAGGAGATGGTATGGCAAGGCGTTGTGCTTTTGTCATACGGGGTATAAGCAAGCCTTTGTTGGTACTTGATATGTCAAGCATAGAACTTGCATTGGGCGTTGCATTGGTTTTGCTAATGGCAACCTGGGCGATGGAATTAAGACAAATAAATGATAAGGCAATAAATAGAAGCTGTTTCATAAAATTGGTTTTGGATCATAAATATAATAAAAATAATTAGCGGATGTAACGGAACAGCAAATTTGATTTACTTTTAAAAAAAAAATCGGTAAAGTATTTTGCCTTTTTGTGATCCTTTCTATCAAGTTTTAATCAGTAAAGTTTTTCACGATTTAGAAAATTTTTTAGAAATTTTTTTTGATTGTTTATAATGAATGCTTAAATAAACTTTCATAAATTAGATTGACTCATGAAAACAATAGCTTTTATTAGTTTTTTGCTGCTAGCCTTTTCTCCTATAAAGGCTCAAAATTCCTCCCCAGACACTTTAGCAAGACGCAGTTTTGGGATTGGTGATTATTCCGCAGCTATAAAATATTTTAACCAATCTGTCGAAGAAGCACATGCAGAAAAGAACCTGGTCAGAGAAGGCAGCTCTTTAAACGGCATCGGCATTGCCTATGAGCACAAAGGTGAATTTGAAGTTGCACTTTCCTACTATTTTCAGGCTTTAAAGCTGCACGAAAAGGCACAAAATATAAATAAACAAGCGGGCATTTTAAAAAACATTGGAAATCTTTACAGGCTTGAAAAAAACTATGTGAAAGCAAGCAGTTTTCTACAGCAAGCTATTTCAAAATTTGTTTCTTTAAAAGATTCTAATGGAATAGCAAATGCTTTAAACGAATTAGGCAATGTTAATTTGGATCAAAAAAGCTATGACACAGCTTTTATATTATATAGTGAGGTGCTAACCACTTATCGAAATAATGCAAGCCCATTTATATTAGCTTCGGCTTATCATAACTCAGCTATCATTTACCAAGCTAAAGGCAACTATATATTAGCCAAAGCAACTTATGACAGTGCATTAAAATTGTTAGATGCTTTTCATGATAATTTTAACATTTCTTCGGTGCTGGTAAACATGGCAAGCCTCAGCAACAAACAAGGAAATTACAATGCAGCCCTAGTCTTAGGTAAAAAAGGGTTAGACATTGCCTGGAAAATTGAATCAAAAGATAGAAGAGCAGATGCCTATAAAAGAATCGCGGAAGCTTATTCAGGATTATTGGATTTCAAGCAAAAAAGTGATTATCTCGGGAACTTGTTTTGCTCAACGACACCATTTTCTAGGATAAGAGTGCTAAAAGTATTGCCGAAATGGAAGCTAAATATCAAAATGAAAAAAAGCAAAAAGAAAACCTAGAACTAAAAAATGAGAATGAGCTTCAGCAGCGAACGAAATACTTACTTCTTTTGGTTCTTGGAGTTGTCGTAATAGCTACATGTTTTATTTACCGCAGCAACAGGATTAAGCAAAAGCTGAATAAAGAACTGAACACAGTCAATCAAAAACTGGAAGAAGCAGACCATTCAAAAACAAAACTCCTAAGCATTATATCACATGATTTGCGTGGCCCCGTGAGCAGCCTGTTTGGGTTCTTACAGCTTAAAAAAGAATCGCCTGCATTGTCGGCTGCTTATAGGGAAAAGCATGACGATCAAATAAATGCCGCCGCCGAAAATGTGCTGGAAGCAATGGAGGATGTCCTCATTTGGTCAAAAAGCCAGATGGAAAAATTTACGCCTTCGCCTGTGAAGATATACCTGGATGAACTGTTACCTGAAATTGCAAACCTACATGCAACGGCGGCAGGTGATAAAAATATTCGACTAAGCATAGAATGTCCAGCCGGTTTGACCCTTTATGCAGACCAGAATTTTTTGAAAATTGTGCTGCGTAACCTTGTATCCAACGCTGTAAAATTTACACCGAAGGGTGGCAAAATAGACGTGGTGGCAGAAAGGCAGCAAGAAATGGTTTGCATAACTGTAAAAGATAATGGTGAGGGAATTGATGAAGAGCACCTTCCCCACATTTTTGATTGGAACAGCATCCGTAGCGATTCCAGCGGATTAGGGTTAAAGCTTGCAAAAGAATTTACCGAAAAGTTGGGCGGTACAATCGTTGTTCGTTCAGTAATTAAAGAAGGTACTAAATTTATTTTGTCGTTGCCCTCGGGTTCTGCAAAATAGTATAGGGAAACTTTTGGTTTCATCTATTACTCTTTTTGACTTCGCATCCTGCATTTTTGATGGTGCCTTTTCTATCATCATTTATATTTTTTTGATTTGCAATTTCCTCCACCTGAAGGCTTTTTTATGCCCCCAAAACCGTTTGCAGAGTTTTAAACTTCATTGGTAGAGTTCTAAAAGAAAATGGTCCGTCCGCAAAATAGCTTTGTTCTATCAACAAACGGAGCATGCCGAAACCCGATTAAATAGTAGGCAATTTAAAAAAAAATCTACCAAAATGAAACAGCAATTATCAAAAAAGTTAGCAGCTTTCATCATTTCAGTTATGATGTTTTCAGTGAGTGTTTTCGCACAGTGGGATAATATTACCCTGCCTCCGCATATTTTTAATACCAATATTGGAGGACGTGTTGGTATTGGAACTGGCAGCACATTAATTCCTTCAGGCATTCTGACTGTAAAAGGCCCTGGTAGTTTACCTTCACCCGCATGGGTTCCCTCTGGTATTCCAATATTCACAGGTTATGGAGAAAATGTGGTTGGTAATGCTGATTATATATTGGCTATGGCTTCTGACATCGTGGGGGCACGCCCTGTGTTTATGGGCAGAAGAAGCCGCGGCACGCTATCTCTTCCCACAGCGGTAATTAAAAATGATCTGCTTTCATCTTATTTGGTTTCAGGTTACGACGGATCAGCTTTTCAAAATCCTGCATCTATAGATTTTTATGCAGATGGAATCCCGTCCGCGGGTCATGTACCTTCCCGTATTTCTTTTGTGACAGGAACAAATAGCACCGATAGAAAAGAAAGATTAAAAATTGAGAGTACAGGAGATGTGACTGTCAACAATAATCAATTGGTAGTCAAACAATCTGGTGGAAATATTGGTATCGGTACAACAGCTCCTAATAATTCCGCAATAGTAGAAATGAATTCTACTACGCAAGGTATTTTGATACCAAGAATGAATTTAACTCAACGTAATTTAGTTGCTGGAGTAGATGGATTACTCATTTATCAAACAGACAATGGGAAAGGTTTTTACTATTTTGATGGTACTTCACGCACCTGGAAGTCTCTAATAAATTCCTCAACTAATCCATGGAACGATTATGCTTTCATGATTGACAAAAAGCCATCTTCTGAATATGGAGGTAATCCAGGAGGTATACCAAATTGGATTGACCGGACTATTAATTCTGTTTTATCAGGAGCAGGAAGCTCTGTATCATTATATAGCGGCACCGCAAATAACACTGGAATAAGCTTAGCCTCCGGGACTTATTATATCAGGGCTTCTGCTCCACTATATTCAGGAAGCTCAACAGGTGATGCAAGAACTAAATTGGTAGTTAAAGATTTTTCGACAAATGAAATTCTCCTTGAAGGAACTTCTGAATTTGCAAATCATAATTCCTTTGTTCAAATTAGATCTTTTGTGGAAGGGACTATTACAATCCCAACGCCTAGCGGAGCAAGTGTTATTAAGCTATCCCAATGGGTCACGGAAATTGCAAATTCAACGAATAAACCAACTTTGGGAGTGGCAACCACAATACCAAGTGTTAACGAAGTATATTCGCAAATTTTTATTCAAAGAATACAATAGAATAAGATTGAGCAACAAATTTGTAATGGACGTAAATCAATTGACCAACTACTTTTACACCGTGTTTATCTTAAAAGAAGGAAAACCTATAGTTCAAAAAGTTGTAATTTTTTAATAATTTTTTCTTTTAGTTTTAGTAAATAGGAGGCTAATCTGATTAGAATAGCCTCCATTTTTATGTAGTTTTCAATAGCTTAAGGTATCCATACATAAGCTGGATTAAACAAAGGAGCTTTTAAATACAAACATTGTTTATACTAAACCTACAATTTTTGGAAAAATAATACTTGAGTATTGCTTTCTAAATAGTAACCAAAGTTTAAAAGGCTCTGCTTTGGGAGATGGAATAGATTGAATCAACCGAAAAAGTTGTTCGGTATCGGCAACATCGGTGATTCTCATTTTTCCATCCACGGCTAACATTTTCAAACCGTGACAATTCGTCACGGTTTCATTTCCTTCTGCTTTTAGGCGTTGCTTCAGCTTTCTCCAATAAGCATTTGCGTCTATGCTTTCAGTTAAAACAGCAATTACATCAATAATTGACAAATACCATTTCTCTTTATCTGCATCCCAAAGTGTTCTTACTTTTTTGTCCTCAAAAATTTTCATTGCATTTTGGTGTCCCATTATAATGCTGTAATTATTTTCATTTAAGTATAAAATACCCCCTTACTCTTTAAATACTTTTTAATTTTTGACTCATTTTTCAAATTGAGCCATTTTCCAATTGAGCCATTTTCACATTAACCCTACCACCTCACTATCAACTTCAAATTCAGCAAACGTGGCGTAAGCCTGTTGGGCAGTGTAAATGTATTGTTCTGAAAATCTTTGATCAGCAGGTAGCTGATGGTATTGTCGCGGTCTATAATATTGAACACTTCCAGGTTGAGCCAGATATTTTCAAAGTTGCGGAAAGGGCTGTGACTACGGCGGTTGCTTTTTTCGCTGTCGAGGAGTAATGCACTAAATCCAAGGTCTACACGTATGTAGGGGTCTATGACTAATGCATTTCTATACTTTACACTTCCGGGTATGTTGTAGGGCAAGTTGCTGCCGTAGAGTGTATTCAGGTAAACACGAAAGTTTTTGTTGGTACTTAAATAGTCCTGAAAGAACATACCAAATGTTATCATACGGTCAGTTGGGCGGCGCAGGTAACCCAGCGTTACAGTAGTGCTGTCGACAGGCAGATTGTTTTTGTCAAGGGTATATTTGGTATATTGATCGCCTTCCAGATCTTCACGGGTTTTCATAAAACCAATGCTTACCCAGCTTTCAGCATCTTTTACCAATTGGGCAAACAATCTTACTTCGGCACCGGCAGCGTAGGCTTTGGCCATGTTTTCGCCAAAATAACGAAGCCTTACATTGTCAATATCGTAGGGTACTACATCTTTCATGTTCTTATAGTACAACTCGGCTGTAAGACGTGCCGGCCTTTTTAGCACAAATAAACTGTAATCAAACCCACCGCTGACCTGACAGCTTTTTTGGGCCTTCAGATTGGTATTTACAGTGCCATCATATCTGCGCAGTTCCCGATAGAATGGTGGTTGGTTATAGATACCTGCAGATGCTCTAAAGATGATATTCTTCTCCCAGCTTTTAGGCTTAAACGATAACCCAAAACGTGGAGAAATCAGAAACTCCTTGTTGAGGGTATTGTAATTATATCTTGCACCAATCTGCAGGGTGAAATCTGATGAATCTCTGAATTGGATATTGTCCTGCAAAAATCCGCTGTAGCGGGAAACATCTAATGCTGTAGTGTTTTTCAGCACTTTGTTCAGTTGCAATAGGTTAGGGGAGTAGGGGAGTGAATAACCTGCGGAATCATTGTATTCCCACTCGTTCAGCTTGTCATTAATTTGCTGTTTTTCTATGCTTGTACCAAACTGTAAATAGTGCTTTCCTTTGTCTATTGTGCCTTTTAGCGAAGCGTTATAAACTTTTATATTGAGCGTATTTCTTGAAAAATTCTGATAAACACCTGCACCCAACGGATTTACAATCAACCCATAAGTGGCTTGTGATTTATCAAAATCCCTTTCTCCAAAAATGTAGGCTCCGGTAATATCTATGTTTTCTTTTTCATCATTTTCAAACCTGCTTATCATGCCTTTTAGCTTAAAGCTTTTTGTAGGTTGATAAGTTGCAGAAAACCCCGCCATTTTAGTTGAATAGCCATCTTTTTCCTGACCCTCAAATGCTATATCAACCCCTATATTTTGGGTGTATAGCGGTGAAAAGACAGAGGAAGTAAGTTTGCTTTCTTCAGGGAATAAAGTGAATTTGCTTTGTGATACATTGGTCAGCAATTCCAAAAACCATTTATCAGAAGGTTGCCACGTAAGCAAGCCCTGTATATCGCTACTCGTAGGAATGTAATTGCCTTTGGTAGCCTGACTGCTAAGCAAATTTCGGTTGCTGCGGTTTCTAAAACCGAGCAAATAGGTAAAGCGTTTATTTGTGCTGATGCCTTCTACATGCAGCCCTTGTTCAAGCAAGCCAACATAGGCAGACCCGCTAAATTTCTTTGGCCTTTTGTAAGTAATATCTAACACACTACTCATTTTATCTCCATAACGTGATTGAAAACCTCCGTTATAAAACTTGATATTGCCGGTCATTTCGGGGTTAATAAAACTCAACCCTTCCTGCTGACCACTGCGTACAAGATAGGGGCGAAATACTTCAAAGTCATTTACATAAATCAGGTTTTCATCGTAGCTGCCACCACGTACATTGTATTGGCTGGTCAGTTCATTATTACTTCCGGTAAATACTTTTATCAGGCTCTCAATATTACCCAAAGGGCTTGGGTTGAGCAATGCATTTTCCGGGTCAATGTTTATGCGACCGGCTTCAGTTCGGCCTCTGTTGTCAGATACAGTTACGTTTTGAAGTTCATTTTGCCGGGTTTGAAGTTGAATGTTTATGTTCTCTTTTTCACCTTCCAGCATATTAAAGTTGCGTTGTTGGGTTTTATAGCCTGTGTATGAAAACTCTAATGCAAAAGGCCTTTCAGCGGGTACTTTTATGGTAAATTTACCCGAATCGTTGGTGAGTGTACCGGTACTTCTGCCTATAATACTTACACTTACGTGAAATAACGGACGGTCATTTTCATCTGTCACTTTTCCTAAAATTGTAGCATTTTTTTTCTGGCAAAAAACTACAAACGGAAATAATATTATGAGGAGGAGAAAGGGTAGGAGTTTCATCGTTTATTTGCGTGATTAATAAATGGCGGTCAAGATACGATTTAACGTGGATTTTTTAAGAATGTGAAGCGGATACAGTTTTTCAAAATGATTTTCACTATGTATTTTGCATAAATATTATTTTTGAAAAATTAAGGCAGGCTCACATAATATAACCACTATTAAAAACCATTGATTTTTGAACTATTTTAATACGACCATTCATCAACGCAATTATGAATAGAAAAAATCTGCTGATTTTGCTGCTTTTAATGACAATGTTTGATTCTTTTTCGCAGGGAAACCCAACAAATACGAGTGACAAACCGTGTACAATTAAATACTATAGCAGAAACCGCTATAAAATCGGGAATTCGGATTCATTAATTAAAGATTATCGCTTGGGGGGGTGGATTAGAAATGACTATGAAGCATATAAAGAATATAAAGTTTATAACAAGTACAGTAATGCTGCTGGTATTACCGGTTTACTTTTTATGACAAGCCTGGTATTTACAACGGTGCGAATGATACAAGGTAAAAATGTCTTTCCCTATGTTGCATTTGATTTGGGATCATTTATGTCAGTAAGAATTCTTTCAAACAAGGCAGATCCCCATTTAAGAAAAGCAATTGCTATTTACAACGCTCATTTATAAGTTTAGAAAAATATCAACAGAATATGAACGTACCCGATATTTCATTTTGGGAGGCTGAAACCTATTTTGCTCCACAGGATTACATTATAGTAGGGGCGGGCCTGCTGGGATTATGGTCTGCGTATGAATTAAAGCAGTCATTACCAAATGCAAAAATCACCATTTTGGAAAGAGGAGTGATACCTACAGGGGCAAGTACAAGAAATGCTGGTTTTGCCTGTTTTGGTAGCCCCACAGAAATGTTAAGCGACATCGAGAGAATGGGTGAGGAGGAAATGTGGAAATTGGTGGAAATGCGATTCAAGGGAATTCAAAAAATAAGAAAAGTTTTGGGTGATGAAATAATTGAATTTGATGGGAGTGGGGGTTTTGAATGTTATGTAAATGGAAAACACAATATAATTGAATTAGAAAATCATATTGAATATTTGAATAAAGGGATGCAGTCAATTACAGGAATAGATAATACGTTTGTTTGGAGCAATCATAAGATAACTGAAAAAGGGTTGACCGGTTTTGATGGAATGGTTGAAAATAAATTAGAAGGCGGTTTGCATAGTGGGAAATTGGTTCGGGCATTAACAAAGAAGGTTCAGGACATGGGGGTGAATATGCTGTGGGGAACGAAGGTTGAAAATTGGATAAATGATCAAAATCAAGTAATCCTCAATTGTACAGAATTTTCAATTAAAACATTTAAATTAATTATCGCAACAAATGCATTTAATTCATTTATAACCAATAAGTTAAAAACTATTCCGGCAAGAGGTCAGATATTATTAACTCTACCCATGCATGGGTTAAAATTATCCGGAACCTTTCATTTTGATGAAGGATTTTACTATTTCCGCAATGTAGGCGACCGAATTTTGCTGGGTGGGGGTAGAAATATAAGTTTTGAAGCCGAAGAAACTACATCTTTTGATACAACTGAACTAATACAAAAATCATTAGAATCATTTCTTAATCAATATATTATAAAGTCTGGTGAAATTAAAATAGAATATAAATGGAGCGGTATTATGGCGTTCTCCCAGGATAAAAAACCGTGCATTACAGAAGTTGAACCCAATGTTTTTTCTGTTATATGTTGTAACGGCATGGGAGTGGCCTTAAGCCCAATAATTGCAGAAAAACTTGTAGAAAAATTTAAATGATAACCTGTTTTTGATAACTTTTGGTAATCTGTAACACCACAATTGGTTGCAATAGAATAGTCATCGCCATTTTTGACAGCGTTATATGGTGACAAAATGCTTAAATTTGACCTATGGAAATGAAAGTACAAGTACCGTTTCAGCAGCTTCTTACAATCGTTAAGACATTGTCACCAAGTCAAAAAGCTAAGTTACGTGCCGAACTGAATGAAGAGCAAATTGAGACCAAACAGCAAGATGACTTTATTGAATATCTTTTGAAAGGTCCTGTTTATAATGACAAAGACATACAGATTATTGAAGAAAATAGAAAAAGTATTGCAGTATGGCGGACAAAAAGCTAATGGTTGACACTTCCCTTCTTATTGACTTTTTCCGTAAGACAGATAAAAATAACGCAAAGTTGGTAACTCATTTTAGAAACTACAGACAACTTTATATATCAAGCATTACAGAGTTTGAAGTATTAAATGGTGCTAAACATTTGCATTTAGATTTTTGGAATGGTATGTTATCAAGGGTTACAGTTCTTGACTTTGATAGCAAAGCTGCAAGACAAGCCGCTGAAATAACTGAACAATTAAAATCAAAACGTAAAACTATTGACAAGCCTGACTTATTCATAGCTGCTACCGCTGTTGCACACGGACTACATTTTGACACTTTAAACATCAAGCACTTCACCCATATCGACAAATTACTTATGCTGACTGACTAAAACGGTGGCTAACATTGGGACTTTGCTGCTATCTTGACATTTTTCAATTTAGCTTTAGTTGTTATCTTTAACTTTGGTAATTCTATTAGGCTTCAGTTCCGGGATGGACGAACATAATTGTCAGCACAGTAGCAAGCCCTGTTCGTATACATTACTTTTGTTTTAACAACCTATCAATGATAAAAATACTTCCTGTAGCTACATTACTTATAATTTTTGCTTCCTGTAAGAATGATAAAGCAGATAATGACAATATTCCATCTGTTCCTGCAATTGCAGCCCCGGCAAATATGTCCTATAATATCATAGCTTCTTATCCTCACGATACCGAATCTTACACACAAGGGTTAATTTGGAAAAATGGCTATTTTCTGGAGGGTACAGGTATGGAAGGCCACAGCAAACTAATGAAAGTAGATTTAAAAACCGGTAAAGCTGAAGGTGAAACTGTAAAATTGGCTCCGGATGTATTTGGAGAAGGCGTAACTACACTCAATGGCAAAATCTATCAATTAAGCTGGCAAAACCACAAGGTGTTTGTATATGACGAAAAAACTTTTGCCAAAATAAAAGAACTTAATTGGGAACATGAAGGTTGGGGATTAACAAACGACGGAACAGATTTGATAGTCAGCACAGGTGAAAGCAATATTTATTTTGTTGATCCTGAAACATTTAAGATAAAAAAAACCATTGAAGTTAAAGACAATAATGGCCCAATGGGCAACTTAAATGAATTGGAATATGTAAACGGCTTTATTTACTCCAACATATACCTGACGGATTACATCATCAAAATAGACCCGGCTAATGGAAATATTATTGGTAAACTTGATTTAAGCGGTTTACTTGAAAAGTCAGGAAAGCAGGTAAATCGTGAAGATGGTTTAGTTTTAAATGGAATTGCTTATGACAGCACCAAAAACTCATTTTACATTACCGGTAAAAAATGGCCCTTATTATTTGAAATGAAGTTGAATTAAGTTTTTTGTTTCACACAACGGGACAAAGAATACCACGAGTACAACGCCTATGTTTCACACCAAGAGACAAAGAATACGACGGCTTTATTTCACACAACGAGACAAAGGATACAACGGGTACAACGCTTTTAGCGATTTGAAATCAAAGTTTCGGTTTGTGAATTGTACTACATAATTTTCCTATAATTAATATTATGTTAAGTAGGTGTAGATTGATTCTCAATAGCCTTTAATCTCCTTAAGTTTTTTTTAAGCCTTATGCAACCTTTTATTCCCATTCAAGGAAATGGGTAAATCTCGATTTGTATTGAAAGGTTATAATGCAGCCCCCGCTTTTCCCATATAGCTAATATTCCAAGATTTAGAAACGCTTCTGCAACCTCCAACCTTAAAAAACCTACTACTATTCGGAGTCATTCTCTCTCCTCTTCAAAGAGATAATTTCCACCTAAAATAGAAATAGCAGACTATGAGACAGTTCCAAAGAGTTTTTATGTTTATTCTGGCATTTATGATTTGCCAATATGCAATTAGCCAGGATTTGCCCAATCCACCCGCCAATAATGTTACGCTAACTTCTGGTAGCTATGTTATTGCAATGGATAACAACTATCAGTTAGGCAGCACGGGTTATTTTAACCTTCGGGCTTATGGCCTTATTGTTTATTTATTAAACAACAATGTGCCGGTAAAGTGGGCCATTTTATCAGATAAAGTAAAAGATGGTATTGACTTTTCAGTAAATGCTACACGCATTAAGCCATCTATTGGCATAGCGGCTAACGTGGACTTTAGAGCCGGGCCATTTGTAATACAAACAGCAAATTTATCTGGTGTAGCTTCATTAATTGATGCTTATAACAACACCATTTCTAATGCAAATGACAGGGTAAAGGTTTATCAAACCAATGCTCCTGTAACAATCAGTCAGCGTTATGATTTAACAGGTTTTAAACCCAAAGCCATATTACTGAATAATGGTGGAAATTTTAAAATTCACAGACAATATCTGCTAAACGCAGGTATTACTTTTGGTATGAACAGTACTCAAACCCAGTCAACAAACTGGAGTTTGGGCGTTGCAGAAGATTTACCCGGTGGCTGTTATACTTTTGCTTCAGAAGCACATTGGAAAGCAAGATCTACTGCTGAAGCAACTTCTGTAGTTACAAATATTCGTTCATTTCTTAATGCAGGTGGAAATGTATTGGCAGAATGTGCCGCAGTAAGGACTTATGAAAATGCCGGCCACTTTCATTCTACGGGTGGTATAAATGCAAATACTGAAAACGATTATTCAGGTAGTTCAAGCTGGGTAGTATATCCTAATGCCGATTTAAGTTACTCCCAATTTTGCGGAGCAGTAAATATTAGCAAAGGCGGAAGTTTAAAAAACTGGAAATATAGTGGTTCATTACTCAATAATCAACATGACCACGCTGTAGGTTCCGGTAGCAACAATAATATAGGTGCATCAGCAGCTAAATTCCGTTCTTCGGGTTCAGGTGGTATGCTATATTATCTGGGCAACCACAATTATGATCAAACCACACAGTTAGATGTATTAAATGGTATAAGAATGTACCTGAATGCATTTTTAACTCCGTCTGCCAATAATGTTTCAATATGCACTCCCCTTCCTGCCGGTAATGGTGGTGAACAATGCTTTTTGAGCCCTACAAAACCCGGAACTGTAAATGCAAGAATTAACTGGTCTTATAGTGCTACAAGTCAGACTTATACTATTAGAACTACCCTTGCTAAAACCTTTGTTGACAATACCTATGGGGTTAATGCTATTGGTTGGTCTGGTGGGCACCAATTCACTGATTTAGTAGGTTCAGATAATTTACAATTAGCACTATTTGATGCTTCCGGAACTAAGAAACTGGAATTTAAAATGGATTATATTTCAGCTTCGGGTGCCGTAGCCAGTGGTTACAAATCTTTAGGGGTAAGTGGCGGCGATGGTGGAATGGTTTTCGGTAATGCAAGTAATATAATAAGTGTAAAAACATCATTAGATGCTAACTTCAACGATAATATCGGTTATGCCTTAACAGCCAATTCTCCTGCAACCAATGCTAATTATAGTGTGAACAGTAGTTATCCAAACTGGATATATGATGTTTGGTACGAAGTAACAGTGAGTGCTGCAACCTTTGGAAATGTAGGTTTTGGCACACCTGATATTACTGATATTCATGCAAGCCCAAGTAAAACAGGAAATAATTCCGAAGTGGTAACTCCGGGTGACTGTCCGGGAACTTCTACCCTCGGTAATTTAATATGGAACGATGAAAATAACGATGGAATTAAACAGTCATCAGAAAATGGATTAACCGGATTGACAGTAAAATTATATGCAGATGTAAACGGAGATGATGTAGTTGATGGAACTGCACTTAAAACAACAATTACAGATTCACTTGGTTATTATTATTTTGATGAATTGGTAGATTGCAAATACATAGTAGGTGTAGTAAAACCTGCTGGATTTGGTAGGGCTTTAGCTATATCTTCAAGCAGTAATCCTGACAATGATATTGACAATGATAATAATGGTATAATTGATATTAATGGTGAAGTAAGAACTAAACACATTACCATATTAAACGAAACAGAACCAATAAATGATGGGGATGATGAACAGGGCAACCTAACCCTTGACATAGGGCTTTTGGGTACAGCCTCAATTGGTGATTTTGTTTGGTTGGATAGAAACAATAACGGTATTCAGGATTCAGGTGAGCCTGGTATCAGCAATGCTACGGTTAATTTGTACGCAGATGCTAATGGAGACAATATACCTGATGGAGCTGCAATTGCTTCAGTACAAACCTCTAACAGTGGAAAGTATATCCTGGCAGGCGTTCCCGGAAAAAGGTATATTGTGGGTGTTGTAATACCCGGCGGATTTGTAAAAGGTGTAACTACCAGTACAAGTTCAGATCCTAACAATACATCTGGCATTGACAACAACGGTGTCAATCTATCAGGTAATGAAATCAGAACAAATACCATAAACCTTAACCTGACTAATATATGTATTGACTTTGCATTGGCCGCAGATTGTAGTTGTGTTAATTCCGGAACCAATCCACTTGTGAACCCAAGTTTTGAAAATGGCTCTACAGGTTGGACGGTAACCGGTGGCAGTCTTACAACAGGTTCAGGGTATTTGATGTGTGGCTCTAGTAATGGATTCCTTAACCAAAGCAGCGGAACCGCTATTATTTATCAGGATATTGCCACAAACGAAGGGGCTAATGTTACATTTGGAGCTTTTGCCGGTACGCATACCCCCGGTATCAATTGCAGTCCTAAACTTAGTCTCATATTTTTAAATGCTTCTAATGTAGTATTGTCTCAATCTAATGTAACTGTTACAAAAGATGTAGATGTTTCAGGCGCAGCACTTGATTATTATACACTTAACGCTATAGCTCCTGTAGGTACTACAAAAGTAAGGGTACAGGGGGCAATCAGTTGTAATACGCTAAAACTGGATGGCTTTTGTTTAAATGTTTCTACACCATGTCCCACAGGTATTTCAGCCGGATCTGATCAATCTAAATGTGGAATTAACACCTATACATTATTTGCTGATCCTGCACCATATAATACCACAGGTACCTGGAGTGTGGTGAGCGGCAGCGCATCTATCAGCAGTCCAAACTCACCTGCAAGTGGTGTTACTATTTCAACAACCAATGCAACATTACGCTGGACGATCAGCCGTTCTGGTTGTGTGAACGTTTCTGATACGGTAAGGTTAACAAATTCCTCTGTTACTGTTTCATACGGAGGACCTAACCAATCTATAAACAATACATCTGCTACTATGGCGGCCAATAGCCCTGCTTTGGGTGAAACCGCAAGCTGGAGTGTTATATCACAACCATCGGGAAGCCCGATAGTGACAATTTCTGATATAAACTCCCCTACTGCTGTTGTAAGAAATATGAACACTTCTGGTACTTATACGCTAAGGTGGACTATCACAAAAGGAAGTTGTGTAAGTACATGTAATGTTTCAATTACTGTTAATACACCATGTTTAAGAGGTTCTGAAACATGGCCCAATTCCTGGTCAAATAATTTTGTAACTAATCTGGTAGACGCTACCGCTACAGGATCTACAGGCACATGGACTGTTAATACGAATAGTAATGCTTCATTTGCCCTTACTGCTCCATATTATAACCCTTCTACAACCAATGCCCTTAAAATAGTAAACTGGCGTACAGATGGTGTTAGTCCGGGTAAATCACCTGCAGGGGCAGGATTTGCATCTGCATTATCACCTGTAACCAACTTAAGTAATCCTTGTTGCCCAACGGGACATGTTATGCAGTTTACGCTTTGGTCATACAATGTAGTGAGTGGGGATAATAATGCATGGATGAGCATAGACTTTTCTAATGATAATGGCGCTACATGGTTTACTGCTTATCGTAAAACTTCAGGTCAGATATATGATGACTATGGAGCCAATACTGTAACAACAGTAACTATACCGGTAAGTACCATGTTTAATGTAAGCAATTTCCGCTACCGTATAAGTGGCGAAAGCAACATAAATAACCCGAACAATTTCTACATGTTTATTGATGATATATTGTTCTTATCACCATCTAATTGCGGTGTATATACATTAGGCAATCAGGTATGGTTCGATCAGAATAACGATGGAATCAAGGGTGCTGATGAACCGGGAATTGAGGGCGTGAATGTGGACTTATACAATAGTATTGGCGCGGTGGTTCAAACTACCACAACTGATGCAAACGGATTATATAAATTCAATAATCTTTATGCGGGCACTTACAAGGTTGGTGTTATAATACCTTCAGGTTATGATATGGGTGACTACGGTTATACCAGTATAATCACAGACAACCAGAATGATGCTGTTATAATTTATGAAGGAGAAGCAAGAACCAATAATTTTTCATTTCCCTCTTCATCTGATAATATAGATATAGGCTTAAAAGGAACCCTCAACCTGGGTAATCTTGTGTGGAAAGACTTAAACATCAATGGCCTTAGAGAAGAAGGTGAGCCGGGAATTGATGGTGCAACTATAAACCTCTATTACGATAATAACAAAGACAATGTACCTGATGGCAATAGTATCAGCACTGCAACTACCAATGGTGGCGGATATTATGGATTTGGTGACCTGGCCCCCGGTAGTTATATAGTTGGGGTTACTTTCCCTGCTAAATATTCATCATCGGGTATTACACTTTCCAGTTTCAACCCAAATAACAATGTGGACAATGATAACAATGGTATTAACCTGGTAAGCGGTGGATTCAGAAGTTACTACATTACTTTATCTGCCAACAGCGAACCAACGGTTGATGGAGATGGCAACAATGGTAACCTTACACTTGACTTTGCGCTCATTCCGGACAATGATGGTGATGGTACCTGCGATTGCACAGATATAGATGATGACAATGATGGTATTACTGATGTCAATGAAAGTGGAGGTTACGATCCAAAAGGTGATTGTGACGGTGATGGATTAGTGAATTATTTAGATCCTACACCGGGTTGCGATACACCGGCAGGTAATGATCCATGGGGTGTGCCTTATCAGCCTCTTATGTGGACAGATTGCAATAATGATGGCATCAACGATTTCTTTGATTGGGATAGAGATGGTGTTATTAACGAGTTAGATCTGGATAGTGACAATGATGGCATAGTTGACAGCCGCGAAAGCCGTGACAGACGGTATTTGGATGCCGATATGAATGGCATGATTGACGGAAACGATCCTGACCACAACGGTTTACTAAGTAGTGCTGAAAATGGAAACAGCAATCCTGTATTAAATGGTTTACAAGCACAGGATCTTGACAAAGACGGCACTCCAAATTTCCTTGATCTGGACAGTGATGGGGATGGAATGACAGATATAAGAGAATCATTTTTGGTTGATATGAATGATGACATTGCTTTAATCAATGCAACCAATCAAGGTATCACAACAGGGAACGATATAGACAATGACGGTGTACGTAATGAGGTGTTTAGCGGAAGCACAACGGCCATAACCGCAGATGCAATTGCAGCCTTTGGCGCAAAGGGAATTGTACCTGAAGATACTGATGGTGATGGTTTCCCTGATTGTTACGACATTGATAGTGACAATGACGGAATAACCGATCATGTAGAAGGGCAGCCAACATGCAGCTATATTGTACCTTGTGCTACAGATACTGATGGCGACGGATTGCAGGATTGTATTGAAACTACTACAATTGCAAATTGCAATAAGCGTAGCGGTGGAGGGGTAACCCCGGCTGATAAAGACAATGACGGTACCCCTGACTATCTTGACCTTGACACTGATAATGATGGCAAACCGGATTTTAATGAAGGAACAGGTTTGTCAGGTAACTATGTTACAAACTTTGAGGATACCGATAATGATGGGATGTATGATGAGTGGGATAATTTCAACATAAAGACTGCTACCATCAATCCATATAACAATGTAGGTCATAACCAAATGGGCCCCGGTGGTAACTATGATGGTCCTGTACCTTCAGGAAGTACTGCACAGTTGCCACAAACAGCTATTGGTACTTGTCCTACTGTAGATAGAGACTGGAGAAATGTTTCAGTACTTGCAGTTTCTCTACTATCTTTTGACGGAAACCTAAACGGAACTATTGCAAAATTATATTGGAATACCGCACAGGAGTCTAACATGAAACAATATGAAGTTGAAAGAAGCAGCGATGGATT
This sequence comes from Segetibacter sp., assembly GCA_031373555.1. Taxonomy (GTDB): domain Bacteria; phylum Bacteroidota; class Bacteroidia; order Chitinophagales; family Chitinophagaceae; genus Segetibacter. The sequence goes on along the minus strand of JANMMU010000061.1, from coordinate 24,239 downwards.
AATTTTTGAGAAAGTTGGAACTGTGGTTTCCTTTAACCTACAAGGGCAGCACCAGTACAACTTTAGCAACGAAGTAAATACTATTGCAGGTAACAAGGTTTATTACAGGTTAAAAGCGGTGAATACTAATAATACTTCTAAATACAGCAATGTAATATCCTTCAACTTAAACAATCATGTTGACTTAAGTATAAAGCCAAATCCTGCTAATAATCATTGTGTAGTGATTTGCCAAAGTGCTAAAAATCAGAAAGCTTCTTTAGGCATTAAAGATATGCAGGGCAAATCTGTAAGGGTAAGTGCAATCAACTTAACCAAAGGAACAAATAATATTATGGTAACTGACCTGGGTAAATTACCATCCGGTTCATATATAATACAATTGTTTACAGAAGCTGAAATGCTTAAAGCACAATTGGTCATTCAACATTAATTTTTATTGCCCCTTTAAATGAGAAAGGTTCTGAACAACGCCGTACTGAAAAGTGCGGCGTTTTTTTATACTCAAAAACAAACATTAAGGAAATTAAGGGTACTAAAAATTATAATATTAGTGATGTAAAAGTTTATACAAGGTGTAAGGGTATGTTCGGTTTAAGATACAATCTATAATATAGCAATTAGATATTTATATAATTTATTTAAAGAATAAAAAGTCTGATTATGCAATCGATATCGGTTTGTTCATATTTTTTGCATTTGCCTATAGTATATGGTTAAGAAAACCCTATTTTTGCCGCCAATTTAAAAAAACATAAGACTTCATCTCTATGGACAAATTGATTTATGCAGTGCCTGCAATGGGTGTTATCGGGTTGTTATATACTCTTATAAAGTTTAAATGGGTTTCCGATCAGGATGCCGGTAGCGACAGAATGAAAGAAATCAGCAATTATATTGCTGAAGGTGCTATGGCATTCTTAAAAGCCGAATGGAAAATATTGGGATATTTTGTTTTGATAGTAGCAATACTATTGGCTATTATGTCTCAAAGCAATCCAAACTCTCATTGGAGTATTGCAGTTGCTTTTATATTAGGTGCTATCAGTAGTGCTACTGCCGGGTATATAGGAATGAAAGCTGCTACCAAAGCAAATGTAAGAACCACACAAGCTGCTAAAACCAGTTTATCTAAAGCATTAAATGTATCATTTACAGGTGGTGCGGTTATGGGACTTGGAGTATCGGGTCTTGCTGTACTTGGTCTTGGCGGACTTTTTATAATTCTTAAACACTTCTTTGCACCTGAAACTGATGCAGAAGGAATGTTGCGTACAATAGAAGTATTAACAGGATTTAGCCTTGGTGCAGAAAGTATTGCATTGTTTGCCCGTGTTGGTGGCGGTATTTATACCAAAGCTGCTGACGTAGGTGCTGACCTTGTAGGAAAAGTGGAAGCCGGTATACCTGAAGATGACCCTCGTAACCCTGCTACTATTGCAGATAACGTAGGTGACAACGTAGGTGATGTTGCCGGAATGGGAGCCGATTTATTTGGTTCTTATGTGGCTACTGTATTGGCTACAATGGTACTTGGACAAGAAGTTACAAATGCTTCGGGTTCTACACTTGTTGATAGTTTTAGCGGAATGTCCCCTATCCTATTGCCAATGATGATTGCAGGTGTGGGAATCATTTTATCTATAATAGGAACTTTCTTTGTTAGAATAAGTGATAAAGCAGGTATGAGCACAGATGCTGTACAGAAAGCATTGAACATGGGCAATTGGGGTTCTATGGTATTAACTGCTATTGCTTGTTACTTTCTTGTTAACGCTATATTACCTGAAACAATGACTTTACGTGGACTTGAATTTACACGCAACGGAGTTTTAGGCGCTATTGCTGTAGGATTAGGTGTTGGGGTATTAATGAGTATCATTACCGAATATTATACAGCTATGGGCAAACGTCCGGTGTTGAGTATTATACGTCAGAGTGCTACCGGTCATGCTACCAACGTAATTGGTGGATTGGCTGTAGGTATGGAAAGTACTTTGTTACCAATCTTAGTATTAGCCGCAGGTATTTATGGTTCTTATGCCTGTGCAGGTTTATATGGTGTTGCTATAGCTGCTGCAGGTATGATGGCTACCACTGCTATGCAATTGGCAATTGATGCATTTGGTCCTATTGCAGATAATGCAGGTGGTATTGCAGAAATGTGTGAACTGCCAAAAGAAGTACGTGAAAAAACAGATATCCTTGATGCTGTGGGTAATACTACCGCTGCTAGCGGAAAAGGTTTTGCAATTGCGTCTGCTGCTTTAACTGCATTAGCTTTATTTGCTGCATTTGTTGGAGTTGCAATGCCGGATAATCAACATATTGATATTTATAAGGCTGATGTTTTAGCGGCTTTATTTGTTGGTGGAATGATTCCATTTATTTTCTCCTCACTTTGCATACGTGCAGTGGGTGAAGCAGCAATGGCAATGGTAGAAGAAGTTCGCCGTCAGTTTCGTACTATACCGGGAATTATGGAAGGTACAGGAAAGCCGGAGTATGATAAATGTGTTGCCATATCAACAGAAGCTTCTATTAAAAAAATGATGTTGCCCGGTGCTATTGCCATCTTAACTCCACTCATAATTGGATTTGTTTTTGGCCCCGAAGCTTTAGGTGGATTTTTGGCAGGCGCTACTGTTAGTGGTGTGTTGATGGGAATGTTCCAAAACAATGCAGGTGGTGCATGGGACAACGCCAAGAAATCTTTTGAAAAAGGTGTTGAGATAAATGGAGAAATGTTCTACAAAAAATCAGAACCACACAAGGCTTCTGTAACAGGCGATACTGTTGGAGATCCATTCAAAGATACTTCAGGACCATCTATGAATATTTTGATAAAGTTGATGTCTATTGTTTCTTTGGTTATTGCTCCTACCCTTGCCAATATGCACCACGCTAAAGTGAGTGCTGACGCAAAGCCTTTGCATATAACAGAACAAACAAGTACGGTTTTTGTAAAATAAAATTTACCCGTTCAAATATTTAAAACCCTGTTGCTTTTTGCAATGGGGTTTTTCTTTTTGTACAATTGGCCTATCCTTCTAAATGGAAGTTAGCACCCTTAGTTTACCTATAACCAACTTATAAATGCTTTACTACTGCAAGGTCTATTATGGTTACCACTAATTGCACTATCAATGTTGGAGTATTAAAATAAATTTATTTAAGAAAATCTTTTATTATTATAAATAATTGTAGTTTAGCAAAAGCAAATATATTGTACACATAGTTGTATTGCCGTAATGACAATTTGAAAAACGAAGGATTAAGAAATTGATTGTCAAAACAATTTTTAAAACAATTGCATCTAATAGTGTCAATCCACAAGTTATAGGCAATTGTAGCGGACGACACAACAACCATTAAACTGACAGAAAATTATCAAAACGACAGGTCGATTTACAAACTTAACAGTGGACTTTTTTCCGACACGACAGCCGAATGCTTCGTGGCTTATTTTTTGTGCCTACTCGAATTTTTCAAAATTTCTTTCATCCAGCTATACTAGAAGTACATTTGGTTTTGCCATTGCACCTTTAGACTTCGTATCAAAAAGACAATTTACCTTTAAAGACTAAGTCTTATGAACGAAAGAAAGCTATCGGAATTACAAAAAGAATATAGAGATTTCTTCTTAGAAAAGTTGAAGCTTTTTGGCGTAAAATCACCGGCCGAGTTAACGAAAGAAAATAAGAGCATTTTTTTTAATGGTATCAAAAAAGACTGGACAGAAATAAAACTTGTAAAAAAGCAAGCCCAAGACTCTCACAAAAAAACAATCCAAACACAACAAACACCCAAAACCCCAACAACCACAGAAAAGCCCAAACAGACACCTAATGAGAAAAAGCCAAAGCAAGAGATTGAGAAAAGGCAAGAACAAACACGAACTCAACAAGAGTTTACCAAACAGATAATTAAATCAGAACCCAACAAAGAACAAACTGATGATTTAAAAATACTTTTTAGTCCTGATAACCACTTTGCACAAGATGAGAATTATCTTTATCCAGTTGTGAAAATGCCCAAGCACAACTGTTCTTTGAAACTTCCAAGATTAGGACGTTCAAACCAAAAAGGATATAAAGAGAATGACTTTTTTAACGAAATTAAACTTCAAATACACAATATTGAACCAACGGATAATGTTCACATGGTTATCCCAAACTACAGCAAACCTTATGAACCAGACATTGTTTTGTTTGACAAAAAGCTAAACTTGTATATAGACGTAGAAATTGACGAACCTTATGATGGTTTCTACAGGTATCCTACTCACAACTATAGAGCAGAAGATGACTTTAAACAAGACAATATTCGTGATTTGTTTTTTACAGAAAGTGGTTGGATTGTAATCCGATTTACAGAAAAACAAGTTCATCAGCAACCAAATGAATGTATTGATTACATAAAAAATGTAATTAACTCTATATATAACAACGAATTTAGTAAAACACCCAAATGTGATTTAGAAAATCAATGGAATGAAAATCAATGTACTCAATGGCAATTAAATAACTACAGGGAAAATTATTTAGAAATTCATTCATTTTATAAAAGAAAGAGTCATAAAGAAGTTGTTGTTGAGGAGCAGGAATACGAGCCTATAGAAGTAAATATTGAACGAACACAATTTGTAGATATTGAAAAGCAATATGACAAAGACCTTCATAAATATTTCCATCCCAATGACAAAACAGGTAATGCCGAATATATATCAGTAACAACATTAGTAGAAAGATTTTTTCAATTTGATATACTTCGTTACATACAAAGAGAAGCTGAAAAGCTGAATAGAGATGAAGAAGAATTGTTTAGAGAATTTCAAGCTTTACGAGACGAAGCAGCAGTTTTGGGAACTGAACTTCATTTGCAAATAGAAAACTATTATACTAATAAACAATTTGATGATAGTCTGCAAGAATTCAAATACTTTTTGGCTTTTGAAAAAGAAAAAATTATTCCAAAAGAATTAATATTTGCAGAGGCAGAAAAAAAAATATTCTGCAACAAATTCAATGTAGCGGGCACAGTAGACTGTCTTTTCAAAAGTTCCGATGGGAAGTATGTAATGGTAGATTGGAAGCGAAGTAAGAAATTGATTGTACAAGGAACCAATCAACCTGATAAAAGAGGATTTCAAATTGAAATAGACGGATTAACGGATTTGACTAATTGTAGTTATTACAGATACTGCATCCAACAGAATTTGTATAAGTACATTTTAGAGAAAGAAGACAATATTGAAATATCTGATATGATTCTAGCCGTACTTCACGAAAAGTATTCAAAGTATCATACAATTAAACTTCCAGTAATGATAAATGAAATCAAAATAATACTCAATTCTGTAAATCACAAAATATAATGGAAGTACTACAAGAATTTAAACAAGCAATCAAGATTGAAAGCGAAAAAAATGCAGCAGACTTTTTATCGTTAATGGCTTTGCCACCTAATGAAAGAATTGCTAAGGGCGTAACTATGGCAAACTTTACTTTGTCATTTGACTTTAGAGAATTACCACCTAGTCCATGGAACGAACCTATAGATTATCCGTTATCTTACATTAATTCAGTCCATATTAAATGTGATAAAAATATTACAAAATTTAAGGAAGGTTCTGCTGTCGTTTTGAAAAATGGTGCGTACAATTTCAAAATGGAAATAAAAGAAGACAGCATTGATAATTTTGTTTTGGAGCCACAAGACTTTCATAAATACAGTTGCTATATAGATAAAAATAATTATTCAACAACCAATTGGGAATTGAATGAAGACAAGTCTGAAGCAACAGAAAATATGCTAACGAAAACGGCAGAGGTATTGAGTAATGATATTGCTAAGCTATCAAGGATAGACAAATTTTTAAATGGCAAGGCTGGCAACACATTTAAGTCTAGTTCAACTCATGTAGAATATCTCAATAGTTCTCAAAATACTGCTTTAACGAAGGCTGTAAATTCAAGTGATTTTTGCATAATTCAAGGACCTCCAGGAACAGGTAAAACTGAAACTATTGCAAACATTGCACAGGTTTTATTAGAACAGGGCAAAAAGATTTTTATAACAGCACCAACTCACACAGCAATAAACAATTGCCTAAATGCTATTTCTAAAAGGGTTGAAAACAAAAGTAAAGTAATTAAAATAGGAAACAAACCTCAAAATAAGGAGATTGCTAATAATCCAAATATTACAATTAAATCCAGTTTGGCACATCCTACTTACCAAAATAGTCCCGAACTAAACCAAAACGGAATTGTAATAGGTGCGACACCCTATTCTGTATGCTATGATGCCACAAAAAAATTAAGATTTTGGGAGTTTGACGTTTGCATTGTTGATGAAGCTTCTCAACTTTCTATACCGTTATCTCTTGCTGCAATGTCTAGGTCAATCAAATATATCTTTGTTGGTGACCATAAACAATTAGACCCCATAGTTCCGAAAAATACAGCATTAGAAATGTTCTCTGAATCAATCTTTAGTAGACTAGCAAGATTTTATCCAAACGATATAAATTTGTTAGATACTTCTTACAGGCTTAATGAGTCATTAATAAAAATACCTAACAACCTATTTTATAATAACAAATTAGAATCAAGCAAAACAACCGAAATAGACGCTAAATATTACGCATGTCAATTTCATTCAGATGTAATAAACAGCGAGCCACATGTTCTACTATTACACGATGAGTTTGATGGAATTAGTGATTCAAAATTTGAAGCAGAAATTGTAACAAATCTAATTTCTGATTTAGCTAAAAATGGGGTTAAACTAAGTGAGATAGGAATTGTGACACCGTATAGAGCTCAAGTAAGAACAATTAGAAGGGCATTAAAAAACAGATTTTCCAAATTAACAAAGGAACATTTTTATTCGTTGTTTATTGACACTGTAGATAGTATCCAAGGACAAGAAAGAAATTATATTATATATAGTATGGCAAACTCTCATCCATTAGAATCAATGAAACGGTTGGACTTCTTTTATAGTCCTAACAGATTGAATGTTGCAATTACACGAGCAATCAAGAAGTGTTTTGTATTAGCAAACTACAAAGTTTTTGACATTAAAGAAGAAGAGTTATCTAGCCATACAGAATACCAAGCAATAAAAGAAAGTCTTGAAATTTTTAAAAAGTATTTCTCTCAATCAACAAAAATTGTATTTAACCAGCCCCAAGAAAATGAATGGTAAGTTATAAATTAGCGATTGCATTTTACAAGCACAATTAAAAACAGCACAAGCTGGCACACCACAAATTATTTTAATAGAGCTTGCAAAGTCAACTAAAAGAAAAATTGCTTTTACAATCATAAAAAAATATATATGACATTTAATCAAGTTATTAAAGAATCAATTCTAAATAAGTACAGATTAGAAATTTCTTATAAAGATTATAATGGAAAAAGTTCATTACGACAAATAAGTAATGTTGAATATTCGAATGAATTTCAAAAAAATAGCAGTAAAAACAATGAGCATATATCCGCATATTGTCATTTAAGAAATGAAAAAAGAACTTTCAAATTAAATCGGATAGAAAAAGTAAGATTTGTTGAAAACACTAAAAACACTAATTGGGTTAACAACTCTTCTGGTTGTTATATTGCAACTATGGCATACGGTTCTTATGAACATCCGCAAGTTCTGATATTAAGAAAATTCAGAGACGATGTTTTACTAAGTTCTTTTATTGGAAAGTTGTTTGTTAAGGTATATTATTCTATATCACCCAAATTCGTAATCGTCCTCAAAAACCGGATTACTATAAATACAATCATCAGAAAAATGCTTGATAAATTTATTGACCGCATAATTAAAAATTAAAGCAGCAAATTTGACTATCACAAACGACATAAAAACGGTTGTAACCCCCTGCTAGCTTAAGTGTTCGTTGAGTTTGTTGAAGTTTAGCGAAGCGTAACTTCAATACAATATGAAAAGCAGGATTGTGTCCAGTAGAAAGTCTGGGTGCTTTTTATATTTGCCTTTTGAGTTTTCAACAGGAGGAATTCTGTTGGGCTTTTAGTTGTTAACTTGTAATTTTAATCATTATTGAGCAGCAGTTCCCAGCAGGACAATCAATGAATTACACTCCTGCAGTAATACCTATTAGTTGTGCGTCATGCTATAATAAATCAATAACCTAATTAAAATGAATTTTGCCAAAATTTTAAGTAACGTAATCTATACTGCACAAAAATTACATTTTCAAAGGGACGATTTCGGCTATGATATGAAATATTATCCTGCATTTAGCTTTTACTACTACAGATATTTTTTGAAGTATAACTTAAATTTTACTTCAATATTCTGTTATTACAAACTCAATCAGCATATTTATCGAAAATCGACAACTGAGGATTTAGAAACAAACGACCAATTAGCATTAGCAGGTAATCTTCTGAAGTATTCAGAAATTGACGAGAGGAAAAGTAGGCAAATCGAAGAAATCCATAAGGGAAGCCACTTTTATACATCGCAGGACATAATGAATGATTTTACAAATCTAAGTTTAGGAGGTACGACATATAAAATAAACATTGATTTCCATCATACCTTTTTCTACAACTTGTTTAATAAGTGGGTCGGAGCCTTGTTTGATAATGTACCTATTTTTTTAAATCTTAAAACACTACAAATTGTTGATTTAGAAAATGCATTTTTTGAAAACAAAAACAATCTTTATCAAATTGATTGTAATCTGTCTCCAGAAAAAATGGTGTATTTAGCTAAATTAATATCATTAGAAATTGATAGCCGTCAATTAAATGGTGTCTTAGATCAGTTTACAAATAGCGGAGACGTTTCAGAAGAACTTATCGAAGCATTGAATATGACTTTGTCTGCTAAAAGCAAGCTGTACTATGAAAATATTTTAGGATTAGAAATGTTTCTAACTTCATTAACAGATACAAATATTTAAAACAAGCCATGGAACTATTTTTTGGAGAATTACGCGTAGTTAGTACCGAAACTTATGAAAATGGTAATACTTATCATATTACCTTAAATCGGTCACTTGTAATTTCAATTCAATGTGAAATTGGATTTTCTGAAAAAAGTAATAATGAGAACCTTTATTTAAACTTGATAAAAGTTATAAGAAATTCGGACTTCACCGAGATTGGGGAAAAAAAGTTTAAGTTGCAACGTTTTACCCTTCAACTTGCAAAATCTACTTCCGTTCAGTTATTGCAACATTACTTTAAAAATAAACACAAGACAGATGATAGTAATTTAAGCCTTCAAGAAATCCCCTGCTAGCGTAAGTGTTCGTTGCGTTTGTTGAAATTTAGCGAAGCGTAACTTCAATACAGTATGAAAAGCAGGTCTTTGACCGGTAAAAAGTCAGGGTACTTTTAATTTTTGCCTTTTCAGTTTTCTACAGAGGGTATTCTGTTGGGCTTTTAGTTTTTAACCTGTACTTTTAAATCATTATTGAGCAGCAGTTTCGGGCAGGACGAGCAATGAAAGCCACACCTGCCGCAATAACTGTTCGTTAGTGGCAAACTTAAAGCGACACTACCATGAAGATGAAACATGCAGTAATCATTTTTGTATTCGGACTTTGCCTTGATTTTATTGGAGCATTATTCAAAATCATGCACTACCCAAACGCAGACACACTATTAATAATTGGAACTGTTTTAAAAGTATTAGGCGGACTTCTATTTTTATACAAACTGCTGACTCATCCAAAAGCTAAAGAGTTCTTGAATTGGTAATCTTTGCTTAAATTTGAATCATGAAATTTTACGTTGATACATCAGTTTGGGGTGGACATGAAGATGAGGAATTCGAAGAATGGACTGTTCCCTTTTTTGAGCAAGCAAGGCAAGGGAAATTCTCTGTTGTTTTGACAGACTTAACATTGCGTGAACTAATTCCAGCACCTGAACTTGTTCGCAAATTGACCGAGACTATTCCAGACCAGTTTTTAGAATTGACTACATTAACTGAAGAAGCTGAAATACTTGCAAGTCACTACATTACTGAAGGTGTATTAACACCAAAATTTGAAAGCGATGCTCAACACATTGCAATGGCTACCATTTTAAAAGTTGACAGTTTAGTAAGTTGGATTTTTAAACACATGGTGAATTTCTTTCGCATCAAACAGTATAATTCAATAAACCTTAAATTTGGCTATCAAAAAATAGATATTAGAACACCTAAAGAAGTAATGTATGGAAACGAAGACTAAAAATACTTTTAAAGCTGTTGACTTTATGCGACAGGTTCGAAACGAATTATCAGAGTTGTATCATACAGACAAAGAACGCTATCATAAGGAGCTTAAGAAAACAATGGCGGACTTCCTGTCAGCACGTACAAAGTCTGCCGCTAACATTGGTATTGCCAATAGTGGGGCTTGAGTGTGTCATGAATGAGAAGGATGTAAATTCTTTTCAATGCTGTATAAAAGATGAGGGTAGGTCCCTCATATACCCCCTCTAGTCGAAGTGTTTCCGCAGGATTACTTCGATTTAAAAGGAAATGCGGGACTGTGTCCGGTAGATAGTCGTGGTGCTTTTTGCCTTTGTCTCGTAAGGTCTTCTGCAAGAGACCCCATGATTCTACCACTGATTCAGAGGCAAGTTTCCGCCAGGTTGTTCTTCACGTATAACTTGCACATAATTCAGACTAAAATAGAAACTGTTGGTGAATGTCTTTCCCGTAATTCTCATTGGCGTCAACTTAATTAAAGATGAAATGTACAAGACATCCATTTAGTAAGTGTTTTATAGGTGTTTCTTTTACCCCGGAGGGGTAACATTTCAATAGCCGTGGGTGAACCCTACGGTAGTAGGTTGCAGCATTATCCTCTTACAACCCCAACGGGGTTGCATTAATTGTACGCCTTGTATTGTGCAACCCCGTTGGGGTTGAAAATAAAACTGGTTATTTTATTCCAAGGGTTGCACCCGTGGCTATTCAGGTGAAAGCCTTTCAGGCTTTTTAAGTTGACGCCAATGCGTAATTCTGGAAACAACAACAACGAAAAAGCATCTGTAAGCCGTACAACATTGTCAGAGGGCACCTGTTCATCAAGTGTGCTAAAATAAGTTTGTAGTAATGGTTCCTTTAATAAATTGCATTAGCAAAATAACCCGGCAATAACGAGTAATCCTATTTGGGAGAATGTTTGAAAAATTGAAAGTTTTTTCACAAACGCTTGTTGGCTGCAAGGCTATTTGACCACTTCACAGACTGAAAAGGAATCAATAAATTAACAACTTAAAAAATATAGAAATGAAAAAAATACTATCGCTATTTATTCTAGCTTTTGCTTTAATCTCTTGTAATGACCAGAAACAAAAAAGTATGAGTACGACAGACAATAAAAAATTAGTAAAACAATATTTTGAACATTTTAACAACCACGTCTTTGTAAAAATGGCAAATATGTATGCAGATACAACGGATTTTAAAGACCCATCATTGGGACAAGGAATAGTTAAGCAGACAAGACAACAGACGATTGAAAAATATACAGAACTTGCAAAAATCTTCCCTGACTTACACGACCAGGTTATTCAAACTTATCCATCAGGAGACAACCACATAATAGTAGAATTTGTATCAAGTGGTACAGGACCAGACAAAGTAAAATTTGAGGTAGCAATCTGTACCATTTTTACAATTGAAAATGGACTTATTACGAAAGACTTTACCTACTTCGATAATTTTGAAGAAGAAAAAAATAAGTAGTAGAGCAAAAAATCATTCAATATTTCTTAATGACAACTCACTTTAATTATTGGCTGACAGGGTCAGGTTGGGCAGAGGTTTTTTTAAAAAGCGACAAACAAAACGTCAGGTTTGAACTTTCCTATTTAAGCGATCCTTTGGCTGATTTATTCGAGGGTCTTTGTAGATTAATAAATAATCAGTCTGACTTTGAAAGAATTGCCTTTTTTGATGAGCCTGGAGAACATTCCTTGGTTATTTCAAAATTTGACAAAGATGAAATCAAGATTGAAATATTTTGGGAAAAGGAAAAAGAGGGAATAGATGAAGCTTATAAATCACAGGACACAGGAGAGTTAATATATTCAGACACCGACACTCTAAGGAACCTCGCATTAGTAATTAGTGCCGGCATTCAAAATTTGCTAGAACGACATACTTTGAAGGATTATAAGGAGAAATGGGTTTCTTATGACTTTCCGTTGGATAAATACAAACAATTACAGCTCCTGTTGAATTGACAAAAGTTACCACACAACATTCAGTTTTGCCTTAGCAGGATGCGATGAATAAATTATCATCTTAGTGATAATATCAGCGGCATATCTGGCTGACCGAACACTGATGTGCAAAAGAATTTGTTTTCAACTTCAGTATCTTTACCCGACAGCAGTTCCGGACGGAGGCAAAATATTTCTCACCATCGGGAATACCTGGCTGTTGGTATAAGCTTCAATGACACCTCTTTTATAGCACAATGAAACTTACGTTAAGACTTGTTACGATAATCTGCTACTTTCTTCCATTTATATTTTTCCTGACAACTTGTAACAACAGACTTGAGTTGAGATTTTCCTATAGTCAGGCAGAGGCAGATAAAAATATTTTGACCGAAAAAAAATCCTCTGAAGTTGTTACAGACACTGCACAACATGACCAACAAATTTCAACCGACACCACTAAGACAGATACAGTTACGCAAAACGTTTTGAAAGACACAGTAAAAATATCTTCTGATACCTTACAAAAACCATCTGACTATGGTGACGAGATTTTGAGAAAGATAGTTATGCCAACTGACACTTCATTATCAGGCATCGGTTCTGTTTTGTATTTCAAAAATCTGACTGGACAAATCGCAATCGCAATAAGCCTGCTGATTTCATTAATTTTATTTGTAGCATTCAAGGTTTTAAAATCAAAAAAAGTAAAATTGTATTTACTGTTGACAGCAATTTTATGTTTGGCAATATTCATTATTGACAGCTTTGTTTCAAATGTGACTTTATTATGGGGATGTTGGACTTTATTGATTTTATTACTGCTTCAATTAATAGTGGAGTTTTACGAAAAGACAAAAGCCTACCGCTAACAAAGGTTTGATGCCAATCAGATTCTACTTTAAATTCCATATCCCTTTACACCAAATACCATACACAGTTTACACTATTCTCACATTTTGTATATTTGATTGATTAATGAGTTTATCACGAACTCTCGTTGGCAACAACCCTTTTGCAACTTTTGTCACACAATGAATATTTTTTTATTTGGACTTTTGTATTATGGACAACACAACACAAAATCATTGGGACACTGTTTACAAAACTAAAAACCCAGACCAGGTAAGTTGGACACAGAAAGTGCCAAAAACTTCTTTAGACTTTATACATTCTTTTGGTTTGAAAAAAACCGCAAAAATTATAGATATTGGCGGTGGCGACAGTAAACTTGTAGACTATTTGCTAGACGAAGGTTTTGAAAATATAACTGTGCTTGACATTTCATCACAAGCACTTGAAAAAGCCAAACAGCGTTTGGGCAGTAGAGCAAAAAAAATAAATTGGGTTGTTAGCGACATCACAGAATTTCAGCCTGACACAATTTTTGATGTTTGGCACGACAGAGCAACATTTCATTTTCTAACAACAAGCGACCAGGTTGCAAAGTATATGGACACAGCAAGAAATTCTGTTTCAGGTTTTTTGACAATCGGCACTTTTTCAGACAACGGCCCACAAAAATGTAGCGGACTTCCAATTAAGCAATACAGCGAAGAAAAATTAACAGCAGAACTACATAACGGTTTCGACAAAATAAAGTGCATAACAGAAGACCACATAACCCCATTTGATACGAAACAAAATTTTTTATTCTGCAGTTTCAAACGACAGCAAAATTAACAATTCGAAAAAAACAGGGACAGTATACCGGCAACTCTACGACCCGACCCACCCTGACAGTACAGGCAAAACAAACCACAGGACAGTTTACTATCTTTGCACCGTGACAATTTTCAGGAAAATATTACTAACAGTTTTATGCATACAGGTTTTGTTGCCAAAAGACTTGTTGGAGAACATAGTTCGCCTGCCGGTTTTGGTTGCTCATTATTTTCATCATAACCACACAGACAAACACATTCACTTTACAGATTTTATTGCAGATCATTATTCTGACCACGAACACCACGACAAAGACCACGACAACCACAACAATTTACCGCTTCATAATCACAACTGTAATTTTCAACAAAATATTTTCACCCTTGCGGTGTTGGATATTTTTCCAACCCTTTTATCAAACTATGATGTAGCTAGCCGCAAAATAAAAATATTCTCAAGACAGCATTTTTATTCCTCTACTGCCCTTTCTTCAATTTGGCGACCACCAAAGTTTGCTTAATTTTTATTGTGGTATAGATAACCTCCAATATTCGTTTACATAAAAAATTAATCATTTACAAAATGATAAAAATATTATTGCCATTAATAGCAATGTTTTTCTTTGGCATTGCACAGGGTCAAAATACTTTTAAAGGAATCGTAAAAGACAGCACAACAAATGGAATATTAGCCGATGTCTCTGCTGTATTAAAAAACAGTAAAGTTGGGAATACTTCAAATAAGGCGGGTGAATTAATTATTGCTAAAATCCCAAACGGCAGACAATCAATTGTAATTAGTAGTGTCGGTTATCAAACAAAAGAGTTTGTATTTATTTTTCCATTGGCTGACACTTCTTTTATTGAACTCTTTCTATTCCCCAATGAAAATGAATTAGCCGAAGTGGTGGTGCAAGGTACAAGAAGCAATCGCAGCATTGCAAACACACCTACAAGAGTAGAGGTTTTAACAGAAGAAATTGATGAAGCCAGCACAATGGACCCAAGCAAAGTTGCTCACTTGCTTACACACAGTACAGGAATTCAAGTGCAACAAACTTCTGCAACCAGTAATACCGCCAATGTTCGTATTCAAGGGCTTGACGGACGATACACACAAATTTTGAAAGACGGGTTTCCGTTGTATGGCGGCTTTAGTGGTTCGTTGAGCATCATGCAAATTCCGCCACTTGACTTGCGACAAATCGAATACATAAAAGGTGGTGCATCTACTTTATATGGTGGTGGTGCCATTTCAGGGCTAATCAATTTAATTTCAAAAGAGCCAACTAAAGAAGAAACTTTATTTCACCTGAATGCCTCACATATTGGTGCCTTTGACGCTAATGCCTTTATGAGCAAGAAAACAGATAAAATTGGTTTTACCTTATTGGCTCAACGAAACACCCACAAAGTGTTTGACGCAGATAAAGACGGCTATTCGGATTGTCCTCAACTGACAAAATATAATTTTAACCCAAAGTTGTTTTTCTATTTTACTGGCAAAACAAAATTATCTGTTGGAGCCACATTTACCAATGAAAAAAGGCAAGGTGGAGACCTTAACCTAATGAAAGATGAAGCGGTAACTGTAACCAATTTTTACAAAGAAGTAAACGACATAAGCCGTACAACAACGCAAGTAAATTTTGAGCATAAATTAGACGACAGGCAAACGATAACTTTAAGAAACAGTTTTAACTTTTTTAACCGTAGTTTATCTATTACACCATCATTCGTATTGGGCGAATACAAATTTGCGGGTAAGCAATTGTCATCATTTTCAGAAGCGTCGTACAGTTACAGAAAAAATAAAAATGTACTAATAACTGGTATCAACTTTTATACAGACGACTTTAAAGAAACACCTTTGCAAAGCACCATTTTAAGAAACGAAGACTATAAAACAATTGGTGCTTTTGGAAATTACACATTTGACATTGGCGACAAAGTGGCCATTGAAAGCGGCCTTAGGGCAGATTATGTATTGAACCAAAAATGGCATATCCTACCAAGGGTTTCAGCATTGTTTAAATGGACAAACAGGCTGACAACAAGGGTAGGCGGCGGTTTGGGTTATCGTAATGCAAGCATTTTTAACCAAGAAGCGGAATTGTTGGGTTACAAAAATGTGCAACCAATCAACCGTAACACAACACAAGCTGAAGCGTCTTATGGTGGGAATATTGACATTGGTTATAAACTTGCTTTTGGCGAAAATTTTACCATCAACTTCAATCAAATGTTTTTCTACACTTACTTAGACAAGCCTTTGGTATTGCAACAGACAACACCCGCATCAGGCATTTACAATTTTGCAAATGCAAACGGTTACACACAAAGTGCAGGCGCAGAAACTTTTTTTAAGTTTGGCTTTTACGACTTTGTTTTGTTTGTTGGGTACACTTACACGAACGCAACAAACCATTTCAACAACACTATAAGCGACTTGACACTTACACCAAGGCACAGCTTAAAAGGCGATTTATTATATGCAATCCCAGGCAAGTGGCGTATTGGTTTGGACTATGAATTTAAAAGTAGGCAGACACTTTCAAACGGTTTAAAATCAAAAGACTTCTGGACATTTGGTGCAGTAGTGGAATACACTTACAAAAACTATACGTTTTTTGGCAACGTAGAAAACTACAGCAACTTACGCCAGACAGATTATGGCAGTTTAAAATCTGCACCGTACAACACACCTCAATTTACCGAAGTGTGGGCACCGCTTGACGGCATTGTTTTTAACTACGGATTTAAAATAAGGCTATAATTTTTTTCTTTGACAGGCTCTCTCTTCCTGAAATAGATTGATTCTAAAAAAGGGTTAAATCAACTAAATCATGGCGACACAGTCTTCGGTGCGATAGATTACCACAACCAATTCAATAATTTTGTAAAAGCACTACATGGTGTAAAGACAATATGAAACTTTATATAAAGAACATGGTTTGCAGCAGATGCAAAATGGCTGTAAAAGCCCAGTTGGAAAGTAGTGGACTCCACCCCTTATCTGTAAATTTGGGCGAAGTAGAAATTGAGGAAGACTTATCAAAAGACCAATTATCAAAATTGGACACTTCCTTAAAATTATTTGGCTTTGAACTCATTGATAATAAGAAGAGCAAAACCATTGAAAAAATTAAAAACGCCATTGTAACATTGGTTCATCATTCAGACCATACCTTAAAAACAAATCTTTCGCAATTTATCACTTCACAAATTCACCAGGACTATAACTATGTAAGCAACCTGTTTTCAGAGGTAGAAGGAACAACCATAGAAAAGTACTTTATTGCCCAACGGATTGAAAGAGTAAAAGAATTGATCGTTTATGACGAACTACGTTTATCTGAAATTGCTGACCAGTTGGGCTACAGCAGCGTTGCTTATTTATCTAACCAATTCAAAAAAGTAACAGGATTTACACCCAGCTATTATAAATCGTTGAAGGAGAACAAACGCAAAAACATAGAGGAACTGTAAATCTTACAACATTTATACATAATTCTACAATAGCTACCCTAAACAGCTAAAGTACCTTTGTGTCAAACAAAAATAATAATGACACATACATATAAAGTTACAGGCATGACCTGTGGAAGTTGCGAAGCAAAAGTAAAAAGCAGCTTATTAATGTTGCCCAACGTTACAGAGGTTGAGGTTTCAAAAGAAAAACAATCTGCAACCATTACTATGGACAGGCATATTGCAGATTCAACCTTTCAAAATGCTTTGGATAAAAAGTATTCCATAACAGCAACGGAACACAACGAAACAGCAGAACAGGCTAAAAGCTGGCTGGCAATATACAAGCCCATTTTAATAATTTTCGCCTACATAACAACCATTGCAATAATTTCAGCTGCACATCAAAATACCTTTCATTGGATGCAAGCCATGAATGTTTTTATGGCCGGGTTCTTTCTTACTTTTTCATTCTTTAAAATGCTGGACCTCAAAGGCTTTGCTGAAAGCTACAGCATGTATGATATTGTTGCAAGGAAAGTAAAAGCATGGGGATATGTCTATGCTTTTATTGAACTGGCGTTGGGCATTGCTTATGCTACCAATTTTCAACCCGTTGTTACAAATATTATTGCTGTGGTAGTAATGACAATTAGTATAATCGGAGTATTGCAAAGTGTGTTAAACAAAAGAAAAATACAATGTGCCTGTTTGGGTGAAGTATTCAAATTACCCATGAGTACCGTAACAATTATTGAAGATGCCTTAATGATAGCCATGGGTGGCATAATGTTGGCAAGTATGGTATAGTTAGAAGTCCAATTAAAGAATACCTTTGCAATAGTGAAAAAAATTGTCGTTATATTACTTCTTCTGATCTATGGTTCAGCAACTATGGGTACAACAGTTCACATGCATTATTGCATGAACGAATTTGTTGGCTTGAGTTTATGGCAGCATGAGAAAGATAAGGAATGTGGTAAATGCGGCATGAAGGAGAAGAAAGATGGTTGCTGCAAAGACGAACACAAACAAATAAAACTTAAGACCGAACACCCAAAAAGTATAACGGCACAATACATTCCATTTTTGGATGTTCCTGCGTTACTTACTCCCGTTGCTGATTTCAGTTTTAAAGGAACAACAGTATTACTGACTTTTCCGGTATCTAATGGCCCGCCCAAAATCCACCGAGAGCGGCTTTACATACTCCACTGCGTTTTTTTAATTTGATATAATATCAGTATTATTTTTTGCCGGCACTATTCAACAGTATCGGCTATAACTGCATATTACTATTCAAAAAAAATAATTCATAAGAATGGAGTTCACGAAATCAATTTCAAAAAAAATTATAAAATCATGAGTAAATCAATCAACTTAATGACAG
Source organism: Segetibacter sp. (assembly GCA_031373555.1). Taxonomy (GTDB): domain Bacteria; phylum Bacteroidota; class Bacteroidia; order Chitinophagales; family Chitinophagaceae; genus Segetibacter. Next base: position 5,499 of record JANMMU010000061.1, on the reverse strand, counting down.
CAGTTGCTTTATTATCAACTACAGTTTGTCTATCTCAAATTAGTAATGCCAAAACAGAAACCGTAAAAGTGTATGGTAACTGCGGAATGTGTGAAACCACCATTGAGAAAGCTGCTAATAAACGCAAAATATCTAAAGCCGATTGGAACGAAGAAACTAAAATGGCTACCATTACTTACGATAGCAAAAAAACAAATGTTGATGCAGTTTTAAAAAACATAGCGCTTGCAGGTTACGACAATCAAAGTTTTCTTGCACCCGATGCAGCTTACGATAAGTTGCCAGGATGCTGCAAGTACGACAGAGAGAAAAAAACTGCAATGCTTACACCACCTGTAAAAGACACAATGGCTACCATGCAAAACCACACCAATCATCAGCATGATGGCATGGTAAATGCAACACAAGAAACCAACCAGTTGACCGCAGTTTTTGACAGCTATTTTTCATTAAAAGACGCATTGGTAAGAACCGATGGAACAGTTGCATCTGCAAAAGCAAAAGATTTGCAAACAGCTATCAATGCAGTTAAAATGGAAAAATTATCAATGGATGTTCACACCGTTTGGATGAAAGTTTTAAACGGGTTAAAAGAAGATGCTGAACACATAAGCAGCAGCAAAGACATAGCCCATCAGAGAGACCATTTTATGAGCCTTTCAACAAATATGTATGCGTTAATAAAAGTTGCAAAACCTACAGAAACTGTTTACTACCAATTTTGCCCTATGGCAAATGATGGTAAAGGAGCAAATTGGTTAAGCAAAGAAAGCGGAGTAAAGAACCCTTACTACGGTTCTCAAATGCTTACTTGCGGAAAGACTGTAGAAAAGATAAAGCAATAGCTAATTTATCAGGTGCTATAATATTTTTTGTAGCACCTGCTTTTATCTGAAAAACTATATTGTTTTTCAACAACTTCTTCGTTTCTAATAAACAAAAATCATGAACCATGCACACGATACTCATTCAGAAATGAACCATGCCAATATGCCGCATGGAGCAAACCCATCAATGGGCATGGCGGGGCATAACCATCATGCCATGATGATTGCCGACTTTAAAAAACGGTTTTATGTAGTCCTTATCCTAACCATTCCCATCATGTTGCTATCAACCGTGATACAACATTTTATAAAAGTTGATTGGCAGTTTTCAGGTTCGCAATATTTCCTGTTTGCTTTATCAACCATTGTATTTTTTTATGGTGGCTTTCCGTTTTTGAAAGGATTGGTTGACGAGGTAAAAGCAAAGAACCCCGGCATGATGTTTTTGATTGGCTTCGCTATTACAGTTGCCTACATCTACAGCGTAGCAATTGTATTTGGTTTGCAGGGCATGGACTTCTTTTGGGAGTTGGCAACGCTAATTTTAATAATGCTTTTGGGGCATTGGATAGAAATGAAATCCGTTGCAGGTGCATCAAAAGAATTAGAGTTATTGGTGCAGTTAATGCCAGCCGATGCACACATGGTAATGCCCAATATGGTGCATGATGTAAAGACCGACACATTAAAAGAGAACGATATTATTTTAGTAAAGCCAGGCGAAAAAGTGGCGGCAGATGGAATAATATTAGAGGGTGAAAGCTACCTCAACGAAAGTATGCTTACAGGCGAAAGCAAGCCAGTACAAAAAGTAAAAGGCGATAAAGTAATTGCAGGTGCAATCAATGGCAACGGCTCTATAAAAATTACAGTTTCTCATGCTGCAAAAGACTCGTATTTATCGCAGGTTATAAAGTTGGTGGACGATGCACAAAAATCAAAATCACAAACGCAGCTACTAGCAGACAAAGCAGCCAAATGGCTAACCATCATTGCATTGGTTTCAGGTATTGCCACATTTTTATATTGGTATCTCACAGGTCAATCATTGGCTTTTGCAATGGAACGGATGGTTACTGTAATTGTTATTTGTTGCCCACATGCTTTGGGTTTGGCAGTTCCGTTGGTTGTAGCAAAGTCAACAGCCCTATCAGCAAAAAATGGATTGTTGATTAAAAACAGAACAGCATTTGAAAATGCAAGAAAAATAACCACCATTGTTTTTGATAAAACAGGAACATTAACAGTTGGCAAATTTGAGGTGTCAAAAATTATTTCGCTGCAAAAAGAGTTCAATGAAAATGAAATCATTCGCCTTGCATCTGCATTAGAACAAAAATCAGAGCACCCCATTGCAACAGGCATCTTGCAAAAAGTAAAAGATTTATCAATTACAATTCCTGCAACAGAAAATTTTAATGCCATTACAGGCAAAGGAGTAGAAGCTACAGTCGAGGGAAAAAAAATATTGGTAGTAAGTCCGGGATACTTAAAAGAAAAAAAATTAGCAATACCCGAAAGTTTTAGTGCTAACGATACAGAAACAGTTGTGTTTGTTATCGTCAATAGCCAGTTAGCAGGTTATATTGCTTTGTCAGATGAAATCCGTCCTGAATCAGCCGAGGCAATAAAGACTTTAAAGGAAAACAGTATCAAATCAATATTGTTAACAGGCGACAATAATAAAGTAGCAAAAAGTGTAAGCGACACTTTAGGCATGGATAGTTTTATAGCAGAAGTTTTGCCCCATCAAAAATTAGAAAAAATTAAAGACCTGCAAAGCAAAGGCGAGTTTGTTGCCATGACAGGTGACGGCGTAAACGATGCACCAGCTTTAGCAATTGCAGATGTAGGTATTGCAGTTGGTAGCGGCAGCGACATAGCAGCAGAAACCGCAGGTATTGTTTTAGTAAACAGCAACCCAAAAGATATTGTGAGTTTAATTTTATTTGGCAAAGCCACTTACCGAAAAATGATACAGAATTTAATTTGGGCTACAGGGTACAATATTATTGCATTGCCTTTGGCAGCAGGCGTTTTGTACAAACAAGGTATTTTATTAAGCCCTGCAGCAGGTGCAGTTTTAATGACGGTTAGCACAATTGTAGTTGCCATCAATGCAGGTTTTTTAAAAGTAAAAAAATAATTAAAACGGGCAACAGCGAAACTGAAGAACCGATCAACAGCGGTACTGAAGAAAAAAAAATGTAATTATTATGAAAGTTCAAAAAATGTTTTTAGTAAAAATGGCTACTCTGTTAGCCATATTTTTAGTAACTGTTTTTTTTAATGCAAATGCACAAAAGCACAAGCATTCATCCAAAATGAAGCATTCTACAATGATGAAAGATTGTTGTATGATGAAAGATGGTAAAATGATGGTAATGAAAGGTGGTAAAATGATGCCTATGGAGAAAGACATGATGATGAAAAACGGCACTACCTGTATGACAAACGGAGAATGCAAAATGAAAAACGGAAAAAAAATGGTGATGAAAGAAGGAGATTGTATGGACATGAGCGGGAAAATGTGTACCGACAAAATGAAAAAAATGGACGCTTCAGCTATGTATGTTTGCCCTATGCATCCGGAAGTTACCAGTTCTAAACCGGGTAAATGTTCCAAATGTGGAATGCCCTTAGAAAAGAAATCATAAGGAGAGGGTTCTTTAATAATAAATATTAAATAATTCAGACAAATAATATTCGAATTTTTTTTGAAAGAAATTATCATCAATTATTTAAGTGTATTCCATTGATGATAATTTCTTTATTTCAAGGTGCATCTATTATATCTATATTAATTTTTAGTTTAAATTAGTATTAAGTAAAAAATGAAAAAAATAGCAATTGTAATTTTCACCCTTGCCTTTTATACCCTTGCCCATGCGCAAGACATGAAAGGCATGGAGATGGGGAAAAAAGAAATAATGCAAACGCAGGCAATTACTTACACCTGCCCAATGCACCCTGAGATACATGCCAGGCAACCGGGCAGCTGCCCCAAGTGTGGAATGAAGTTGGTAAAAGAAAATTCAGTAATTCCTAAAAAGATGGATACTGTTAACAATACTTCCCTGAAAAAAGCAGGTCCTACCAAAACGATTGTCAACAACACCCCAGCCCGTTCGGTTCGTTATGACTTATATGTAAAAGACACCATTGTAAATTTTACAGGTAAATCCAAAAGAGCCATAGCGGTAAACGGTCAAATACCCATGCCTACGCTAACATTTACCGAAGGTGATACAGCAGAGATTTATGTACACAATGAATTAAACGAAGAAACTTCCCTGCACTGGCACGGATTGTTTTTACCCAACAAAGAAGACGGTGTTCCTAACCTCACACAAATGCCTATTAGGCCCGGTACTACTCATATGTACCGTTTCCCTATAATCCAAAATGGAACCCATTGGTATCACAGCCACACAGGTTTGCAAGAGCAAATTGGCATGTACGGAAACTTTGTAATGCTTAAAAAAGTTCCCTCTCTTTTGGAGAGGGCGGAGGGTGAGGCTTCAACCTTTAGAAAAGGTATTGATGATTTACCAACTGTTCCGATTGTGTTAAGTGAGTGGACAGATTACAAACCCGAAAATGTTCATCGTATGTTGCACAATGCAACAGATTGGTTTGCTATTAAAAAAAATGCCGTACAGAGTTATGCCGAAGCAGCTAAAGCAGGACATTTTAAAACGAAACTGAAAAACGAATGGAAGCGAATGTTGGCAATGGATGTAAGTGATGTGTACTATGATAAAATACTAATGAATGGTAGCCCGGTTTCAGATGTTAAAAGTATAGAAGGCAAGCTATTGAAGGCAGGCGATAAGGTAAGGCTTCGTATTTCAAACGGTGGAGCATCCTCATATTTTTGGTTGACTTATGCAGGTGGAAAAATAACAGTTGTTGCCAGTGATGGAAACGATGTAGAGCCTGTAGAAGTTGATAGATTAATTATTGCCGTATCTGAAACATACGATGTTGTTGTTACCATACCTGCCGACAGCACAGCTTTTGAATTTTTGGCAACAACTGAAGACCGAACCAATTCAGCATCGGTTTATATCGGCAATGGCATCAAACAATTGGTATCGCCACAACCACGGTTGAAATATTTTGAAGGGATGAAGATGATGAACGATATGATGAAAATGAACGGCGAGCTGGATGATATGGGCATGAATATGAGCCTGAACCAAATGGATATGAATGTGGTCATGTATCCTGAAATTACCGGTGATTCAAAACCCCTGCAAAAAGACGATGACCCGAATAGGTACAATGCCAATGCCCTTGCCGACATTGTAACATTGAATTATTCTATGTTGAAATCACCAGAAAAAACAACTTTACCTGAAGCATCTTTAAAAGTTTTACAATTTGAATTAACCGGTAACATGAACAGATATGTATGGAGTATGAATAACAAAGTGGTTTCAGAGGCAGATAAAATTTTAGTGAAGAAGGGTGAAAATCTTCGATTGATAATTCACAATGGTTCCATGATGCGACATCCGATGCACCTGCACGGACATGACTTCAGATTGCTAAACGGACAAGGAGAAAATGCTATTATGAAAAACATCATAGACATTATGCCTATGGAAAAAGATACTATTGAATTTGCGGCAACAGAGCAGGGCGGCGATTGGTTTTTCCATTGCCA
>JANMMU010000019.1:0-11618 GCA_031373555.1 Segetibacter sp. | reverse complement strand
CTATCTACGCATCGGGAAGTGGTTTAATACCTCTGCTTGAACAGCGATACTGATGGACCTACCATCATCTTTTATACAGCATTGACTAACACAATTCAAATTAATCATTCACAGCACACCTTGGCGTTGTTGGGGGATTTGGAAAACGCCCGCCCGGAACTGAAGCCCAATTGAAATACTAAAGTTGAAGATAACAACAAAAAGCTAAATTGAAAAACGTCAAGCCCGAACAAAAGCTGATAGCGATAAAATGCCGAAGATAACAACGTCCTGCCCCAATAACGCCAAACCCCATGTTAGCGGTTCGTTGTTCTTCTCGTCCGTCAATTATTTTGTTGGTCAAACAAGAAACCCATGTTGTCTTTGGCTGCATTAGCTACGTTCTATTTACTTTTTAATTTTGTCAATCGCTTGTTGCAAAAGTAAGTTAAAGTCATTTGGCTTTTCAATCATTGGGTAGTGTCCCGAAGCACCGATATTGAATAACTTATACTCAATATTATTTTTTTGAAATGCTAAAGTGTCTGTTGACGTTAGGTCGCTATTAATTAAGTAAAGCGTTTTATTAAGTAATTTAAGTTTTTCGTCAATAGGATATTTGTCGCCCTGTTCCATACAGTTAACTCCAATAATGGAATCAGTTTTGGTCATATCATTCAAAACTCTTTTTCTAATTATTGTGTCTGTTGATGGTGCAAGTAGTGCCTGATTTACATATTCAGAAATTGTTTTTTTAAAGTCTGCCCTTGCGGCTTTGTAAATGTTAGCTTGTTGTTCTTTTAATTGAGGTGTTACAACCATTCCAAAGTTTTTGAAATTGTCAACGCCAACAACTCCGATTATTCTGGTTGGATTATTTAATGCAGTTTCAAGAGCAATTGCCCCACTCATAGAATGTCCAATAAGAATTACGTTTTCTAAATCTAATTGTGTCAGAACGGCAGAAACATCTTTACCAAAATCTTCAACTGCCCAACTGTTCCTATTTTTTCCTGATTGTCCAAAACCTGGCAAGTCAAGAGCTATTACTCTATATTTTTTTGAAAAAAAAGTTGCTTGATTTGCCCAATAGCTTTTGTCAATACCAAAACCATGAATAAATAATAAAACTGTGTCGCCAATTTTGCTATCGTCATACTCAATATTAACACCTTGATTTTCTATTTTAATATTTTCCATGACTCTCGTTTTGTTATTTGTGTCAGAGTTATTACAAGAAAATTGTAATGCTAATGAAACTCCAATTAAAATCTTTGTCATTTTGTTCATAGGTATGAATGGATTTGGTAACAGTTAGGTCAATCATTGGAAAGCTGATATTGTAGCATAATATTCCCATTGCCAAAAGTCTTAGAATCCAAGTATTTCAGTTTAGCTTTTGCTTCCTCACTTTTAAATATGGGTGTCCCTTTGCCTAAAAAAATTGGATTTATTAGAAATTTATATTCATCTATCAGTCCCAATTTAGTAAGTTGAGATACTATACTACCACTACCAAAAATTACAATATCCTTGCCTGACCCTTTTTTGATTTTATTTATTTCTGCTGGAATAATATCCTCCATTAAGACTGAATTATTCCATTTCACTTTTTTTAGCGACTTTGAAAAAACGACTTTTTGAGAGTTGTTCATAAAGTCAATAAGTTCTTTTGGATTGGGGTCAGATGGATTTGGTTTTGGCCAATAAGCTGCAAACATTTCGTAAGTAACCTTGCCTAATACAATCGTATCAAAAGACGTAAACAATTTTAATAAGTATTTCCATGTTTCCTCATCAGAAACAAACCAATCTGTTCCATTATTGGAATCTGAAAAATAGCCATCAAGTGATAGCCATTCAATTGCAATTATTTTTTTCATGTTCTTTATTTTTTAAATAGGGTACAATTACCGCTCTGTAAAGGTTAAGGCTTAAATTTTAAGAAGTGTTACACAATTTGGGGAAAGAATTACATGATTCACACCTTGCGTTCGTGGAGTGTCGCAATACAATGACCGCTAACGATCGAGGCTTTGTGCAGGCAGGGCATTGTTGATTGTCCAGCCCGGAACTAAAGCCCAATAAAGAAATAAAAGTACAAGATAACAACTAAAAGCCCAATAGAATTCCGTCCAGCCCGAACCAAAGTACAGCGATGCAAACAGCCGAAGTTTGAACGTCCAGCCCTGCTTGCACAAAACCCCATGTTGCCTGCTGTAATTATGTGAGAGGCTTCCTTCGCTTATTTATTTGTTTTGTCAAGTGGGCAATTTCTTTGTCGTGAGAAGCATACAGTTTTTCAAGAGAATGTTTTAAAAGTTCAAAACCATCCAATAAATCTTCGTTAGTAACTTCTCCTTCGTGACTGCCTGCATTGCCAATCCATTTAATTGCCATTAAGTAATTTGCTACCTCACTATTTTTAATTTGAAACAATTCTATCCTTTCGTGCAAACTAAGATTTCTTCTCGTTCTTTTTTTAGTTAGCTCCGTTTTTAAAACTTTTTTGTCATTTAAGATAACTTCAACAGCAGTTCTTATTGTGTTTGCACAAGATGATTTGTCCACCCAAAAAACTTTGAATGCTAAAATAATTGCGTCTTCAACTTCACTTGATGTGTCTTCTGGTATTTTAAAAATATGTAGTGTCGGGAAAATATATTCTGGATAATAGCAGTCTGTATATGATTGTCCGTGCTCTTCGTCATAATCTTCTTCAACATTTACTTTGCCTGCAATTGTAAAAACTTCTTTGCATTTTGGATTGTTGCAAGTTATTGTCCCACTAAAGTGTTGTGTAATCCAATATGGTTCCCAATCCTTACTGTCTCTGTCTTTTTTTGATTCATTGGTTTCATAAATAGTCACATTCTTTTTGTCAAAAAGCAGCTTACCTTTTTGGCAAGTCGAACAACTCCAATCAGGAATATTATAGGTTGTAAAGTTGTCGTTAAATGATTCTCTGTCGATACGCATGGTGTGTCAAATATTATAGCAGGCAACTCAAAAATAGGCGAAAGTTTTGACCACCCCAAACATTTTTTCTTAAAATACAACTCGCTCAAAATCAATGACAATTGAAAATACGCAAGTGAAAATTGTTTTATGCGTCTTGCGCCAATACTGTATCTGTATTTTTATAATTTATTGGTCTTGGGTTAGGGCTTAAGACATTAATTCATAGCTCTTGGGCTGCAAGTAGTAAGTAGTAAAACAAAACCTCTCTTAATTACACCTAACACTACGGCTTTGCCTGCCTCACTCACAGCGTCAATTGTTTATTAATAATATTTTCCCGATTGCTAAACTACAAATTTTTATCATAAAATACTTTTTTCCTAATTAGTATTTTTTGTATATTTTATTATGCATTCTTCCTCAACTCCGGTATAGGGCTTTACAGCCCCCCCTCTTCCTTTTATTTTACAACAAAAAGATCCTGCACAACCTCGGCTTTGTCTTTCAGAGCCTCGGCTTTGTGTTTCAGAACCCCGGCTTTGTACTTCTTAGCCCCGGCTTTGTACTTCTGAGCCCCGGCTTTGTACTTCTGAACCCCGGCTTTATACTTCTGAGCCTTGGCTTTGTACTTCTTAGCCCCGGCTTTGTACTTCTGAGCCTTGGCTTTGAACTTCTTAGCCTCGGCTTTGTACTTCTGAGCCTCGGCTTTGTACTTATTTTGCTCCCAAAGGGTGCAGAACTGCCCCGGCAGGACATAGTTTGGGCGTTACTATACTAATAAATTTCAGGATTCGTTATCTACCCAACCCGCAATATTGCGGCAAAAAAAAATATTATTGTATGGTACAAATCAATACCAACATTATTCCGCAGGACGTAGCGCTGAAAGCTACTAACTCTATGAAAGAGGCTATCAATACCCTGACTCCGTATGTAGTAGCACTTACACCGGCCCAGCGTAGAAAATTAGCCAAGTCGGGCAACAAAACCTTTTCGTTCATAGACAAGGCTATGAAGTATGCACAGCAAAACGTGGACTTGCTTCCGGGTTTTGTAACAGCAGAAGAAATGAAGCAAAACATGGACAACTACAGTGTGTTGTTGTCGTTGTTGCAAACGGCCACACAGTTGTCATCGTCGCTAAACGATACTACTATGCAGGCAAGTTCAGATTCTTACTCCTTATCGCTTGATTACTACAACTCGGCCAAGCAGGGTGCTAAGAAAAACATCCCCAACGCCAAAGACATTTACAAAGACTTGTCTGCAAGGTTTCCGGGTCGTAAAAAAAGAAAACCTTCACCGGTTAAACAAAATGAACCAACCCCGGTAATTAGCAACAACGAGCAATTAAAAGTAGCGTAAGAAAATAATGGACAGGATAAGATAAAAAGCCATTTACCTGGTAAGGTTGTGGCTTTTGTTATGTTTAGGGTTTAGGGTTTAGGGTTTAATGTTTAGGGTTTAGGGTTTAGGGTTTAATGTTTAAAAGGTTAATTCAAACATTACACTTTACACCTAACACTTTACACCTAACACTTTACACCTAACACTTTACACCTAACACTTTACACCTAACACTTTACACCTAACACTTTACACCTAACACTTTACACCTAACACTTCATAGTTCATAACTCATAGTTTACAGTTCCTGGCTCACCATTTACTTGCAGCTAAAACTTTTATTTAACTCATTCAACTGGTTCCAAACGCTATGATTAAATGGTTTGGGCGAAATCTGAAAAAGCAGTGCAACATGGTTGCTACAATCCTTTTTATGAATAAGGCAATTTAATGAAATAGTAGGATGAAGCAGGTCTAAATAATCAAGCATTTTTATTGTTCCGCTGTATGTTTCTTTATCTCCCGGTGCGGTAGCTATTTTAGTAATAGTGGCTGCGGGAGTAATCATATCTGCTTGTGGTATGTTTCGCTTTTCAATATTACTATTTAACAGGCCGGAATAGTATAAACTCATATTTTGCTGAAGGCTTTCTGCATTTATATCAGGGTTATCGTTTAGCCACCAAACAAAGGCATAAGCCCAATGTTGGTCACTTTTAACATATTCCCATTCGGGTGAAAAGCAAAGCGATTCATAGCCGCTATATGGTATTTGAGGGGCAAAAGATATAGGGAATGGTATAAATTCTGTTGTCCATCCTTTGGGTGCGGGAAAAGTGTATGGTTGCTTTGTTTTTGATTCTAATTTTTTTTCTATTGTAGAGTTATCATTGCAAGCAAGACAAAACAAGGCTGTCACTCCCAGTAACCAGATTATAGGACGATTCATATATGATTTTATAAATTGAATTTAGCCATTTTTGCATGAGTAAAACAAAATAAATGAGATATAAACCCGAGATTAATTTTACGCAATTGATTATTTTACAAAAAATCATTTTTATTTACCATTTTATCATCCAAAAGAAAACGAGCTCAAAAATCTAATTAACAAAACTTATTCACAATGCCAATTAACTCTTTTCCCAAGTTTAAATTTTTGAGAACAATCAAACTAATTGTTATAAACCAGACTCAAGTCTTCTAAATGAGTGGGTATTCCACCCCACAATAGTTTACATTTGATACATGAGACTCGCCTATCTACTTTTACTATCTTTATTGTTATCAAATTGCAAACCCGGAAATAACAACCCACAGCAGGTTAAGACAATTGAAAATGAATGGCAATTATTGGGCTTCATTAAGGCGGATAGCATAAACCCCATTATGCATCCTGATAGTTCACAGGTGTTTAATTGCCCGATTAGTAAAAGTAAAATGCATTGGGAAGAAAGAAATGTGCTAAACCCTTGCGCCGTTGTTAGAAATGGGAAAGTGTTCATGCTTTACCGGGCCCAGGACAACAAAATGACATCAAGAATTGGGTTAGCTGTGAGTGATGATGGATTGCATTTTATAAAACAACCGCAACCGGTTTTGTTTCCTGACAACGATAGTTTAAAAAAATACGAATGGCCGGGTGGTGTAGAAGATCCCCGCATTGTGGAACGGGAAGATGGCACCTACATTCTCACCTACACTTCGTACGACGGTAAAGTTGCAAGGCTGTGCCTTGCCTCTTCTAAAAACCTTACCACCTGGACAAAACATGGATTGGTTTTAAGCGAAGCAAAATATAAAAACACCTGGTCTAAGTCGGGGGCAATAGTGGTGAAACAGCAGGGAGATAAATTGATTGCTACAAAAGTAAATGGCAAATACTGGATGTATTTTGGCGATACAGATTTGTTTGTAGCTACATCATACGACCTGGTTCATTGGGTTATACCGGAGAATGAAGAAAGTAAAAAAATGATTGCGGTATTGCACCCGAGGGCAGGCTTTTTTGACAGCCGATTGGTAGAACCGGGGCCATTTGCATTGTTACAGGACAATGGTATTCTGCTCATTTACAATGGCAGCAATGCAGCCAACTTTAACGATGCTACAATGCCAAAATTTACCTACAGTGCCGGACAGGCACTCTTTTATAAAAACACCCCTTACAAATTAATTGCAAGAACAGACTCCAATTTTATTCATCCTGAAAAAGCCTACGAAAAAAACGGAGAGGTAAATGAAGTTTGCTTTGTAGAAGGTTTGGTACACTTTCATAACCAGTGGATGCTATACTATGGCACAGCAGATTCTAAAATAGCTGTAGCTGTCAGAAAAGATTGATTACAGCTTTATGGTCATAAAACAACATATAAAGTCATTTGATTAGAATCAAGCCGTTTCTTTAAACCTATTTCAGAAATAGCCATTCCTATTTAGGAATTTTTTATTTTGATAATTGACTGATTGGGTCACTGTTGAGCATATAATAAACTAAATTGTTTTATACAAAGGTTGATATTTAACAATTTCCCCACTATTTATAAACATATATAAATGACTGAATAGTTTTAAACGTTCCAACCATTATCTTTGATTATTAAGATTCTATCCCTTGCATAAAACAATACTCTTTACAGATTCATAAATTGTAAACTTAACATGCATATCTGCATTACCTCTATGAAAAGAATATTATTGTTGGCTATCATTTTGTTACAGATGGCAAAAAGTTTTGCTCAGCCTGATAACAGACCTCTTGTGCCTAAATATCCAGGTGATACAATAACAATCACCGGTAGGATATATGCAGGCAATTATTTGAAGAATGTTATTACCAAGCCTACTTTTTTAAATGTATATGACTCAAGTCCTATGCATATGTTAATGATTCGCATTGACAGTAATGACAGAAAAAATTTCCCCGACGATCCTGAAAAATATTACCTCAATAAAAAAGTAAGTATAAGAGGGGTTTTGGCAGATTATAAAGGCATTTCGACTATGAAATTAGTGTCTCCATCAGTCGTTCATATAGATTATAGTGACAAAGGTCCTGAACCAATTACTTCTACCGGAAGTTATATGTCAGGTCATGATTTTGGTTTTGGAGCATCTGATTCATTGTTTAGAAGAAAACAAGATTCTGTTAGAAAAATTTTAGCCGCCGATCCTACAAGAAAAAATAAAGTAACCACCCCTAAAGTTCAACCTAACCCGGTAATAGTAAGCCCCGAAAAGAGCGTAACCAAAGAAGCAGAGATTACACAAACCACCCCCGAAACAAAACCAGAGCCTGTAATAAAAGAAGAAAAAACGCCGGAAACGGAGCCTGCAAAAGAACAACCGGAAACAATCGTTGCACCTACCCCACCTGCGGACAGTATTAAAACAGAAGAAGCCCATATTATAGAAATTCCTGAAACTGATACTATTGTAGAAGAACAACCGGATGTTGTAAAAAAGGTGACACTCAAAAATATCCCGAGAGTTAAATCCGAGGCAACAAAACCACTTGCAACTCCTGCCACCAGAGCAGAGTATCTTAAGACTATCAGTAATCAGGAGTTTGAAGCTGTAAATGAAGTTTGGAGTGTAAAAGATGGTGAAATTGAAATGCGTACCAGTCCCAATATGGATGCACCCGTACTTGCATACTTAATGAAGCAAATGACCATACGTATCACAAATAAGTCTAAAAAATGGAGCTATGTAACAGTAGAAAATCCCGATGGGACTACCGGACTTAGTGGCTTTATAAAAAACAAGGTTTATAAAGATATGGATAAGAAAGAGTAGAGTTGGCTAAAATTATTCATTGTTTAACCCAGATATTTAAATACTTTTTCCCTGTAGTTTATTAAATCTGCTTCTGAAGAAATTTCTTCCGTTGTGCTAAAACTTCCGTCAAAATTTCTGCGGCTAAGTATTACTGTACCACCCTGTATCACACTACTTTTAGCTTTTAAAAAAATGCGTTCTAATTCTGCAATATCCTTCAACATCTGCAACTCTTCTACCACCCCAATGTCTATTGTATAATTGATCATACTTACCTTTTCCTGTTAATTACTATTTAATTACAAAATACTCAACTGCAATACTACCAACTTCTGCAATGATTAAAAATTTCAGGAAAAATAAAAAAGGGTAATCAAGGTTTACTGTAGGTTTGTAACTGAATGGCAGTGAAAAAAATATCGATAGAAGAATTTATTGAACTTTCCGGCACATATCCGGTTTTGGATGTCCGTTCTCCTGGTGAATACGCCCATGCACACATACCCAACGCCCATTCATTACCCTTATTCACCGATGAAGAAAGGAAAGTGGTAGGCACTCTTTACAAACAGGAAAGCCGTGAGAAAGCAATCAAAAAAGGGTTGGAATATTTTGGTGTCAAGATGGTAAAAATGGTTGATGAGGCAGAGGCAATTATAAAAAATGAGACTAAAACAGTATTGGTACATTGTTGGCGGGGTGGTATGCGAAGTGCAGGTGTGGCGTGGCTATTAGACCTCTATGGGTTTAAAGTGTACACACTTGCAGGCGGTTATAAAACATTCAGGCAATGGGTTTTGGCTCAATTCAAAAAAGATTATGCGTTTAAAATAATTGGGGGATATACTGGTAGTGGCAAGACCGAAGTTTTGGCAGCTATGCAAAAAAAATCAATGGCAGTCATTGACCTTGAAGCATTAGCTAATCATAAAGGGTCGGCTTTTGGGGGCATCAACATGCCGGAGCAACCTTCGCAGGAAATGTTTGAAAACAAAATGGCTGTTGAGTTGTTTTCTATACAAAAAAAATATTCCCCGGAAAGTTCTCCCGCTTTGCCAACTATATACCTGGAAGATGAAAGCCAACGTATTGGCCTTGTGAATATTCCAATGGACATCTGGAAACAAATGCGAACAAAGTCCCTGCTTTTTATTCAAATCCCTTTTGAAGAAAGATTGAAATTTATAACAGCGCATTATGGCAAGGGAGAAAAAGAAAAACTGGTTAATGCCATTCTGCGCATAAAGAAACGGCTCGGTGGCCTGGAAACAAAGACAGCAATAAACTTTTTGCTTGAAGATAATATAACTGAAGCATTTAGGGTATTGCTCCATTATTATGATAAAATGTATAAGAAAGGGTTACAAAACAGGGAAGGCTGGGAAGCCTTGTGTACTGATATAACTTATCAAACGGTAGACCCTACTGCTATGGCAAATAAAATCATACAACACGAAACAACAACAAATGTCTGAATCAATAAAACTTACACAGTTCTCTCATGGAGCAGGATGTGGCTGCAAAATAGCCCCACAGATCCTGGACGAAATTTTAAAAAGCAATTTTGCTCAACCCGACCATAAAAATCTATTGGTGGGCAACCATAGCAAAGACGATGCAGCCGTATACGATTTGGGCAATGGCCAGGCACTTATAAGCACCACTGACTTCTTCATGCCTATTGTAGATGACCCGTTTGACTTTGGCCGCATTGCAAGTGCAAACGCTATCAGCGATGTGTATGCTATGGGCGGTAAACCAATACTTGCAATAGCTGTACTTGGATGGCCTATAAATAAAATTCCGGCAGATGTTGCCCGCCGTGTTATAGAAGGCGGCAGAAGTATTTGTGCCGAAGCAGGGATTCCATTGGCTGGTGGCCACAGTATTGATACCATTGAACCCATGTTTGGGTTGGCGGTCAATGGACTTGTTGAAATCAATCATCTGAAACAAAACAATACAGCCAGGGAAGGGGATGTATTATTTCTTACAAAAAGATTGGGTGTGGGCATACTTTCAACCGCACAAAAAAGAAATTTACTTCTTCCTGAACACCTGAAAATAATGGTTCAGCAAATGACCACGCTCAACCGAGTTGGTGAAGCTTTGGGCAAAATTGAAGGCGTAAATGCCATGACCGATGTAACTGGTTTTGGCCTCATGGGACACCTGATTGAAATGGCCGAGGGCAGTGGATTTACAGCCTACCTTGAGTATAAAAACCTCTTTTTTGCCGAAGGCGTAAAAGATTACCTTGCTCAAAAATGCATACCAGGCGGCACAGTTCGCAACTGGAGTAGTTATGGCCACAAAGCAAAGTTTAATTCCAATATTGACCAGGAAGAAGCTATCAATACCCTACCCGATCCGCAGACCAATGGAGGCCTGCTTATTTCAGTCTCGTTGAGTGCTGTTAATGATGTAATCAACGTGTTTAACAATTTTGGCTTGCAGGATTTTATTGTAAATATTGGAGAAATGAGGGCAAAAGAAGATAAATCTGTTGTAGTTATTTAGAAAATCTAACACCGCAAAAACTAAGGTTTTACAGTATGTAAAGTTTTATAACTATTGACTGCAAATCTTCATACGTTATGCTACCCAGCATCTACAACCCTATTCAAAAAGACACCGTAATTTTTTTAAAACAAGCAAAGAAACCAATGGTGAATATACATTGGTAGAAGTGGAACTTGCCGATAAAGACGGTGTTGGGCAGCATTATCATGAAGTTTTAAGGACGAGAGTTTAAGGGGTTCACAAAGTTCAAGAGGTTTAAGGGGTTTAAGAGGTTCAAAAAGTTCAAGAGGTTTAAACGGTTCAAGAGGTTCAAAAAGTTCAAGAGGTTTAAGGGGTTTAAGCGCAAGCTGCAGGCCTATGGCGATGCCTTCCTCAATGTGATCCGCGAGGCCGCATGATCCGCCCCATCGACGATAAAATCTCAGTCGCCCCCCAGATCTCGGTCGAAGAGGTGGCCGAAATCGCCGCGGCCGGCTTCGTCGCGATCATCAACAATCGCCCCGATGGCGAGGACCTCGGCCAGCCGACCGGCGCCACGATCCGCGCCGCGGCCGAAGCCGCTGGCCTCAGCTACACCGAGATCCCCGTCACCCATGCCGGCTTTTCCGGCAACCAGGTCGAGGCAATGGCGGCAGCGCTCGAAGCAGCCGGAGGTCCGGTGCTGGCTTATTGCCGCTCGGGCACCCGCTCCTGCAATCTCTGGGCGCTGGCCGAAGCAAAGCTTGGCGAGAATCCGGACCGGCTGATGGCGAAGGCGGCCGCGACCGGTTATGATCTGACCGGTATCCGCCCGCTGCTAGACGCGCTCGCGAGCGGCAAATGAACTGGACCCAGCTCGCCGGATCGATCGTCGCGATCATGGTGCTGGCGGGCGTGGCGCGGCTGTTGCGGCTCGGCGAAAGCCGGATCAACACGGCCGAGGATGC
Source organism: Segetibacter sp. (assembly GCA_031373555.1). Taxonomy (GTDB): domain Bacteria; phylum Bacteroidota; class Bacteroidia; order Chitinophagales; family Chitinophagaceae; genus Segetibacter. The sequence continues at coordinate 102 of JANMMU010000019.1, read as the reverse complement.
GCGCCGGATCGCCGAGGAGATGCTGGCGGGGTTCGATGCCCATGCCGCCCTGGTCAGCCAGGACGGCGGCGCGGCTTTGGTCGCGGGCAATGGCGCGATCGC
>JANMMU010000018.1:0-24013 GCA_031373555.1 Segetibacter sp. | reverse complement strand
ATTTGAATGGCTGTTCGGCGAAGCCTTTGGTAGCATATACGCCTCTGCCGTTCGCATCTGTTACCCTTACTGTTACCGGTTGGTTATTTACCCCATGTACCCGTAGGGTAAACTGGGTACCGGTTGGGTTAGGGTATAAGGATGCAGTAAAAGTGGTGCCATCAGGCTTTTGATCTGGCTTAGCAAATTTGGAAATCGGCGAAGAAAAGAAAGGCGAAAATCCATTATTTTTTGAAGTAATAAAATTATTTGGTGGAGATGAAAAGCCAGGACAAGCAGTATTAAAGTATTGGTATAAATTCTGAACTTCGACTTCATTTAGAACTGTATCATAAATAACAATATCATCAAGGACCCCTTCAAAAAAATCAACATTACTGTCAGTATATGGAGCAAAACCACTTGGGGCGGGTAGGCTGCCAATTGCAAAAGCTTTCCCAATTACATCAGTTCCATTAAAATATACACCATTAAAAGTGTGGATCAAGATTCCATTTAGATATAATTTAGTGCTATCAATTCCTGTGGTAACTACTAAATTATTCCATCCCGTTTGGGGAGGATACTGATCAGATGTACTGCAATTGTTTACTTCACAATGACCACTTACAGTGTATTGATTCAGATGATTTCCTACATTCAAAACTTCAAAAAAAGATGTTCCGCAAGTACCACCTCCATAACCAAACAGTGTATTATGCCTTGATAAATCAGTTGCCATAAACCAAATGCTGATGGTTCTGCTATTTACAGGAAAGTTAGTGCATGAACCCTTAATGAATTGCCTGCTATCAAAGCTATAAGCGCTTTTTAAATTTCCAAATCTGTCGTTGGTTAATGTTGCATTATTATATGAAGGGTTATTATTATTGCCGCTTACATCATTTGCGTTGCTGCAAAATGGATAATAAGCAACAAGATGATTTCTAAAACTCAAAGGTAAATTAGAACAGTAATTAATACATGGGGTACATACTTTTATTGAAGGGCTAATAGTTATAGACATAGATTTGCTGCCACAATTATTTGCATCTTTCACATACACAGAATAAGTACCCGGCCTTAAACCACTGAATACGTTGGTTGCACTATAGACACCAACTGTCCCCAGTTTAAATTGATAAGGGGGTGTGCCACCCGAACCTGTAGCGGTAATAGAACCATCTCTTTTCCCAATACAGCTTTCATCTGTTTTGGATAATGATTCGTTTACAGTTGACAGTACCCCTACTCCTACTGAGATCCCTTCATAACAATTTCCAGATTTTACCTGTACATAATAATTTCCTGGGGCAAGATTGCTAAATGTATTGCCTGATTGAAAGGTATTTATGTTGGTTGTACCAATCCTATATTGCAACCCTGCCGGCAGAATTGTAATGGATCCATCATTCAATTTAGCACAGGTTGCATCTGTGTGAGAAGTGCTACTTATAGTTCCCGGACAGGTACGCTTTTGAGCCATCGTAAATTCAGATGCCCCAAAACACAATAGTAATAGCATTAGTTTTTTCATGATTTTCTGATTTATAGTTTTTAAAAGTGAATAGCATATCTATGAGTTAATAAACATTGATAATCGTAAATAAACATTGAGTAATATTATGCAACCCCCCACAAGGTAAGAAATAGTGAAATAAATTGTAAGGGATAAAAATGACAAGCATAATCTTGGTAATGACCGGAATTTATCAGGATGAAGATAGGACTGATTGAGAAAAGCCCCCTTACTCCACCAACACAAAACCAACCCATTAATAAAGGAGTGAGATTTTTTTATCGGAGTTATTTGGATAGCAAGGCTGCGTAGTGGATTGGTTCAAGCTTTTACTTTAAAGGGTTAATTTTATACCTGATAAAAGATTTGATCTATTTATGAAATGATTGGTTTTTGTCAATCTTTATTTACCAATAATTTAATCATACAGGTTAGATACACTGCCATAACTGTGTTTCAGTCAATTGTATTGTAGTTTGAAAGGGAATGGCTTATTTTAGCCTTTAATCTGTAAATGTATGATCCGGGCATTGCTGGTAGATGATGAAGAAAATAATTTAAGCAATTTAGAATTTATACTGACCCATGATTGCAGCGATATTGCTGTTACAGGAAAATGCCTGAATGCTTCCGAAGCAAGGGGCTTTTTGCAGCACAGCCAGGTGGATGTTATTTTTTTGGACATCAACATGCCCGGCGAAACGGGCTTTCAGTTTTTGCAAAGCCTTTCCAATTATAATTTCAAAGTCATTTTTGTAACAGCGCACAACGAGTATTCGCTACAGGCAATTAAAGCTAGTGCATTGGATTATATTTTGAAGCCAGTAAACATTGGTGATATCCAACAAGCAGTTGAAAAACTGAAACAGGTAATGAAAAGCCAGCAAGCCGAAGCATTAAGTAAAGAATTGTTGACTAATTTTTTGCAATTGGCCAATCACAATACAATGCCTCAACGGATTGCATTGCCCCAACTTGGTAGCATTACCTACCTGGATGTAAATGAAATTTCATCATTGCAGGCCGATGGAAATTATACAATTATACACAAGCGGGATATGCACAAGATGGTCATAACAAAAACATTAAAAGATTTTGAAGAAATTTTGGATCAAAACCAGTTTGTAAGGATACACAAATCCTATATAGTCAATCTCAAAGAAGTAAAAGAATACAGCACCATGGATGGCGGCATTGCCAAAATGTTTGATGGTAACGAATGGAGTATTAGCCGTAGGCAGTTGGAATTATTTCTTTCTAAAATGAAAGATTCCAGCATTACTTTTAAGAAAGCACCATAGCTTTAATCTCAAATGTGCAGAATTGTATTCATATTGCTACTATTTAATTGCACCACGTATATGTCCTATTGCCAGTTTGTTCAAACCCGGACATATTCTATTGATGATGGATTGCCCACCAATCAAATATATCAGGCAATAGAAGACAATGAAGGGTTTTTATGGTTAGCTACAAGCGAAGGCGCTGTTCGGTTTGACGGCAGATATTTCCAAACATTTACAAGGGAAAACGGATTAAGCGATAATGATGTTTTAGATATCATTAAGGATAAATCTGGACGGTTGTGGACACGCAATTTTTTAAATCTACCCGGGTATTTTGATGAAACTAACAATAGATTTATTAATAACAAAGATGACAATATGCTAAAAGGCATATACAGCAACACGTTGCTGTATATGAACCCCACAATAGATAAGGATATTTATTACATAAGCGATTCAGGCACCTTTTTATTTTCTAATGGTAATAGGCATGACTTTAAAAGGACTTATCCTGATAATGCAAGAACTATTATAAAAAGAATGGATAATGATTTTACTTTAGAATTTGCACCAGATTTTTATGCCATCAATAAGACTAATAGCTACTATATTTTTCTCAAAAAGAATAATAAAGTAATTCAAAAAAAAATGCTCTTTACCTACACCAATGAATATTCAAGGGTATATCTAAAATGTTTGAATAATAAGTTGTATGCATTTTTTAGTTTCCGAAATTCACAATTTCACAAGTATCCTAGTTTTTTAATCACTGTTTCAAATATTTCATTATCGCCATTGAACTTTGAAACAGAAATCATGAATTTTACGCAAAACATCACCAATCTATCTATTACTCCTCACTATATCATAACCATTGATGATGATAAACAATTGAAGATTTATAATTCAGAAAACAAGAATTTGGTTCAGACACTTAAAATCGCTTTTTTAGTTAATTCTGTTTATGAAGATAAAAATGGAACGCTGTGGTTGTGTACAAATAATAAAGGATTAATTAAAATAGAAAAGCCAGTTATTCAAAAATTAATATTGCCAGATTCTATAATCAATATCCCGTACGCTTATATCACCTCTAATTCCTCCGGAACATTATTTCTTGGAACCAAGCAATCAAAAATAATAGAAGTAAAAAAGAATGCTGTAATCTCACATTCTTTAGTGCATAATTTAAATAGGTATGGTGTGCAGAAAGAAGTATTTTTTTCTAAAAATAGAATTTTTACTTTTTCAGACATGGGCTGTAGTATTGATTATAAAGAACCCATTTTTGATAAGAAAGTAAATACCAAAGTTGCATCCAAGGCGGCTGTCAAAATGAATGACACAATCATAATCTTTGGCAATACGTTCAATTTGTTAAGTCTTAATACAAGAACAAATGAAGCGGTAAGAATTATTAATAGCCGAATGTTTAGAACAACATGTATGGCTAAATTTAATGAAAACACCATTTATTGTGGGTCAGTCGACGGGATTCACAAAATTGACTTGAGGAGCAACAAGGAAGTATATCTAAGAAAAGCACACCATTTGTTGAATGAAAGAATAGTATCACTTTGTATAGATAGTAATAAAATTATTTGGGCAGCAACAGCAAGCAATGGAATAATAGCTATAAAAAATGATTCACTGCTGGGTTCACTAAAAAAGCAAAACGGCTTAATTACTAATAGCTGCAATAGCATAACATTGGGCAAACCCGGACAATTAGCCGTTGGAACAAATGAAGGTGTTTCTATTGTTGATTACAGTAAGTCTCTCTATAGGCCCATTGTTAGAAATATTTCAGCAACAGATGGACTAAGTTCCAACATCGTAAATAATGTTTACTACCAAAACGACACATTCTATTTGGCCACAGAAAATGGAATATCAATAATGCCGGCTTCCATATCTGTAGTTGAATACCCAATTATAGTTAAGCTGATTGATATAAAAATAAATGACAGAGACACTGTAGTTAGTACAATTTACAAACTTAATAGAGACCAAAAATCAATTAGCTTACAATTTGCAGGCATAGAATTAAAAGGGCATTTCAGCCATTTCGAATATAGGGTAGACGAAGAAACAGAATGGATAAAATTATCAGGAACAATTTTAAGTATACAACTGGAAAATGGAAATCATGTGCTACAAGTAAGGGCGGTTGATGTAAATAATATTGCCAAAAATTTACCCCTCACTTTGACTTTTGAAATCGCCATCCCCTTCTGGAAATCATGGTGGTTTTATTTGTTGGTTGCTTTAGGCTTGCAAGGCACTGTAGGCATCAGTATTTACAGAAATTTAAAAAGGAAACAACGGGTAAAAAAGCAAAAGGAAGTGGCAGCCCTGCACCTTGCTTCCTTCGAGCAACAGGCCTTCACATCGCTCATGAACCCCCATTTTATTTTTAATGCACTCAATAGCATCCAACACTATATTAATGTGCAGGACAGGCAAAATGCCAATAAATACCTGTCAGATTTTGCCTCATTAATTAGAAAAAATTTTGAATCGGCACAGCGTTCTTTTATTTCCTTAGACGAGGAGCTGGAAAACATTAGCCTCTATCTGCGATTGGAAAAAATGCGGTTTAAGAATAAATTTTCGTATGAAATAAAAGTGCAGGAAAATCTAGAAACTGACGATTGGATGATACCAAGTATGATGTTGCAGCCACTGGTAGAAAATGCATTGATACATGGCATTTTTCTTTCCCCAATCAGTGGTATCTTAAACATGATCATACTGACCGAAAATAAAAACTTAGTAATCCAGATTATTGATAACGGCATTGGTTTTGAAAATAGTAAAGCACTTAAGCAAAATGCATCGCACAATAGTATAGGGGCTTCACTGATCAGGAAGCGGTTAACTGCCCTAAACCACTTTTGTAAAACCCCGATTGAATTTATAAACGAAAAGGCATTTGATAGTAAAAGTAACCCCGGCAATAAGGTTACCATAGTATTACCGCATGATTTGTATGCCAATTGGGTGAAAATGAATGGGTAAAATCAGATTTTAGGAGTCGCCTTCAGATGTTATTCTACTTTTCCCTTAATCCATTAAAACTTGCAGTTCATACAATTGTTACCGCCTTTTAAACATTCCGCTCAACATTTACTGATTAACTAAATAGGTTTGAAATTAGAAACTATCTCTATTTCTTATAAATTTCATTTTGTGAAAATGAAAAAAATGTTGTGGGTAAGCAATAAGTGAAAAATGAATGTAGTGATGCAGGTTTTCTATTTCTTCAATTCATACCATTTTGAATTATAAATATTCTAATGTGGTTTTGGTATAATGCCGATGTGATAGCCGTTTAGGCCGATGCAATTGGACTATTACGGATATCCAATCGGTATCAAAACTGTTTTTGGACAAATAATCATCAACAAAAGATTCTTCAATAAACCACATTCATTATTTTAATTAAAACTACAACAGCATGAAAAAGTCTATTCTAAAAAGCATTACACTTATCTTATTATCTCTCCTTGCAATTTCTGCTTATTCGCAAGAAAACATCTCTCAGGAGTTCAGGGCTGAAAAGTTAAAGAAGTATCACACACAAACAAATCCGGAAATATCATTTAAACAGTTTTTGGAAATGGAAATTAATCAGGAAAAGCAAAGGATATTTTTAAAAAGCAATCCTACAAGAAGATTGGGAGCACTTACAGCTACACTAAATACCCCTTGTGGCAATGGTGATTTTGAGTCAGGCTTAGACTCAACAGAATGGAGCGGCGCAGGAGGGTCTGGCGTAAATAATAACGGGTATATAGATTATTTGGCAATGACCACAGGTTTAGTTGGTGGCGACATATTGTTAGATGGATCTCATCAAACTTTAGTTTCAGCTGGATTAGACCCAAATGTTGGTATTAGTACTGTTGCTCCGGGAGGTTCTACAAATGCTGTCAGGATCGGAAATTCTTATGTTAGTGGAGGTGCAGAATTATTATCTAAAACATTTATTGTTAGTGCTTCAAATTCAATTATTAGTTTTTGGTATGCAGTTGTTTTAGAAAATGCTGGTCATATTCCCAATCAGCAACCTAGCTTTAGGGTAAGGATACTTAATAGCAATACAGGGCTGGAAATTCCCAATCTTGTAAATTTAGGGGGAGGTGCAGATTCGATTTATGCTGACCCCAATAGCCCCTTTCAGCTTAAAACGCCAGACAACCGTGTACAATATAAAGATTGGGAATGTGCTCAAATAAATTTATCTGGTTATGTAGGAACAACTGTTACAATTCAGTTTGTAACAAAAGATTGTAGTCAGGGGGGTCATTTTGGCTATGCTTACATTGATAACTTTTGTGGTTCCTGCATTGGAAGTAACACCGGTTCTATAAGATTTAATGATACAATTAGTTCTACCTGTGGAGCAGGTGATATTTGTTTTGCTTACGATTTACCCAAAGCAGGTACTTTGACAGGAAGTGTCAATATAAAACTAAGTTTATATCAAAATGGAATAAAATTGCAGGAAATTCAAAGCGGTACACTTAGTTCGGGTAATCAGTATTGTTTCAAAATAGATCCTTACTCAAATATTTTGGGTATCAATACCAGTTTACCTGGTTTTGATTTTAGTGCAGAGGCAAATTTTTCAATTACAGGGACTAATGGTGTTGTAACACAACTGGGTACCTTATATGCAGGCGGAGCCCCAGGTGGGCAAGACAATAACTTAAACAATGATTATGCAGTTAATTGCAAACAATGTTGCCCGGGTAAAAATTTAATTCTCAATGGTAGTTTTGAATTGGACAACGTAGCACCAAATAATTTTCTACCTGTTACAAATTATCAGCCATTAGTTGCTTTAAGTAGTGTAGTGCCTGGTAAGTATGGCTTATTAAATTCTGCACAGGCATTAGCAGTTTCGCCAACGTGGGATCCAGGATGTAGCAACTATAAGCGCCATTTGGTAGTGAATGGATTTACTGGAAGGACATCTGTAATTATTTGGAGCAAAGCAGTCACACTTGAAAGGGGAAAAACCTATAAATTTTGTGCAGATTTCAAAAATTTAGACCAATGTAGTTTTAACGTAAAACCAAGGATAACTGTTCTTTTCAATAATTTACCTGCATTTAATATTCCTTATACAACCATTAATGCCGGGGCAGGCTGCAATTGGCAAACATTAATGAAAGAGTACACAATTCCCGCCGGGCTCCTACTAACCCCTACAACCATTTCTATTTATTTAGATCAAACCGGTCAGGGAGATGGAAATGATGTAGCAGTTGATAATATTAATTTAGTAGAAGAGCCAAAAGTAGATATATCTCAACTACTATTTAATCTTGCTTTCTCTAATATTGCTAACAATAAATTTAATATTACTGCTACACCTGTTGCACCATTAAATGGCTGTACCGAATTTTGGCAGGTAGAAGAATTAAGTACTACTTACACAGTTGTATCTGGAACACAGGTAATAAATCCACCAATCTGGCTAACAACAACTCCAAATGTCTTTACTAATTATGTTGGTACCTCAACTCTAGCAGCAACAGGTAATCCTGGTATATTTACTTTGAATAAAAGGTACCGCATTATTTATGGAAGGACGTGCCAATGCACCGTGAAAAATATTTACGCCATTATTGTAGATCCATATGTAAATAAAGGCGGACAACCTGCATTGCACTATTATGAAGATAAAGAGTATATGCAGAAATTTAATAACGGCACAAGTGATTATATAGTAAAAGCGAACACCATCACCGAAGATAAAAATAGCCGTCCATCATTGCCCAATGAAAATGTAATTAAGGTTTTTCCAAATCCTACCAACACTGCTGTTACTATATCTACCCCTAATTTAGAAAGTAACAGCTATGCAAAACTGTTTGATGTATTTGGACAGTTAATTAAAACCATTCCTATACAGGCAAAACAAAGCAATACGGTTCTGCAAATGGAATCTTATGCTGCCGGGGCTTATATGTTGCAGATTATTTCATCTACAGGGAAAATTATTTTTACAGACAAAATTATAAAGCAGTTGTAAATGTGTTTTTGGTGGGAGATGTAAAAGGGATTTACATCTCCCATTATTTTCTTTTGCTAGAAGCAAAATTGGTTTTTTAATTTAAAAAAAGAAACACATGAAACACATTACTTCATTGAAGTTTATTGCAATTTTTTTGTTAGTTCAACTTTTTTCTATCAGTGCAAAGGCAAACGTAATTGTAGTAGCTACGGGTGGGGTACTTTCAGCTACCTATCCAGATTTTGCTACTACTTTTATCCAAATTAATGGCGGCATACATACAGGCGACATAACCCTTTATGTAGTTAACAATATAACAGAAACTACTACAGCTTCTTTAAATGCGAGTGGTGTTGGTCTTTGTTTTTATAATTTCGTACGTATTTACCCCCAGGGTGGTTCTTTTACCATTAGTGGGAATATAGCAGCCGGCAGCCCTCTCTTTGACTTTAACGGGGCAGACAATGTACTTATTGATGGGCTAAATGCAGGGGTTAATAATCTCACCATTACTAACCTAACTGCTTCTGCAACCAGTGGCACTTCTACCATTCGGTTCATTAACGGTGCTACCAGTAACACTATTACAAACTGCACAGTTTTAGGATCTTCAAATTCGCCAATTTTTACCGCTGGTGGAACTATCTTTTTCTCAACAGATGCCAACACGCTTAATGGAAATGATAATAATACTATTAGTAATTGCAACATTGGGCCTGCCGGTTCAACTTTGCCTACCAAAGCAGTGAATATGTTGGGTACAACAACTAATGCAACAATAAACAATAGTAACATTTCTATTATCGATAATAGAATATATGATTACTTTAGCCCAACTACCAGCAATGCAGGAATTTATGTTTCTTCTGGCAATACTGACCATACAATCCAAGATAATAGGTTTTATCAAACTTCAACCAGGACACAAACTACAGCTAATGAACATGCTGCAATATGGATATCTAATACCAGTGGAAATAATTTTTCAATTATAGATAACAGAGTAGAAGGTTCTAACAGTTTGGGGTTAGGAAATTACACCATTGTGTTAGCGAGTGGCAGTTCTTCATTTGTTCCTATACATATTTTGGCTGGTACAACCTCTGCAACAAACATTAACACTAATACTATTAAATCAATTGCAATTTCGGGTACTGCTTCTGGAATAAGTACCAATGCACCTTTTAAAGGAATATATATCAATCAAGGGCTGGTAAATTCTAATATTAATACAATTGGTAGCAATATTATAAACAACTCTATAACTTATACAACTAATACAACCTCGTCTGTTGATGTTTATGCCATGTATAATTTTGGTTCAAGCAACTGGACAACAAATAATAATATAGTTGGTGGCATATCTGTAAATAATACAGGAACCGGAGCTGCTAGTTTTTTTGGCATAGTAAATTTTACCAGTAGTTCAGCAAATTGGACAGCATCTAATAATATTATTGGCGGAAATTTTTTGGGTTCTATTCAAAATTATTCAACTGCATCATCATGTCAATTAATAGCACTATATAACCGAGCAGGCAATGCCACTATAACCAATAATTTAGTTTATAATTTGACCGCAAATGGGGGAACGGGAATTGCAACAACAGCATCTTTAATTGGTATTAATAATGCCGGAAGTGCCATTAGCAACATTTCCAAAAATCATATTTATGCACTTGCAAACAACCATACCACTGCAGCCACAAGCATTACAGGCATACAAATATCGGGTGCACTTACGGGTAGCAAAATTTTCACTAATCTAATTCATGAGCTAACTCCTTCAAGTGCAGCAGGTATTGTAAACGGCATTTATGTAACCTCAGGTACCGCTACTTACCAAAATAATATGATTCGCTTAGGGACAAATTTTTTAGGTAGTGATAACACTATCGGGTTTGCTATAAATGGCATTAATGAAGCATCAGGAACTAACAATTTTTATTACAACAGTATTTACATCGGTAGCAACAATGTTACTGGAAGTGCTAACAGTTTTGCATTTACAAGTGTTGTTATAAATAATACAAGAAAAATTTTAAACAATATATTTTACAATGCCAGAAGTAATGCCGCTACCGGCACAGGAAAGCATTATGCCATACAAGTCGGTGGTACAACGCTTAACCCAACTGGGTTAACCATTAATTACAACGATTACCATGTAACAGGTGTTGGAAGTTTTTTGGGAAAGTACAATGGTATTGACAGGCTTACAATATCTGATTGGAGAACTGCCGTAGGACAAGACATAAACAGTTTCAGTGGCAACCCGAATTTTTTAAACCCAACCGGAAGTATTGGAAGCCTTGATTTACATATCAATGCTGCTGTACCCACTCCGGTTAGTAACACAGGCATACCTATCGGCACAGTCAGTGATGATTATGATATGGAAATCCGCTCTCTTACAAATCCGGATATTGGGGCTGATGAATTTGCTGGTATTGGATGCGGTCAGATAAGCATTGATAGTCTAAGAAAATATCCCGATACTACTTTTTGTGTTGCAGTAGATAGATTAGTTACAGCAAAAATTTATGCTGGTTGCGATACCATAAAATCTGTAAAATTAAAATACCGTTATAATTGTAGTGCCGAAACACAAGTGATAATGACAGGAGGAAACCCTAATCCCAATAACACTTCTTATTGGGTTGGTACCATACCTGCTGCTACCCCCGCCGATGCCAATGTGTCGTGGTGTGTAACTGTTTATTACCAAAATGATTCCCTTACTTCTTGTGGAAATGACTATGCCGATTATCCAATTCAACAATTTGATGCATTAGCTACGCCACAGGTAATTTGTGCCGGGCAAAATGTAAACTTAATTGGCAGTGGAATATCCGGTGTCTATGATTCACTCAATTACTCTGAAGGGTTTGAAACATGGCCTCCGGTCGGGTGGTCATTTACATTGGTGCCGCCTTCGGTAAATTTATGGCAGCAAGATGCAACCCCGCCTGCACCTCGCACCGGCGCACATTCAATGGCATATACTTCTTCTAATATTAGCCCTGCAAATGCATGGGCAGTTACTCCGGGGCAAACACTTACAGGTGGACAATGCTACACCATTAGTTTTTGGTATAAAGTTCAATCTGCTGCTTTTCCTGAAAAATTAAAAGTTACTGTTGGTAATGGTTCGTCCATAGCTAATCAAACGACTGTATTATGGAACAACAACGGACAAATAAGTCTAAACAACATCAACTATGCTAAAGCCACAATCATCTATACACCTACCACAGATGGTATTTATTATTTTGGGTTTAATTGTTATTCAGACGCCAATATGTGGAATTTATATGTAGATGATGTTTCAATTACAGGTAGAGTTCTTCAACCAATTGCTTCATGGGTTTGGACAGCAAGTAATGGCGGTGGTGGTTCAACACTAATTTCCGCACAGCAAAATCCGGGTAGTTTTCCCATATCATCAACTACCAATTTTTCTTTAACAGCTACTAATAGCAAAGGTTGTACAGAAACTAAATCCATAACAGTAACGGTATTGCCACCAATTGAAACACATATTTATGATACTGCCTGCGATCAGTATATTTTGAATGACAGCAATGCAACAATGGTCACAAGTAGCGGGGTTTATACTAGATATCTAAAGAGTGTTATAACAGGATGTGATAGTATTGTGTACTTACACTTAACTATTAACTATTCATCTTCAAGCACAATTGGAACGACTGCCTGCGATTATTATTTGTGGGATGTTGCTAGTGGTGGCACTGGAAATGTGTATACTACTTCGGGGGTTTATACAAGCATCATTAAAAATATTGCAGGTTGCGATAGTGTCATTACATTGAACTTAATAATCAATAACAGCACTTCTACTTCTTTGACAGTGATTGCCTGTGATAGTTTTTATTGGCATGAAATTAAATACACAACATCTGGCGTTTACTATTTTGATACCCTAAATACAGCAGGTTGTCCTGAGCACCAAACCCTGCAGTTAACTATCAATCAAAGCCCCCATCTATATAAAACAGATACCATTTGCAATACAGCTTTACCATATTTATGGAACGGTCAGCAGTATAACATGACAGGCGATTATATTTTTATTAAGCCTGCCGTTGGTTCTTGTGATACCATAATGCACCTTAAATTATTTGTAAAAACTTGCGGAAAGCAATGTTGCCCGGGAATAAACATCATTAAAAATGGAGATTTTGAATTTGGCAATAATGGAGATTTTTCTTCTGCGGGTTATTTGTATTCTCCTACTGCCGGTTTGCCGGGGCAATACAGTGTTTTGACTTCTGCACAGGCAAATGCAATAGCTCCTAATTCATGGAACCCGGATTGTAATGCCAATAATAAACACCTGATTATTAATGGTAAAAATACAGGTACTGCCGGTAAAAAAATTGTATGGTACCAAACTTTAAATTTAGTTAAAGGAGTAACTTATTCCTTTTGCGCAGATTTTAAAAACCTAAATCAATGTGGGTTTAATATAAAGCCAAAAATTGACATTAGCTTCCCGTCAGGAGCTACTCCTATGAACAGTATTTTAATTGATTCAAGTGGAGTTGGATGTGATTGGCAACGGGTTCAAAAAACGTTTACATGGAATGGATCAATATCCCCGGCATACATTCGGATATCGTTAGATGAATCTGGCTTAGGTGATGGAAATGATCTGGCAATTGATAATATCCGATTGGTGGCGTTAAGCTCTGTTCCACAAAGTGATTTATTTTTCACCGTAAGTATCACTAATAATACTGGTGGGTCTTTTAATATGTCGGCAACCCCAACTGCACCATTAAATGGATGTACCCCATATTGGAAAGTAGAACAAATAGACAATAATAACCTTCCGGTTTCAAGTACAATTGTAAATAACCCTAACATCTGGTTGCCATTAAACCCAAATAATTTTGTTGGATATAAATACAATTCCACCCCGGTATTTTCATTGTTTCTTGCCAGCCCCGGTTTATTTAATTCGGCAAGGCGCTATCAAATTACTTATGGGAGGACTTGTGAATGCAATTCATTCACCACATTTTCACGAATCGTAACCCCATAATGATAGTATTTGACTAATAAAACCGCCTCAATTTTTTTGAGGCGGTTTTGTTGTGTGCCCAAAATGGGCAGGCAATTGATTTTGCTAAAAATTTATTTTCATATTTATCAGTAAATTGTAAGGATTGTTTGTTGTATAAATAATATAGTGAGTTATTTTTGGGCAAAGTATATTGCGTGAATTAACGGAATAAATTAGAAGCATTTTCGCTATACAAAACCCCATGAGTAAAATCTCCGGCTTCATCAACAAAATAGTACAACAAGATTGCCTCGAAGCAATGAAAGGCATACCATCAGGTTCTGTGGATATGGTATTGTGTGATTTACCTTACGGTACTACGCAAAACAAATGGGATAGTGTTATTCCATTAGATAAATTATGGAAGGAGTACAACAGAATATTAAAAGAGAATGGTGTAGTGGCTTTGACGGGTCAGGGCGTGTTTACTGCAAAATTAATTTTAAGCAACGAGAAAAACTTTAAGTACAAAATTGTCTGGATAAAATCTAAGCCGACCAATTTTTTAAATGCCAAAATACAGCCGCTACGTAAGCACGAAGACATCTGTATATTTTATAAAAAACAACCAACATACCATCCGCAAATGACTGCGGGTGAGGCTTATGATAAAGGGATAAGAAAGGATCAGTTCACTGGTAGTTATGGAGATTTTAAACCTCGACATGTAAAAAGCGAAGGTGAACGTTATCCCAACGATGTTGTTTTGTATGATATGGATGAGGTTGATGAAAATTCACAACCATACGAAAGTGCAGTTTACATAAAAACAGCAGAATCAGAAGGGCAGGTGCATCACCCTACGCAAAAGCCTGTTGCACTTGGCCGCTACCTAATACGTACCTATACAAATCCCGGCGATGTAGTGCTTGACAATGCATGTGGCAGTGGAAGCTTTTTGTTGGCCGCTTTATTAGAAGGAAGAAAATATATTGGTATTGAGAAAAATGAAAACGTTTTGCTACATAAAGTGCATGCTACAGATTATATTAAAGTGAGCATAGACAGATTGGAGCAAGCCTTGAACGAATTACCCAAAAATAATGAGATAGCAAAACAATTCAGGCGGCCACTTATCAGCAATCATACACTTAATTATGAACCCTTGTAATTAATCATTTAGAATTATTTCAACAATGCTATCAAAACCATTTTTAGCAAAATGTACTGATCGTAGTCAACTCCCTAAGACCCATCCTTCGGGTGTTTCGCCTGATGATTGGTTTCATAACGATGTTTTAATAAATGAAAATCTCTTTGGTATTTCATTCGACTTTTTCATTAACTGGTCTGCTTTAGCTGTAACACTTACACCTACAATATGGATTAAACGGGTGTTGAAAAATGGCATCACCTATAGTGATGTTTCAAAAAATATTAAGGATGTTTTGCTGGCTGAATTTGGAAATCAGTATTTAGAAAGATTGCTCCACTTTGGTTGGCAATATCAACTTACTGTGCAATTCTTAGTTTATAATGATCATTTGGATTGGAACAATTCCACATCTTCAGTTTTACTAATTACTGCACACAGTGATGAAATTAAACAACATAGTTTTTCAACTAAAGAAATCAACATTGCAGAACTAAAAGCTTTGATTCAGCAACATTCAGGTGGCAAGGTGAAAGTGGGAGCAAAGGGCTTAACCTTTGGTACATCATGCCTGGAATGCTTTCTTTCAAAAACCGAAAGCTTGTATCCGGGTGATGTAGATTTACTACTGCTAAACGATTATAATTTTCCAATCGCAATTCTTGAATTCAAAAAACATACACTTGTCAGTTCAATTGATAATCAACAATTATCAACCTATTATCCAACACCCGATGCAAGAAAATATGATAGACTGGCTATTCTTCGTGACTATCTTTTATCTTTTAATGCAGCAAAAAGTAAATTGCCCGTCATCAATATTTATTATCCTACAAATAATGGTTTTGAAGAGGGTAGAATGGAATTGGTAGCGGGTGAAGTTGGTGAGTTGAAAGCATTAGCTGCTTCTAATTTTAAATTGCCTCTTAAAAAGACTCATGAACAAATATTGCCTTTGATTCAAAAGACAATTAAGGCTATAAAATGGTATAATGGCACAAATTTTATTAAACGTTTAAAAGTTGATCAAGGATTAATTAGCATGGTTGAAAATTATCTCAAAACCCACAACCTTGCAAATAGGGGAGTGGAGGATGGGGATTATAATAAACAACGGGTTGGGTTAATTGGCGAACTTACAGTATATAAATATCTCTTTGGTGAATATCCTGATTTGAATGTAAAACAGGAAGGTTTTGATGGAGGTTATGACATAGCATACAATGGTCGATTGATAGATGTAAAAACTATGGGAAGAAAAAGCTTTGTCAAACCAGAATTTGTAAACAATTTTTTTTTTTGCAATCGCATCTGCAATCCGATACCATCGTTTTTTGCAGTTTTCATACTGTCGAGAATATTTTAGAAATTTGCGGATGGTTGCCAAAAGCCGAACTTGCAAACCGCGGTATATATTATTCAGCAGGAACAAAACGTGTACGATCAGATGGCAGTTCTTTTACATTTCGCCAAAACAATTATGAGGTTGAAAACAAAAATTTGAACGACATTGAATCTTTAAAGTGAAAATATTCGTAGGTATTAAAATGAATAGTATTAAAGTTTTCCATAAAAAATATTTTTTAATAATTCGGATAAAAGGTTTTAGTTTTGTTATCTAGATGAAAGCATATAGTCAAAATACAAATTTTAGTTGGTGGGGTTCTACCCAAACCCGATGGTGTTGAATCGCTGACTAATTGTATTTTCAAAATATCAAGGTCTGCCATTCGGCAGGCCTTTTTTTATTCACTTTTTATTTCTCAAACGCATGGACATAAATTTAAAATGTTACACACAAAAAAAATTCGCTGATCAAATAACTCCCATAGGAATTTATCTCAACGTTCGTGATTTATATCCCGGAAGCATACTGCTCGAAAGTTCAGAAATTGATGATACAGCCAATGCACATTCCATTATTTGCACCAATATTATTGGCGGCTTTCAGCTAACTTCAAAAAGTTTGATACAACATTATAAAAGCGAAAGAACTGAAAATCCATTGGAATCAATAGAACGAATACAGGACGAAATGCAATCCTTTTTCCAAAGCGTTACTATACAAGGTGAATATGATGGTATCAATGGCTTTTTTGGTTTTCAGGCTTTTGAAGCCATTCGTTTTTTTGAAACAAAAAAGGCCAATGTTTGCCCGGTGTTACCTGAAAATATCAGCATTATAGATTACAGGCTTTATCAGTATGTTATCAGCATCAATCACTTTAATGGCGAGGTTACTTTTATTGAAAATGCTGACCCGGCTTCTCCCTCTACTTTGACTGGTTTTGTATCAAAAGTGTTGACCGCAAGGCACAGTACTTATCCTTTTGCAATTACCTCCGAAGAGTTTACCAACTGCACTGATGAACAATTTATCAGCAATGTAAAAAAAGCCCAAGCGCATTGCAGCCGTGGAGATGTTTTTCAAATGGTTTTGTCAAGAAGGTTTTCAAGAAATTACAAAGGGGATGAGTTTAATTTGTACCGGGCTTTACGCCATATCAACCCGTCGCCATACATGTTCTTTTTTGATTTTGGAGCGTACAAAATATTTGGATCTTCACCCGAAGCACAGATAAGAATTACAGGCAATGAAGCAACCGTAAATCCCATTGCCGGTACCTACAAAAGAACCGGTGATAAACTGCAGGATGAGCAAAGAGCTAAAGATTTATTGTTGGACAAGAAAGAACTGGCCGAACATGCCATGTTGGTTGATTTGGCAAGAAATGATTTAAGCAGGCACTGCTCCGAAGTTGAAGTTGCAGCCTATAAATCAATTCATAAATACAGTCACGTCATTCACATGGTTTCTACTGTAAATGGTAAGTTAGACGGTCAACATAACAATGTGGAAGTATTGGCAGATACTTTTCCGGCAGGTACTTTGTCTGGTGCGCCAAAGGTTAGGGCCATACAAATATTAGCAGAATTAGAAAATGATCCAAGGGGTTTTTATGGTGGCAGTATTGGTTTTGTAGATTTCAAGGGAAACATTAATCAGGCAATTATCATCCGTTCATTTTTTGCACAAAATAATACCATTCATTATCGTGCAGGTGCCGGGGTTGTTTTACATTCAGAGCCGGAAAATGAACTGCAGGAAGTTAATAATAAACTGGCCGCTTTGCGAAAAGCAATGGAAGCTGCTGAAAACCTTTAAAACAAACAAGCATGAAAATATTAGTACTGGATAATTACGATTCATTCACCTATAACCTGGTTCAACTCATCAAGGCAAATGCGAGTGTTGAGGTTGATGTTTTTCGTAACGATGAAATCTCAATAGAAGCAGTAATTGTTTATGATAAAATTATTCTTTCACCCGGCCCCGGAATTCCAAAAGAAGCAGGGATACTATGTGAATTAATTGAAACCTACAAAGCATCAAAATCTATTTTTGGGGTTTGCCTTGGTATGCAGGCAATTGGCGAAGTATATGGAGCTACATTGGAAAACATTGCAGCACCATTGCATGGCGTTGCGACTCCTATTCATCACACAGCCTCTAAACTATTTGAGAATATTCCATCACCATTCAGTGTAGGCCGTTATCATTCGTGGGTGGTGAAAAAAGAAACTGTACCCGCTGAATTGAAAATTACGGCAGAGGATTTAGATGGATTTGTAATGGCGTTGGAGCATCAAGGGCATAAGGTAAGCGGTGTGCAATTTCATCCTGAAAGTATTTTGACTGAATATGGAAAGGAGATAATGGTTAACTTTTTAAATCAGCCCATATGAATTTTAAAAGCACAATTAACCTGTTAATCGGTGGTTATTATTTTTCTGAAATGGAAGCCTACGATCTAATGAAGGGTATAGGGGAAGGAATATTCGGCGATGAACAAATTGCTGCTCTTATAATAGCTTTGAGCAGCCGCGATGTTTCTTTGGATGAAGTGATTGGTTTCCGAAAAGCCTTGCTGGATCTAAGCATTGGCACCACATTAGAATCATATGATGCAATTGATCTCTGCGGTACCGGTGGCGATGAAAAGAATACCTTTAACATCAGCACATTGGCTTCGTTTGTTGTAGCAGCTGCAGGCTATAAAGTTATTAAACATGGTAATTATGGAGTGTCTTCTATAAGTGGTTCATCAAATGTGCTGGAAAAAATTGGATATAGTTTTTCTAATAACCCATCTTATTTAGAACAGCAACTTAGTGATTGCAATATTTGTTTTCTTCATGCTCCAATGTTTCATCCCGCATTAAAAGGGGTAGCAAAAGTGAGGAAGCAACTGGGTATCAAAACCATTTTCAACACATTGGGGCCATTGGTTAATCCTGCAAAAACCAAAAAGCAATTCGTTGGAGTTTACAACCTTAAATTGGCTCGTTTGTATCATTACATTATGCAACAGGAGTCTAAGGATTATGTAGTTGTACATTCCATAGATGGTTACGATGAAATTTCTCTAACCGGACAGGTTCAATACTTTTCATCAGCCGGCGAACAAATATTTTCCCCAAAAGATATTGGTATGCAAACTGTTACCCCTGAAAGTTTATTCGGTGGAAATACTTTGGATGAAGCAACCAATATTTTCCTCGATATAATAAATGGGCACGGAACTGAAGAACAAAACGCAGCGGTTATTGTAAATGCAGGAGCTGCTATTCACTGCTTTGAACAGGATAAGACTTTGCAGGAATGTATTGCAATTGCCGGTGAATCTTTGTATATCGGCAAGGCGGGATTGCTTTTAAAGAAATTGATAAAATAACAGTATGCTGGAGGAAATTGTTGCGAATCGGATAAGGCAGGTTGAAATAAACAGGGAATTGGTGAACATAAAAATGTTGGAGAGTAGTATACATTTCAGTAAACCGTGCTTTTCATTAAGGAAGCATCTGTTACAACCCGAAAGTGCAGGTATCATTGCAGAATTCAAACGCAGATCGCCATCCAGGGGGATTATCAGTCAACATGCTGATGTAAAGGAAATTACTACAGGTTACATTCATGCCGGAGCATCTGCACTTTCAGTACTCACAGAACCAGATTACTTCATGGGGAATGATGGCGACTTTAGCATTGCACGTAACGCCAATAGATCCCCCATACTTCGTAAAGATTTTATAGTAAGTGAATACCAGGTTATTGAAACTAAATCTATGGGTGCTGATGTTGTGCTGCTGATTGCAGCATGCCTTGGAGAAAGCGAATTGAAATCGTTATATCAATTATCTAAATCGCTGGGTATGGAGGTTTTGTTTGAGGTTCATTCCATAGATGAGTTGGATAAAATACCCGGTGATGATTTGATAGTAGGCGTTAACAACCGAAACCTTAAAACAATGGAAGTAAGCTTGCAAACATCCTTCACTGTAGCAGAAAAATATGCAAATCATTTCACCATCATTTCAGAAAGTGGACTGTCTTCCGCAACAGAAATTATTAAACTAAAAAATACTGGATTCAATGGCTTTCTGATTGGTGAAAGCCTGATGCGTACACCAAAACCTGATGAAGCATTAACACAATTGATTGCTGAAATGAAAAATTTGGAACAATGAAAATTAAAGTCTGTGGATTAAAGTATCCAGAAAATATGTTGGCCATTGACGAATTAAATCCTGACTTTTTAGGATTGATATTTTATGAAAAATCACCAAGGTATTTTGCTGATGATTTTGTTCCAAAAATTACTGCTAAAAAGGTAGGTGTTTTTGTAAATGAAACAGTTGAAAAAATTGAAGGAAAGTCAAATGAGCTTGGACTGGATTATATTCAACTGCACGGATCTGAATCTGTTGAATTCGTTGAATCTCTTTGTCAGAAGGGTTTTAATATTATCAAGGCCTTTAGCATATATGATAGAATTGACAACGAAATGCTAAAGCAATACGAGCCGTTATGCAATTACGTTCTTTTCGATACCAAAGGAAAAAATGCAGGTGGCAACGGTGTCAAATTTGATTGGAATATATTGAAAGAATACACATTGGAAACTCCTTTCTTTTTAAGTGGGGGAATTCAGCCAAAAGATGTTGATTCAATCAATGCTATTCAACATAAAGGATTAGCTGCCGTGGACATTAACAGTGGGTTTGAAGCCGCAGCGGGAATTAAAAATATTGAACTTGTAAAACAATTTATCCATGATATTAGAAGCAACGAGGCCCAAACCCCATAAAGGGTTTTACGGAGATTTTGGAGGAGCCTTTATTCCTGAAATGCTTTATCCTAATGTGAAAGAGCTGGAAGATAATTATGAAGCAATCATACAGGAGGAGTCTTTTCAAAAAGAATATCAACTCTTGCTTAGAGATTATGTTGGTCGTCCCACACCATTGTATTTATCCAATAAACTTTCTAAAAAATATGGAGCAAAAATCTTTTTAAAAAGAGAAGACCTGAACCATACCGGTGCACACAAAATAAACAATGCAATCGGTCAGGTATTATTAGCAAAGCGATTGGGTAAAACACGCATTATTGCTGAAACCGGCGCCGGACAACATGGAGTAGCAACTGCAACAGCATGTGCATTGTGCAGCATTGATTGTACCGTTTTTATGGGTAGTATAGATGTAGTAAGACAAGCAAGCAATGTGCAGCGAATGAAGTTGCTCGGAGCAAAAGTTATTGCTGTTGAAAGTGGTAGTAAGACCTTGAAAGACGCAACCAACGAAGCTATCCGCTATTGGATCAGCAATCCGGTTGATACCCATTATGTGATTGGTTCTGTAGTGGGCCCGCATCCTTTTCCTGATATGGTGGCATTGTTTCAATCTATTATTAGTCAGGAAATCAAAGCGCAATTGTTGAATCAAACCGGTAACGAAAATCCTACCCATGTGGTAGCCTGTGTTGGTGGAGGAAGTAATGCAGCCGGGGCTTTTTATCATTTTATTAATGAACCATCCGTGCAATTAATCGGAGTGGAGGCCGCAGGTTTAGGAATTTACTCCGGCAAAACTGCTGCTAGTCTGGTGGCAGGCATTCAGGGTATAATTCATGGTTGTATGACTAAAGTTATGCAAACTGCAGATGGTCAGATTATTGAACCTCACTCTATTTCTGCCGGTTTGGATTATCCCGGCATTGGGCCTTTACATGCACATTTACACAATTCACAGCGGTCAACATTTTTAAGTGTAACCGACGATGAGGCAATAAAAGCTGGATTGGAACTTACAAAAGACGAGGGTATTTTACCAGCATTGGAAACCGCTCATGCATTAGCCGCTTTAAATAAAATGGAGTTTCAATCTAATGATATTGTTGTTATAAATTTATCTGGTAGAGGGGATAAAGATTTGACTACCTACTTAAAACATTTCAACCATGAATAAGACAGGTGAATATATCAAATCCAGAAAAAATGTTCTTTCAGTTTATTTCACGGCAGGTTATCCCCACAAGGAAAGTACACAGGAGATCATCCTTGCTTTGCAGGAAGCTGGTGTTGATTTAATTGAAGTAGGTATTCCCTTTTCTGACCCTTTGGCCGATGGTCCAATCATACAAAAGAGTGGGGAAGTAGCATTGCAGAATGGGTTTACACTTAAAGGTATGTTTGAAGATTTAAGAGCCATTCAACCACATTTAAAAATTCCACTGGTGTTAATGGGTTACTTTAATACTGCATATGCGTTCGGCATTGAATCTTTTTTGAGCCATTGTCAGGCACTTAATATTGACACTGTAATTTTACCAGATTTGCCTGTAGAAATTTATGCGGAAAAATATAGGGATTTATTCGATGAATATGACGTTTCTCCCGTATTTCTTATAAGTCCACAAACCAATGATGACCGTATTTCAACTATTACGGAATTGTCAAAGGCATTCATTTATGTTGTTAGCAACAACAGTATTACTGGTAGTAAAAGCGAATTCTCTACAGAACAATTAGCTTATTTTGAACGGATAAAAAATATGAGATTTTCTGTCCCTTCTTTGCTTGGTTTTGGCATAAGTGACAAGGCTTCATTTAATCAAGCCGGTGATTATTTTAATGGAGCCATCATCGGCTCGGCATTTATTTCCTTGCTTTCAGGAGCAGATAATTTGGAAAAATGTATAAATGCATTTATATCATCTTTACGTAAATAAGTTTATTTGTTGAAAATCAAATTCAATTAATTAACTGAAGGTTATTGAAAGTAAAAAAAATTAGTAATTTCCAGATAAATTACTTGTTATAATACTTCTGGTATTTTGAAATCATAGTTTTTATACAGCTAATTTTTCTGTTTTAAACTTTTTGCCCTTTAACTTAGATTAAAGAGTAAGTATTCAATATCAAATTAACTAATTTAATTATCAATTTAATCGAACAATTTTAAGTACATGTTGCCCCGTACCAATGGATGGATTCATGGTATTTACCAGGTTTCCAACTGTAATAGTTACGGTTTGTCCACTGGTTAATTGAACTGCATCGCAAATTGATACTGCACAGGCAATTGTGTTTGTATTGTACGGGGTTATTGCTGCAGATGTTTCATAATCGGTAACTCCACTTACAACAACTCTTACTGCCAAGCCATTATTAAGGGCATTAACCACAGAGTAATTGTTGTTAACTGTTATTTGGTAAAGACCTGTGGCAGGAACAGTAAATACTCCTGTTGCTGTATTATATGCACCTCCCACATTTGTTGTTGCATTGTTATATGCTAAAGTTGCATATGCAACTGTAGGGGTATAGTTAGTTGTACGTGATGCTACAACCATTAATGATGGAGTTGCTGCTCCCCATGATAATGTCCCACTACCATTTGTCAGTAGAGCCTGTCCATTTGTGCCATCAGCAGCGGGCAGTGTATAAGTCACATTAGCGACTTGTGGCTGTGCTTTAAAAGCAGTATAGACCGTACCTCCACCGCTTGGCTCTCTGAAGCGGAGTTCCCCAGATGTGTTATTGTTATTGTTGATGTACAGGTTCCCATTCATGAGTTCCAGCTTTTGACCGGGAGCATTAGTACCTATTCCTACATTTAAACTTGCATTAGTTGCATCACCCAGCAAAAGTGTATTGTTTTGGGTAACAACAGC
>JANMMU010000016.1:0-7502 GCA_031373555.1 Segetibacter sp. | reverse complement strand
CCAACCGGTACCCAGTTTACCCTACGGGTACATGGGGTAAATAACCAACCGGTAACAGTAAGGGTAACAGATGCGAACGGCAGAGGCGTATATGCTACCAAAGGCTTCGCCGAACAGCCATTCAAATTTGGGGAAACATTTGCACCAGGAATATACTTGGTGGTAGTAAGACAAGGCAATGAAATAAAAACTTTGAAAGCTGTAAAATTAAAATAAGGGTTTAGTCAGCATCCTGATGTCCTAAACAGGCCGTGCAGAATTACTTTTGCACGGCCTTATTTTGTAGTATTCAACAAAAAGGCCCGCCAATTGGCAGACCTTTTCAAACTTACAATTATGAAAGAAAACTTCTAAGTTGATTAATTATGGCAGGTCTTAAAGCACCATATCTACAGTGCCTGAAGGGATTCCTTTCATTGCTACAAGGTAGTTTTGCTGTATTATTTTGTTGATGAAACTGGAGATTTTATTCACACTCATTTTTTCTACTGCCAAAATCAGGTATTAAATTAATACTGTCAAGTAAACGATTGTGTAACGCTTTCATTTAGGATGCTGTTTAACTAAGGAATATTTCTAAATTTTATTCATACAGCGTAAACTGAAACTGGGGGAAATATTTTATTGCATGAAAAAAAGTATGTACATTAACATACCAAATGCTGCACCCTGATCAAAGATATATTGATGCGCTGGTCAACAACGACACGATAGTGTTACATGAATTGTATCAAAAATATTCGGGGAAGATTAAATGGCTGGTACTCAAGAACAGCGGAACAGCCAGCGATGCGGCGGACATTTTTCAGGAGGCTCTTTTGTCCATTTATAATAAAGCCAAAACCCAAGCATTTATTTTGACATGCCCTTTGGATGCGTTTTTATACCTGGTGTGCAAAAACAAATGGATGAACGAACTAAGCAAAAGAAAATCACCCCGGGTAACAATAGATGACGTTGCCGTATATAATTTAGGTGAAGACCCCATCAAACAAGTGGAAGAGCTTATTTTAAATGAACAAAGAAATGACTTGTTGAACAAAAAAATCGCCGAATTGGGTGAAAACTGCCGGCAACTGCTGCGACTGAGCTGGACAGGGAAGCCAATGGAAGAGGTCGCCAATATTTTAAATGTCAGCTATGGTTATGTAAGAAAGAAGAAATGCGAGTGCATGGCCAAGTTAACCGCCATGATAAAACAATCTGATCAGTTCAACTCCCTGAAATGGTAAATTATGGATGAAAACCTATTTGAGAAAATTGAAGAATACCTGAATGGCGACACTAGTAGTGAAGAAAAGCTTCGCTTTGAAACTGAAATGGCGAAAAGCGAAGAATTGAATTTGGCAGTTACTATCTACAAGAGGGTAGAAACCGATATGCGATACAAATTAAAAAATACAATTGATGAAAGTCTGCTGAAAGAAACTTTGGAAGGATTGGGTAATCAATACTTCCAAAATGCAAACAAAGAGTTCCCGTTTGAACACAATAAAAGCGTACAAAAAAATGAACATAAGGCTACAACAATTAAGATGAAAATATGGGTGAAAGCATCAGTAGCGGCGGTATTCATTGGGATTGTTGGCCTTGGTATAGCCTTCTATGTCAATTCAAATAAGCAAACAACGCAACTTGCGGCGAACGGTGAAATCGCTGACACACTAACAATAGCATCGGCTCCCGACACTTCACTTACAAAGTCAGACCTGCCAGCACAAGCCGGTAAACCGGAAGTGCTGCCTACGGGTGGTAGCAATAGTAATAGGCTACCTATTAAAAATAAAAGGAAAAACAGGGCGACTTTGTTTGCAGAAAACTTTAAGCCCGATCAAGTACCTGTAATTAAAAATGGGCCTTTACAAACCGCATTTGCCCAATACGAAAATAAAAAATATGCAGATGCAATTGCTGCAATTGATGGCGCAGACGTCAACATTGTTACCAGGGGTGAAGAGACAGACCTTGTTGTTATTTCATTTTATGCAAGCTATTATAAAGCACTTAGTTACATGGCGCTAAACGATGGAGAAAAAGCAATACCTGAATTGGAAAAAGCTATCGCACTACATGCCCCCGGCAAGTTGAAAACAAAGGCGTATTGGTATCTGTCGTTGGCGTTTATACAAACCGGCGACTTGATTAAAGCAGAAAAATTATTGAAACAAATTGAGCAGGGCAAGACAAAAGCATACAAGACGGTTGCCTCCAAATTGATAGACGAACTTAAAGACACAAAATAGCACAACAAATCCCTATGCCATAGCCGTTAGATTATTTAATTTTTATTTATCCTGATATGCATTATATTTATACAACAAATGGGCTTTGTAATGTCCTATTTGTAATCGTAACAATCCTAAGCCTTTAACCATAAGATTTATCTTATAAAATAGGCCATGAAAACTGCTCAATGGAAAATGGCTGTACTTGTTTTCAGCTGCTTCCTAACCTTATCGGGTAGCGTTCAAGATACTTTTGCCCAGTCGGTTCCCCATACTGACAGTATTGAATTTTTCTTAGACTATTTTGAGAAAACAGCCATTCAGCAAGACTTTATAGATTCCATTGCAAAGACAAAGGTACTCTACAAAACACATCCGTTAGACGAGAGGGTTGTTTCTGAGTTGGTGAACACAGAAAACTTTCTGGCAACCATCGTATGGGAAGACCAACTGCTGAATTATAAACCCTTTAATCCAGCATATGTTTTTTCGTTTGCCCAAAAGATTCTGGCACTGTCTAAAAAGCTGCCTCCGGAAAATGAAAGCCCAACTTATGCAAAGGCATTGAATAATTATGGAACATTAAGTTATCATGTGCATCCAGAGCACAAAGAACGAGTAAAACACTACGAGGTCTATAAAAAAGCTTTTACAATCCTAAAGAAGAGCGTAAATGAAGAAAGCGCTGATTTCGCTGAAAGTATATTTTACATGGCAATATTTTACAGGGGTGAGGCTAACAATCAATTAGAACTTGAGTATGCAAAAAAAGCCCTAATAGTGTCAGAAAAATGTGGTGCTAAGAAAGGAGCTCTACATGCAGATTGTCTTGAGTTTCTTGGCGATAGTTACAAAGTAATGTTCAGATACGATACCGCAGTGCATTTATGGGAACAGGCATTGGCAGAAAGAAAAAAGGTATTCGGCGAAAGCAATCCTCGCTATGCATTGTATTTGTTTCACTTTGCGGATAAGTTGAGTGAGGTATTTCAGTATGACAGAGCCATATCAATTTTGCATGAAGCCTCAGAACTCACCATAAAAAATTTAGGCGCAATGAGCCTTCAAAATGCTTATTGTATAGAAAACATCGGTTGCACTTACCATAGCCTGGGCGAATACCAAAAAGCACTTCCCTATTATTTCCAGTCCATCAAAATCAAAGAACAAATGATGGGCAAAGACTATCCTGACCTTTCTCTCAGCTTTCATAATCTTGCCACTTCTTATCAGGCATTGGGCGATTACTATAACGCACTCCCAGCGTTTCAACGTGCAGAAGAATTGTGTGAGATTGCTATAAAAAGCGGAAAAGAATTTGATTATTACCGCCCACATACACTTAGTTTTCTTGCCTCGATATACGAGGCATTGGGTCAGTATAATGAAGCATTGCGATTGCTTAAATATGCTTTGTCAATTTCAGAAAAACTTATCATACCCAATCATCATTCCGAAGTTTTAAAAAACCTGGGGATATTTTATGAAAACAAACACCGTTACGACAGTTCATTTTTTTACTACCAACAACTACAGCTATTGACCCGCAAGTGGTATGGTGTAGCTGACCCACAATATGCCAACAGCTTAGATATTCTCTCACGCCTTTATAGAAAAACAGGGAAGTATGCTGCAGGTATTGTCATGTGCCAGCAAGCCTTAGCCATCAGAAAGAAAATATTGGGCACAAGCAGCCCCGCTTATGCCACCTCATTAAACACACTTGGTGAACTCTACCTGGAAGCCAAAAAATATGATAGCGCATCCATTTTACTCAACCAATCCCTAGCTATCATCAAAGGCGCTTTTGGCGATCTGCACCCGGCCTATGCCAAAAGCCTGACCAACCTGGGCCTGCTACAGCAAGCATTGGGCAATGAAAAAGAAGCGGCAGCCTTGTTTGCCGAAGCAGGCAACATCGTTCTTAAAAAAGTAGAAGACTCTTATGCCACCCTATCCGAACAGGAAAAGATGAACTTCATCAACGAAAACTACCTCCAGTTTAGCTACCTGCCATCTTTGCTTTACAATAAGAAAGCAATGCCCCCGGCCATATTGCAACAGGTGTATGCCAACGCCATGATGGTGAAAAGTATGGTACTTACCAATCAGCAACAAACCCTTACCCAGATTAGGACAAATGCTGACAGCACCGGCTTACTCCTGTTTCACAAGTGGCAGATCAATAAAAAACTTTTGGGAAAACAATTGCTTTTACCTATCAAACAACGGCTACCCTTTATAGACAGCTTACAACAAGAAACTAATATACTGGAGCAGCAAGTCTCCCGCCGCTATGACGGTTTCGATAGCCATTTGCGAAGCGAAAAAATAAGCAGTAAAGACATTCACCTGCAGACAGGCGAGGTAGCCATAGAGTTCTTGACGTTCAGGCTATACACTAATAAATGGACATACAGCACCATCTACGCAGCATCAATATTGCAACCCGGCGACAGTGTGCCTGCTTTTGTACCGCTATGCAGCGAAAAACAGTTGGAGCGAGTATTAAAGCCCTTTGCAGATGGCGATGTATGGTCTATCAACTATCTGTACAGCAATTACACTGCAGGCAACAATCTTTACAAACTGATTTGGAATCCGCTTGAAAAATACCTGGCCCATGCAAGCACAGTTTATTATGCACCCGTCGGTCTGCTTCACCGCATTTCTTTTGCAGCATTGCAAAGTGACACTAACCATTTTCTGATAGACAAATACCAGCTTACACAGTTGTTCAGTACACGCACCCTTGCATTGTCTCCAGCCCCTATTTTCACTCCGTCATCTGCCAGTCTTTGGGGAAATGTACAATACACGGTAAAACCTGCCATGCCTTTGCTGGCTAAAAAGAAAGTGTCGGCAAAGTCAAATAAATGGCTTACCCAGCAGGGGACCAGTCCGATGTTAGCCAGCAGGTGGGAAAGCGGCAATAAACAGTGGAAGCCACTCGTAGGCACCCGGCAGGAAATGGACAGTGTGACTTGTTTATTTGATGCAAGCGGTAAAACCATACTCACCCTAAGCGACACATCGGCCACCGAAGAAAACTTTAAAGCACTGGACGGCAACAGCCCAAAGTTGCTGCACATCGCTACACACGGGTTTTTCTATCCCATGAAAACCGACAAAGAAGGCATAGTCACCAGCAGCGGCGGTACAGCCTTTAAAACACAGCAAGACCCCATGCTGCGTAGCGGCCTGGTACTGGCAGGCGCCAACACCGCATGGAAAGAAGGAGTCGCCTTGCAACGCAAAGAAGACGGCATACTAACCGCCTACGAAATAGCACAAATGGATCTCAGCAATACCGACCTGGTCGTCCTAAGCGCCTGCCAGACAGCACTTGGTGAGCTGCAAGGTAGCGAAGGGGTCATAGGCCTGCAGCGTGCCTTTAAAATGGCCGGGGTAAAGCAAGTCATGATGAGCCTGTGGCAAATACCCGACAAAGAAACAACCCTCCTGATGACCCTGTTTTATAAAAACTGGTTAGCCGGCAAAACGACCCGCCAGGCACTCTATGCCGCGCAACTAAAAATGAAATCAACATACCCGAAGCCTTATTATTGGGCGGGGTTTGTGTTGGTGGAGTGAAGTGGTAGCCTGTATAGCCAACCTCATATTTCCTGCGACCAACTTTCTCTTATGGCCGCATGACTGTCATTTCCTATTCTTTTTATTGAAAAAAATAATTGAAAAAAAAGGGGTAACAATACTGCGACCATGTTGATTTAATAATAGCAAGTGGGGTTATGAACTATTGTAAATGTTTATTTGACTCCATTGGCAGTTTTATTAACCAACCAAAACATAAATCATGAAAAAAGATTTAAGGGAGAAGAGGTGTCGGAGTAGTTGAATATAATTGCCTGAAACTTTATTCCTATGATGCCAATAACCCAATTATTTTAAACATTAAATACTGTTTTATGAAAAAGATACTTTTGATACTTTTTAGCGTTTGTTTTGTTCATCTTGCGGTTGGACAAACACAACTAAACCTACCTAAAAATATTACAAAATCCGGCAACCGGCCACAGGTAGTTCCTGGTGGACGTACCTGTCCCGGAATAATCAGCAGCACTTCTCACACAGATGCAAAATGTCCTAAAATGAATGATGGCTCTATCACAATTCTTCCCGCAGGGTTGCAGTACAGGATTGGTACAAAGAACCCTAATACCTTTCAGCCAGGTAATACCTTTAGCAACCTAACTCCAGGCAGCTACCATATACAGGTATGGGACGGAGGCATCTGCTATGCAGGGACAACAGAAGTGGTAGGGGTACAATCAACCGTAACAGAATCATTGTCAAAAACAGATGAAAGCTGCATCGGGAAAAAAGATGGAACTATTACCGCCACAGGTTCAGGTGGTACACCCCCTTACGAATTTAAACTGGGGACAGCAGGTACTTATGGCATCAATAATGTATTCACCAATTTAAAACCAGCTACATACAGGATATTTGTAAAAGATGCTATGGGATGTGGCAATACATCTGTGCCTGTAACTATTTTAGCAGCTACGGATTCATGCCCATCAATAGCAAAATCAGGCAACGCACCACAGGTAGTTCCTGGTGGACGTACCTGTCTCGGAATGATTAGCGGCAAATCTCACACTGATGCGACCTGTGCTAAAATGAATGATGGATCCATCACAATCCTTCCCGCAGGGTTGCGGTACAGGATCGGTACCATGAACCCCAATACATTTCAGGCAAGCAACATCTTTAGTAACCTTACCCCAGGAAGCTACCATATACAGGTATGGGACGTAGGCATTTGTTATGAAGGAACAAGAGAAGTGGTAGGGGTGCAATCTACAGTAACTGTATCCTTGTCAAAAACAAATGAAAGTTGCATCGGAAAAAAAGATGGGACTATTACCGCTACGGGTTCAGGTGGTACACCCCCTTATCAATTTAAAACGGGGATACGCATACTTTTATATCCTGACAACATGTTTACCAACTTAAAGCCCGGTACGTACAAAATATCTGCAACAGATGCCAACGGATGTGGTGGTTCATCTTCAGTAACAATTTTGGCCGCTACAGATTCATGTAGTCACATCATTGCAAAAAAAACTAAATTGTCCCTACAAACCAGCGATAAACAGTTTGACGCCACCTTATACCCTAACCCAACCGGTACCCAGTTTACCCTACGGGTACATGGGGTAAATAACCAACCGGTAACAGTAAGGGTAACAGATGCGAACGGCAGAGGCGTATATGCTACCAAAGGCTTCGCCGAACAGCCATTCAAAT
>JANMMU010000071.1:0-40980 GCA_031373555.1 Segetibacter sp. | reverse complement strand
CATAGAATGTAGTAATACTTTTCTGCGTTGATCATAAGAATCATAATAATCTGTGTTCTATCTTTTGAATTCTGCTGAATAAACTTTCCTTTTTATTTGTGGTTTTTTGCCAAAATTTAGTAATAAACCTACTTCAATATTTGTAGCCTTTAAGTAAGTAGTTTGTCAGTTGAGCTTCATGTTCATCGCATATGCTTTCTGCTGCTTTAATATCAATAATTACTTTGTCATTAACTATAATATCTGCAATATAAAAACCAACTTTGGCATTATCATAAAACACTTCTATTGGAGATTGTGGCTTGCACTCCAATAGGTTTTTTTTCAATTCAACAAGCATAGCATTTTCATATACTTTTTCAAGAAAGCCATATCCCAGTTTGTTATAAACTGCATAAAAACCCTTAATAATCAAATCTGTTAGAACCGTATGAAGATAGTTATCTTCCATAATCTTATCTATTCATCATTTTCATAAAAATCTGCGTTCTATTAAAATTTTTGAACGCAGATTTTTAGGATAATTAAGATTTGTGAGGATAATTTTGAACATATAATATAGTGATTATTTTCTGCGTTTATCATGAAAATTAAAATAATCAGTCTTCTATCTTTTGTATTCTGCTGAATAAACTTTCCTTTTTATTTGTGGTTTTTTGCCAAAATTTAGTAATAAACCTACTTCAATATTTGTAGCCTTTAAGTAGTTTGTCAGTTGAGCTTCATGTTCTTCACATATGCTTTCAGCCGCTTTAATTTCAACAATTACTTTGTCATTAACTATAATGTCTGCAATATAAAAACCAACTTTGGTATTATCATAAAATACTTCTATCTGTGCTTGTGGCTTACAATCCAATTGAGATTTTTTCAATTCAACAAGCATAGCATTTTCATATACTTTTTCAAGAAAGCCATATCCGAGTTTGTTATAAACTGCATAAAACCCCTTAATAATCAAATCTGTCAGATCCGTATGAAGATAATTATCTCCCATAATCTTATCAATTCATCATTTTCATAAAAATCTGCGTTCTATCTTTTCACCGGTGGTTGCATAACATTTCCGCATTTGCTACAGGTTCTCTTCATGGTATCTTCCCAAAACCTGTTTATGACCGGTGGCAATTGTTTTACAATATCATCTACATGCAATGTTTCTTCGTACAGTTTGTTACCGCAGTTTTCACAAAACCAAAGAAACCCATCATCTTCTGTTTCTCTTTTCTTTTCAATGACAAGCCCTACTGTGTTAGGTCCACGTTGTGGTGAGTGTGGTGTTTTGGGCGGGAGTAAAAACATTTCCCCTTCTTTGATAGGGATGTCTTTGAATTCACCTTTGTCAATTATTTTTACAACAATATCTCCTTCTATCTGATAGTAGAGTTCTTCAGTTTCATTGAAATGATAATCTTTTCTGGCATTAGGGCCGCCCACTATCATGACAATAAAATTTTCAGCATCCTGATAAATACATTTATTTCCTACCGGAGGTTTTAATAAATCACGGTTATCGTCTATCCATTTTTTTAGGTTAAAAGGTGCAAGCATGTTATGTGGTTTGAGTTATGAATAATTATTTATTAAAGCAATGACTTAAGTGCTGTTCTAGCAATTCCATTTTAATATTGATTACTTTTGAATACTAAACATTGATTACAAAGATGAACCTTTCTCTTGAAAATAAAAATGCCATCATTTGCGGAGGCAGTCAGGGTATTGGACTTGCTATTGCACAGGAATTAGCATTGCTTGGTGCCAATTGTATTTTAGTTGCACGAAATGAAACCAAACTTCAGGAGGCATTGCTTCATTTGGATATTTCGTTAGGTCAGCGCCACTCTTTTGCGGCTATTGATTTTAATGATCATTCACATACTGAAAAATGGGTAAATGATTTGGTCAAAACTGTTCAGGTTGATCTCTTAATCAACAACTCCGGCGGGCCTGCTTCGGGTCCGATAGTACATGCCACAGCCGAACAGTTTTTGCAGGCTTACAATCAACATTTAATTACCAGTCATCTTATGGCTACTGCAGTAATTCCCGGTATGAAGGAAAGAAGATTTGGGCGTATCATAAATATCATTTCCACGTCAGTGAAAATACCTTTGGCAAACCTGGGAGTATCAAATACAACACGTGGTGCGGTTGCCAGCTGGAGTAAGACATTGGCAAATGAGTTGGGTGCATTTGGCATAACAGTAAACAATGTTTTACCGGGTGCTACAAGAACGCAAAGACTTGTAACAATAATCAGTAATAATGCTACAAAGAAGAGTAAAACAGAAAATGAAATTGAACAGGAAATGATTCATGAAATACCTGCCGGCCGCTTTGGTGAACCTGCTGAAATAGCTGCTGTAGCTGCATTTCTGGCATCCCCTGCCGCGGCTTATGTTAATGGCGTAAGTATTGCAGTTGATGGAGGAAGAACAGGTAGTATCTAAAAATTGAATAATCCCTAAATACTAAAATTATGGAGTATCAACAAAACTTTACAAATGGTGGACAGCAACCTACAAACCCAACAAGCGATGAAAAAACATTGGCGTTGCTTGCACATGTACTCACATTTGTAGCACCTATTTTAGCACCGCTTATTATTTATCTCGTAAAAAAAGATGAGTCAGAATATATCGCTTATCATGCTAAGGAATCGCTCAACTTTCAGATAAGTATCGCCATTTATATTATTGCTTTAGTGATTACAATTATTGGGATGCTTTTTGCGTGGATTGTGGCTGTAGCTGCATTTATACTAGTAATTGTTGCAACCATCAATGCAGCCGAGGGTAAGTTATATAGATACCCTTTCTGTATCCGGTTCATAAAATAATTTTAATGCCCCTTACCCTTTTAATAAAAAGCGATAATTATTAAATCCGAATCATTAAACTCTAATTTTCCTGCTGAACCAACTCATTTTTCAGTTGAGTTTTTTTTTGAACCCCGCCTTTTTCATTGTACTTTTTTGCGGCAGCTATAAAATGAACAAACAGAGGTGCCGGGCTTTCTACTGTACTTTTTAACTCCGGATGATATTGCACACCAATGAAGAATGGGTGATTGGGCAACTCCATTATTTCCACAAGACCTGTGTCAGGATTTACACCGCTTGCTATCATACCTGCTTTTTGATATTGATCAAGGTATTCACTATTAAACTCATAGCGGTGGCGGTGCCTTTCAGAAATTTCAGTTTTACCATAAATGGATGCTGCCAAAGAGCCCTCTTTTATCTTACACGGGTAAGCACCTAATCTCATAGTGCCGCCCATTTCTTTTATCTTTTTCTGTTCTTCCATCATGTTTATAACAGGATGAGAGGTAGATGCATTCATTTCTGTACTATGTGCATCAGTAAGACCCAATATATTTCTGCCAAACTCAATGACTGCCATTTGCATACCCAGGCAAATGCCAAAAAAGGGCAGATCGTTTTCCCGGGCATATTTTACCGCCGTTATTTTTCCTTCTATGCCTCTGTGACCAAAGCCCGGTGCTACCAGCAAACCATCTAATCCTTCCAGCTTTTCTGCTACATTATCTTCATTTATAAATTCGCTGTGCACATTTACTACATTCACTTTGCATTCGTTCATGGCGCCGGCATGTATAAAGCTTTCCAGTATAGATTTATATGCATCCTGCAGTTCAATATATTTTCCTATGAGTCCGATAGTGACCTTACTGCGAGGATATTTTAATTTGTCAAGAAAGACTTTCCATTTATCTAATTCGGGTTCTTTAAACTCTGTTATTTTGAGTTTTTTCATGCAGATAATATCCAACTTTTCGCGGAGCATCATTAAGGGTACTTCGTAAATAGTGGATGCGTCTATAGATTCTATTACTGCCTCTTGTTTTACATTACAAAACTGTGCTATTTTCCTTTTAATATCATAGCCCAAAGGCTCCTCGGTTCTGCAAACCAATATGTCAGGATGTACACCGTTTTCGCTTAATAATTTTACACTGTGTTGTGTAGGTTTTGTCTTTAATTCCTTAGCGGCTTTCAGGTATGGGATAAGAGTTAGATGGACAACAAGACAATCTTCTTCGGGCAATTCCCACTGCAACTGACGAACAGCTTCTATAAAGGGTAAACCTTCTATATCACCAACCGTTCCTCCGATTTCTGTAAGTACCACATCATAACGATCATCTTTCCCCAACAATAGCATTCTTCTCTTTATTTCATCTGTTATATGTGGTATAACTTGTACAGTTTTACCCAAATATGCCCCTTGTCTTTCTTTGTTGATAACAGTTTGATATATTAGGCCAGTGGTTACATTATTTGCCTGTGATGTATAGGTATTCAAAAACCTTTCATAATGGCCTAAGTCAAGATCGGTTTCCGCCCCATCTTCGGTTACATAACACTCACCATGTTCGTACGGGTTTAGGGTGCCGGGGTCTACATTGATATAAGGATCAAATTTCTGTATGGTAGGCCGCAAACCTCTTGCCTGAAGCAGTTTTGCAAGAGATGCTGCAATAATTCCTTTACCAAGGCTACTTGTAACGCCACCTGTAACAAAAATAAATTTGGCCATTGTTGTAAGATTATTATTTCTTTTAAAAAAAGGTAGTGAATCGTTTTTTGTTGTTTAACATTTTGCCATTGGTTACAAATAACACTAACACAAATAAATATTTGTAGTGCTAAGAAAACTTATTAATGGCGAATTATTGGAAATGAATAGCGATAGAAATTATGGCTGTATTCATTTATTTGACTTGAAGAAACATTTAAAATATTTCCAGAGGTCATACAAAAATAGCAGTAATAAGTGGTGTAAAAAAATTGATTGTTGTTAACTAAGACGGAATAAAGGATGATAGATATGTATAAAAAACAAAAAGCCCCACAATTGTGGGGCTTTTATAGGTAGTTTGGGGAAATGTTTTTATTTAACTCTTGCAAAATTAATGTTATATGCTAATCTAAATCCAAGCATTTTGGCACTAACTCCTTTTACGGTTACACCGCTAATTGTTTGGTCTTTAGCATTTATAGCTTCGTATCTTGCTGATATGTCAAACATATCATTGATTAGATAACCAAGGTTTAAAGCATATGTAAATTGTCCTGAACCTTCCTGATTGGTTACTTTGGTCTGAGTAAATCCAGCCTGTGGTTCTACATAAAATCCACCATCTGCACGGTACCTGATACCGGCTTTGAAAGGAATGGTAGTAAATGTGTTTTTGTCTGTCACATTATCCAATTTTGATTGGGAGAAACCGATGTAGCCCGCTGATATAGAGCCATCCCAATTAGAAGCTAATGGAAGTACCAGTTTAGCACTACCGCCAATACCAAATTTATAACCACTTTCGCTTTTAAAAGTCCCTATTGGTAAAATAAATTCAGGGCCTACACTTAATGAGATTCCACGCTGCGCAGGTGTCTTCGATGTTGATTCTTGTGCAAATGTTGCTGCTGTTAATGTTGTCATCAATCCAATCATTACAATTGTAATCCGTTTCATAATTATTTTTTTTGTTTGTAAAGCCGTTCAATCTGAACAGTTAAAAACTGGGTGATTAAATAATTATGCCACGTGTTTCACATAATTGTAAGTTTGGGAATTTTTAGATATAGTGTTTTATATAACAAAAAATACCACTTTTTTAAGTGGTCTTTTTTGTACTCATTATATTATTTTAAAAACTACAAACCAAAGCTATAAGCAACTCTTGCACCTATAAAACTTAGGGTTGAACTATTTTTACTTGCAGCTTCATAACGGGCAGAAATATCTACCATTTTGTTAATCACATAGCCAAGGTTAGCAGCATAAGTAAATGCTCCACTGCTGCCGCTTCCAGAATACAAAGTGTATCCTAATTGCGGTTCGCCATAAAAACCTTCTGAAATTGAAAAACGTAAACCCGCTTTAATAGGGATCATACCTAATGATTGTAATTTTGCACTTCCATAAATGGGGTTCAGATTAGCATCAAACCCTGTGAGTGTTTGAAAGCTTTTGCCACTGAATGTCATATAGCCGGCATTTATTGTAAAAGCTCCACCTTCAAATACTGGAATAG
The DNA here is from genome assembly GCA_031373555.1 of Segetibacter sp. GTDB lineage: Bacteria > Bacteroidota > Bacteroidia > Chitinophagales > Chitinophagaceae > Segetibacter. The sequence goes on along the minus strand of JANMMU010000071.1, from coordinate 34,917 downwards.
CGGCTTTTACACTACCACCAATCCCTACACTGTAGGTAGTTTTTAAATCACCTAAAGGAATACCAACCTCGGCACCAATACTAATAGCAGGTCCATCCTCTTTTTTATCATCCTGTGCAAATGAGTTTGTTGCTGCTAATACAGTTAAACTCAACAATAAAAATTTAATCTTTCTCATAATTTTATTTTTTTAGTTAAAGACCAAAAATAATCAATAAGTAATACTAAGTATCTGTTTGTAAATAACTTCTAATAATTTGATTGATTGTTAACATTTGTTTGTAAAATAAAAAAACCCCACTATTAGTGGGGTTATAATATTTTGTTGATTTTAATTTTAGAAGCCTTTTTTAGCAACACCATCAGCAATTGCTTTAAGCGCTTTTTCTTCGTTCATTATAGCAGCCATTTTATTTCCTTTACCATCATTTCCGCCAGCCATATAGCCGCCTTTAGCTGTTCTGGTAATAACTGCATCGTGCATTGGAACGTTTTTCTCTTTAGTCTTTAAGCAATAAGCCTTAATCATTTTTGAAGTATCCATGTTGAAAATATTAAGTGATGAAATAATTTATAAGCTGCCAAACTACAATTTTTTTTATAAAAACCCATAATAAAGTAATTTTTTAAAATGCATAACCAATTCCGGCGCCCATTGCGGGCAGCCATCCGGCGAAAGGAAAATCATATCCGTCGCTTTTGCCATCCAGGTTTATATACTGTAATCCTATGTGGGCATCAATTGTGAATCCTTTTTTAAAAACCCATTGTTTCCCTCCTTCTCCATGTAAGGTATACCCCTTTATATCTGCAGTTTTACCAGAAGTTTCAATATTTGCCCTCCCTTTGGCAATACTGCCACCCAAAAGTGCGTAAAAGCCTTGAGGTGCCAGGTTTTGTCTGGAGAGATAATACTTGTAATCCATACCAATTCCATAGGCTCTATAAGTAGCCTGTTCGCTTTTTAAAAACCCATAAGCGGGAATAATGGACAACGAATGCTTTTTGGCAAAAACCTTTTCTAAACTCACATTGGTAATGCTTAAAGAGGCACCTACATTTGCTCTTACTACCCATGTTCTTTTTACATCCTGCGCATATACATATGAGCTAAGAAATAAAATTACTATTAGTGTTGCAAAAAAAGTTTTCAAGTTTAATTAAGTTTTAGACAGACGAAATTAAGATAATGGGATTTCATTTTAAGAATAATATTGAATAGCAAAACATTAAATATTTCTCCCCAATACCTTTTCAAATCTTTTTACATCGGCATCAGGATAAATTGGCATGCCTAGAGTGAGATGATCTGAAAACTGCCTGGCAAAAAAAGGAGCAAGTGAACAACCTTTTGTACCCATACCATTTAATATGCCCACATTTATTTGTGTAGGATGAAGCCCTACAAATGGCCGCCGTTCTACATTGGCAGGCCTTAAAGCTGCAAAATGATCAGTAACCTCAAATGGTAGTTTGAGCATGTTTTTCAATTGATAAGTAATTTTATTTTTAAATGCTAATGTAGGTTTATCGTCTTCAAAGTTCCATTCGTAAGTAGAGCCAATCCAAAACAATCCATTTTTCCAGGGTACAATACTGATAGCCTGTTTGTATATATTTTCAGCGGGTAACTCTGGAATGGAAACAATAAGCGCTTCACCTTTATTAAGAGCAAATGGCAGGTTTTTGAAGTAAGGGTTATTAGTTCCTTCAGCCCCATCGCAAAAAATGATTTTGGAGGCTACAATGTCCTTATACTTTACAGAAGTATCTTCAATGCTACATTCAGTCAGGTTAAATGTTTCTGCTTTTAAAGCATTTTGTTCTATTAATATTTCTCTTTGTTTTTTCAAAAAAGTATGAATGTCTATTAATAGACAAGGACTTATTTGACCTGCACCATAATAAAAGTTGAAATATTCTTCCCATTTATCACTATTGGTTTCATGTAGATAGTCGGTTTCTTCTGTTACCCTCTTTTGAAAAGCCTCCTTCATTTGCAGGCTGGGATGAAAATCAATAACCTTACATTCTTTTACAATTTTGGTCTCCGTTTCTTTCCCAAAATTTTGATAGGCATAAAGAGCAAATGGAAGCAATTCTTCAATTCTCCATGTTCTTACTATTCTTCTTCCGGTAACAGGGTTAATAATTCCGCTGGCAATTTTACTGGCTGTAAATGGTTTTGGGTTATTAATAACCATAACAGTCTTTCCGGCTTTTAGCAGATAGTAACTAAGAAACGAGCCACAAAGACCCTGACCTACAATTAAATAGTCTATTTGCTTTGTACTCATTTGTAATGATATTATGGGAAAATGGGAATAGTCTAATCTGCAAAAAAGCCTGTAGTATTTGATTACTACAGGCTTATAATATTTTTGATTCGAGCAATTACTTCTTTAGTGCTTCAGCCATTGTTTTGCCAATGTCTGCAGGACTATCTACTACAAGAATATTGCATGCCCTCATGATTTCCATTTTAGCGCTTGCTGTATCTTCATCACCACCTATAATAGCCCCTGCATGACCCATTCTACGGCCGGGAGGGGCAGTTTGACCAGCTATAAATCCCACTACGGGTTTTGTTTTATGTTCTTTAATCCAACGTGCAGCTTCAGCTTCCATGCCGCCACCTATTTCACCAATCATAATGATGCCTTCGGTTTCGGGGTCGTTCATAAGCAATTCAACAGCTTCTTTGGTAGTGGTACCAATGATTGGGTCGCCCCCAATGCCAATTGCAGTACTGATGCCCATTCCGGCTTTTACGGCCTGGTCAGCAGCTTCATAGGTAAGTGTTCCTGATTTAGACACAATACCTATTTTACCCGGCTTAAAAATGAAACCCGGCATAATACCCACTTTAGCTTCACCTGCAGTAATAACGCCGGGGCAGTTTGGCCCTATCAGTCGGGTATTTTTGGTCAATAAATAATTTTTCACTTTAACCATATCCTGTACCGGTATTCCTTCTGTAATACATACTACCAATGCAACACCTGCATCGGCAGCTTCCATAATTGCATCAGCCGCAAATGCAGGTGGTACAAATATGATGCTTACATCCGCATTGGTTTTGGCTACAGCATCTGCAACAGTATTAAAAACTGGTCTGTCAAGATGGGAAGTACCACCTTTTCCCGGTGTTACGCCACCTACTACATTGGTGCCGTATTCTATCATTTGCGTAGCATGAAAAGTGCCTTCTGTACCCGTAAAACCCTGAACAATAATTTTGGAATTTTTATTGACTAATACACTCATGGTAATTGGTTGATGTATGTTTTTTGTGAATGATGCGCAAAAGTAAGGATATTGTGTTAATGTGATAATATGATAATGAGATAATGGGATAATGAGATAATGGGATAATGGGATAATGAGATAATGAGATAATGGGATAATGTGATAATGAGATAATGTGAAAATAGGATAATGTGATAATAGGATAATGTGATAATGGGATAATATGATAATGAGATAATGTGATAATGAGATAATGTGATATTTTGGTTTTGGGATAATTGACTTTTCGGATTTCAATTTCCCCAAAAGGGTAATGAAAAATAAATTTTCTGTAACTTTTTTAATTTGAACCCGTTTTATAGCATCAAACAAACTTTATCAACTTAAAAATTAATTGCTATGAAGCAGGTATTATTTGCAGTGGTTACTATTATCACTTTTTGTTGTTTTAAACCATGGGAAACTATTAAAGGCAACGGTAACTCCAAAAAAGAAAGTCGTGAGGTAAAAAATTTTACCGGGATTTCTGTTAGTGGAAGTATGAATGTGGAATTAGATTATGGAAAGGGCAATGTTTTAACCGTAGAGGCAGATGACAACCTGTTGCCATATATAGAAACCACAGTAAAAGATGGAATATTGGTCATTAAGTCAAAAGACAATGTAAATCTGAAATCAAAAAACAAAATAGTTGTACATGCAAGTGCCACAATGCTTAAAGAGTTAAAAGTTTCGGGCAGCGGAGACATAAATGGTAAAGGTGATTTTTATAATGATGGAACTACAGCTGTTTCACTATCAGGAAGTGGCAATATTAATTTGGGAGTAAAGTCATTTAGTGAAACAAAAATTTCTATTTCGGGTAGTGGAAACGTAAAGCTTAGTGGTGAAAATACTGAATCTGTTGAGGCAAGTATAAGCGGTAGTGGCGATATTGACTGTAGTGATTTAAGCTGCGACAATGTAGTAGCACGTGTAAGTGGTAGTGGAAATATCAAAGTATTTGCAAACAAAAGTATTGACGCCAAAGTGAGTGGCAGTGGCAATATCTACTACAAAGGTGCTGCAACAAATATTAATATGAAATCAGCGGGTAGCGGAAAGGTTATTAAGATGTAAAATAGAAATAGGGTATTTGTTATTCTGGGAGTTTAAGTAACAAATACCCACTTAACCAATAAACTATACAGCAACATTAAAATCTCTCAAAGCGTCATTCAGACTTGTTTTAAGATCGGTACTGGCTTTGCGTTTGCCAATAATTAAGGCACAGCTTACATTGTATTCACCTGCGGGAAATTTTTTAGTATAAGAACCCGGAATAACAACACTTCTGGCCGGAACTCTTCCTTTGTATTCTATAGGTTCAGGTCCGCTTACGTCTATTATTTTTGTGCTTTGAGTTAATACCACATTTGCACCAAGTACAGCTTCGCTTTCTACAATTACGCCTTCTACCACAATACTGCGGCTACCGATAAAACAGCCATCTTCTATTATTACCGGGCTTGCCTGCAAAGGCTCAAGAACACCTCCAATACCTACCCCACCGCTAAGGTGTACATCTTTGCCTATCTGTGCACAGCTACCTACTGTAGCCCATGTATCCACCATAGTACCTTCGCCTACGTAGGCTCCAATATTTACATAGCTTGGCATTAATACTACATTTCTGGCAAGGAAGGCACCATACCGAGCAACGGCGTGGGGTACTGCTCTTACGCCCAAATCTTTGTAGTTACTTTTAAGCTTCATTTTATCATAAAATTCAAATGGAGGAAGCGTAAAAGTTTCCATTTGCTGTATGCCAAAGTATAAAAGAATAGCCTGCTTTACCCACTCATTCACTACCCATCCATCAGGTGTGGGAGAGGCTACGCGTAACCTGCCTTTGTCCACCTCTTCTATTACATCTCTTACCGCCTGTTCGTAAGTATTGTTTTTTAGTAATTCCCTGTTTGTAAAAGCCTCTTGTATAAGTTTCTGAAGTTCCATGTAGTTTTTTTTGCGAAAGTAAATGAATGAATTTTCAATTTTTAGAAAACGAAAAAGATATTTTCAGAACTCATCAAAGTGATGAGATGGTTTTAATGTTATCTAAGTTGTCTGTCATTTGATCGACTTAATCAAACTCATAACCAATATCCTTACGGTAGTTCATTCCTTCAAACTTTATGTTTGTTAAGGTTTGTGAAGATTTGCTGACTGCATCGGATATAGTATTGCCAAATGAAGTAATGGCTAACACTCTGCCGCCATTAGTAACTATATTTTCGTTTTCTACTTTAGTACCTGAATGATAAATCATACTTTCAGTAGATGTAATTGTATCAGTTAAGCCCTTTATACTAAAACCTTTTTGATAATCTCCCGGATAACCACCACTTACCGCTACCACAGTAGCGCAACTTTGGTTATCGGTTTCAATAATTTGTTCCTTAAGGCTTCCATTATACAAGCATTGGCAAAGTGCTACAATATCATTTTTCAATCGCGGCAATACTACTTCAGTTTCCGGGTCACCCATGCGGCAATTGTATTCAATTACATAAGGTTCGTTTTCAACTTTTATTAAACCAAAAAAAACAAAACCTTTATAATCTAATTGCTCTTTTTTAAAACCATTAATTGTTGGTTCTATTATGCGGTCAATTACTTTTTGCATAAAATTTTGATCTGCAAAAGGTACAGGGCTTACACAACCCATTCCGCCTGTATTCGGACCCGTATCACCTTCACCTATGCGTTTATAATCTTTTGCGTGGCCTATAATTTTGTAATCTTTACCATCAGTCATTACAAAAACACTTATTTCTATACCATCTAAAAACTGCTCCACAACTACACGGCTGCTGGCTTCGCCAAATTGTTTGTCTTTTATCATTTTAGCAAAAACATTTATTGCCTCATTTTCTGTTTGGCATATTACTACACCTTTACCTGCTGCAAGTCCATCAGCTTTTAAAACTATCGGTAATGCATGATGCTTTAGATAATCTACACCTTCTTCATAATTTACTGCTGTAAAGGCTCTGTAAGTAGCGGTAGGAATATTGTTTCTTTCCATGAATTTTTTGCTGAAAGCCTTGCTCCCTTCTAATTGTGCAGCTTCTTTTGATGGACCTATGACCAATATTTTTTGCAATTGCGCATCCTCTTTAAAGAAATCGTAAATGCCTGCTACCAAAGGGTCTTCGGGGCCCACAATCACCATTTCAATACTTTTTTCTAAACAAACCTTTTTAATAGCTAAAAAATCAAGAACAGAAATGTTTACATTTTCTCCCAATTGCAAAGTGCCTGCATTGCCCGGTGCAATAAACAAAGCCGAGCATAATTTACTTTGTTTTATTTTCCATGCAAAAGCATGTTCACGACCGCCTGAACCTAGTAACAAAATTTTCATATCAGGGTAAATTTATATTATTTATTTCTCGAAGAAAATCAACATTGCTTCTTCAACTTATTAGTTAACACAACAACTAATCAGAATTATCACTATTTTGAGCCATTAAATTTTAAACAAACCTACACCACTAAAAAGAAAATTAATCAAGTTATGAGTAACATAACCCCGACGGCTGCCGCCATTCATGGAAATGATGACCATCAAAAAGGACATCCGAAAGGATTGTATGTCCTTTTTGCAACCGAATTCTGGGAGCGGTTCAGCTACTATGGAATGCGTGCAATTTTTATTCTTTTCATGACCAAATATTTGTTTTTCAACAAAGCATTGGCGTCAAATATTTACGGCACCTATACCGGGCTCGTTTACCTTACCCCTCTAATTGGTGGATATGTAGCTGACAGATATTGGGGCAACAGGAAGTCCATTTTTGTAGGTGGTATATTGATGGCGATTGGTCAGTTTTTGATTTTTTCCTGCGCATCTCTGCCACAGGGTTCAGGCTTAAGCGAAATATTGCTTTGGTCAGGGTTAGCTTTTTTGATTTTTGGAAATGGATTCTTTAAGCCAAACATTTCTACCATGGTTGGTCAGTTGTATCCTGAAGGGGATGTACGAAAAGATGGTGCTTACTCTATATTTTATATGGGTATAAATGCCGGTGCATTTTTTGCGCCTTTGGTTTGCGGTTACCTTGGCGAAAATGTTGACTTTAAATGGGGCTTCTTCTCTGCCGGTATAGGGATGATCATAGGGCTTATCATTTTTTATTTTACAAAAGATAAGTATGTTATTTCTCCTAACGGTCAGCAATTGGGTGTTACCGCAAATAAATTGAATGATGAAAGCAGCAGCGATAGCGGGTTCAGTAAGCAGCAGTTGACTATTTTGATAGGGGGAATAATAACTACCATGGGTATTTTGCATTGGGTAGTTGGTGTCGATTTTTGGGGATCACTTATTTATGGAATGACACTTGTTGCCCCATTTGTTGTTATTACAGATAAAACACTTACCAAGACAGAAAAAGACAGGCTTTGGGTTATTATTTTGGTAATGATTTTTGTTGTGTTCTTTTGGATGTGTTTTGAACAAGCCGGTGCGTCATTAACATTTTTCGCAGACGAGCAAACTGACCGTAGAATTTTTGGCTGGACAATGCCTGCCAGTTATTTCCAGAGTTTTAATGCAGGGTTTATTGTTTTGCTTGCTCCTATATTGAGTGTTTTTTGGGTAAGATTAAATAAGAAAGGAAAAAATCCGGCAGCACCTTTCAAGCAATCTTTAGGTCTTGGATTTTTGGCTATAGGTTTTTTGTTCATAGCCTTTGGTTCTAAAAATATACCTGTTGCTGGTGCAAGTATTATCTTCCTTACTGGGTTGTATTTTCTACATACCATTGGTGAGCTTTGTTTAAGCCCTATTGGACTATCAATGGTTAATAAGCTAACACCTGCCAGATTTACATCGCTGATGATGGGTGTTTGGTTTCTTGCTATTGCCACCGGAAATAAGTTGGCCGGAACTATGAGTTCATTGTATCCCGAAGAACAAAATATTGCTGCTGAATTTGATGCTTCTAAAGTAACCCTAAATGGCAATGCCGTTAATTGGGATTCTGTTGTTAATAATAATGGAGTTGGAATCAATGCAATATGGGATGTACAAATGGTTAAAAAATCAGAAAAGTCCAAAGAAGCTGATTCTATCACAAATATTATTTCAACACCATTGTCTACAGAAGCAGCAAGCCCTGATAGTGTAAAGTTGAAGCGCATTGTTCCTGGAAAAATGAGTGATGAAAAGAAACTAAAAATCTTTGAAAAGTATGGTGATAAGGAACCTAAATTTATTTTTGCACAAGGCAAAAACGAGCATACTTATTTCTTACTTAGAAATGAAATGTTTGCCAAGAACAATGAAATAAATTTGCAGCAATGGAACACAAGCCCGGCATCGCCAAAGTTTCTTGGCTTTGTAATCAAAGACTTGTACAGTTACTTTATGTTGTTTGTAGGGTTATCAGGTTTTGCTTCATTAATCCTGTTTATCCTTGCCGGAAAATTGAAAAAAATGATGCACGGGGTTAGTTAAATTAAATTTTGGTTATCAAATAATAATAATTTAGAAAGCCGTTTGGAATATTTTTCCAAGTGGCTTTTTTTATAGAAATAATTTGCATTAACTTTCAAAATAAATTAAAATACTACTGCTATGCCCGATCTTCAAAAGTTTCAACCCTTTGTTCCTGACAATTCTAACATGAAGGAATTTACCTTCAAAGCCATTCTTATGGGTTGCATATTTGGGATTGTCTTTGGCGCAGCCACTGTATATCTTGCATTAAAAGCAGGGTTAACCGTTTCTGCATCTATACCTATTGCTGTAATGAGTATTTTGTTGGGAAAACTTTTTTTGAAAACTACAATTCTGGAAAATAATATTATTCAAACTACAGGCTCTGCAAGTGAAAGTATAGCGGCAGGGGTTGTGTTTACTTTACCCGGTTTCCTTTTTTTAAGTGATCCTTCAAGTGCTTCATATTTTAATTACTTCACCATTTTAATATTGGCCATTTTCGGAGGTATTCTTGGTACGTTGATGATGATACCCCTCCGTAAAGCATTGATAGTAAAAGAACACGAAACATTGCCCTACCCTGAAGGAACAGCCTGTGCAAGTGTATTGAAAGCAGGTGAGAAGGGAGGCGATTTGGCTAAAGTAGCATTGGGTGGAGTTGCTTTTGCTTTTGTATATGCCATGCTTCAAAAGATATTTCATGTAATAGCCGAAGTACCTTTTTGGGCTACCAAACAAACCAATAAATTTTTTCCTTCAGCAAAAATAAGTGGTGAAATAACTCCTGAATATCTTGGTGTAGGGTACATTATTGGTCCAAAGATTGGAGGAATACTGGTAGCGGGTGGCGTTTTAAGTTGGTTTGTATTAATCCCTCTATTGTCATCATTGGTGCCACCTGATGTAATTGCGGCACAGCAAATGAAGTTAGGTTATCTTGTTTCATTGGCATCCGCCGGGGGCAAAGGTGGTTGGGATCCTGTTGCTCATTCTTTCGCGGATTATTCTGCAGCAATTTACTTTGCATACATACGTCAGATTGGTGCAGGTGCTGTAGCGGCGGGTGGTTTTATTACATTGTTCAAAACCATCCCAACAATTATTTCATCATTTAAAGGAAGTATTGGCTCACTCAAAAAAGATGGTACAGAAATTTCTGCAATTGCCCGAACTGAAAGGGAATTATCCATAAAAATAGTTGGAATAGGTAGCGTTGCTTTGGTGTTATTAATGGCAATTCTTCCTCAAATACCCGGAGAAGGTATTGCAAGTAAATTGTTAGTTGGGCTTTTGGTATTAATTTTCGGGGCTTTTTTTGTAACTGTTGCATCACGTATAGTTGGTTTAATTGGATCCTCTAACAGTCCTGTAAGTGGTATGACGATAGCAACCATAATGGGTACTTGTTTGGTTTTCATTTCCGTAGGTTGGACAGGCAAAGTATATGAACCAATGGCATTGGTAGTTGGTAGTATGATTTGTATTGCTGCCGCAAATGCCGGCGCTACCTCGCAGGATTTAAAAACGGGTTTTTTAATAGGAGCTACGCCAAAATTTCAACAGATTGCTTTGTTTATTGGAGCTATAGTTTCATCAATTGCAATTGGGGCAACAATAAAAATTTTAGATACACCTACACAGGATATGCTTGCACAGGGCATACATCATGCCATAGGAACTGACAAATATCCTGCGCCACAAGGTACATTGATGGCTACTTTAATAAGAGGAATTTTATCATTTAATCTTGATTGGCAGTTTGTATTGGTGGGTGTATTTATAGCTTTTGTAATGGAGTTGTGTGGCGTAAAAGCCTTAAGTTTTGCAATTGGAATCTATTTACCCTTGAGTACAACATTACCAATATTTATTGGGGGAGCTATCCGTGGTATAGTAGATATGAAAAAGAAAAGAAAAGGTGAAGAGGTGCATGAAGAAGAAGATGACCTTGGTAAAGGTAATCTTTTTGCCACTGGGTTAGTAGCTGGTGGTGCATTAGCGGGGGTGATGGTAGCTATTTTATCTGTAAATGAAAATGTCACAAAATCACTGGAAGCCTGGAGTGTTGAACACGGAATAATTAATCTTCTGGGTGGACAAAATGCTTATTTTTTATTAGGGGCTGTTTTCTTTTTACTAATGGGCTATGCATTGTTCAGGATAGCAATGAAGAAATCAAGTATTGAGTAAATAGCCAATATCTACAGATATAAAAAAAGGGAAGCAATTTGCTTCCCTTTTTTTATATAAAGTTTGTAAAAGTATATACTATTTTACAATTCCTAATTTAGCTTCCATGCTAAGGGTAGCATGTGGCACGGCACGTAGACGGGCTTTGTCAATCAATTTACCCGTAACTCGGCAAACACCATAGGTTTTATTTTCAATGCGCATGATGGCTTTCTCAAGATGATCAATAAAGGTAATCTGGCGACTTGCCATTTGACTTAATTGCTCCCTTTCCATACTCATGCCGCCATCTTCCATGGTCATGTAACGGTTATCTGTTTCGTCGCCTCCCATTTCATCTTTTCTGGTTATCAGGCCTTGTAAATAGGCTAACTCTTTTTTGGCGGCATCCAATTTCTTATTAATAAGCTCTCTGAATTCCATTAATTCAGCATCGCTGTAGCGCATAGTGGGCGAATTTGGAATGTTTGCCGGTGTATCCAATACACTTTTAAGAAAATCTGGTTCGTAATCAACCATTTTATCGGTAGAAGTTTTTGGTATCACAACCGGTTTTGCTGGTTTTGAAGGTGCTTTTGCTGCAGCTTTAGCAGCAGGGCTAAGTGTTGGTACATGAGCAACTTTTGCCTTTTTCTCCGGAACAATTATCTGCTTAACAGCAGGAACTGCCTTAACTATTTTTTTCTCTGGGATTGGTGCTTTTTTCACAGGTTTTTCAATTTTTTTTGCAGCCACTTTTGCTACTACCTTTTTTATGGGTTTGCTGGCTACAGGTTTTGTTACTTTGGCAGGTACGGACTTTTTGGGTACGCTTTTTACCACTTTTGATTCACTTTTACTCGTCTTTTTTGCGGTTGCTTTGGGTTTTTCCGGTAAAGTTTTTTTAACCACTACCGGTACTTTTTTCAAAACTACTGCCGCTTTTTTAGCCACAACCGTTACCTGGGCAGGCTTTTTAGCTTTTACAGCTTGTTTTGCCGGCGCTGCCTTTTTGGCTACAACCTTTTTAGGTGCCGGTGTTTTTTTAGGTGCGGGTTTCGCTCCCTTTAAGGGTTTTTTAGTTGTAGCCATTAGCCAAGCTTTTATTTACATTAACTTTTAATGAAACATCGTTGATTTCAATTTCAATGCCATCTATTAATACCGGCACAAAAACTATTGAATCTGCCAAAATTTCGGCACAAATATAATTTTTATATTCATTTATTGAATTTTCAAGTTTTTCATTTTCAACAATGGTTATTTGAATTCGATCGGTAAGATCAAAACCACTGTCTTTTCTAAGATTTTGGATACGATTTATAAATTCCCTGGCTTCACCCTCTTTTTTTAATTCATCATTTATAATGATGTCTAATGCCACAGTAAGGTTGCCTTTTGTAGCAACACTCCAGCCGGGAATATCTTCTGCAGATATCTCTACATCGGTAAGTTGCAAGGTAAGGGGTTCATCACCTACATTCAAAATAATTTTTCCAGATTTTTCTAATATTGATATGTCATTTTGTGTAAAACCTGCTATAGAAGTACTTACAGCTTTCATTTTAGCCCCAAGTTTTTTACCCAGAGAAATGAAGTTTGGTTTAATTTTTTTATTTATAAAGCCTTCTGTTTCTGTAAGATATTCAATTAACTTAACATTTACCTCGCTTTTTATAAGATCTTCAACTTTTGAAAGTTGCTCTTTCATAGTTGGGTTCAGAACAGGAATTAATACTTTTTGTAAAGGCTGGCGCACTTTTATATTTACCTTTTTCCGTATGCTTAAAATGAGTGAACATGTATCCTGGGCAAGTCTCATTCTTTCTTCCAAACCCCAATCAATTACAGAATTGTCGTATGTAGGAAAATTTACATGATGAATGGTTTCCTTGTCAAACCTGTTAGTAACATTATTTAGGTTTTGAAACAAAGCATCGCTAAAAAAAGGAGATATGGGTGCCATTAACCTTACTATTGTTTCCAAACATTCATAAAGGGTCTGATAAGCTGATATTTTGTCATGTTCGTACTCGCCTTTCCAAAACCTTCTGCGGCTAAGGCGTACGTACCAATTGCTTAAATGTTCATCTACAAATTCCTCAATTGCCCTTCCGGCCTGGGTAGGCTCGTAATCATCCAGGCTATCGGTCACAGTTTTGATGAGCGTATGTAACGAGGACAAAATCCAACGATCAATTTCTGGTCTTTCTTTCAAAGGAATGTATGCCTCTTTAAAAGCAAACCCATCAAGGTTGCTATAGAGGGCAAAAAATTGGTAAGTGTTATAGAGTGTCCCAAAAAATTTACGTTGTACTTCCTGAATACCGTTTATATCAAACTTGAGATTGTCCCATGGACTTGCGTTTGTAATCAGGTACCAACGGGTAGCATCTGCACCATATTTTTCAATAGTTTCAAATGGGTTGACAACATTGCCCAACCTTTTACTCATTTTGTTGCCGTTCTTATCCAACACCAAACCATTACTTACCACAGTTTTGTAAGCTCTTCCGTCCACTTTGTCTGTGGGTAGCCCACTTTTTTCCAGCTCTTCTATTACACTTTCCTTTATTAATGAACCTATAGCATGCAAAGTATAAAACCACCCACGGGTTTGGTCTACGCCTTCAGCTATGAAATCTGCCGGATAGTTTTTGGAAAATATTTCTTTGTTTTCAAAAGGGAAATGCCATTGCGCATAAGGCATGGCACCACTGTCGAACCATACGTCTATGAGGTCGGGAACACGGGTCATTATTTTTCCCTTTGGGGAAATGAAGAAAATATTATCTACAAATGGTTTGTGCAGGTCATCAGTTTTGAACCGAAAAATTGGTTGTGTGAAAATATATTTTACCTTTGCTTCAGAAACTGCTCCCAAATCATCATGCGTACGTGTAGTGTTGATATGCGTAGAATCGAATGAGTCGCGAATCTCATCGGTTTCAACAGTTTCTTCTTTTACTTTAAAACCAGTTAAGAGCCAATTGTATTTTTCAAGACTCTTAAATTCATTAATAAAAGCTACATAATTTCCCAGTTCCAATTCTATTCTTTTATTTCCGTCTGGTTCAAAAACTCTTTTTACTTTCCCCAATACAACTACTTCTGCTATTTTGTGTAAAATTTCTATGGCTTCATGTCCTTCGATTTTTCTTTTGGCTACAATTTTTGAGATGCCATAGCCATTTTTAAAATCATTTGCTGCACTGCCCTCCTCGCCCCATAAAAAATGGATGAAGTTTCCATCAATGTCATTCCTGCAAACAGCATATTCCATATCATTTTGCGTTGCTAAAACCGTATCCATTGCTTTTTTTGCAAGAAAAATCTCTCTTTCGGCATCAAAGTTTTTGGTTCGTTCCTCACTCAAATAAAATTCATTGGATGAAGTTATATGTTCGTTTAAATCTGTAATACTTCCAATGCATATTTCTTCGTCTCCATCCTCTGTTTTCCAGATTGGTAAAGGCGTTCCCCAAAAGCGGCTTCTGCTTAAATTCCAATCTACCATATTCTCCAACCAATTGCCAAAACGGCCTTCGCCGGTGCTTTTAGGTTTCCAGTTAATGGTTTTGTTCAGCTCAACCATTCTGTCTTTTAATGCAGTAGTTTTAATAAACCACGCATCTAATGGATAATACAATATTGGTTTGTCGGTGCGCCAGCAATGCGGGTAACTGTGTTCATATTTCTCGACTTTAAAAGCCCTGTTTTCCTTTTTTAGTTTTACGGAAATGTCCACGTTTACGTCAGCATAATCCTTATCGTCTTTGTAGTTTTTTACAAAACGGTTGCTGAATTCGCCTAGACCCTCTACAAACTTGCCTTCGCGGTCAACCATTGTTAATATACCAATGTCATATTTTTTTCCAACTTTGTAATCGTCTGCACCAAAAGCCGGTGCTGTGTGTACTATTCCTGTACCATCTTCAGTTGTTACAAAGTCCGCCAGCAAAACTTTGAATGCATTTGGGTTGTGGGTTTTGTTGGCTTCATAGGGGAGTAGTTGTTCGTAAGAAATGCCTTCTAAATCAGCGCCTTTAAATTCTGCCAGGATTTTCCAGGGCAATATTTTTACTTCAGCATTGTAATTTTCAAAATCGCTATTTTTACCCTCTTCTTTGAAATATTTTCCCAGTAAAGCTCTTGCAAGAACTACATTGATTGGCAGATGTGTGTATGGGTTAAATGTTTTCACCAAAACATAATCAATGTTTGGCCCAACCGTAAGGCCAAGATTTGATGGTAAAGTCCATGGTGTGGTTGTCCATGCCATGAAAAAAGCCTCCCTGCCCTCCAAAGGAGGGTTTTCCGAAAATGATTCGTTAATTGAATCGAAGATTTTTTTTACTGTAGGATGCTGCGCATTAGCCCCTCCTTTGGAGGGGTTGGGGAGGCAAAACATCGCCACCACACTCGTATCCTTCACATCTTTATACGTACCCGGTTGGTTCAGTTCATGGCTGCTAAGACCTGTGCCGGCAGCAGGTGAGTAGGGTTGAATGCTCACACTTTCGTACAGCAAACCCTTTTTGTACAATTGACCTAATATCCACCAAAGGCTTTCGATGTAGTTGTTTTCAAAAGTGATGTAGGGGTTGTCAAGGTCAACCCAATAGCCCATCATTTTGGTAATGTCGTCCCATTCTTTTTTATAACGAAGCACCGCTTCCCGGCACTTTTGGTTATAATCCTCAATTGATATTTTTTTGCCAATATCTTCTTTTGTAATTCCCAATTCTTTTTCTACGCCTAACTCTACCGGCAATCCGTGGGTATCCCATCCTCCTTTGCGTTTTACCTGGTAACCTTGCATGGTTTTGTAGCGGCAAACCAAATCTTTTAAGGTTCTTGAAATAACGTGATGAATGCCCGGCATACCATTAGCACTTGGCGGACCTTCAAAAAAAACAAATGGTTCTGACCCTTCCCGCAATTCCACACTTTTTTCAAAGGCTTTTGATTCATTCCATTTTGCCAATATTTCTTTCTCTATGGTAGGCAGATGTAAACCCGAAAACTCTTTATACTTAACACTCATATTCTGATGATATTCTATTATATGTTGAAAGTGGGCAAAGGTAAGGAATGGCTGTGGGAAAATAGGGGTGCTTAAGTTGGTTGATATTATCACTATTAGCAAAGTAGATTTTGAACTAATCTTACATTATATAACACTGAATTTATTAGAAGGAATAAAAGGTTCGCAGAAAAAATGTGGCAGGGTAAATTAATGTGAATAAAAAGCTTGGGGGAAATAATGATTTTAAGAAAAAACATATAAGGTCATATTGATAAAAAAACTGCAATGTTTTCTTGTTTTTTTGATAATTTTCAGGAAGAATTAAACCCAATACAGCGTTTTCCCTTAAAATATCATCATTAAGTCACAGAAATTTTTGTTTTTTCTCCAGATAATTTTAAATTGATTAATTTAACAGCCACAAAATTAGGCAGTTAATAGAACGACATTAAAGAGCCGGGTAGCTAAGAATAATTCGGGAGATCGGTTTTGCTAAAAGGAATAAAAATCTGAGCGGTACAAATATTAATTTGATTGTTAGATTTTAGGAGGATCAAAAAATAATCAGAAATTTACAAGCATTTATTTGAAGATTTGAAATTTTTATTTCATCTACATGTTATCTGAAATCCACAGAAGAACCTATCGCTTATTTCTGTCTTGTAAAAGAATCTGAAAAACCAAACCAGCATCATAATTCTTGCAATTTGGTGCTGCTACATTTGTTTATTATTATTTGGTATAGCCACATGAAAAAACTTTTACTCTTATTATTTCTCGTTATTACTTCTACTGCACAGGCGCAGAATTTATCAAATAGGGGCAAGGAGTTTTGGGTTGGATATGCGCACAATTCATTGTTTGGTAATGTAAATGGCGGATCCAATACACAAGAAATGATATTATATTTAGGTGCCACCGAGGCAGCTACGGTTACTGTATCTATAAACGGTACGGCATATTCACAAACATATAATATACCTGCTAATTCTGTAATTCAGACTGCCCTTTTACCAAAAGCCGGAGCAAATGATCCCCGTCTTACTGCCGAAGGTCTTAATCAAAGAGGCATTCATATAGTAAGCGATACACCAATTGTTGCCTATGCACATCAATACGGTCTAAATTCTTCGGGTGCAACCATGTTGATGCCGGTGAACACCTATGCTTATACATACTATTCATTAAATTATACACAGGTTACAAACGTGAGTGTTCCCTGTTATTCCTGGTTTTATGCAGTAGCAAGTGAAAATAATACCACAATACGAATAACTCCTTCTGTATTAACGCAAGGAGGCCGGGTAGCCGGGGTTCCTTTTAATGTAAATCTTAATAAAGGGGAAATTTATAATGTTTTTGGTGAAAGTGTTGTCGGATCTGGAACAGGGCTTGACGTTACCGGTAGTAAAATTCAATCAATTGCTGGTACAGATGGTAAATGCCACCCTATAGCAGTATTCTCCGGAAGTAGCAGGATAACTATATGCGGAGGCAGTGGTGATATCTTGCAACAGCAAATATTTCCATCAAGTGCCTGGGGGACAAATTACTTTACATATCCAACAGTTAGTACAAATAATATTAATCAGACAAATCTTAACTATTACAGGATTGCGGTGAGGGATCCCACAACTAAAGTGAAAAAAAATGGGGTACAGCTAACAGGGTTGATTAATAATTTTTACTACGAGTATTCAAGTTCAACCGGCGATTTTATTGAGGCAAATAAACCTGTATTGGTTTCTCAATATGTTCCGTCTATGCAAGGTTGCACTATTTATGATGGCAACGGGGATCCGGAAATGTTTTTTCTAAGCCCATTGCAACAGGCAGTAAATCAAGCTTCGTTTTATAATACCAATAATCAAAATATTTTTGACAATTATGTTTCTCTTATAATTAAAAATGCAGGGATTTCCACTTTGTTAATTGATGGATTGGCGCCTACCGGAGTTACAATACCACATCCGCAGGATACAGCATATAGTGTGCACATAGAAAGCCTTACAGGAGCCCAACAGCATACAATTATTAGCGATTCTACTTTTACTGCATTAACCTATGGTTTTGGGCAATTTGAGAGCTATGGGTATAATGCGGGAACATTAATTAATAACCTTGATATTATACCATCTATTAAGAATGTGCTTTCCAGTGGTTCAAAGCCTAGTATTACAGCTTGCCCCAATAGCCCATTTAATATTATAGTAAGTATGGCATATAAGGCTACAAAGGCTGTATGGCATTTTAGCCAGGTTAATAATATAACTCCAGGCTATGATACTACCTTTATAAACCCTGTACCTCTTGACTCTGTAATTGTGAATGCACGACAATATTATAGATATAAACTTCCAAACCGCTACGTATTAAAGGATACGGGTATTTACAATATTCCTATTTCAATAACGGCACCTGAAATTGATAATTGTAATAATACCCTAGATTTTCTATATTCCGTTAAGGTGGTTGGGGTACCCGATCCAGCCTTTTCTGTTAATTACAGTACTTGTCAGGCAGATACAGCCTGGTTCTTATCAACAGGCATAAGTGGTTTTCTTATTAAGAATTTCTACTGGTTATTTGATGATAATACTTTTTCAACCCGAACCAATCCCTTCAAAGTATTTCCTTTAGTAGGAATACATCCTGTAAAGTTAACACTAACAACTGATGATGGCTGTTTGGTAGATACTACCATTAATGTAAAGACAAATTCAAAACCTACTGCATCTTTTGGAGTAGCTGTACTCCCGGCATGTGAGGGTAGTACTCTTACCTTTACAGATACATCTTTCTTTGGAGGCAGGTTAAGAGGATGGTATTGGGACTTTGGAAATGGTCAAATCAAAGCTATTTCTACAAATGCAAGCCAGACTTCCAGTTATCCCAACCCTGGATTATATACTATAAAACATTTTGTACAATCTTCCGGGTCATGTATAAGTGATACCGCAAAAAGGACTATTCAGATTTTTGCTAAACCTCAGGTTCAATTTGGATTTATTAACGGGTGTCTTGCAGATAGTATAGTTCGATTTTATGATAGTACAAAAATTTCAGATGGTCAGGCATTAAATTATTCATGGAATTTTGGTGATCCCAATGCTAACGCCGGTAATCCTAATACTTCAACTCTGAAAAATCCAGTTCATAAATATACGGTTAGCGGAACATACACGGTTACACTAACTGTTACCACAGCAAACGGTTGTAGTAAATCAATAGCTCATAGTGTGATTGTAAATCCGCTACCAGTAGCTGCATTTGGTATTAATACTTCCGCACAATGTATTACTTCTAATAGTTTCGTATTTACAAATAATTCAACATTAGCAGGTGGTACTATTACTTATGCCTGGTCTTTTGGTGATGGCGGTACATCTGTTATTATGAATCCTGTACACAGTTATGCATCGGCCGGGGTTTATAATGTGCGACTTATTGCTACATCCAATAAAGGTTGTAAAGACACAGTCATTAATACGGTAACAGTTTATCCAAAGCCTACACCATTGTTTAATATTAACTTGCCATCGCAATGTTGGAGCGGCAATAATTTTAGCTTTACAAATGTCTCAACGATATCTTCTGGAACAATATCTAACTCATGGAGTTTTGGGGATGGCACAATATCTACTGCGCTTAGCCCAATACATACCTATGCACTTGCCGGATTATATTCAGTGAAATTAATAACAACTTCTGATAAAGGTTGTAAAGACAGCATTGCCAAAAATGTTACAGTGAATCCAAAGCCGGTAGCAAATTATACGATTAATACTGTTACACAATGTCTTTTTGGGAACAGCTTTGTATTTACTAATACATCAAGTGTTTCATCCGGGACACTTAGCTATTTATGGTATTTTGGTGATGGCCTTAATAGCAATGCTATCAGCCCAACACATATATATGCTACTGCCGGTTCTTATGCCGTTAAATTAGTGGTAACAACAAACAATGGATGTAAAGACAGTATATCTAAAACGATAAATGTATTAGCAAAGCCAACAGCCTTGTTTAATATCAATAGTACATCTCAATGTATTGTTGGTAATAATTTTGTTTTTACAAACATCTCAACAACTCCCGTTGGAACTTTGACGTATCAATGGTATTTTGGTGACTTGGGTTTAAGTAATGCTACAAGCCCTTCTCATAGTTATATAAGCCCGGGTAATTATACTGTAAAATTAGTTGTTGCAAGTAGCAATGGTTGTAAAGATAGTATAAGCAAAGTAGTTACAATAAACCCCAAACCTACGGTTGCATTTACAATAAATAATGCAACGCAATGTATTGCTGGAAATAGTTTCAGCTTTACAAATAATTCTTCAATCAGTGCAGGAACTTTAACGTACCAATGGTTTTTTGGCGATGGTGGAACCAGTATATCTCCTAATGCATCGCATAATTATCTTGTTGCGGGTACTTATCTGGTAAAGTTAGTAGTAACTTCTGACAAAGGATGTAAAGACAGTATAACAAAGCCCATTACAATTAACCCAAGCCCTACAACTTCATTTACCATAAATAACCCTGCACAGTGTATTGTTGGCAATAGTTTTGTATTTACAAACACATCTACAGTAATCTCCGGCACACTATCTTATACCTGGTACTTTGGAGATGGAGGAAGTGTTGTAACACAAAATGCAACACATAATTATGTTGCAGCGGGGTCTTATGGTGTTAAGTTGGTAGCAACTTCAAGTAATGGTTGTAAAGACAGTCTTACAAAGACAATAGCAGTAGGCCCAAAACCCGTGGCAGGATTTAACATAAATAAACCTGGTCAATGTGTCACGGGGAATAGTTTTTCATTCTCCAGTACATCAACAATTTCTATTGGAACCATTACCTATCAATGGGCTTTTGGCGATGGTGGTACATCAGGTTTGCAAAGCCCGGTTCATAGCTATTCTGCATCCGGTTCTTACACAGTGCGGTTAATAGTTACTTCTGATAAGGGTTGTGTTGATACTATAAACAAAACAGTAGCAGTTAACCCAAAACCATTTTCCTCCTTTACAATAAACAGTGCGTCTCAATGCATTACCGGGAACAATTTTATATTTACAAATACTTCTACCATTCCTTTGGGGACACTAAGTTTTCAGTGGCTTTTTGGTGATGGGGGGGGGGCGTCAGCACAAAACACATCGCATGCTTATGTTTTGCCAGGAACGTACACAGTAAAATTGATTTCAACATCTGTCAATGGTTGTACGGATACAGCAAAGCTAAACCTTACTGTAAACCCTAAGCCTACTGTAGCGTTTAGCATTCCTGATCCTTCTCAATGTTTAGGGGGAAATAATTTTTCTTTTGTTAATTCATCATCCGTTTCTACAGGCACAATGACTTACCAATGGACGTTTGGTGATGGGGGAACTTCGACAGCGTTAAGCCCGACACATAGTTATAGTGCTTTGGGTGTTTATACTGTCAGGTTAATTGTTACTTCTGACAAGGGATGCAAGGATTCATTATCAAAAACTGTATCCGTAAATCCTAAACCGCAACCATCTTTTAATATTAACAGTACTGCACAGTGTTTGCTAAACAACAGCTTTGTTTTCACAAATACGTCTCCTAATACACTGGGAACTCTTAGTTTTTTGTGGAGTTTTGGCGATGGTACAACCACAAGTGTACAGAACCCTACACATGTTTATACAAATGCCGGTACTTATACTGTAAAGTTGGTGGCAGTAGCAGGTAATGGTTGTAAAGACAGTATTTCTAAAACAATTACTGTAAATCCTAAGCCATCAGTTTCATTTACTATTAATAATCAATCTCAGTGTTTCAAAGCAAATAATCTTGTGTTTACCAACACGTCAAGTATACTTACAGGAACAATGACCTATCAATGGTATTTTGGTGATGGAACTAATACGGTTGGGCAAAATACCTTTCATAGTTATACAATAGCTGGTACGTATATAGTAAAACTGGTAGCGACATCTGATAAGGGCTGTAAAGACAGTCTAACGAAATCTGTTACAGTCTATCCTTCACCTACCGCTTCCTTTGCAATTAATAAGCAGGTACAATGTTTAAGTGGCAATAGCTATACATTCACAAATGCTTCCTCTATATCAGCGGGTACTTTATCTTATCAATGGAGTTTTGGTGATGGCGGTAGTTCAACTCTTCCTAACCCAACTTATAACTATACAAGTTCGGGAAATTACAGTGTAAAACTGGTAGTTATTTCTGATAAAGGATGTCGCGATAGCATTACTAAATTGATTGTGGTGAACCCGCAGCCGGTAGTTAATTTTGCAGCATTAGTTGCAGCCCAATGTTTAAACGGTAACAGTTTTACTTTCAACAATAGTTCAACTGTTTCATCCGGGAGTATCAGTTATCATTGGGCATTTGGCGATGGTGATACATCTATAGTTCAAAACCCGACACATATCTATACTTCGTCAGGAACGTTTCCGGTAAACTTGGTTGTAACTACTAATAATGGGTGTAAAGACAGCATAGTGCGTGGTGCAGTTGTTTATCCAAAGCCATATCCATCATATACCATTAACAATGCTTCGCAATGTATAGGTGGTAATACTTTTGCATTTACAAATACATCTTCTATTCCAACCGGCACTATGACTTATTTGTGGAAATTTGGCGATGGTGCCACATCTGCTTTGCAAAACCCGGTACATAGCTATGCCGGCAATGGTTCGTTTACTGTTATGTTGGTAGCAATCTCTAACAATGGTTGCCGCGATTCTGTTACTAAGACTGTTACAATAAACCCAAAACCAATGGCTGCATTTAGTGTTAATATACCCAACCAATGTTTACGTAACAATAGCTTTGTCTTCACTAATACTTCTGTTAGTTCCTCCGGCACATTAACTTATCAATGGACTTTTGGTGATGGAGGAATATCTACTATTCAAAACCCTTCTTATAAGTATACAACATCGGGCAACTTTACAGTCAGGTTGATAGTAACCTCTGTCAATGGCTGTAAGGATACTATCAGTAAACCTGTTGTAGTCCATCCAATGCCAACACCCTCATTTATTGTAAATAATGCCGGGCAATGTCAGCTAAATAATAGTTTTGTATTCACCAATACTTCTTCAGCCATTGCCCCTGCAACATACTTATGGTTATTTGGTGACGGTAACACTTCTGCATTACCAAATCCATCTCATACTTATAATTCATCCGGCACATACTTAGTAAAACTGATTGTAACTTCTGTCAATAGTTGTAGAGATACATTTGCAAAGACTGTAAATGTATACCCGGTACCATCAGCTTCTTTTAACGTTAATTCCTCTTCGCAATGCTTAAGAAATAATTCTTTTGTTTTCGCAAATACCTCTACAATATCTTCAGGTACATTACTCTTTCAATGGAATTTTGGCGATGGTACATTTGCGAATACTATAAGCCCTGTACATAGTTATACAGTTGCCGGAACTTATACAGTTAAGCTAATTGTTACTACAGGTAATGGCTGCAAGGATAGCATAGATAAGCAAGTGATTGTTCATCCTCAATCAATTCCATCATTTACAGCAAATAAAATAAATCAATGCCTTGCCGGGAATAATTTTCAATTTACAAATACTTCTACAGTAACAGGCACAGCCAGTTACAAATGGAGTTTTGGAGATGGAGTAACTTCTACATTATCAAGCCCATCTTATAGTTATACTATACCTGGTAATTATACAGTAACATTAGTAAATACCACCAGCAATGGATGTATTGACAGTATATCAAAACCTGTAACAGTCTATGCACAACCCATTGCATCATTTAATGTGAATGCAACTAATCAATGCCTTACCGGTAATAATTTTATTTTTAGTAATAATTCATCTTTAACAACGGGAAGTATTTTATATTTCTGGAAGTTTGGAGATGGTGGTTTATCTAACGCAAATAACCCAACACATATCTATGCTTCGGCAGGTACTTATAATGTAAACCTTTTAACAGTTTCAAATTTTGGTTGTAGGGATAGTGTTGGTCAGGTTATAAATGTAAATCCTCAACCTGCAGCAACTTTTGCAGTTAATAATCTTAATCAATGCTTAAATTCTAACATCTTTATTTTCACCAACAATTCTACTGCAACCGGTATACCGGTATATCAATGGCAATTTGGAGATGGAAATATATCAACTTCTACAAGTCCGTTATATGTTTATGTAGCCCCGGGCATATACAATGTAAAGTTGAATGTAATATCTGGAAGTGGTTGTAAAGACAGTACAACGCAAATTGTTACTGTTTATCCTAAGCCAGCTGCTGCATTTGCTGTAAATACAGCAGGCCAATGTTTAAATGGAAACTCATTTACATTTACAAACAACACAACTGTTAGTAGTGGTTCATTTGCTTCAGTATGGAATTTTGGTGACGGACAAACATTCAATGGTATAAGCCCGACACACAATTATACATCTGCTGGTTCTTATAGGGTTAAACTTGTTGTTACTACGAATAGTGGCTGCAAAGACAGTGCTTTTTTTAATGTGAATGTATATCCTAAACCACAGGTTGCTTTTGTTCCAAATCAGGCAAATCAATGTTTGACAGGAAATAGTTTTGTGTTCACCAATAATTCAGTTAGTCAGGGGCTGACAAATTATATATGGACATTTGGAGATGGCAGTAGTTCTGGTGCGCAAAATCCTTTGCATGTTTATTCTGCTAATGGAGTATATACTGTAAAACTGATTGTCGTATCCGGCAGTGGGTGCAAAGACAGTTTGTCTACCACAGTTACTGTAAATCCAAAACCAACTGCAAATTTTAGTGCTAACCTGAATGCACAGTGTTTTGAAACAAACAACTTCATTTTCAACAACAACTCTACTGTATCTTCCGGTACATTAACATCAGTATGGAGTTTTGGAGATGGTTCTTTCTCCACTTTAAATGCGCCAACGCATGTTTATAGCACCAGTGGTACCTTTACTGTAAAACTTGTTACAGCAACAAGCAATGGGTGTAAGGATAGTACCATTAGAAATGTAATAGTAAACCAACAGCCTAAGGCAGTGTTTAATATTAACGATTCTACACAATGCCTCAAAGGCAATTTGTTTAATTTCGGAAACTCATCTGTGGTAACCGGAAGCGGAATTTATCAATGGAGTTTTGGAGATGCTTCTACATCAACAGTAAATAGCCCTGCACATGTATATTCAAATGCGGGTACATATATTGTGAAGTTGATGGTTTATAATGTAGCAGGTTGCAAAGACAGTTTAGTAAAACAGGTTGAAGTTTACCCTAAGGTTACCTCATCATTTAATATCAATCAATCCTCACAATGTTTAAGAAGCAATAATTTTGTATTTGCCAATACATCTTCTGTTGTTCCTGGTACTTTAACTATGGATTGGAATTTTGGAGATGGTGTAACTTCTACTCTAACTAATCCATCTCATAGTTACACAACAAGCGGAAATTTTCCCTCAAAACTTATAGCAACATCTGATAAAGGATGTAAAGACACTACAGTGTTGCCGGTAGTTGTAAATCCAATGCCTGTAGCAGCTTTCAATATCAATAATCCAATGCAGTGTTTGTTGGGAAATAATTTTGTATTTACAAATGTATCAACAGGCACTAGTCCCCTGAATTATAAATGGACATTTGGTGATGGAGGAAATGATAACCAGGTAAATTCCATACATCCTTATAATATTAGTGGCACATACCCTGTAAATCTGATAGCTACTACAACTGCCGGATGTGCAGACACAATAATTCATCCTGCTATTGTGCATCCTCAACCTACAGCATCTTTTACTATTGTTGCAAATGGTCAGTGTTCTAATAATAACAATTACACATTTACCAACACATCTATAATTAGTACAGGGAGCATTAATAACTCATGGTCGTTTGGTGATGGTGGAATATCCAATCTTGCTAGCCCTACACACATTTACACTTCAGGAGCAACATTTCCTGTAAGGCTTATAGCTATTTCAGATAAGGGGTGTCGTGATACTGCAAGTCAATCTGTAGTTGTTGTGCCTAAACCTAATGTAGCGTTTGCAATTAATAATCCGGGTCAATGTGTCAATACTAACAATTTTTCATTTAATAATACTTCAACTGCAATAAATCCGGTCAGCTATATTTGGTCGCTTGGGGATGGTACTACAGCATCAAGCGTAAATGCTAATCATGTTTATAGCAACGATGGTACATACTCTGTAAAATTGCTGGTAAATGGAAATGGTTGTTTAGACAGCCTTACCAGGACTGTAACTGTATATCCAAAACCTTCTCCTGCATTTACAGTTGACAAAGCTTTGCAGTGTTTGGTTGGAAATAGTTTTGTGCTTACAAATGGCTCAACAATTAGTTCTGGTACATTGCAATATCAGTGGCATTTTGGGGATGGTACAATGGGGACCCAATTAAATCCTGTACATAGTTACACTGCTGCGGGCTTATACACTATAAATGAAATAGCCACTTCAAACTTTGGTTGTATAGATAGCACAAAACAAGTTGTTGAGGTATTGGTTAATCCACGTGCTAAGTTTTCAGTTAACAATAGTACCCAATGTCTTAACGACAATAATTTTGTTTTTGCAAACAATTCTATAGCCCCATCAGGAACAAGTTTTACATGGAAATTTGGGGATGGAACAGGTAGTAATATTACATCCCCATCTAAAAAATATTCAACTGCATCAGCTTATAAAGTAACCTTGTATCTTTCTGCAACAAATGGTTGTAAGTCTGATACAGCAACAACTGCAGTGAGTGTAATCCCAAATCCGATTGTAAATGCCGGTAGTGATTTGGTTGTTGTAGAAGGGAAAATGATCATGTTAAATGCATCGGTTCAACATGGCCTCACTTTTAAATGGTCACCATCTACATACCTAAGCGGTACAGATGTTCAAACTCCTTTGACAACACCTCGACAGAATATTGGTTACCGCCTGACTGCTTATGGTCAGAACGGGTGTACCGGTTCTGATTCTGTATATGTAAAGATTTTGAAAGCATTAAATATTCCAAATGTCTTTTCACCAAATGGTGATGGTGTAAATGATAAATGGGTTTTAAGATCTTTAAGTGATTATCCCGGATGTACTGTAGAAGTGTTTAATCGTTATGGTGCTTCGGTGTTCTCAAGTATAGGATATAGGATACCATGGGATGGAACCCGCAACGGCACGCCACTACCTGTTGGTACTTACTATTATATAATAGATCCTAAAAATGGTTTAGATAAGGTATCTGGAAATGTTACAATTCTTAGGTAGATAATTACTGATTGTTATAATGAAGAAGACAAAGAGGCGTTATGGTTTCGTTGTCATCTTCTTTTCTAGGGTAATGTTTCCTAATCAGCATTATTAGCTTCTTTATTACCTCCCCAGCGACTGCATTTGTTGCGCCATTCTGTTTTAAATTTTTCCTGTTCTTCGGGTGGCATATTGGCCCACTTTGCCTTCATTTTTTCTCCCCATCCATTTCGGCCCTTCCATCTGCCACCGGCACCAAATCCTCCAAAAAGTATTTTGCTTAAAATGAAAATTCCCAGTGCCTGATCAAAGGTTATTGCATGTACAGAGAGGACTCCTACCAATATGTTATTCCAAAGAGTCATGACTATGTAGCCAAAAACTGCAATTCCCATAATTGCCAGTATTATAAACCCGGCAATTTTTCTCAACCAAAAGTTTCGTTGCATTTTGTTTTTATTTTTTAATGTTTTAGTAATTCAATAATTCATCCCTTAGTAACTGCAACCGCTTACGCAAATGCAGGACAGCATATCTTTTTCTGCTGATTAATGTGTTCACAGTTTCGTGGGTTTCTTCTGCTATTATTTTAAAAGGCACCCCTTCTATTTCATTTAGTACAAAAACATTTCTTTGAGCTTCGGGTAATTCCTGTAGTGCCCTGTTCAGTTCTTCCCAAAACATAGAGCGTAGATAAGTTGTTTCGGGATTGCCTGTATCATCTACAAAATATTCTTTCCAGTTTATCCCGTCTTCATTTTCATCCTCTTCAAAAACATCCGATAAAAGCTCATTGTTTTTCTTCCTGTATTTATCCGTTATTTTATTTCGTGCTACAGCAAACAACCAACCACTTATCTGTTCTATTGGCCGAACCGTTTCTATCATTTGATAAAATACATCCTGCAGTATATCTTCTGCATCAGCCTCACGGCTAACCCGTTGCTTTATAAAATTGAACAACCGCTTGCTATACGTGTTGATGACATCCGTTAAATTTCGTTGTTTGTTTGCAGCCATTTCTGTTGTAATCGTTATCATGTCTTCTATCTATAATATTGAAGACGTGTGGTAGAAGGTAATATTTTAAGTTTGAAATATTTTCTTCGAATCAGATCTTGAATAATATCATTACAAATGTGTATCTAAGGGCAGATAATGAGATCAAAAAGCAATAAAGCATCTATGAGAAATTTAAACCTTTATTATTTTATATTATAAAGTAATAAGTTTGATGTAAATGTACCACTATAAGTGGCTTGAATTATTCTTGGAATAAAAAGATTCTTTTTATATTTTTATATTTTCCAAATAAAACACATTCTTTAAATATATAATTTTATATTTGCTGCCAAAATCAAAGTATTGGAGATAAAAGAGCATACATACATTGACTTGTTTGCCGGCTGCGGTGGACTATCCTTGGGACTTAACCGTGCCGGGTGGAAAGGTTTATTTGCTATTGAAAAAAGTCCATTTGCTTTTTCCACTCTCAAACACAACCTTATTGACAACCTAAACCACTTTCAGTGGCCAGACTGGATCGATAAAAAAAATTACGACATCAACGAGGTTTTAAAAAATAAGAAAGACAACCTAAAATCACTTCGTGGTTCGGTTGACTTAGTAGTTGGTGGACCGCCATGTCAAGGTTTTTCTACTGCTGGACAACGAGTTGAAAGCGACAACAGGAATACCCTAATAAAGTCTTACATCAATTTTATTCGGTTGGTTCAACCGAAGATTATTTTTTTTGAAAATGTAAAAGGGTTTACGCAACGATTTAAAAAAAATAAAAGCAAAGGCAAAAAATATTCCGAGCATGTTCAGACTTGTTTGCAAAGAAGGGGCAAAGATTATTTGGGCTATGAAGTATTCGGACAACTCATAAATTTTGCTGACTATGGAGTTCCTCAAAAGAGAACAAGGTTTATTTTAGTTGGCATTCGTAAAGACCTATTCCAACAGCAAGCAATCAACCCAACCAAGTTTTTTGATTTGATAAAATCAAATAGGGAAGCATTTCTTGTAAATAAAGGGTTGGGATTAAATCAAAATATTGAAGATGCGATTTCAGATTTGTTGGTTAAAAACAAAACAACTATTTGTCCTGATTCAAAAGGATTTTTAACCGGATTTTATGCTGACGCAAAAACTCCTTATCAAACCTTTCTAAGAAAATCTTTAGTCAATACTTCAAACATTCCCGACAGTCATCGGTTGGCACATCATAGTGAACAAACAACATCGTTGTTTAAAATGCTAATAAAAAAAGCCCCAAAAGGAAAGCGTTTGGAAGACGAAGACAAAATTAAATTTGACATTAAGAAAAGAGGGATAATTGTTTTAGACAAAAATAATCCTTCCCCTACTCTCACATCCCATCCAGACGATTATGTTCATTATAGCGAACCAAGAATTTTGACAGTGAGAGAGTATGCAAGAATTCAGACTTTCCCAGACTGGTATCAATTCAAAGAGAAATATACAACTGGTGGCAAACTTCGTAAAGTAGAAGTGCCACGATACACACAAATTGGGAATGCTATACCTCCATTGTTTGGTGAGCTTTCCGGTATTGCTTTACAAGAAATTTTTAAATAGCAAATGGCAGATATTCCATTCCGAATAAGCTCAGGACTAAAAAACATAATCGGTAAAGAGTTAATTACCGACGAGTTCGTCGCTGTATTTGAATTGGTAAAAAACTCATTCGATGCCAATGCTAAAAAAGTTGAAATCATTTTTGAAAATCAGACTGATTTAAACAAAGGTAAAATCGTCATCAAGGACAACGGCAAAGGAATGAATGAAAGCGACTTGAAAAACAAGTGGCTGTTTGTTGCTTACTCTGCAA
This sequence comes from Segetibacter sp., assembly GCA_031373555.1. Taxonomy (GTDB): domain Bacteria; phylum Bacteroidota; class Bacteroidia; order Chitinophagales; family Chitinophagaceae; genus Segetibacter. The sequence continues at coordinate 4,855 of JANMMU010000071.1, read as the reverse complement.
AAAAGGAAGGAGTTGAAAACGAAGAAGATTACAGGAATAGAATAAAAGTCAACAGAGTTTTTGCAGGAGCAAAGGGGGTTGGAAGATTTTCGTGTGACAGGTTAGGTAAAAAATTAAACCTTACTACTGTAAAAGATGAGAGAAATTCCAAGATTGAAAACCTATTAGTCAATTGGGAAGATTTTGAAGTTGACCCTAAAAAAGAATTCATCAACATTAATATAGAGCATCAAACACTTGGAAAATCTGATGCCAATGGGACAACCTTAGAAATTACTGGGCTTCGTGATATTTGGGATAGAGAACGATTATTAAAGCTAAAAAAATCCTTGGCGAAACTGATAAATCCTAACCAGGGGAATGACAGCAATAACTTTCAGATTGAGCTTTCAGCTAAGAGTGAAGTAGCGAATGATAAGAAAGCAAACAATGACTACGACAAAGTAAATGGGTTTATAAAAAATGATGTTTTTGAAAACCTGAAAATTAAAACAACAAGTCTGAAAGTTGAAATTTCTAAAGACGGAAAAACAATTACAAGCATTCTCCAGGATAGAGGCGATAGGATTTATACTTTAATTGAAAAAAATCCTTTTTCAAAATTACTACACAACATTGGCTTTTATCTGTTTCAATTGAACCGTGCAGCTAAATCAAGTTTCACAAAAGCTATGGGACTAAGTTCACCTGAATATGGTTCAATATTCTTGTATAAGAATGGATTTCGAGTGTATCCATTCGGAGAACAAGACGAAGACTTACTTGCCATTAATCGCAGAAAACAGCAGGGGTATAATAGATTTCTCGGCACGAGAGATTTAATTGGAAGGATTGAAGTAAACGGCGAAAATAAAGAATTAAGAGAAACATCAAGCAGAGACAGGGGGTTAGAAAAAACGGAAACATATCATCAATTAGTAACTTGCTTTTACGATTATGTTTTGAAGCGTCTTGAAAACTATGTGGTAAATGTAATTAAGTGGGGAGATGAAAGAATTGATGAAGAAACGGGAGAAGTAATTCATGCAGAACTTTTAGCGAAAGATGTTAAGCTTAAGATTTTAGAACTGATAACCGGATTTATAAAATCTGAAAATATTATTGACATTGATTATGATAAGAATTTCCTTAAAATAATTGAGAGTAAACAGGATAAAAGTGTAGATAGAATTATTAAAAACATTTCAAATATTGCTGCAAAGTCAAACAATCCGACAATTGTAAAAGAGGCAGCACGAATTGGAAAGGCTGTAAAGGAAGTGAAAGCCGATGCAGAAAAAGACAGGGCAAGAGCTAACAAGGCAGAAGACAAAGCGGAAAAAGCAGAAGAAAAACTTGGATACATTATTGGGCAAAACCTCTTTCTAAAAAATGAAATAGGTGATGACACGAAGAACTTAGAAAGCATTTTACACCACATTGGACTGACAACAAATTTTGTAAAAATGGATTTGGATAGTTTGGTAAAAGCTATCAACAAGAATGCAAGCAAAGAATCAATGCTGAACATTGTAAAACGCATAAGTGCCGAGAATCAAAAAATAACATCATTTGCAAAATATTTTAAGAAAGCAAATTTCAATATTCATTCTAATAAAGTTGAAAAGGATATTGTTTCATTCATTAACGAATACATTGAAAATGTTTACAAACTCCGAAAGGATTTAAAAAATAATCGTGAGTTATTGAAGATAGATATTGCAACCCCACCTAAAGCAAAACTGGATGTAAAATTCAACCCAATTGATTTGCTGATTGTATTAGATAATTTGATAAGTAATTCTGCAAAAGATGAAATTGGAGCAAAGCACATTCATTTGAAATGGAAGGAACAGAAAAACAATTCTATAGAACTAAGTTTTATGGACGATGGAAAAGGTATTAAAGCGGAATACCTTCCTCATATTTTTGATTTTGGATTTACTACTTCCAGAAATGGTTCGGGTTTAGGGTTATATCATGTTCAAGAATTAATTAAAAAAATGAATGGTGATATTAAAGTTAATACCAAAATTCCGAAAGGTGTAGAATTTTTAATAACCTTCAATAAATAACATGCAATTGCACTACAATGTCCTTTGGATTGACAATGATTTACAAGATTACATTGATAGAGCATACTTTGTCAACCTTAGTGAATTCCTATTAAGCTATGGCTTTATTGCAGACATTAACCCACTATTTGATTCTACTGAACTCGACACTGTTTTAGGGAAAAAGTATGACTTAATTATTTCTGATTACGACTTAGGGCTTGATGATAGAAACACAGGCGTTGAACTTGTAAAGAGAATCAGAGAGGAATATTTGACGGAGATACTATTTTATACCGGTAACTTCAGTGAAGAAGTTGAAGATAAACTTCGTGATGCTTTAAAATATGTTGATAGAATTTCCATTCATTTAGGAAGAGAAACTCTATTAGCAAAAATTGAAAAAACAATTATGTTAACGGTTCAGAAACTTCTTGAACTAAACGCAACAAGAGGATTGATTACTGCCATAACAAGCGACTTAGATGTTGACATGGAGTTAATTGCTCACAAAATAATTGAAGCTACTGAAATAGAAATTGCGGCTAAAATATTTGCATCTGCTCATAAAGAAATCTCAAAAAAACAATTAAAGGATGTAGCCACTTTACAAGAGATATTTGAAAAGCAAGATTATAAGGGATACTTCACAAAAGCAGAAGCTTTTCGTAAATGGGATTTGCTTAAAGAGATTATTAAACTCAACACTCCTGAAAAATTTAATTATGATTTATTGAAGGAATACTATAAGGAAGTTATTAGCATTAGAAACAAATTTGCTCATGCAAAAGCAATTAAAATTAATGGTGAAATACACTTAGCTGGATTTGGGCCGGATGGAGAATCATTCCAATTCAATGAGGAACAGTGTATAGAAATCAGAAAGAAACTCATAGGACACAGAGATAATTTCAACGAGCTACTGAAACATTTCGAAATGGATGCTGATTTATAAAAAAAACAATTGCTATGGACGAAAACAAATTATCAAGCCAAGACTGGAAAATGATTTTAGAATCATTGAAATATTCTAAACTAAAATTTGAGGAGTGTGACAAATACCCTTCTGCTGACTATAAACATAAAAGAGTTGAGGAAGTAACACAATTGATTATAAAAATTAAGTCGTTGAAAAAAAATTAATTAAATATCCAAAATCAATGGAGGAAGAAAAATTAACGTCTCCAGATAGCCGGTTTGATCTTTAGTATAGTATGCTTCTCCTTCGAATTAATAGACGAAATAAATGGAGTTTAATTCAAAAAATTAACAACTATTTTTCAACATAATTCCTTTATTTTAAAGTCCTATTCAAAAAAAAGGCTCCCATTTACGGAAGCCTTTTTTATAATTCTTAAGAAATTACTTTACCAAATCTTAGCCCTTTCTTCAGGCTTCTTATACATTTTGTCGCCTTCTTTAATATTAAATGCAGTATAAAAAGGTTCAAAATTGGAAAGTGGACCATTTATTCTATGCATAGGCGGAGAGTGTGGGTCAGTTGTTGCCCTTACACGCATAGTTTCAGGACGGTTCATCAATCTCCAAACCTGGGCAAAGCCTAAGAAAAAGCGTTGGTCGGGAGTAAATCCGTCTATCTTTTCGTTGCCTTTACCCTGTGGGGTCATTTTAAATGCATCATATGCTATAGCTATCCCTCCAAGGTCTGCAAGGTTTTCGCCCAATGTTAAACTGCCATTCAGATGAATAGAATCAAGAATAGTATAACCATTATACTGTTTAACAACTACATCACTTTTAGCGTTAAACTTATCGGCATCTTCTTTTGACCACCAATCTTTCAGATTGCCTTCGGCATCGTATTGGCGACCCTGGTCATCAAAGCCGTGAGTTATTTCGTGCCCTATTACCATACCAATGCCACCGTAGTTTATAGCATCATCTGCATCTGCATCAAAGAATGGAAATTGTAAAATGCCGGCAGGAAATACAATCTCATTAAAGCTTGGATTGTAATAAGCATTGACAGTATAAGGAGTCATACCCCATTCTGTTTTATCTACAGGCTTACCAAGCTTGCTGATCATTTCTTTGTAATTATGACGGCCTACACTTTGGTTGTTAGCAAAGTAATTGTCACGGGAAATTTCTACATCATCAAAGTTTTTCCATTTATCAGGGTAGCCTATCTTTTTTACAATTGTATTCAGCTTTACCAAAGCTTTCTGCCTTGTTGAGTCCGTCATCCAATCCAATTTCTCAATATGGTTTTTAAAAGAAACCTGTAGGTTGCTTACAAGTTCGTCCATTCTCTTTTTTGCTTCTGCAGTAAAATGTTTTTTTACAAACAATTCACTTGCAAGGTCTCTTAGGCTACCATCTGTATTACTCACCATTGTTTTCCAGCGTTCTTTCTGTACTTTTTGACCGGTGAATATTTTGTTGAAATTAAATGAGGCAACTCTGAATGCTTTACTTAGATTAGTTGCTTCAGAACTAATATAATCAAATTCAATTTTTGATTTCCAGATATCAATGGGTTGTGAGGCTAACAGAGAACTTAAGGCAATAAAATATTTTGGTTGAGAAACGTTTATACTGTCAGGCTTTACACCCATTTTTGCAAATGCAGCAGACCAACCAATATTTGGTGAAATCTTTTCAAGATCAGCTACAGCCATTTTATTGTAGTTTTTGATAGGGTCTCTAAGTTCTGCAGGGGCAAGATGTGACTTGGCAATTTCAGTTTCCAGCTTTAAAACATCTGCAGCTTTTTTAGATGCAGCTACTGAATCCGTTCCAGTCATCATAAAAAGTTTAGTAGCATATTCTACCATTTTAGCTCTTTGTTCTACAGTGGT
>JANMMU010000058.1:0-36419 GCA_031373555.1 Segetibacter sp. | reverse complement strand
CCTTTTAAACCTTTTGAACTTTATAAACCTCTTAAACCTCCCAAACCTCTCAAAACATTCATAACTTTATACGTTCAAAACTCTAACATCTAACATCTAACATCTAACATCTAACATCTAACATCTAACATCTAACATCTAACTCATGTCAGTCCATTCAACCATAAAAAAAGTAACTACTAACACACTGCAGAAATTAAAATCTAATGATGAGAAAATTTCTATGATTACTGCTTACGATTTTTCTTTTGCAAAGTTGTTTGATAGTGCAGGTATTGATGTGATTCTTGTAGGCGACAGTGCAAGCAATGTAATGGCGGGTCATGAGTCTACCCTACCGATCACACTAGACCAAATGATTTATCATGCATCGTCGGTTATACGTGGCACCAACAGGGCTTTGGTTGTTGTTGATTTACCATTTGGCACTTATCAGTCTAATAGCGAAGTAGCATTGGCATCTGCAGTCAGGATAATGAAAGAGACAGGCGGACATGCTGTAAAACTTGAAGGAGGCGAAGAAGTAATTGAAAGTATAAAACGTATTGTTAGTGCAGGTATCCCTGTTATGGGTCACCTTGGATTAACGCCACAATCCATTCATAAATTTGGCACTTATACCGTTAGGGCCAAAGAAGAAGCCGAAGCCAACAAACTTAAAAATGATGCACTGCTCTTACAGGAAGCAGGATGTTTTGCCATAGTACTTGAAAAAATACCGGCAGTATTAGCAAAAGAAGTTACAGGAAGTATTGAGATCCCTACTATTGGCATTGGTGCAGGTATGCATTGCAGCGGACAAGTATTGGTCATGCACGACATGTTGGGCATCAATACAGAATTTAAACCCCGCTTTTTGCGCACCTACCTCAATATGGCAGAACAGGTGACTGGTGCTGTAAAACAATATATTACTGATGTAAAAAGCAAATCATTTCCTAATGAAAGTGAGCAGTATTAAAAAGATCATGTTGATAACTGAACGATGTGCTACCTATAATTACAATAGGTTTACAGGTGATATTTATTAAAATTCTTGATGGCTTAGCTGAAGTACTTTTTACGGCTAAAGTTGATCCTGCCCCGACAATTTTGCGGAATTACACACTTCTACTTTGGATTTTTATTGAACTTTTTTCTACTCAATGTTCAGTTTGTGCCATCATAGCAACCGCTTTTGTTGTTTCCCAAGCAACAGAATAAGTTTCTCCAATAACTAATGATGTAGGTTTTTTATTGCAGATGACAATGCCCCATTTTTTGCAATAATGTTGCTTTGTTCCCTTTTGGTGTCACAAACCCGGAAGGAAAAATTTGAAACAAATTATATTCAGACATTAATAGTATTACCACAATGTTTTATCACAATAACTGAATAATAGGCTTTTGTGGCATGGTTATTAAAGTTTAATAAGTAACTAATTTAAATTAAAAAGTTATGAAACGATTATTTTTTTTACTGTCCATATTGATAATATCTATGGATGTAATAGCACAGGGAAATGGCCAGAAACATGGACATGGTAATGGAAAAAACAAGGATAAAAGCAATGAAAAAGTTAAAGACAAAAAAAATATAGATGAAAATGAAATAGCCTACCCTAAAGAGTATTCAAAACAAGGAAAATATAAAAATCATCAGCCGAAAAAAGTTGCTGCTGCCTTGTTAAGAGATTATCCAAATGCAAGAAATGTTACATGGAGTAAATATAAAGGTGATTATACTGCAACTTTTACTAATGGTATATGGAGATCTACAGCAGTTTATCATGCTAATGGTGAACGACGCGATACCCGAACTCCCCTAACAAAAGCTCAATTACCAGGAACAATTTGGGACGGGATATTCAAAAGAGATAATATAGTTCCTACAAAGGTTATTCAAATAGAACGACCTTCATTTACCGATAAGATTTTCAGAGTATTATCAACCAATAATACCGCCATATATTATGACCTGAATGGCAATGTTGTTTCTTACGATTATTAAATAACTTACACGGTGGTAACCTTTATTCGCTTAATGTACCACCGTGATTTTCCACGCTGTTGGTGTTCTTCGCCAACAGTTATTTTTGTTATATTGATTGTTAAAGGATAAAATATTTATACCAGTATTTGTTAGAGAACCGGCATCCCCGCTAACACCAACTGCAACATAAAAAAAGTGAACAAAATAACCGTGGTTTACTTTTTGTATATTTTTGATTATGAGCAAGCAAAACTATTCCAACCATACAAAGTACTACGCCCCACATCATTTTGTTTTACTTCCGGCATTAGTAATACTAACCTTTATTGGGATTAGAAATAGCATTTTGAGTGAGGAAAATAATTTAACATGGTTATTGTTTACAATTGTGACTTTCTGTTTATTATACCTGGCAATAATGCTAAGACAGCATTATGCATTAGGCAATCAAAACAGGATAGTCAGGCTGGAATTTAAACTACGGTATTTTGAATTGTTCGGCACCCGGTCTGATGTAGCAGAAAAGCAATTATCCTTTGACCAAATTGCTGCATTGCGTTTTGCTAATGACAAAGAATTTATTGAGTTACTTGAAAGAGCCTTGACGGAAAGCTTGAAAGGTGACGAAATAAAGAAGTCTATTAAAGATTGGCTGGCAGACCCTGAAAGGGTTTAGGTAAGGAAACATGAGGGCAAAAAAACCTCAAAATATTGCGGTCGCCGTTGGTGTTCTTCTCCAACAGCTATTTATGTTGCACGTGAAGAACACCCTGCAAAGGCGCTCCTAATCGTATTTCTTTTTGCAACACCGGCAAAGGCAAAAAAAGCGCGGCCTTATTGTAAGGACAGCTTGTCAGCAATATGACCTGACACCGGCAGCGAAACGGATATTGGAAAGGTCGAGGGGGTAACTAAGCAAGTGGGTTGCTGATTCATACTTTCTTAACTTTATTGGCCGCACAGCCGCAAGCATTTGGATTTCAGTAAACAGTGAAACAAGCGGGACTTAGCCGTTTAAAATGCTAACGACTTTACTACTAATGCAATTTTTGCACGTCTGCTGTCACAAGTACCACAAGTATTAACAGTACCTTTCTTTTGAATGATGTTTCCAATTAAGTCTTTTGCTTCTTCGCTTATTTTTACTCCTTTTAAAGTAAGATAATGAAATCCCTTAACAGCATAAACTTGCTTTTCTGTGTTTGCAGATTGTAACCATTTATATAAATTCACGGTATCTGTTCTAGTTACCCATTCAAATATTTGCTTTTGTTGTACAGGAGTTTCTTCTTCTCCATAATGCCCACATTTATTCCCTAAATATATTGTATCGATAAATAACTCACTTTCATCCAAAGGAGCTTTATATGTGAATTCAAATCGGCTATTTAGACGAATCATTCCTTTTTTATCAGTAAATCTATAGGTTGTATCACTCGTGGTTTCAAATGTTTTTGGGAAACCTTTCATCTCCTTACTCTCTAAGTAAAAGTAGATGATCCGATTGCCTTCTGTAATCACATTTAACCTCATATTGCATGTAATTGAAACGCCTTTGTACATTGAATACGACCTTACAATTTTGAACATAGCTTCTTGAAAACCTTTTACTACTTCACGTACGTTTAGTTGCTCAATCCAGATGGGGTTTTTCGCCAACCTGTAATCTTTAGTAAATATCAAGAATTGGTTAAAGTCGCCTTTCAACAAGAGTTTATTAGCCACCTTCTCTATTTGCCCAAATGAAAAAAAAGTAACTAGAAGCAATATTAATAACATCAGTGTCTTCTTCATAAAAACTCGCATAACTCGACGATTTACTTTTTTAAAAATCCTCATTAAATATAATAGTCGGCAAGAAAATTCCTTCAATCACTTATCGTGATTGCTAATTTTTTTCTAACGTAAATTCCCTTTGAATCGAAATTGTTTCAACTTGTTGGTTCATAACAAAACATAGAAAAAGCCCAATAGCATTACCAAACATGAATGGAGCGTCGCCAATAAAGCCCAATCACGGTACAAATGCCGGTTCAATATATAATCCAACAAGAGTAAAAAATAACTACTAATAACCCGCCTTTGCTCCGCCAATATTCTCGATCGGGTGCCAGGTGGTTTTTATCTCCTGTGTATCCATAATGAGGTAAGGGGATTGGCCTTCGTTGGTTATCCAGTTTTTGCCGGTGTAAGTGATTACCCGCTTTAGGTTCATGGCGGCTTTTTCTTTGATCATTTTGGTGGTGGCGGCATCGGCTTCGCAATAGACCATGGCGTTTACATCCATGTGGTCAGCAAAATATGGGGCTAGTTCTGCTACCTTGCCTGTGAGGATATTGACCACACCGCCGGGCACATCAGACGAGTTAATCACTTCGCCGAAAGTTACTGCACACAAGGGTTTGGAATAAGAACCTAACACAATGCAGGTATTGCCACCGGCTATTACCGGCGCTATCACCGACACCAAACCAATGAGCGAACTATCCTGCGGGGCAATGACAGACACCACACCTGTAGGTTCGGGCACAGAGAAATTGAAATGAGAAGAGGCCACCGGGTTAACGGAACTGTACAACTGCTGAAACTTGTCGCACCATCCGGCGTAGTGTATGAGGCGGTCAACGGCAATATTCACTTCGGCTTCGGCAGCTTGTTTGGTGGCATCCTGCTGCATGAGTTCATCAATAAATTGAGCCCTTCTGCCTTCCAGCATTTCGGCTATGCGGTAGAGGATTTGTCCGCGGTTGTTGGCGGCCTTGCCTGCCCAACCACCTTGCGCACCACGGGCTGCCCCCACAGCATCTCTAAAGTCTTTGCGTGAACTTAGGCAGACATTTGCAAGCTGTTCGCCTTTGCTATTTTGTGCCACATAATACCGGCCCGACTCTGTGCGTGGAAACTGTCCGCCCACATATATTTTGTAGGTTTTCAACACCTTTAGGCGGTCATCATCGGTTGGCTTTACAGCCTGTGGATGCCCGTTTTGCTTGGCTTGAACGCCGTTGGTACTTTTTATTTTTGATTGCGGTTTCTTTATTGTTGAAGTTGCCATTGTTGTCGTTTTTTATGAATTCACTTATTGAAGATTGAGGTAAGGAAGCAGGCCATGCAAGCCACCTTCTCTGCCATAACCACTTTCTTTGTAACCACCAAAAGGTGAGGTTGGGTCAAACTGATTAAAGGTATTGGCCCACACCACCCCTGCCCTAAGTTTGGTGGTCAGGTTAAATATCTTGGAACCCTTGTCTGTCCACACGCCTGCTGATAAACCATAAGGGGAGTTATTGGCTTTTTCTATCACTTCATCATCGGTCCTGAAACTCTGAATGGCGAGTACCGGTCCAAAGATTTCTTCCTGTGCTATGCGGTTGGACTGCGCCACATTGGTAAACAAGGTTGGACGACAGAAATAACCTTTGCCAGGTAGCTTGCAATTGTTGGTGAACATCTCTGCTCCTTCTTTCTTACCAATCTCAATATACTTATGAATCTGCGCCAATTGCTCTTTTGAGTTAATAGCGCCAATGTCTGTGTTCTTATCCATTGGGTCGCCCAATATCAATGTTTCCAAACGGTCTTTTAGTTTGCGCACCACTTCATCATACACGGACTCCTGCACATACAACCTTGAACCTGCACAACACACATGTCCCTGGTTGAAGAAAATGCCGTTGATAACACCTTCCACCGCCTGGTCTATCGGCGCATCGTCGAAAATAATGTTGGCGGCTTTTCCACCCAATTCAAGGGTAGCTTTTTTATTTGTTCCGGCTATAGCTCTTTGAATGATTTTACCAACATCAGTAGAACCCGTAAAGGCAATTTTATTTACATCAGGATGATTTACTAATGCAGCACCTGTAGCACCTGCACCGGTAATGATATTTACCACACCCGGCGGCAAGTCTGCTTCCTGTATCAGTTCTGCTAATTTCAATGCAGTTAAAGGAGTTGTTTCTGCAGGTTTCAAGACAACAGTATTTCCTGTTGCCAATGCCGGGGCTATCTTCCATGCAGCCATCAGTAATGGAAAGTTCCATGGAATGATTTGACCTGCAACACCCAATGGTGCAGTTTGCCTGTTGGGAAATGCATATTCAAGTTTATCGGCCCAGCCTGCATAGTAAAAGAAATGGTTGGCAGCCATCGGCACATCAAAATCACGGCTTTCGCGGATTGGTTTACCACCATCCAAAGTCTCAATCACGGCAAACTCTCTTGCACGTTCCTGTATCATTCTTGCTATGCGATAGATGTATTTGCTGCGCTCCTTCCCCCGCATTTTGCTCCACACTTTAAAGCCTGCCCTTGCTGCCTTAACTGCACGGTCCACATCTGCTTCATTGGCATCCGCAACTTCAGACAATTTTTCTTCGTTGGCAGGGTTGTGCGTGGCAAAGTATTTTTTGCTCAACGGTTTTACAAACTCACCGTTGATGAATAACTCATATCGGGGTTTTATGGTTGCAGCACTTTTGCTTTCAGGTGCAGGTGCAAATTGTCTTGCACTATCAAATTTCAGTTTTAATGTATTGCTGGATTTTGCCATATTTATAGGTTTCAAATGTTCAAGAGGTTTTTTACAGGTTTCAAAGGTTCGAAATGTTCAAAAGGTTTAAAGCGTTCAATGGTTCAAGGTTTAGGTTTAAGGTTTAGTTTTCCTTTTCTCTTGATTTGTATTTTATGCCTTTTAGTTCTGAACTTTCAAGATAGTTGATTAGCTTTTGTATAAGTCCGTTAATTCTTTTTGAGTGGTTTGATAGTTGATCGAATTCTTCTTGATTAATATAATTTCTATCTAAAGCTCTATAGAGTTGGGAACGAAATTCTCCACAGGAGGCTTTTGCAATGTATAGGTATTGAATAAATTCCCTGTTGCCACCCCTTTCAAATCCTTCGGCAATATTGTCCATTATCGAACCCGCCGAACCTTCAATTTGATTAATCAATCTGTAATTATTTTTAAATTTTTTATCATCAATCAACCTGCCAACAATATTATTCAAAACCCTCGCCTCTTTCCAGGAAATGATTTCTTCAAAACTACCAATCGTAGCCATTTTTATAAATATTTAACAACTAACAATATCAACATCCAAAACCTATAAAACCAAACAAACGGTTCAAACCTCTTAAACCTTTTAAACGATTTGAACCTTTTAAACCTTTTAAACCTCTTGAACAGTTTTAATCAATACTAAAATAATTTGAGCTCTGATAAACTCCCGTCTTTTGTTTCATAATCTGCATGAGTATATCATTTGCCAAACTACTTGCTCCAAAACGAAACCATTGATTGTTCATCCAATCTTCTCCTAAAGTTTCATTAAGCATCACCAAATAATGCAGCGCCTGTTTGGATTTTGAAATGCCACCGGCGGGTTTCATGCCAATCATTTTTCCGGTCTTAAAATAGAAGTCTTTGATGGCCTGCAGCATGACCAATGTCACCGGCATATTAGCCGCAGATGGTACTTTACCGGTAGATGTTTTGATGAAATCAGCTCCGGCATACATGGCTATGTCGCTTGCCCTCCGCACTTTATCAAAAGTGATTAATTCACCTGTTTCCAATATTACTTTGAGCCTTGCTGCGCCACAGGCTTCTTTGATGGTAGCTATTTCATCGAACACAAAATTGTAATCGCCTTGCAAAAAACGACCCCTGGAAATGACCATGTCTATTTCATCGGCACCTTCATCTACAGCAAATTTTGTATCGGCAACTTTAATAGCTAAAGAGGACTGCCCGCTGGGAAATGCAGTAGCTACCGATGCTACTTTAATACCTGAATTGCCAACGGCTTTTTTCGCAGTCCTCACCATTGAAGGATAAACACAAACCGCTGCCACTGTTGGCAACCCGGGATAGGAATCCATCAGGTGCTGGGCTTTGTAACACATCTGGTTTACTTTACCTTCTGTGTCCTTTCCTTCCAACGTTGTTAGGTCAATCATATTAAGGGCAAGTAGCAAACCATTGTTCTTCGTTTCGTTCTTAATGCTGCGCTTGGTAAACCTGGATGCCCGTTCTTCTACGCCCACCTGGTCAATGCGGGGAGAAAGGGAGAAATCGGGAATCCGTAAAATCTTTTCTGCCATATGGTAAGTTGTAAGCGTTTAAAATTACTACAAATGAATTATCTGAGCAAGTTTGCTGTAAGAATTATGAGTTTTGAGTTATGAGTTATGAGTTATGAGTTATGAGTTATGAGTTATGAATTAGGAGTTATGAGTTATTAATGCTAATCCCGGGTTGAAAGTGCCGTTAGGCACGAAATGTTCGTAGATTTTGCCGAATGGGTTTTCAAACACATATAGTCCCTACGGGACTTTTTATTGATTGGGGTTTTGCCTGCTACCGACATCCTGCCTGACGGCACAAAAAAATACATAATGAACCCTTGATTAGCATTGTTAACTAAGGGTTAGGAGTTATTACGCCGTTTAATTAACAAATGATGTTAAAAGCTAAATAGCAGCACTACCCTCTAGACGTGTGACACAACAAAAGTCAAATAAAAGTACCAACTGCTGGCTACCAAAAAAAACGGCTTTACAAAGTCAGCATTGACATACATGATTCAACATTGGTGCTTTGGTATTAACTTGCTTATTCAAATATAATGCGTATGCTACCGATTGCCGAATCAGAACTAATTATCAATAACCGTGGAGCCATTTATCATCTGGATGTAAGGCCCGAAGAATTGGCAAATACAATAATTCTGGTAGGCGACCCTGACCGTGTGGCGGTAGTAAGCAAACATTTTGACCGTATTGAATTTAAGTTGCAACACCGTGAGTTCATTACTCATACAGGCTACATTGGCAACAAGCGCATTTCTTGTGTGAGTACGGGCATTGGGCCAGATAATATTGATATTGCTATGAATGAACTGGATGCATTGTCAAATATTGATTTCAATACAAGGCTGATAAAATCTACTCTCACATCCCTTAATATTTTCAGGTTTGGCACATCGGGAAGTTTGCAGGCAGAGATACCTGTTGACAGTTTTGTTGCTGGTACACATGGGCTTGGGTTTGATAATGTGATGCACTTTTACACACAGAAAAATTCCGATTCCGAACAAGCAATCATTGATGCTTTTAAAAAACATACCCAACTGGAAACAGGTAATGTAATACCTTATGTTTATGAAGGCAGCAATAAATTGTTACAACATTTTGAGAAAGAGTACCACACCGGCATTACGGTAACCTGCCCCGGCTTTTATGGTCCGCAAGGAAGGATTTTAAGATTGGGTGTTGCTTATCCGGGGCTAATAGATAAGCTGACCACATTCAACCATGACCAACACCGTATCTCCAACTTTGAAATGGAAAGCTCCGCCATTTATGGATTGGGAAAATCTCTTGGTCACAATTGTCTAAGCCTAAACGCAATTGTAGCTAACCGAATTGTAAAACAATTCTCAAAAGACGGCGGCAAAGCTGTGGAAGGATTAATTGAAAAATCGTTGGGGATTATTACGGATGCTGTTATTTGATGGGTGAGTAATTTGTGTTACTTTTTTAGTACCATCATACGTTTTTCAAAGCAACATCCTCCCTACTCTTACAGTAGGGATCCTTTCATTGGCATACATTATGGCATCCTTTTCTTTTACGCCATCTGTCACCACTAAACTATTACTATACTTATCTATTTCCATTACAACTTCATCACTTTTCCATATTCGCTATTCCCGTTTTTGTCAATAGTTTTAATCAGGTAAGTGCCTGCGGCAAAACCATGCAGGTTAATAGGTTGACCACTACTGTAACCATTAATGGTTAGCAATATTTTGCCGCTAATGGACAACACCTGAACGGATTTGATAGTCGTGTTGTTTTTGCTGTAGATATTTATCACATCATTTGTTGGGTTGGGAGAAATGGTAAAGCGCAATGATTCACTAAACCTGACCGAACGGATTTCTGAATATTTGCTGCTGCCGTCTTTGTCTATCATTTTGAGGCGATAAAAGGCAGTTCCGCTTACCTGCCTATGTTCATAGTTGTAGTTACTGTTGCTGCCCTTTGCCGGGCTGGTGGCTATGCCTTCAAACAACTTACCGTCTGAACTGTATTCTAAGACAAACCAACTAAAATTTTGCTCATTTCCACTCTGCCAGGCTAAGCGGGCTGTGCTGCCAAGCGCTGTGGCCGTAAAGCGGAGCAGTTGCAACGGAAATACTCCAGACACCTTTGGTGCGCATAGATTCATGGGGGCAATAGTGGGGTTGATAGGTGTCCACACATTTCTGTCAATGTTGGTTTGGTTCATCCAAATGCTGCCATACGGCGAGTATCCCCCGGTTGCCCACAATGTGCTGTCTGATTTTAGCATGTAAGAAAACACTTCGCCTGCGTACATATCAATCACATTGGTTGCTACCAATTGAGGGGTTGTCACGGCTGTATTGGTACCAATGCCGAGTGTACCATAAAAATTTGAACCCCATCCATAAATATTACCATTTTCATCAAGACACAAACCATGATAACCATCGTTGTTAGCTGATAATGCTATGATAGGAGCCGTTCCGGAAGGGAAAATCAACTTTGTTGGTGGTGTGAATGCGCCTGTAAAACCTCCTAAACCTAAGGCACTAATATACTGACCTACATTAATCTCTTTTCCAAATGAATAAACTTCCCCATTTGCATTTAATGCATATACAGCAGTAGCACCTCCTTTGATATCTACGATATTATTTAAACCAGCAATTGTTGCCGGCACCAAATTATTGTTGTTGGAAAATGTTTGATAACCACCAGTAATTTTTACCGAACCATCTGCTAATAATATTATTGAAGCCAGATATTCATTATAATAACCAAGCGCTACCGCCCGTACTGCATTGTTAATACCTGTCATTTGGACAGGTACCAAACTGCTGATATTACTTCCATTACCTAGTTGTCCAATAGAATTAACCCCGGAGGCCCAAACAGTTCCGTCATTTTTTACAAAAACCACATGGCTTGATCCTGCATCTACAAATTTAACATCAGATAATATTTGCGAAGGAGTTGTTCCATATAAAGTAATTGGGGAAATGGGTGCACCTTTGCCCCAAACCCAGGCTGTGTTATCATTTTTAATTACAGCCGAAATATATCCGGTAGTATAAAATTTTACATTATTCATACCTATTATTGCAACTGCCGTATCAGTATTAATAATATTTCCATTGCCAAGTTCTCCATATTCATTATGCCCCCAACCATACAGTTGGCTATTGGTATCACACACTGTATAACCACTATAAGCTCCTACCTGATAGTTGTGAGCCTTATACCAGGAGCGGCCACCAAAGCCATCACCGGTCATGGAGTTTTGGGCAGATAGGTTGTCCAAATTTACCAACCCTACAAGTATGGTGATAACTACAGCAATAATGTTTTTGTTTTGTAAATTTTCTATCATTTTAGTTAGTTTTTTTCTCATAAATGTACACTCAATTTAGTTAGCCTCTCTTAGGAGTAACTATAGTCAAAAAAATCAATTAGGGACAAACAGTCAAAAGACAATCTGTTAAGTATGCTTATACAACATGGTTCAATAAAAAGGTTGGGGTTTGAAAAAAAAGATTGAAATACAGATTGTATTAAAATTTTGGGTTTATTTTTAACTATAAAATGATTTCCTCACAGTTTAATAAACTTTCCATATTCGCTATTCCCGTTTTTGTCAATAGTTTTAATAAGGTAAGTGCCGCCTGCTAAACCACGCAGATTTATAGGCTGACCGCTGTTGTAACCATTAATAGTTTGTAACACTTTGCCGCTGATAGAAAGCACTTGTACAGATTGTATTCCAATGTTATTTTTGCTGTAGATATTGATAATTTCACTTGTTGGGTTTGGTGCAATGGTAATGCGCAATGATTCACTAAACCTGACCGAACGGATTGCGGAATATTTAGTGCTACCATCTTTATCTATCATTTTGAGGCGATAAAATGCAGTTTCGTTCACCTGTCTGTGTTCATAGTTGTAGTTGCTGTTACTACCTTTTGCCATAACAGTAGTAATGGCTTCAAACGACTTGCCATCTGAACTATACTCCAAAACAAACCGGCTAAAATTTTGCTCATTTCCACTCTGCCAGGCTAAACTTGCTGTGTTGCCATAGGCAGTGGCTGTAAAACGAAGTAGTTGAAGCGGAAATACGCCATATACCTTAGGTGCGCAGAGGTTCATTGGGGTTATGGTGGGGTTAATTTGTGTCCATATATTTCTTTGTATATTCGTTTGATTCATCCAAATGCTGCCATAGTAATATGGAGTATTAATATATCCACTTTGCCCGGTTGCCCACAATGTGCTATCAGCCAAAAGAGCATAGGAAAAAGTTTCCCCGGCAAAAATATCAATCACATTTGATTTAACCAGAATAGGGGAAAAGCTCGAAATATTTGTTCCATTGCCATATTGCCCCAATAAATTTCCACCCCAACCATACAAATTTCCATTTTCATCTAAAGCTAATGTATGATATCCATCGTTATTCGTGGATATTGCTATAATAGGTGCGGCGCCTAAAGGAAAAAGTATTTTTGTAGGTGGGGTGTATAAGCCAGTATAATTTCCTATTCCTAGTGCTCCTCTATAACCCACATATGAATTTTCGCGGCCAAAAGCAAATACTTCTCCATTAGAATTTAATGCAAAAGCGGCTGTTGTACCCCCTTTAATATCTACAATATTGGTTAAGCCAGAAATGGTTGTTGGAGTAAGATTATTTGCATTTGAAAAGTATTGATACCCCCCTGTAAGGCTTACTGTACCATTAGCTGATAAAATAAGTGTGGCAGCTGCCTGATTATTAGTAAGGTCGTAACCCAAAGCAATTGCTCTAACTGCATCTGAAATCCCTAACATTTGAACTGGCGTCGCAGAGTTTATAGTCGTACCATTACCCAATTCACCAAAAGCATTATTACCTGCAGCCCATACAGTTCCATCATTTTTTACAAAAACGATATGTCCTGAGCCAGCATCTGCAAACTTCACATTTGACAACAACTGATTTGGTGAAATTGAAAAAGGAAGAGTTGGATACCCACTCCCCCATCCCCATGCCGTATTATCATTTTTTATTGCTACCATTATATAACCTGTTGTATAAAACTTAACATTGTTCATTCCAGGTACTGCAATAGCAGTGTCTGTAGAAGTAACTGTTCCGTTACCAAGCTCACCATAAAAATTACCTCCCCAACCATACAATTGACTATCTACCCCACAGACTGTATAAGCACTATATGCACCTACCTGATAATTGTGAGCCTTATACCACGACCTTCCACCAAAACCATCACCTGTCATGGAGTTTTGAGCTGATAGGTGGGTAGCTTGTGTACAAAGCATGATCAGTAAAACAATTGCTGTGACAGGATTTATATAGTAAAGATGTTTACTCATTTTGAAGATAATTTATTCGGAATGAAGTAGTGAAAATAGGAAACAGCCTCACAAATTCTGTTACCGGCAAATTACATTAAAATTAAATGGTATTGCATTTAACGTATTTCTATTTTCTAACAACCCCATTTTTTGCGAGGCAACTAAACCTATGAAAATTGCTATTGAATTATGATCCCAAATACTAAAAAGCCACCTTTAATTGGTGGCATTAAAAAAATCCTTCATTAAAAATAATAAAGCTCCTCATTTTGCCATTATCCCCAACCATGTCATTATCTCAATTCCATTACTAATGGCTGCTTCGTCTATATTGAATTTAGGCGTGTGTACATTGTGTACGATACCATGCGACTCATTTCGAACGCCCAAGCGATAAAAACAACCGGGGATGATTTGAGCATAATACCCAAAATCTTCTGCACCCATACGGAGTTCAGTTTCTTCTACATTGGCTACACCCCAATAATCTTTGGCAAGCTGCCATGCGGTTTCTGTTAGTTTGGGATCATTTTCGACAAATGGATAACCAATATCTATTAGTACATCAGACTCTCCGCCCATGGAAGCAACCAATTCTGTGGTCATTTTTTTGATGAGCTCATGGGCTTTGTAACGCCACTTTTCATCCATTGCTCTTAGTGTGCCTTTTAGCTTCACTTCGCTAGGGATAATGTTGGTTGCACTACCACCATGAATACTGCATATAGATAGTACCGAAGGTGATGTGGGATTGTTGTTACGGCTAATAATTTGTTGCAAGCTTACAATAAGATGTGACGCAATCAAGATTATATCTGCTGTTAAATGGGGAGCAGCAGCATGACCACCTTTTCCTTTTATGGTAATAAATATTTCGTCGGTGCTTGCCATTACCCGGCCTTTTCTAAAACTAAATTTTCCTAAATCCAAACCCGGGTGTACATGTAAACCAAAAATAGCAGTTGGGGATGGATTTTTAAGCACTCCTTCCTTAATCATAATACTGGCACCTCCGGGGTTCTTTTCTTCTCCGGGTTGAAAAATCAACTTGACGGTTCCCTCCCACTCATCTTTCAACTCATTAAGAATCTTAGCTGCCCCCAATAGACATGTAGTATGAACATCATGGCCACAAGCATGCATGACTCCTTTATTTTGCGAAGCATATTCTACCTGATTTTCTTCATCAATGGGTAAGGCATCCATATCTGCACGTAAAGCAATAATGCGACTTTCAGGATTTTTTCCTTTGATTAATCCAACTACACCTGTAGTTGCCATTACTTCATAGGGAATACCAAATTCCTTCAATTTCTGTTGAATAAACTTTGAAGTTTCAAACTCCTCATAACTCAACTCGGGGTGGGCATGTAGATGGTGCCGCACCGAAATAAATTCATCTTTATATTGAGCAGCAAGAGATTTTATTTTATCCTTCAGCATAAGCATGTTAGTTTTCAAAGAAAATCAATTTCTATATCCTTTTTAAATATTTTACCTCAAAAAAACACATCATACATCCCACATCAGAAATACTTTTAATCTTTTTGTTGATCGGACGCATCTTCAGGTGCAGGTGCTACTTCAATTAAATCCGGAACAATATAAATTCCTTTGCCAGGATACAATTCAGCAATTTCTTTACGAAGTTTAAATGCCTCACGTTGTGTAAGAAAGTCACCTACCCTAACCCTAAAGTTGGGCGATTGGTAAAGCAAGTAAGATTTCTGATCAGGGTAGCGACGAAGCATTTCGGCCTTTACGCTATTTGCTTCATCCCGATTTTGAGTATTTGCAGCCTGAATACGCCAACCTCTTACCCACTTTGGTAATAATTTTTGCGCTCTGTGATTGATATCCGCCTGCTTCGCAGCCAATTGGTCAAAACGTGGATCCTTTATTACGGTCACACTCTTATCGCTGTCCCGGCCAATATCTAATTTTTGAGCATTTACTGATAATATTATCAGGCAACTTAGTATTGTTATTATTTTTCTCATTTTCATTTGTTAGTTCATTTTGTTAGCTAACATTTGTTCCTTAATTATTGCAATACAGTTTTCAGAACCTATTGTTGATGCTCCTGCTTGTAATAATTGATTTGCAATTTCGTAATTATTTATTTCACCGTATGCCTTTATTTTTATAACCTCCGGTAAATGTTTACGCATCAATTTCAATTTTCCAATAGTTACATTTTCTGTATCAAATCCTGTTGATGTCTTTATCGCGTTAATATCTGCAGCACCGTACAATTCACAACATTTTATCAATTCATCGTTGGTTAAAACACCACTTTCTATAATTAAGGTTATTGTTTTATTGCTACTACCCATAACCTGTAACAGATGTATGATTTCATTGCTTATATAGCGCCAATCATTGTTTTTGATAGCCATAAAATTAACAACTACTTCTAAATCATCTGCACCATCCACAATGCTAAGCAATATTTCTGCCAACTTTGCCTCTATTGCGGAATAACCAAAGGGGAATCCCACTACGGTAGATATTTCTACAAAAGAACCCTGTAATAATTCTTTACACAACTTAACAAAAGGCGGAGGAACACAAACCGCCCCCAAGCTATATTCCCTTGCTTCAAGACAAAGTTTTTCTATTTCTGCTGTGGTAGCAGTAGGTTTTAAAAGCGAATGTTCTAATAGGTGATTAATTTTCATTTCGTTTATCGTTGCATTTGTTTCTCGTTATTTGTGTTTCTCGTTTCTCGTTGTTTCCGTTTCTCGTTATATAAGTTTCCCATTATGATCTTTTCTCGTTTTATTGCCCTACCTTATTTAGTGCTTATTTCATTTTTTCCCCTATTTAAGATGAATAATCCCCAATTCACAACTTTCGACTCATAACTCTAAATTCATAACTCTAAACTTATAACTCTAAACTCTCCACGCAAATTTACGGCTGTGTTTTAAATCCATTCTGCAAATTATTTCCCCGCATTGCAATTCCCCTGCGATAAGGTGAACAGGATGGCAAAGGTACATTTATGGTGTGATGCATAGAATCATGAATGTAAAGCTTAGTATTGTTCGTCAACATAACATATTTAAAAGTCTTGAGGTCATTATTCTTTTTATATTCTGCACTTATAAAAGGCTTAACCATACAAGTTGCAATGGAATATGGTTTTAAAAAATTCACTGCAATATTTCCATAATAAATGCATCCAACAATCGCAATTGCTAGTACAGTTTTATGAAAATATCCATTATTCGCATTTTCCCATTTATTCTTTTCTGACAATGATAGACCTGAAAAGAGAAGACAAGGTAGTAGATAGTGATAACCAAACCGAATGTCAGGACTTGTAATCATCCAAAATACTATACCTGAATACGAAATAAAAACTGCGAAAAGAAAGTGTTTAGTTAATAGTCTTTTACGCAAGTAAAAGAGAGCAATCAATAGTGGAGAAAGCAATCCGAAAACAACAAGAACGAAATTAAAATGATTGTCTGACCATATGTTGGGTATCCATTTGGGAAACCATTTATAAAAAGGCATTTTACTTACTGCAACCCAATCCGCACCGGCCATACGTGCACCTTGCGAAATATGTATCTTCTCTCCCATTACTACATCAAATGGTACTTTCCAATCAAAAGAAAATAAATCTACAGTGGGAAACGGGAATATTAGATAACCGGAAAGAATAACATTTCTTACCAACCAAGGAACTAAAACAATAAGCAACAAAGACAATAACTTAAAATAAGAAAGCAGTATTGTTTTGAAACTTTGTGTTCGTTTCAAGAAAGGCAATAGCCCGACCAACAATAAAGGCAATGTGCTTAATTTAATGATAATTGCAAATGAAGACAGCAACAACAAATATTGCCAATCATTTTTAAAGGATGATTTTTCATCCATTTCATAAACTGAAAATAAAACAAAAAATACCAGGATGCTTGCAAGCGAATCAGCAGAAGGTGAAGCAAGATTGATAGGAAATTGTCTAAGCAACACAAACAATACCATTACAATTATCAGCTTTCCGGCATTAGAATAATTGAATCCTTTTTTGAGCATCCAAAGGAAAAAGAGACTTGTCAGGACTGCATTAATTGGATAAATACTTTGGTGAAAAATATTTGTAAATGAAAAAGCAGCGCTTAACACCATGAATGAACTGTTATAGCCAAATTGAGGAAAGAGATTGGCAAGGCCGGGCACTGCTGCAAAATTTTCATTCCACTTTATTGACAGGAAATGATAACCTGAACTATCTGTATTGTAGGGAGGTACTATAATAAATAAAGCAATTACGATAAGAAATGAAAACGTTATCAATAAATTGCTTCCCGAAAAAAGCAATTTAATATTTTGGTTAATTCTTTGGCGAAGCCAAACCTGAAAATTCGCTCTAAAAAAATTCCAACATGAGAAAACCAATGGAACTACTAAAAGCCAATAATCTGTTTTTGTAAAAATGGAAAGTGTATTAAGGTAAACAGTTAAGAACATTGTACCGGAAAGAATAGCAGAGAAAAAGCCCGTTATTGAAAGACCATAAATCTTAAGTAATTCATTAAAAAAATAACCTGCGTTTAAAGCAATAAAAAAGAATAACAGACCTGTTAGAATAATTAAAAGCATGGAGATAAAAATAGGCAAAGATTTTTCAAAAAAAAGAGCGATTGTTTTCACAACCGCTCATCTATTAAAATTCTAATCAACGATCAGAATATTTTAATACCTGAAGTCTTATACTGCATCCCTGCCGTGGCATTGCTTATACTTCTTTCCGCTTCCACAAGGACAAGGGTCATTTCTACCAATCTTAGGTCCTACAACAATTGGCTGTTGCTTTACAGCTGTTTCTGATGGGTCAAAATAATCATTTTCATTAGCAGCATAATCATCACCCCGTGCATCAACATCGTCTTTATTGATGTGCATTTTGCTCATATCTGTTTTCTGTTGCTTAGCTTCCTGTATAGCTACCCGACCGTTTTGTTGCTCCTGTTCTACATATATATGACTATGACAAAGGAAGGAAACAATATCAGCATTAATCTGCTCGTCTAGTTTTTTGAACAACCCAAATGCTTCCATTTTATAAATTACCAAAGGATCTTTTTGTTCGTAAGATGCAGTTTGTACACTTTGCTTTAAATCATCCATTGCTCTTAGATGCTCTTTCCACGAATCATCTATCATGCTTAGGGCTACATTGCGCTCCAATGCCTGTGTAAGTTCAGTTCCATTGCTTTCAAAGGTCTTATCAAGATTGGTCAATACCTGCATTAACCTTCTACCATCTGTAAAGGGGACTGCAACATTTTCTATATGCTTGCCTTGTTGGCGTATGTTAGCAAACACCGGAACTGCATTAGTTCCTATTTCCAACTTCTTATGTGAATAATGGTGAATAGCCTCTTCATAAAGCTGTTGGGTAAGCTGCTGATCATTTCCTTTGCTTAAATCATCTTCTGTAATTGCACTTTCAATTCCAAAATTGATGATTACCGCCATTTTGAAACTTTCAAAATTACCTTCAAAGCGATAATCTTTAACCAATTTATCAGCAACCGAATAGAACCCATTATCAAGGTCTAATGCAAGCCTGTCGCCAAACAAAGCATGGCTGCGTTTGGTATAAATAACAGTCCGCTGCTTGTTCATTACATCATCATACTCCAACAATCTTTTACGAATGCCAAAGTTGTTTTCTTCCACTTTACGTTGAGCCCTTTCAATGCTTTTGGTAATCATACTGTGTTGTATCACCTCGCCTTCTTTGTAACCTGCAAAGTCCATCACTTTAGCAATTCGTTCGCTACCAAACATACGCATCAGATCATCCTCTAACGATACGAAGAAGATAGAAGAACCCGGATCTCCCTGACGACCGGCACGACCACGTAGCTGTCTGTCCACACGACGGCTTTCGTGTCTTTCTGTACCTAATATTGCAAGGCCACCTGCTTCTTTAACACCGGGGCCAAGTTTAATATCTGTACCACGACCTGCCATGTTTGTGGCAATGGTTACATTGCCCGGCAAACCTGCTTCGGCCACTACCTGTGCTTCACGGGCATGCTGCTTGGCGTTAAGTACATTGTGAGGAATACCTTTTTGCTTAAGGATACGACTAAGCAATTCACTCACTTCCACACTGGTAGTACCTACAAGCGATGGACGACCTGCATTTCGTTGCTTTTCTATTTCATCAATTATTGCTTTGTACTTTTCTTTCTTGGTTTTGAATACTAAATCCTGCTCATCTTTTCTAATAGCCGGAATGTTGGTAGGGACTGTTACAACATCTAATTTGTAAATGTCCCACAACTCTGCAGCTTCAGTTTCAGCTGTACCAGTCATACCTGCCAACTTGTGATACATCCTGAAATAGTTCTGTAATGTAACCGTAGCGTAGGTTTGCGTAGCAGCCTCAATCTTTACATTTTCTATTGCTTCAATCTCCTGATGTAAGCCATCGCTATAACGGCGACGTTCAATGATACGGCCTGTTTGTTCATCTACTATTTTTACTGCACCGTCTATCACCACATACTCCACATCGTTTTCAAACAATGTATATGCTTTCAGCAATTGCTGAACTGTATGTATCCTGTCCGCTTTTAATGAATAATCGTTGAGTATTTCTTCCTTGCGTTGTAATTTATCTTCGGGGCTTAATGCAGCATTTGTATCAATTGCATTTAGTTGAGTGCTGATATCAGGTAAAATAAAGAAGTCAGGATCTTCGCCTGATTTGGTAATCATTTGAATACCTTTTTCTGTAAGATCTACAGAGTTGTTTTTTTCATCAATATAAAAGAACAATTCGGTATCCACCTTTGGCATTTCTTTTTGTTGATCTGCGAGATAGTAGTTTTCAGTTTTTTGAAGTTTCGTTCTATTTCCCGGTTCACTC
Organism: Segetibacter sp.; assembly: GCA_031373555.1. Classification (GTDB taxonomy): domain Bacteria; phylum Bacteroidota; class Bacteroidia; order Chitinophagales; family Chitinophagaceae; genus Segetibacter. The sequence goes on along the minus strand of JANMMU010000058.1, from coordinate 16,122 downwards.
AAAAATTTAATTAAAGCACCGGTTTTTGGCAAACCACGATGCGCCCTCATTAGCGCCAATCCACCGTCTTTGGGGTCATCATTTCCTTCAGCAATTTTTTTCTTTGCTTCTATCAAAAACTGATTAGTTACCCGCTTTTGTGCTTCCACCAACTGATGCACACGTGGTTTCAATGCTTCATACTCCTGTTGGTCTCCACGAGGCACCGGACCACTGATGATGAGTGGGGTACGTGCATCATCTATCAATACACTATCTACCTCATCCACCATTGCAAAGTGGTGCTTGCGCTGCACCATTTCTTCAGGTGTGTGCACCATATTATCCCGTAGGTAATCAAAGCCAAATTCATTGTTAGTTCCATAAGTAATATCAGCCAAATAGGCAAAGCGGCGTTCGTTGGTATTGGGTTGATGTTTGTCTATACAATCTACCCGCAATCCGAGAAATTCAAAAATGGTTCCGTTCCACTCACTGTCACGTTTGGCCAGATAATCGTTGACCGTTACTATGTGAACACCCTCTCCTGCCAATGCATTCAGATAAGCCGGTAGTGTAGATACAAGGGTTTTACCTTCACCCGTTGCCATTTCAGCAATTTTACCCTGATGCAGCACCGAGCCTCCGATTAACTGTACATCGTAGTGTACCATGTTCCAGATAACTTCAAGACCTGCTGCATTCCATTTATTGCTAAAAGTAGCAGTATCGCCTTCAATTTTTATATGTGTCCTTATAACAGCCAATTGACGGTCAAGTTCGGTCGCCTGTACTGTTATTTCGTCATTTTCTTTAAAACGACGGGCTGTTTCCTTCACCACGGCAAAAGCCTCGGGCTGTATTTCAGCAAGAATTTCTTCAATTTTTTCGTCCCGCTTTTTTGTCATCTTATCAATCTGTTGATAGATGGTATCGCGACCGGTAATATCTTCTACAGATAAGGCTTCTGCCTCATTTTTCATGGCTTCAATTTCAGCATCGGTTTCGCTCAAATGCGCTTTGATTCGCTCTTTAAACTCATTGGTTTTACCTCTTAAGTCATCATTGGAAAGCGACTGATATTGTTTGAAGAACTGATTTGTCTTTTCTACGATTGGAAGCAAAACTTTCACATCCTTCTGTGACTTGCTGCCGCCAAATATTTTTGATATAAAACCTAACATATTGATTCGGGTAAATTGATATAAATGTTGAATAAAAACGAAAAATTAGTCAAAATTGATGCTATAAAATAAAAATAGCCATTTTGACAGGGTGCGAAGTTAATAAAATGAGGGAGGACTATGGAAGGTTTAAGGATTAATTAAATAATCTATACCAACATAGCAAGTATAATTTGAAGGTTACAGTATTACAGTTGCTGTCCGTCCTTCATTTGCAGTATCTCTAATTAGATCGAAATAGTTTTGAAGGCTTTTTAAGAAACAGTAATGTCTTTGGGGATTAAATACATAAATATCTTGTTTAGTTAGACATTATAACCCAATCATTTTGGTCAAGGTCTTCTTTTAGGATTGCGTTTGCCATGAAAACAGGCAATCCCATTTACAGTTAGTTGCTTTTCATTAAGAATAAAATAAAGAAGGTATGGAAATTTGCGAATTTTTAAGGCTCTAATATTTTTATATCTAAATCCGTAAAAAGGTTTCTCGCTTAATTTCTCATAAGTTTTTTGAAGTTCTAAGACAAAATTGATAGGTGCATCAGTGCTTTGTAATGAGTAATAATCAATTGCATTTCCTATTTCTTTTTGTGCCCGTTGTGAAACAATAACCCTAAAGCCCATACTTTTCCTTTAGCTGATTTACCGATTGCTCTGCTGTTAAATAAGTTACATCATCCTCCATTAACCTTTCATCTAAAACAATTTTCATTTCTTCGGTAATTTGTGCATCGTCCTCTTCTACAGTTATTGTAATAGCCTTTGATTTAAAAGTGGCTTTGATTGCATCCAGAATATCCTCACTAATATCCTGCGCTGATGATAAATGATAGGTTGTGTACATTTAGTTTAATTTCTTAAATAAAATTACGCTCTTTATTGTTACAATAAATTTATAGAGCATTATTACCATATTATTAATAAAAATAGCCGTTTTGACAGGGTGAGAAGTTAATAAAAGGAGGAAGGACTAAGGAAGGTTTAGGGATTAATTTAATTCAACAAATATTAACCTGGTTCGATTGGAATACCCATTCCTATTGAGAGAAATTTTCAAGACATTAGTTGTAATATTAATTATACCGTTATGAACGCCAGACTTAATCATTAATTTAGTGCCGTTATGAACAGTGAAATTAACAGCCCAAGAACTGTAAATGTGACACGCTATGTGACTCCGCTAAGAGAAGGCGGTTCGCTGCCGGCCATTGCAGAAGCGGATGATGGATTTTTGTATGCCCTTAAATTCAGGGGTGCGGGTCAGGGTGCTAAAGCATTAATTGCTGAATTAATTGGGGGAGAAATTGCCCGTATTATTGGATTAAAAGTACCCGAAATTGTATTTGCAAACCTTGACGAAGCCTTTGGCCGCACAGAGCCTGATGAAGAAATACAGGATTTGCTGAAAAAAAGTACAGGTTTAAATCTTGCAATGCACTATCTCTCCGGTGCTATAACTTTTGATCCCGTTGTAAATGATGTAGATAGCCTGACTGCTTCAAAAATAGTTTGGCTTGATAGCTTAATTACAAACGTGGACCGAACTGCCAGAAATACAAATATGCTGATGTGGCACAAAGAATTGTGGCTGATAGACCATGGGGCAGCTTTGTTTTTTCATCATGCATGGCAAAATGTACATGAGCAGGGGCATAAAACTTTTCCTATGATAAAAGACCATGTATTGCTGCCATGGGCTACTGAAATGGAAAAAGCAGATATGTTATGTAAAAAAATGTTAACACCCCAAATCATACATTCTATTGCTGCATTAGTACCTGACGAGTGGTTACAGGAAGAACTGCTTGTATCTACTGCAGAACAAAGCCGGCAGGTTTATATACATTTTTTAGAAACAAGACTTACCCATTCCCCTATTTTTGTAAAAGAAGCCAATGATGCAAGAGCAACACTTATTTGAATACGCTATCATAAGATTGGTGCCCCGGGTAGAACGTGAGGAGTTCATCAATGTGGGGGTAATATTGTTTTGTGCTTCGCAAAAGTTTTTACAAACTGCTTATCATTTGCCCGAAGAAAAACTCAAGGCTTTTTCATGTGAAGTTGATACCAAAGAAATAGAACAAAGGTTAATAGCATTTACCAAAGTCTGTGAAGGGAAAAAAGATGGAGGAACTATTGGACAATTTTCTATTGCTTCAAGATTTAGATGGTTAGCCGCTACACGTAGTACAGTTTTGCAAACTTCTAAGGTGCATCCCGGATTTTGTAAAGATGCAGGCGAAGAGTTACGGAAATTGATGGAGAAGTTTGTGTTGTAGTTTTTACATCTTTAAAAAGTGCAGAAAAAGATGATAATAGCTCCGCTTTTGAACGTAATGCGTCGCCAATACAGCTCCACAAAGATTAAATGCCGGTTTCAAAAAATTATCCTACCCGGTCAATTCTAAAAAAATATATTTGCCACTACTTATAAACCCATTATTTGAAAAAAATAACCTTTACTGTTACCAACGACCTTGTATATGACCAACGGATGCAAAGAATTTGTGCATCTGTTGCTAATGCAGGTTATGATGTAATATTAATTGGCAGGAAACTAAAAAACTCTAACCCAATAAAGGATCTGCCTTACAGGCAAAAGCGGTTGTTTTGTTTTTTTACTGAAGGAAAATTGTTTTACCTGGAATACAACCTAAGACTGTTTTTCGTATTGCTTTTTACTAAAGCGGATTGTTATTGCGCTATTGATTTAGATACTATATTACCAAATTATTTTGCTTCAATAATAAGAGGTAAAAAACGGGTTTATGATGCACATGAACTATTTACTGAACAAAAAGAAATAGTAACCCGTCCCGCTATTAAAAAAATGTGGTTGGCGGTGGAAAGGTTTGCTGTGCCTAAGTTTCAACAAGGTTATACAGTAAATGATTTTATTGTAAAGGAGTTAAAAACACGTTACGGTGTACATTATAGTATTGTTCGAAACCTGCCAAAATTGAATAGGATAATGCCTGCACCCAACAACCAAGATCCCTTTATAATATATCAGGGTGCAGTAAACGAAGGGCGTAGTTTTGAAACACTTATTCCCGCTATGAAAAAGGTGAATGCCCGATTGGTTATTTGCGGCAATGGCAACTTTTTTGAGCAGGTTAAACAACTTATAAAAGACAATAATGTAGAAGATAAAGTGGAACTGAAAGGAATGGTGCAACCTGGTGAATTAAGAAGCATAACCCCACAGGCATCTTTAGCAGTTATGTTGTTTGAAAATACCGGATTAAACCAATACCAATCATTAGCTAACCGTTTTTTTGATTATATAATGGCCGGCGTACCCCAACTATGTGTCAACTATCCTCAATATAAATCCATTAACGACCAATACAATATTGCAGCATTGATTAACGATACTTATGAGGATACTATAGCAGACGGATTGAACAATTTACTTGTAAACAGTGTAGTACTTCATCAATTGCGGACAAACTGCATAATAGCAAGAGAAAAGCTGAATTGGGAAAATGAGGAAAAAACTTTGATTGAATTTTATAAAAATCTTTTTAGTTAATACAGCTTTTGGAAAAATACCTTCACATTATATGCCTTAACGTACCCTACCCTGCCGACTATGGTGGGGTGTTTGACTTGTATTACAAACTTCCTGCACTGCAACAACAAGGAGTAAAAATCCATTTGCATTGTTTTGAATATGGCCGGGGCGAACAAAAAGCGCTTGATCAATTTTGTGAAAGTGTACATTATTATAAAAGAAAGACAGGTTGGGAGGCTATTTCTTTAAAGTATCCTTATATAGTGAGTAGTAGAAACGATGAAGATTTACTAACCCGTTTGTTGCAGGATGACTATCCTGTTTTTATGGAAGGTGTTCATTGCACTTACCTGCTCCATGATAAACGTTTCAACAACCGCCGATGTTTTGTGAGATTGCACAATGTTGAGCACATCTACTATAGGCATTTGAGTAAAAACACAACTTCATTTTTCCAAAAACTATATTTCTTATTTGAAAGCCGGCGCTTGAAATGGTACGAAAAATCTATTGTCAACAGAGCTACATTTTGGGGGGTTATAGAAAAGGATGACGAGGTGTACAGAAAGCTCGGATGCAAAAACATAGACTTTCTTCCACTTTTTTTACCTGAGTGGAAAGTTAAATCAAATGAAGGAAATGGTATATTTTGTTTGTACCAAGGGGATCTTAGTGTGGGTGAAAATGAAAAAGCAGCTCAATGGCTGGTAGAGCATGTATTTAATGAACTGCAAATGAGCCTTGTGATAGCGGGTAAAAATCCTTCCGCATTTCTGACAGCATTGGTAGAAAGCAAAAGCACCATGTGTATGATTGCTAATCCTGATGAAACTGAAATGCAGGACCTGATTGAAAAAGCACAGGTCAACATTATTCCTTCGTTTAATACTACGGGTATAAAAGTTAAGTTAGTCAATGCGTTGTTCAATGGCAGACACTGTCTTGTAAATGAATCAACTGTTGATGGAACAGGACTGGCAAGTCTTTGTCATATAGCTACCGATGAATCAGATTTCAAACAATCTGTTATTGAATTATATAAAAAGCCCTTTCAACAAGAGGATATAGCATTGCGTGAAAATTTATTGCTACAAATGTTCAATAATCAAAGAAATGCAAAGCAAATGGTTAAGTGGATTTGGGGATGATTTATTCCGAGGAATAGTATATTGCTCACGGAAAGGACGGAAGGAACAGAAAACAATTTTCCGAACATACCATTTCTGTTGCTTCAAAAACTTTCCGTGAGAAATAAAATCGCTTCAAAGTTTTAATTCACTAAAATCTTTCTGTGAGACACAAATCATAGCTTTACATCATGAAAGACTTTAAGAAATACTATATTTTGCCTGCTGAACCTGAAGACGTTTATGTAGCCCTTACCAATCCCGCTACTATTCAACTTTGGACAGGCGAAAAAGCCATCATGAGCACAGAACCTGATACTGAATTTTCACTGTGGGATGATAGTATAAGCGGTCGCAATCTTGAATTTGAAGAAGGAAAAAAGATTGTGCAGCAATGGTACTTTGGTGATCAGGAAGAACCATCTATTGTTACTATAAAGTTGCATCCGCACAAGCAAGGTACATCTGTAGAACTTAGACACACCAATATTCCTGACGAAGAATATAACGCTATTACAGAGGGATGGGATGAAAGTTACTTTGGTTCGCTTTTGGAGTTTTATGGATAAGCTTGTTATTGCATATATTTATTTGAAATCCTACCATATTCTTAACAATCGCTGCAACATTAGTTCTCGTATCTTGTTATAAATATAACATGAATACGAAATACCTCATTTTACCACTTTTTGCATTGGTTTCTCTAACATCATGTGCACAAAAGTCGAATAATAAAGCGCTTGTAAAAAAGGAAGCGATATCATCCAAAGAGCTTTTAAAATACAGTGTTGCAACATTTGCAGCAGGCTGCTTTTGGCATGAAGAGGCTATGTTTGAAAGCATTAAAGGAGTTAAAGAAGCTGTTTCGGGTTATGCAGGTGGCAACACTACCAACCCTACCTACGAAAGTATAGAAGAAGGTAACTCCAGTCATGCCGAAACGGTGAATGTATATTATGATCCATCTGTAATTAACTACACTACCCTACTTAAAATTTACTTTGCAGGACAAGACCCCACACAAGTAAACGGGCAGGGAAATGACCGTGGTACACAATACCGTTCTATAGTTTTTTACAGAAACAATAACGAAAAACAACTTACAGAAGTCTATATAAAACAATTAAACGCATTGGGCAAATACAATAAACCAATAGCAGTGCAAGTGGTACCCTTTACCAAATTTTGGGATGCAGAAGATTATCATCAGGATTATATTGTCAAGAACCCAAACCAGGGATATGTGCAGGCGGTGAGTATCCCTGAAATCAAGCATTTACAAAAATTATATCCGGAGTTGATAAAGCCCGATCATGTATTTTAGAATTAAATTTTACATCCGGCTACTATAATATTCCTTTAAGACATATCTCTATAACAAAGTAGGATTAAAAAATCCGTCAGTAAACTTAGCTGTAATTAGCTACAAATTAGTTTTAAAAATAAAAAGAATTTTTAATTGGTAGTAGAATAGGCGTATCTTTAGTAAGCAATTAAATTGCAATTTTTTGCTTCTATTTAATAACCAAACTAACCGCCATGACTACATTATTTATTCCCCTTTTACAAGTATATACAACAGAATTAAAAAGCCTTGAAAACATTGCAATAATTGGTATTGTACTACAAATTGTAATAGCATTATCAATCTTAAAAGTATGGGTTATTAAATTTAGTACTATCAAAGCTGATTTTAAAGCATTTAATCTTCCTGATTGGTTGCGAAATCTTATTGGTACTGTAAAAATATTACTTAGTGTAGGCATTATAGCGGGTATATGGATAAATTGGCTTGCAATATATGTTTCCGTTATGATAGGGGCTTTAATGATTGGGGCTATCTGTGCACACTACTTTGCAGGGCATAGTTTTAAAAAATCTCTTGAGGCTCTTATAGTGTTACTCCTTTGTTTAGGTGTTGCATATTTAAATATTACTTACCGTTATCAGGATTATATTTTAAGTAGTGTAGTGTAGTGTAGTTATGTCATATTATCTTATTTTATTCACCTTTTTTTATTTGAATTATTAGTCAATTTCTTTTGAAAATTAACTACACCGCCAGGTTAGTCAAAAGAAATTGCAATTCGAATTTCATAAAGCTCATTTCTGATTTACAAATTAGAACCAAAAAACGCTTTAGTGCATCGCTATTGAGGAAATATCCCTTTTCCAATAAGAACCCATATCTGTGCATTGATCAATTATTTAGTCTCCTAAAATCAATTTTTCTGTCAATATTGGTTTTTCTTCACTTGCAAGTCCTCCTTGCCTCTCTTTATCCCAAACACAAAAATGCTATACTTTCCGCCATCTGCTAATTCAATCATGTGAAATACTCAATGGTACTTTTCATCGTATTCTTTAAGTGCAAATTTTGTTAAACAATTATTTCCAAAGTCCTATCGAAATGCATATTAAATTATGGGAGCACGCCGAAAATCCAAACAAAGAGTAGGCATCTAAAAACTAAAACTGATGAAAAAACAATTTCAAAAAATGATTTTGGCCATTGCTATAATCATTAGCTGTTGCCTTAAAGAGACAACTGCTCAAACCTGGAATCTATCAGGAAATAGCGATGCAACTTCAACATCAACTATTGGCACAATCAACAATGTAGCCCTAAGTCTGTCCACAAAAGGTGCAAAACGCATTTATATTGATACTTTGGGAAGAGTAAGCATTAATACTACTACCCCGGTTGGCAGACTGACACTAAAAGCAAATGGCAGTACACCTGTTGCTGCCTGGACTACAGGTTCAACATCGCCTATTTATACATCATTTAGTGAAAGCACTTCCGGAACTTCTGATAACATATATGCTATGGCCACAAATATTGCTACAGCAAAACCACAATTCATATACAGAAGAAGCCGGGGAACTCTGGCAATACCTTTAACACTTGCCAATGGTGACAATATATCTTCATTAATTGCAGGCGGCTATGATGGATCTGCTTTCCAAAATTCATCGTCTATAGACTTTGTAGTAGATGGGGCACCTCTATTAACTAGTTTACCAGCATCTATTTCTTTTTCAACAGGCACAAGTACTGCAACCCGAACAGAAAGATTGAAAATTGGAAGTAATGGCAATATTTCTTTTAATAGCAATCAATTAACAATTAATAAATCCAATGGTAATGTTGGTATTGGCACTACAACTCCAACAGCTAAATTAGAGATAAACGGACAGATCAAAATCACAGGAGGCATTCCCCCTACCGCTGGCAGTGTACTTACCAGCGATGCAACAGGTTTAGCTTATTGGGGACCGTCATCAGGAGGAAGTCAGTGGACTGTAAGTGGCAATAATATTTATAACAGCAACAGCGGCAACCTGGGCGTTGGAACAACCAATCCATCAAGAGCTAAACTGGAAGTAAATGGTGTAGCAGGTAATGGTTCTACGTCAGCTATTTTTGGCGGTGAAGGAACAGGAATTTCTATTCAAAGAAACTGGCCTACCATTGGTTTTAACCAATACAGGGATGTTGCTACAGGAAATGGCAAAGCCATAGGCAACGGGTTTGGAATGCAAATGAACATGGATCCATCAACCGGCGCATTTTCTATTAATATGCAGGATAGTGTTGCAGCCAATGCTTCATTTGTAAATACACCCGTAAGAGGTATTTCGGTTTTTAAAAATGGTTTTGTGCATGTAGGTAACAACAATATCAGTGATCAGGCAAGCTTATCCATCAGCGGCAGCAGTAGTTTTCCAAGCCATTTCAATTACGGAAGTACCGGGAATACTTACATAAGAGGTGGTAGTAAAACCCATGGCGGGGTTGGAATCTATGCAAACAGAAGACCTTCAAAAGTTTACATCAATGATTTGCAGGGAGAAGAATTTTTTACAGGTGCAGCAAAGCCTGGTGGCGATGTTATTTTAGTAGCAGGTGGTGGTAAAGTAGGAGTTGGCGTAGATAATCCAGCCTCACCATTGAGTTTCCCAAATGTTTTGGGCAACAAGATTAGTTTTTGGAATGCAAGTGCTTCTGCTGATTACGGAATAGGCATTGCATCTGGAACTATGCAGTTTTACACAGCGGGACAAGACCAGTTTGGATTTGGCTATGGCAACTCAGCAAACTTTACCCAAACCATGACTTACTACCCAGGCAGTGCTCAACTGGGCATCAATTGCCTGCCGCAGGCGGGTTACCAATTAGCCGTAAACGGCAGTGTGAGAGCCAAAGAGATTCGTGTTGAAACAGGATGGGCAGATTATGTTTTCGCGGATGACTACAAACTTCGCTCTTTAAAAGAAGTTGAAGACTTTATTAAAACCAACAAGCATTTGCCCGATGTAACAGCTGGCAACGAGATAGAAACCAATGGCCTGGAAGTGGGCAAAACATCTGCCCAAATGATTCGTAAAATTGAGGAGTTGACATTGTACATGATTGAACAAGACAAAGCCTTGAAAGCATTGCAAATGCAAAATACCAGACTGGAATCAGCAATTATCTCACTTACCCAAAAAGGAGGGAAATAGTTATGAAATACTTCCTCATACTCACCCTCTCCGCTTTTTTGCTAAAGCCGTTTGGAGGAACAGCACAAAACATCCACAAAAATTATTTTGACGGAGAAGTATATTTCAAAATAAATAACCTTGTCCCTTATTTATTTGACAACGATAACAGAGAAGTGAACATTGAGCAAAAACTGCCCTTTCTGCTTCCATTCGTTGAAAAATATGGCATCACAAGAGTTGAATCATCGTTTTACTTTGCTACCTGGGAGAGCCTCAAAAGGACATTCAGAATTCACTTTCAGAAAGCCGAATTAGTTAATCAATTCATTGCAGATTTGAAAAAACTTGAGCAGGCAGATTATGCAGAGGAAATACCTGTAAACAGGCATACTTCTGTGCCAAACGATCTTGGCACTAATAGTTACAGTGGTCAATACAATTTGCATCGCATTAATGCTCCAATGGCCTGGGATATCAGCAAGGGTTCAACGGCTGTGAGAGTGGCAATTGTTGATAATGCAATAGACATTAATCATCCGGATCTGGCCGCTAATGTTAGCTCAAGCAGAGATGTTGCCGACAATGACAACAATCCCGTTCCACCTTCCAGCTTTTTGGATCATGGAACACACGTAGCCGGAATTGTAGGTGCTGTTTCTAACAACGGATTTGGCATAGCATCCATAGGCTACAACTGTAAAATAATGGCCGTAAAAGCAACACCCGACGCTGCCACAGATGATCTTATTTACTATGGCTATGAGGGTATTGTTTGGGCAGCTACTAACGGAGCGCATTTCATTAATTGCTCGTGGGGAGGTCATCAGACCGCACCGTGCAATACTTGTCAAAGCTCTGTAAACTTTGCTATTGCAGCCAATGTAGGGATTGTAGCCTCTGCAGGTAACCACAACGACGACACACTTCATTACCCTGCCGGATACAATAATGTTTTGCGTGTGGCTGCAACAGATCTTATAGATAAGAAAGCATCTTTTTCAAATTATGGTAGTTGGGTCAGCGTGTCTGCGCCTGGAGATGGTATTTATAGTACATTACCATTCAACCAATATGGGTATAAAAGCGGCACTTCCATGGCAAGTCCTCTAGTTGCAGGACTTTGTGGTCTTATTAAATCACTTGACCTCAATCAGGCAGCTCTAAACATTTTTCAATGCGTCAAAAATGGGTCAGACAATATCAATTCGGTAAATCCAAATTACGTGGGGGTATTAGGTGCAGGTCGTGTGAACGCCAGAAGAGCAATGAACTGTATGAGTCCATGCTATGGCAATATAAATTTGGGAACCGGTAATTATTCAATTCCTAAAACTGAATCCTCGGGTTCCATCACTACAGCCAATAATATACCAATTGGTTCCCAGGTAACTTTAGATGCAGCTTCCTCGGTTGTTATTCGACCAGGATTTGTGGCAAGCAATGGTAGTTTTTTCAACGCATATATAGAAGGATGTGGGGGCGCATTAAGAGAGTCTGCTGGCATTAATAAAATACCAGAAAATACGGAAGATATTAGCAAATTTGAAATCAACCCCAACCCCTTTACCTCATACTTCGACCTTACCATCAACGCCAAAAACACCACCAAAGCACAAGTCTCTATCTTCAATTCATTAGGCATGAAAATGAAAACATTGCCTCTCATCAATGCAGCTAAAGGCTTTAATAAAATAACTGTGGACGGCTCGTCATTTGCCAAAGGAATTTACATGGTCGAGGTTAGAATGGGGGAAGAAAAAATCATCAAGAAAGTGATAAAACTTTAAAACTGATCTACGCAACCATATTAAATAACTAAACAAAAATAACTATTTATGTACACAATTAAATCGGGCAAAACGATCATTATTGCTGGCAGAGTTCGTATGGAACCGGAAGGACAGTATTATGTAAAACAATGTTTTATACGGACACCTCACCTGTTCAATGATAAACCAATTGTTACCGTTACCGTTTATACCAGTAATGGCAATGATGCCTTCCCTGTCTACGGTGTGGAACAAAGTATTGCTACAGGTGAGACCATCTTTAAAGTATGTGCAACCTGTAAGCACATTTAGCGGACCAAAGGTGTATTGCTCTTTCTTATCAGTGGGCTTAGGATTGAGTCTTTCTATGCTGCGCAACAAGATGCCACCGGTAGCCTGTTCATTGCCAATGGCTATGTCTATACCTGAACCATGTACATACCAATACCCCGAACGCTTTTGCCACTTGTGCCCATGTGTATAGGTATCATTGTGTAACTCTGCATCATTGTAGTAAAACTCAACCTCCAACAACCGGTAAAAATTATCATTTACACGGATGATGTATTTATTGAAAAGATCATTGGCGATTTGGGGAAGGAGGCGGAGGGGTTGGTTTGGGTTAATTTCTAACATGTTTTTTAGTTTTTATAAATAAGTAATTCCCAAAAAATCCAGAGCTGTTAAAATATTCAATACAACTTTAATTGCTTAGCAATATCTTGAGTAAATTTTGATAGCGGCCTTTTCAACATATCACCAGATGAAGGATAAGCACCTATCAAATAGCGCAAATATGTTGATTCATCTGGAAATAAATTTTTTATTTTCAGTTGAGTGGCTTGGAAATGCTTCGTATAAATAATTGATTTTATTAGTAGTTCTTCAGCAATATCTTGGTATCGTTCATATACCCCATTAATATGGTACAGATTATTATGAGTGTCTACAAAGCTTTTTGCTAGTGGATATTTGGGAACTATTTCAATGTCTAGGTTTTGAAGTTTTACTTGACTTAAATTTAATTTTTTTGGGTCTGGATTATACTTAAGATAGAATTTAAAACAAATTGATAAGTCAGAAAAATATGGATGATAATGATTTTTCAAATCCAACAACTTACTGCTTTTGGTAATATTGCAGTTGACACAAGCAGGAATTAAGTTGTATAAGCTTATAGATAAATAAGGATACTTATCTTTTGAGAAAAAATGATCAAATTGAAACTTTGCTATGTCATTTCCTAAAGTAGTTGCGGCAATTATAGTTGATTGAGCATTGCAATAAGGACAACTTTTAATATTCAATTGCCTTGCAAGCCAAATACCTCTATTTTTGTTTGAGCGGAATCTGTTGCGATATCCAAATATATCCAAAAGCTCGATTCCAAATTTTGTCATTTTATGGTCATATATTAGTTTTTGCCACCTTCTTTTTTCTAAATATTTTATTCGTAAATGAAGTTCATTGGGCTTTTCAATAAGTAACTTCCAAATATTCTTTTTCAGGTATTGTAGAACAAGGATTTCCTTTTTTATGTGTGGAGTTAAAACCCTCTTCTTTTTGCGTTTTGTTATTGCATTATTTAGATAGGTCTGTGGATTTGAAGAGCTTTGAAATTTTGATACAAAATCAACCTCTAATTCTGAAATTAATTTATAAGGAGATGACCGGTCGATCGGGTCAATTTCTAGTAATTTTATCATATTTACAAGTTTATGCGTTCTAGTTCTTGTTTTAGCCAAGCTTCATATTCATTTTTATCTAATTTTTGTAATACGGTAAATCTTTCATTATGAAGATCCTTGAGTCTGCTTGAAATTATTTCATCACCGATCAAGGAAATAAGCTGGGCGGAAGACGTTTCAGTAAATAGATTATTTCTCCTCGCCAAATATTCTATAAGCTCCTCAATTTTAGATTTAGCAAATTCTCCCATAAAACCCTCCTTCATGAAAAAACTGGTCGCAAGTAAGTCATGAATATTTGCGCCAAACGTCTTAAACATATCAGATGGAACAATTGATGCGGTTCCATCATCCAGCTTTTTTAGCAATATTACATTTGATGAATCGAGATCAGAAAGCAAATAAGGACTATGAGTAGTTAGAATGATTTGAAAGGTGAAGCCAACAGTATAATCATTTATAAAAGTTACAAGCCAGTTGAAAAATTTTTTACTCCATTCCGGATGAAATCCGATATCAGCTTCATCTACAAACAGTATGATATTACTGCGATTATCAATTCCTTGTCTATACCGTAGTAGGACATCATGTAATCTTGAAAAGAAATTCATAAAGGAACTTTCTCCTGAACTTAATTGTGGCGAAAGAGAATAATTCGATATTCTTCTATAGGAGTTTTGACTAGACCTTGAAATCTGTTCTTCTAGAATGATAAATCTTTTTAATAATACTAAGGCGTCCGGAGTGTTTGGTATCCAGACTCTTTCAAGAAGCATAAATCTCCAATCTTCAAGTTTTTTATAATTAAGATAAATGTTGAATGGTTTAAATGTCGATTCATAAGTGTTGGATAAATTTATTAAACGTTCATGTATTTCCGTCAACTCTTTGATTAATTCAATATTTAACTCTGTAATTTTGCTGTTATATACAAAATCACTCACAGTTTCAGGATTGATTATTGATTTCGATTCAAGACCAATTGCTACTAAAAGATTGAAACGATAAAGCCGAATTATTGCATTTTTTAATTTTTCAGTTTCTAAATATTTTTCCTCTGCTGAATCATTAGCCAATGGAATTTTGTTAGGATATATTGTGTAAAAAATATCAGATTGTATTTGTTCGTATTTTCTCCTTATCTCAAAATCCTCAATAAGATCCAGCCGCAACCATCTATTATTACCAGTATATGTAGATATTAAAACGATATATTTGGGATGCTGAAATGGAATAAATGAAGGGAACTGAATATAAAATTTGGTCGAACGATAGCCTTGCCCAAGACTATAAATTTGGATCGGATTTTTCTGATCCATGTATTTATATTCATCGGACGGCTCAAAAGAATAGGGATTACTTTCAGGATAACTTGTACTATATTTATAGTCTTCTGCTAATAAATTTTGACTTGAAATATTAGCAAGATTCATGGCATCAAAATCACTTCTTAAATCAAGAACATTGGAATAATAGACAAACCCACCTTCAGAGAATGACAGTCTATCTTCAAATTCTATATTTTCGAAAGGAGTGTCTTTGAACTTTATTATTATATAACCATTATCCTCTAACAAATTAAGATTATTAATCACCCTGCTTTCATGATAAAAAAAGTAATTGCCGTAACATACTATTCCATCAAAATCAATGTTCCATCCAAGTGACCCATTAATTCTTGTTGCTGTGGTTAATAATGCAATTTCGCAAAGGCTGCTTTTTCCACTCCCATTTTCTCCAGCAATTGCAGTTACACCAGTTATTTTTGAGCCAAAGTCTAATTTACTTACTTCACTAGGAGTAAGGACGATTTTTTCGTCCTCGTATTTGAATTGATGCTTTCCCGAGTGATTAAAGTTGTAACCTAACTTCTTAATTGCTCTGTATTCATTAACCCAAATGAACTTAAGGTCCATTGAGGTCGCTTTGAGAATTCTACCATTAACTATAAATTCATCTTCTAAAATGGGAATTTCATCAACTGCACAGTCGCATGTTACATCTAAATAAGTATCTATGTAACCATTAGATGCTTGCGCCGTATTAATTTTTGATAAAGACTTGGTACAAGCATTTATAATTTTCTCTTTACAATCAGGGGTTACTTCTTGTAAGGCAAATAGAACTCTTCGCTTTCTACCGATACTTTTTTTCTCTTGCGCAACCGCTTTAATACAGAAAGCCTCAACTATTTGTTTATTAAAAATTGCGATCAAATACTTTTTTTGATTACGGAATTCAGGGTCATCTAATAATCTTCCTAGTTCCCATGACTTATATGATGCTTCAATGGAAGTCACCCCTTCAACATATGTTTTATTAATCTTTACATATACTATCATGATTCTAAGATTGTTTTTTAAAT
>JANMMU010000022.1:0-38839 GCA_031373555.1 Segetibacter sp. | reverse complement strand
AGCGGTTTCAGAGCAACAGGCTGGTAGCTAAAAAAGAGATTTTGTGCGGGTACATTATAAGTAAGCAATGCTGGTTTAGATGTATCCGCTGCCGGTATTGCTGCTGCAAAGTTAATTTTAGCAGCAGGTTTTAGCACAGGCTTATAAGCCGATGTAATGACAACTGTTTTTTTTGTTGTGTCCTCTTTTCCTCTTTTTTGCGCATGCACGCAAATGGAAAAAAAGAGAAATGCAGATAACCCAATAATTTGTTTCATGTTCCTTATTTTTAGTGCCGTTTGTAAAATAACCGGCGAACTGTATTTGCTAAAATGAATATGTTGAGTGAAAAGTCAAAAGCCTTATTGCGATACTTTACTGTTTAAATTTTTATCAGCAATAACGGCATCTAACTTGGTTTGTGCTTCTTGTTTTAACTCCGCAGCAGAAGCATTCTCTGCAACACTTTTAAAAGTAGCTTCGGCATTAAAATAGTCTTTTTCTTTCCAGTAGATATCACCTAATAAAATATAAGCTTTGGTCGTCCAATACTCATATGAGCCAGCCTTTTTAATTACTTCAAAAGCTGCCTTTTCTGCCTCTGTAGATTTGTTTTGCTGGTTGAGTATAAATGCAACCTGGTAAAGGGCTTCAGCAGCAAACTCACTTTTACCCAGGCTTATTACGGTTTTATAGGTAGCTATTGCACCGCCATTGTCATTGTTCAATTGAAGACTTTTTGCAATCACCATATTTGCCATCATTTTATCATCGGTAGCTATTCCTTTTTGCAATAGCAGGTCCTGGGCATTTGCAGTAGCGTCTGCCCATTTGTTAAGCCGGTATTGGGATCTAAGCAAACCTCGCATAGCTTCTAATTTAGTATTGGCGAGAGAGGTGATGCCTTTTAATTGAACAAAATATTTTTCAGCTTCTTCATAGTTTTTTAATTCAAAAAAATAAATTCTTGCTGCCTGCAACACTGCTTTCTCTGCAAATTTGTTGGGCGCCTTTGATGCTACGTAAGTATACCCGATTAGTGCATTTGAGTATTCTTTTTTGCTATTGTAAATCTCTGCAATGTTGTAGTTGGCTTCAAGTGCATAAAACCCATCGGGGAATTTAGAGAGATAATTTTTGAAGCCGGTCAGAGCATTGGTAAAATCATTGTTTGTGTATCGTAGATTGGCAGAGGTATAGGTCAATGAATCTTCTTCTGTATGACTTACTTCTTTACCATTTTGTTTCATAAACGCAACAAATTCAGTAGGCTTTTGCTGTTCTATAAAAATATTTCTTACATATTCAATAGATGCATCGCTCTCACTTGAATTAGGGTAAGATGAAATCAATGTTTTGAAATTGGATAATGCATCAGTATTATTGTCAAGGTTAAAGTTGGCTATTCCCAGTTTTAGATAAACCTGTGGATATAAAGCTGTAGCACTGCGTATTTTAATAATTTTATTTAGGGGAAGTAAAGCGTTTTTATAATCTTCATCTGCAAGGTAAGTGTTGGCTATTTCAAGGCTTGCATCGGCTACCAGGGTAGATGTGGGAAATTGTTGTTCAAGTAATTTAAGTTGATTTATCTTTTCGTTATTTTGATTGGCTGCGCCGGCAATTAGTGCTTTTTGATAAAGTGCATAATCTGCTGCGGGTAGTTTACTGCTATACACAACATTGTACATTTCCTGCGACTGTTTATAATTCCTGTTCATGAAAAAGGCATCAGCACTTCTTAAATAAGCATCTTGTTCAATAGATGTGGAGGAAGGTGTAATTTTTTTAGTTACCTTTTCAAAATAGCTTAAAGCGAGTTTATAATTTTCTTTTTGTAAATAAGCATGACCCAGTGTATAACTTGCGTTGGCTACATTAACTTCCCCGGATGATTGAGGGCTTTTTAAATACTTCGTTAATAAATCTATTGCAAGGTCTGCATTGCCTTTGCGATAAGCTATTTCTCCTTTCCAGAAATATACATAAGGTAGTTGCGGTTCATTGTATGGAGCTTTTAATATTTCATTTAACAAACTATCGGCTTTGTCTATCTGCTGATCGTTTATGTACTCCACCGTTCTGCCATAAAGAATTTTCGGGTATATTTTTTTGACACTTTCGCTTTTACCATTCAGGCTTTCATATAGCGTCAATGCTTCCATATAATTACTTGTATTGGCCAGTACATTTATTAATAGCTCTTTGGCTTCGGGCAAATAAACCGAGTTGGGATATGCCACAATAAACTTTTGCAACTCATCACTTGCTATATCCTGGTATCCCACATCAAAAGAAAGCTTGGCATAATTAAATTTGGAAATTTCTTTTTGTACAAGGTTGCTGGTGTTTGCAGCGCAAAATAAGAAAGCACTTCTGGCATTGCTCTTTTGTCCGGTCTTTAGGTAGACATCCGCTAACAGGTACATACTGTTTTGCGCCAGAGAATCTTCTTTACCGCCTAATTGTTTAAACCCTGTTATAGCTTTTTGCAGATTTTTTGTTTCATAATAGGTGTAAGACAATTCATACAAATCTTCGCGACGTACCTTGTCTGTTTTGCTCACAAATTCTTCAAGATAGGGTAATGCACTTGCGTATTTTTTTTTCTCAAAGTAAGAATGACCCACCAGCTGCCTCAGTTGTAAATCATAATACTGCCCGCCTGATTTTAGTTTTGCTTCTGCATAGGCAATAGCTTTGTCTTTTTCGCCATTAAAGTAAAGTATCTCTGCTATATAATAAGGAACAATTGTTTGGTATGTGGGTTCGTTTTCAACCTTTCTGAAGGCTTCCAAAGCCATATTGTAATCCTTCTCGTAGAATGATATAAAGCCAAAGTAATAATTTGCGTCCAGATAATTTGGGTCTCCCTGTATTTGCCTGATAGAATTGAACAGTGGCCTCGCTTTATCAAATTTTTTCACTGTAAAATATCCATAAGCCTGGTGAAACTTCATTTCAGCTATTTCACGGTTACTAAGGTTATCTATGCCCGCTATTTCATAATAAACTATAGCCTGTTCAAAACTCTCATGCCTGAAATAATACTCTCCTAATTGGTAGCTCAGCATTTCTACCCGCGGTGCGTTGTACTCTGTTTCTATAAATTCTTTTGCCTGTGATTCTGCTGTAGTCTCATCCATCTTGAGGCCGCAAACGATGTTATAATATTTTGCTTCTAACTGTATACTAAGTGGTAAGCGGCTATTGTCTGAAATGTTGTTTGTCAGGTTTTTAAACAGCGGATATGCAAGACTATACTGTTCTCTTTGGTAAAACTCTTTTGCCATCTTAAACTCAGCATCAGGATCTGTGTGATATTGTGTAGCCTGTGCATATGAATGACCCTGTAATGCCAGTACAAATGCAGTGGTGTAAAATGTTCGTCTGAGTATTTTGTTCATAAGGCTGCTACTGATTTGGGTATAAAAATGGCAAATGTTGGTCTAAACAAAATGCCAAAAATTACGGATGTGGATAAAGGTAGGATTAGCAGTAGGCTAACCGTTATAGCGTGGATAAAGTATAGTATAGTGCAAGGGTTAGTAACATTTTACATCGCTTTATTTTGATACAGGTAAAAGAAAGTACCAGTTTGAGTAGAATGGTATTGTTGCCTTTAGGTGGAATTCTCCATGGAAATATCATTTTCAGAATAGATAGAAATTCAGGTCAAAAAAAATTAGTTTCATTTTTGCTAAAAAATTTAGCTTTGTGGTTCATTTAATTTCAGACTTGTGTATGCTATTGTAGATTGTAACAATTTTTATTGTTCCTGCGAAAGGTTGTTTAAGCCGCATCTGGATCATAAGCCCGTTGCAGTACTTAGCAACAATGACGGCTGCATTATATCCCGCAGCGACGAAGTCAAAGCATTGGGCATACAAATGGGGATACCATATTTTATGGCAAAACCCATTATAGAACAGCACAATGTGGCTACTTTTTCTTCTAATTACAACCTTTACGGCGATTTAAGCTGGCGTGTCATGGAAACCATGCGCATGCTGGTGGGTACGCACAATGTAGAGGTCTATTCTGTTGACGAAGCATTTCTAAACCTACAGGAATTTTCTACAGAAAACCTACAAGAAATCGCTATGCAAATCCGGGAAACAGTGGAGCAATGGACGGGAATAAAAGTATCAATAGGAGTAGCACCTACCAAAGTACTTTGCAAAGCAGCCAACAGGTTGGTTAAAAAGAACAAGATTGCCACCCAATGTTTGCTGGTGCTGGATTCGGCTGAAAAAATAAAAGCAACTTTAGAAAACACTCCTATAGGGGATGTATGGGGCATCGGCCGTCAGTATGCAAAAAAGCTCATAGAAGGATATGGCATTTTCAATGCGCTTGACCTTAGTCTGCAATCAGAAGAGTGGGCCCATAAAAATTTAGGTGGAGTAGTTGGGGTGCGGTTGCACAGGGAGTTGAAAAGCCAGCCTTCTATAACTATGAAAGATGAATTGACAACCAAAAAGATGATTGCAACCACACGTATGTTTGGGAACGCAGTTAATAATATTGGTGATATAAAAGAAGCTGTGGCAACCTATACATCCAAAGCTGCTGAAAAACTGCGCAGGCAGAATAGTGCTGCAAACGTAATAAGTGTGTTTGTGGTAGCAAAGGAACAAAATCACAACCTGGATTTCAGGCATGGCGGTACAATAAGCCTTTATACTACGTTGCCGTTTGCCACATCGGCTACCAACGAGTTGATAAAGCCTGCTATTAAGCTTGTGGAGCGCTTATTTGAAAAAGGGAGATTTTATAAAAAAGCTGGTGTCATGTTAAGTGGATTGGTTCCTGACACGGAAATACAGGCCAATTTGTTTGAGCCCGATGTTAATAAAAACAAGGGACAGCTTATGAATATGATTGACAATGTGAACTTTGCCATGCGTAACGATGTTTTAAAATTTGCCACAAGCGGCACAAAACGCGATTGGAAAATGAGGATGGAAATGCGTAGTCCGAAGTTCACTACCCGATGGGAGGATTTATTTGAAGTTCGTTAACTGTTGAAAATCATGCCATTGTGAAGTGTTATTTAAATTTTTAGTTTTGACCTGGTGCATACTTAAGAATATTTTCAAATTTATTTATATCGAAAATTATTTGTTTGTCATTATAATTTTTTAAAAGGAAATATTTTTCCACACTGTCCAAAACCTTTAAAAATTTAATGAAGTGGATTAAGGATTAGATGTATTTTTATACGCCATATGTCTAAAAACCGCATATTTAAAACTTTCCTCCTGCTACTATTTGTCAGTATTGGCAATATGCTATTTTCCCAAAATTATTCATTAAACAACGGGTTTACAAATGGTGCATCTGTTACTACCTGTACCGGTTACTTTTTTGATTCAAACCCAAATGGCAATTATGGTTCCGGTGAAGATTACAGCGTAACCTTTTGTTCGGGTAGCCCGGGCAAAGTAATTCAGGTAATTTTTTCGAGTATAAGCATTGCAGATGGCGACACACTTTTTGCTTACGATGGCACAAGTACGGGTGCTGTTGCTATTAACACTATTACAGGGTTGGGTAACAATTTTCAATATGTTACGCCCTCTGCAACCAATTTATCCGGCTGTATTACATTTAGGTTTGTAAGCAATGGCAACAGTGAATCTACAGGCTGGATAGCGCAGATTCGCTGTATATTTCCATGTACGCAACGTATTTTGGGCAATATGCTTTCAGTTCCTTTGCAAGATTCTACCGGCAATGCCAATATATGTTTCGGAGACTCTATTACCTTAAAACTGCAAACTTCATACCCTGATAATGATATCATTTATCACCAAAAAGATAGTACATCTTTATTTCACTGGTATCTTGGCGATGGGAGGGATAGTGTGGGTTACAATCTACTCTCTCTGAAACATTTATATAAAAAAAACGGGGGCTATTATGCCCGGGTATATATTACGGATAGCAATGGTTGTACAGCTACTACACCATTAAAAACGCCGGTAAGAACAAATATAAAGCCGCATTTCAATATGACTTTACCCAAAAGTATTTGTCTTTTGGATACACTGCGTATGCAGCCAATTTCATCTATTGGAGGGCCAGGTTCTGTAGATATGCCAATAGGATCATTTCTTTCATTACCGGTTTCGGGAGACTCCGTTTTTTTACCAGATGACCCCCCCAAATGTTTTACAAGTACTATACTCGTAGACCAGTTTGTTCAAGGGCAGACACTTAACAATATTAATGATCTTAAAGGCATATTTATGACTTTGGAGCATTCGTATCTGGGCGACATAAGTATAGTTATTACTGCACCAAATGGAACCCGTGCCACATTGAAAGCAACTGTAGGAGGTACATTAGGTGATGGTACTTTTTTAGGAGAGCCTGTAGATGAAAGCTTAAACGGCGGAAACAATCCTTTGGCCGTAAATGTTATTGGTAAAGGATATGAGTACATATTTAATGCTACACCAAAGTATGGTACTATTTGGAATGAGGCTAACAAATACAAGTATAATTATACTGATAATGCAGGCCAGTATGTTATAGATCATTTTTATTTGCCTGCAGGAAGTTATACT
The DNA here is from genome assembly GCA_031373555.1 of Segetibacter sp. Lineage (GTDB taxonomy): Bacteria > Bacteroidota > Bacteroidia > Chitinophagales > Chitinophagaceae > Segetibacter. The sequence goes on along the minus strand of JANMMU010000022.1, from coordinate 32,285 downwards.
TCTGAACAAAACCTGTCTGTACTTCTGGGCACCCCGCTAAATGGAAACTGGGTACTTGAAATTTGCGATAAACAGAGATTTGACGGCGGGTTTCTTTTTAATTGGAAATTAGAATTTGATCAATCCATCATACCAAATTCGGTTCAGTATATTGTTCCGATTATTTCGCAACAGTGGTTGCCTGCAACAGGGCTGATAACTACAAATTATACCTTGGCAACCGTTTCCCCGGCTGCCCCGGGAAATTATTCTTACAAATACAGGGTTGTTGATGGCTTTGGATGTGTAAGTGATACAACTATCAAAGTTGTTGTTAACCCAATCCCTTTAAAACCCCGTTTGGGTGCCGATAAGAAAATATGTATTGGTGACCCTACCTTACTTTTAGTAAGTAATCCTCAACCTTTGCAACGCTATTTTTGGAATACTTTTCAGTCTAATACCGATAGCATAACAATAACTCAACCGGGAACATATTGGGTAAAGGCAGTGGATACTAATGGTTGCACAAATGCTGATACTATAGAAGTTTTGGTAAAGCTGCCTTTTAAAATAAACCTGGGTAACGATACTGTTTTTTGCGCCAGCAAACCAAATGTACTGGCTCCTGAATCCCTTACAGGTATTGTAGACTGGCGATGGAATACCGGAGATTCTACCACATCAATCACCATGAACAGGCCCGGTATATATTGGATACAGGGTACAAACACAGGAGGGTGCGGTGTACGAGACTCCATAACTGTGAACGACAACCCCATTAACTCCTTTACCCTTCCGGGAGATACAATCATATGTGATAAATCTGGTTATATGCTAACTCTTAGCCCGCCTGCTAATAGTAGTATTACCTGGCAAAATGGGCAGGTTGGCTACACTTCCCGAATACAAAGCGGGGAAAGCTATTCTATAAATGCTGAATACAAAGGTTGTGTCAGAAAATCTGCAATGAATGCCATAAGGAAGCCTTTACCTATATTTAATTTAGGCTCCGATACTACTCTTTGCAAAGGGTATGATCTGCCTCTTCACGGTTCTTACCCGGGTGCTACTTATAAATGGAGCACGGGAGCAACAGACTCGTTCATTACTGCTACTCATCCAGGTTTATTTTGGGCTGAAGCTCTTTATAATGGCTGTGCTTACAGAGATTCTATAATTTTTAGCCAAAAGACCTGCAATTGCGATATTGTTATGCCTACAGCATTTTCGCCCAATGGCGATGCAGTAAATGACATCTATCATCCGTATATTAAATGCTTTCCAATCAATTACCAGCTTTCCTTTTTTAACAGGTATGGCCAACAGGTTTTTAGTTCAAAAGACTACAAGGCATTATGGGATGGTAAACTAAACAATAGCCCACTGCCTGTAGGAACCTACTATTATATCCTTAATTTCTACAATGAAGATTTGAAGCGGAATGAACGAAGGTTTGGTAATGTGACTTTGATAAGATGATTTACCTGTTTTTGTAAATTTTTCACCCACATCCTGTTTCCTTCATTGTTGGTTATTAGCTTATTCCCCACTTTTAAATAGCCAACTGCATACAAGATATTTTTCAAAATAGGTTTTATGTTACTTTTGAATAAAATATAGAAACAATGCATGTTCCTACTATGGCAGAAATGATGGCTAATGGCGAAACCCCGGAAATTTTGTTTTGGGTAGGCTGTGCCGGTAGCTTTGATCAAAGGGCACAAAAAATAACAAAATCATTTGCAACTATTTTACAGCATGTTGGAATAAAATATGCCATATTGGGAAAAGAAGAGGCTTGCACAGGTGACCCGGCAAGAAGGGCGGGTAATGAATTTTTATTCCAGATGATGGCCTATAATAATATTCAGACTTTAAATGGTTATGGAATTAAAAAAATAGTCACGGCATGTCCTCATTGCTTCAATATTTTAAAAAATGAATACCCTGAACTGGGTGGTCAATATGAAGTGATTCATCACACCCAATTGTTGCAAAATTTAATTAATGATGGGCGGCTGAAAATGGCTGAAGGGGGAAATTTTAAAGGCAAAAAAATTACTTACCATGATAGCTGTTATCTTGGTCGCTCTAACGATGTGTATGAAGCCCCAAGAAAAGTATTGGAAGCATTGGATGCTGATCTGGTAGAAATGAAACGCTGCCGAAGCAATGGTTTATGCTGCGGCGCAGGTGGTGCACAAATGTTTAAAGAAGAAGAAAAGGGTGATCGCTATGTAAATGTGGAACGAAGCGGGGAAGCCATTGGCACAGGCGCAACCATCATAGCCGCTGCCTGTCCGTTTTGTAATACTATGCTTACTGATGGAGTTAAAAATAAGGAAAAGGAAAATGAAGTAATGGTCATGGATGTTGCAGAAATAGTAGCATTGAGTATAAAATAGACCATACATAATTTCTTTCTCTAAAAAGAATAACAGCACTAAAACTATTAAAATGAATTTTGAATACAGACACTTATTACCATCAGACTTTCATGCATCTTCAAGGGTTTGGGTTTACCAATCCAGCAGGTTATTTATGATAAGTGAAGCTTTGACCATAGAAGAAATGATGGAGGATTTTATCAATAATTGGAAAACACATGGTGAGGTGGTAAAGGGATATGCCAACATGTTCTTTGGGCAATTTATAATAATTATGGCAGATGAATCACAGGCCGGAGTAAGTGGTTGCAGTACTGATAGCAGTGTCAGACTCATTAAATCTATTGAGGAAAAATTTAAAGTTGAAATGTTTAATCGTCAGAATTTAGCTTTTGTAATCAATGAAAAAGTGCAACTGCTTCCATTGACCCAATTGAACTATGCCTTTGAAAATGATTTTATTAATAAGGATACGATTTATTTCAACAACCTGGTTCAGAACAAAGAAGAACTTGAATTAAAATGGATGATAGCCGTTAAAGATAGCTGGTTAATAAAAAAAATCCCTTTTCTGCTGGCTTAATACAGGGTAGTTGGGTGCTTGTATAAACATTAGCAAACAAAAAGAAACCCGATGTGGAAACACCGGGTAAATTACAAAACCAAAACCAACTGCTATGAAACTATCTTACTTCAATATCGTTAATCCCCTTCGTTAGCGTGGTAAGGTTAACAATGCCTTACTGTATAGAAATCTGTTTTGGGTTATTTTTTACTTCTTCTTTTTTGGGTATTAAAACATTCAGAACGCCATCTACATACCGTGCTTCAATTCCTTCTGTATTCATCTGCTTGTCCAGGTTGAATGATCTTTTGAAATGCCCGTTTTCAAATTCTTTCCTAATAAACTTTTTACTTTTTTCATCTTCAGCTTTTTCAACTTCATACGAAATGGTCAATAAGCCATTATCAACACTTATTTTAAAGTTCTCTTTTTTTCTACCCGGCGCATTGAAACCTAACTCATAACCATTTTCCAACTCAACGATATTTACACCAACTTCAGAAACCCTTGTTTGTGCTTCAATGTTTGATTGTAAAGTTCCGAATAAGTCATTAAATACGTTGTTAAAGCTATTTCTTGCCGGAAATGTTTTTGTTACTATCATTTTAAAATGTTTTTAGTTTTTAATTAATTTACTTGATTGGTTCAAATGGTATACCGAAGCAATTATCAGGAAATAATGACTGATTTTTCAATTTAATTATGACATTGTGGCATTATTGTAAATTTTTTATGACAAAACGGCTCTTAACATTCATTTATTCCTTCCAAATAGGTTTATTCTTTATTTTTGTTGCTCGATTTTAAAAGATAAAACACAAATAAGAAATGTATCCAGAAGAAATAGTATTGCCAATGAAAGCGGAATTAACCGACAATGGCTTCGAAGATTTAGAAACACCGGAATTGGTAGAAGAATATTTGACAAAAGAAGGAACCACATTGGTTATGATAAACAGCGTATGTGGTTGCAGTGCAGGTTCTGCACGTCCGGGAGTATTAATGGCTGTAGCTAATTCTACAAAAAAACCACAAAACCTTACCACAAGTTTTGCCGGTTTTGATATAGCCGCAATCAATAAAGTAAGAGAGCATTTGTTGCCTTACCCACCTTCTTCTCCGGCTATTGCATTGTTTAAGAATGGTGAGTTGGTACATTTTATAGAAAGGCATCAGATTGAAGGAAGACTTGCACAGGTTATAGCTCGTAATCTAATTGCTGCTTTTGATGAACATTGTTAATTTAATTTTTGTAAATAAAAATAGTAAAGTTTTCATCCGTGAAGTTTATCAGCTTTAACAACATGGATGGGTTAGTAAATACACTCCTCCATTTCTATGGAGGAGTTTTTAATTTGTGATTAATATTATTGTCATTTTTTTGTCTGATTTGTGATTATAACTTGGTTTTGCCGGCAAAATGTTATTGCAAAATATTATTTCAGATAATAAAAAATGGCCTTTAATACGGTCATTATTCATAATTTTCGTTTCAATTCCATTTCAAAAAAATGTATCCCAACCTATACTACGCTTTTAAGGATTTGTTCGGTGTTGACTGGACAGGTTTAAAACTTGTAAACTCATTCGGTTTTTTTGTTGCAATTTCTTTTATTGCGGCTGCCGTAGTACTTACAGTAGAACTTAAAAGAAAGAGTAAGCTGGGTTTAATGTCATTTAAAGAAGAAAAAATTATTGTTGGTAAACCTGCTTCTGTTGCAGAGCTTTTGCTCAATTTTTTTCTGGGCTTTCTTATGGGTTTTAAGTTGATTGGTGCATTCATAGACCGCAATGCTATGATTGATACTCAATCTTACATTTTATCTTCACAGGGCAATTGGTTGGCAGGAATTTTGGTTGGGTTGCTATTTGCATTTTTAAAATGGCAGGAAAAAAACAAAGTAAAGCTTCCTTCTCCTGAAGAGCGCATCATACGTATATGGCCACACGACAGGGTAGGTGATATGGTCATTTACGCATTTGTTTTTGGATTTCTGGGCGCCAAAATTTTTCATAATCTTGAGAATTTAGATGACCTTATAAAAGACCCAATAGGATCATTAATATCCTTTAGCGGACTTACTTTTTATGGTGGATTAATTTGTGCTACAATAGCCATTTGGCAATATTGCAGGCGCAACAATATGAAGCCTATACATGTAGCCGATGCCATAGCACCTGCTATGATGCTTGCTTATGGGGTGGGCCGTATTGGTTGTCAGGTTGCCGGAGACGGCGATTGGGGAATCATTAATATGCGTCCAAAGCCATTTAGCTGGTTGCCCGATTGGGCCTGGGCTTATAAATATCCGCACAATGTATTGAATGAAGGGGTGCAGATACCTGGCTGCGTAGGTCAGTATTGTGCTGAATTGCCTCATGCGGTTTATCCTACACCGCTGTATGAAATTATAGCTGCTTTACTACTTTTTGCATTTTTGTGGACTATTAGAAAAAAAATAAAAACACCTGGTATAATGACCGGTATTTACTTAATTGTAAATGGTTTGGAAAGGTTTCTGATAGAATTAATCAGGGTAAATACAAAATACCATTTTTTTGGTATTAGCCCAACACAGGCCGAACTGATTGCAGGTTTTATGATTGTCGGTGGAATTGGGTTGCTGATTTATTTCAGCAAAAAAAAGAACCAAATTGTACTGGCCGAACCAGAAAAAATTGCATAAAATTTTAATTGAAAAATTGTAGAAAAGCTTACATTTATAAGATAGATAATCCATTTATTAACCAACAAAACATTGCTTATGGCTTCATTTGACATTACCAGCAAGGTTGATTTGCAAACCCTTGATAACGCTATAAATACGGTTTCGAAAGAAATACAGAACAGGTTCGATTTTAAAGGAAATCACGTAGTAATTGACCTGAACAAAAAAGATTATAAACTAAACCTTGAAGCTGACAGCGAAATGAAGCTGGAACAGATTACTGATGTAATCAGAAGCCGAAGCATGAAACAGGGAATACCTCCTGAAGCCTTTGACTTTTCGAAAGAACCCTATCAAAGCGGCAAAGTAGTAAAGAAAGAAGTTGTGGTAAAAAATGGTATAAAACAGGAAGACGCAAAAAAAATTGTTAAGGCTATAAAAGATAGTAATTTAAAAGTTCAGGCCCAGATTATGGATGATATGGTAAGAATAACTGGTAAGAAAATAGATGATTTACAGGACGTTATAGCGCTTTGCAAAAATTCTGATTTCGGGTTGGCACTGCAATATGTCAACATGAAATCGTAATATGGTACAGTTGAAATAAATGTTTTTTTCAATTTTGTTTTGGCTGTAAATACACAAATACATACTTTTGCACTTCGAAAAAAATGTTTGGCTTTTAGCCTATAAATAAAACTATTATGAAACAAGGTCTTCATCCGGAAAATTATCGTCTAGTTGTTTTTAAAGATATGAGTAATGGCCATAGCTTTTTGAGCCGTTCTACTGCCTACTCAAAAGAAATGGTACAGTGGGAAGATGGTAATGAATATCCTGTAATTAAACTGGAGATTTCAAATACTTCGCATCCGTTTTATACCGGTAAAAATATGTTGGTAGATACTGCCGGAAGAATTGATAAATTTAAGAAGCGTTACGCTAAAAAAGAAGCTTAATTATTTTGATATAGAGATTATGGAGCCCTGCAAATTATTGTGGGGTTTTTTTTATTTCAAAAATTTCTTTGAATTGAATACCAATTTCCCCGATCTGCAAATGAATTTTAGACCATTCTGTATTTATCCTTTCGGGTATGATTCGGGAATTCATCTAAAAAGTGAATCAAAATAATGATAATGGCCTTAACCCTAAACTCTCTTTCTTATCTTGCGCCGCAAAGCTTGTAATAATGTTTGTAATAGGACTAATAAAAGAAGGAAAAGTGCCGGCAGATACACGGGTTGCACTTACCCCACTGCAATGTAAGTGGCTGCAGGATAAATTTTCAGATATAAAAGTTGTAGTACAACCCTGTGAAACACGTTGTTTTAGAAATCATGAGTATAGTGCGGCAGGTATTACATTAACCGAAGACTTAAGTAATTGCAATTTATTGTTAGGTATAAAGGAAGTACCGGTAGATCAACTTATACCAGGTAAAAGCTACATGTTTTTTTCTCATACAAAAAAGAAACAACCGCATAATAAGAAACTAATGATGGCTATGGTTGATAAAAAAATCAGCCTTATAGATTACGAGTGCCTTGAACATGAAGATGGCCAACGCATTTTAGGATTTGGTTTTTTTGCAGGTATAGTGGGTGCACACAATGGCATGATGGCGTTTGGCGAAAGAACAGGAAAATTTAATTTAGGAAGAGTGGGTGATTGTTGCGATTACAAGCAACTTATTAATAGCTATTTTGAATTAAGGCTAACACCGGCAAAAATTGTTTTAACCGGTAGTGGAAGGGTTTCAAGTGGCATTCTTGAGATTTTAAATTTACTGGATATTAAAGAAGTGGAACCTGAAGATTATCTTCAAAGGGAATTTGAGTATCCTGTATTTGTTCACTTAAAGAGTGCAGATTTATATGAACATAAAACAAAGAAAACATACAACAGAGAAGATTTTCATAATAACCCTTCCGATTACAGATGCAAGTTTTCACCTTATCTTGCTCAGACAGACATTCTAATGAATGGTACCTATTGGGACAAAAATGTACCACAACTTTTCAGTTGGGAAGATATGTTACGCCCCGACTTTAGAATTCAAACAATAGCCGATGTAAGTGACGATACAAACGGCGGGGTGCCATGTAACCTTGGAGATAGTACTATAGAAGATCCTGTTTATGGTGTAGACCCAGTTAGCAGGCAAGTAATAGCCCCTTATCAGAAAACCGGTGTAGATGTAATGGCGGTTGGTAATCTGCCCAATGAACTACCACGTGATGCAAGTATGTACTTCGGCGATCAGTTAATTAAGTTTGTTTTGGAAGATTTAATCAGAGAGGGTTCTGCAATGATAGACCGGGCTACAATATTGCAGCAGGGTAAACTTACAACAAGGTTTGAATATCTTAAGGATTATGCCGGGGTATTATAATATCAAATTACGATGAAATAGTACCAACTGTGCTTCAATTTGCAATCCGTGAATTTTTACTTTCTGATTTTTTTGGGGTGAACAAACTTTAGTTCAGCTATAATATTTTTTGCGTCAGCAAATTTGTCAATAATAAAGGCTACATACCTTATGTCAACCATAATGTTTCTACAAATACGGCTGTCGTAGTTTATATCACTCATGGTGCCCTCCCATACACGGTCAAAATTGAGTCCTATGAGGTTGCCATAAGCATCTAATGCAGGGCTGCCACTGTTTCCGCCTGTAGTGTGGTTGGTTGCTATGAAACATACAGTCTGACGGCCTTTGGTGCCATATTGACCAAAATCTTTTTTCTTGTAAAGATCTATGAGTTTGGTTGGTACATCAAACTCGTAGTCACCCGGCACATATTTTTGCATGATACCTTCCATGTAGGTATAATAGCCATAGTTTAGTGCATCTTTAGGCTCGTAACCTTTCACTTTTCCATAAGTGACACGTAGGGTACTGTTGGCATCCGGGTAAAAGTTTTTTTCTTTAAACACTTCCATCTGCGCTTTCATGTATTGGCGTTGCAGGGTGTTTATAGTATTTTGTAATGGATTAAGTTTTGTCCCTACTTGCTCCGCATAACTCTTCTGCATTTCGGCAATCAGTTGTATAGCAGCATCCGCTTTTAGCTTTGTGACAGCTTCCTGTGGGGGCAGGGTAAACAATGCTTTAACACTTGCAGAATCATCCAGAAAAGATGCTTCATATATGGAATCAGCCATCATCTTAGTATCGTTGTTCATTCGTGCAGCAAAGGCTGAAAGTGTTGGAGCTACAAACTTCGATTGCATATTTTTCAGGTACATGGCTATAAGTTTTGCAAACAATTCTTTGTCCACCGTGGTGTTTAGTTCGGTAAAGGTTTCCTGTAGTACCGTTCCGGCTTTATTGGCTGCCAATCCATAAGCAGTACCCCCTCCTTTGTCAAAAGCTGTCACCAGGCTATAAAGTTGGTTTGCTGCAGTAAAGAGTTCTATTTTGGCAACTACTTCGTTGTAATAATCCCTTGCAAAGGCATATGGTTCTATAGCTTTATGTGCTGCATTCAGGTCGTTCAGGAGTGAACCGTACAAAGGTTTCCAATCTTTATTAATATCCACTCTTTTTTGAAACTCCGCTTCGTAAGCAACTTTTTTGCCTACTGCATCCGACAGTTTAAGTCCCATTATTTCGCCACCCCATTTCTTGTAGTAGTTTTCCATTTTGGCATATTTGGTGGCATATTGAATCTTTATCTCCTCATTGTTACGCATGTACTCGTCCATAATGCCCAATGCCTTGCCACGAATGCTCACTTTTGCAGGGTCGGTCACGTTCATAATCTGCGCTACTGCCGCCGATGGCAAATATTCTGTAGTTCGTCCGGGAAAACCAAAGACCATGGTGAAATCATTCTCTGTAACCCCATCCAATGAAATATTTAATGACCGCTTCGGTTTGTAAGGTACATTGCCCGGAGAATAATCTGCTGGTTTGTTATCCTTTCCTGCATAAATTCTAAAGAGCGAAAAATCGCCTGTATGCCTTGGCCACATCCAATTATCAGTATCCTTACCAAAATTACCGATACTGCTTGGGGGGGCGCCTACCAAACGAACATCTTTGTAAGTTTCCGTCACAAACAAGAAGTATTTATTGCCGTCAAACATCGGTTTCACCATTGCTTCCTGCCATGTTTCTTTAGTCACGGTTTTCTTTAGCTCATTGATGTTTTTATCAATTTGAGATTGTCTTTCGCTCTCCGAAGTTGCCGTTAGGTTAGCTGTCAGCACAGCCGTAACATCCTCAATCCTCACAATAAAAGTAGCCGTAAGACCGGGATTGGTCAATTCCTCACTTTTACTTTTGGACCAAAAGCCATCCCTTATGTAGTTGTTTGTCATGCTACTATGGTTTTGAATAGCATCAAACCCACAATGGTGATTTGTCAGCAGCAATCCCTGGTCAGATATCACCTCCGCAGTGCAAAATCCCCCGAGGCTCACAATAGCATCTTTCAGGCTGCCTTTATTCACGTTGTAAATGTCGGCGGCATTTATCTTCATTCCTTGCTGCTTCATGTCCTTCTCGTTTAACATCTGCAACAGTTGCGGCAGCCACATGCCTTCACCGGCAAAGGCGGAGAAATTGAATAATAAGAAGACGATGAATGCAATTTTATTTTTCATTTATTTATGCGATTTTCTTTTTTTAGAAATAAGATTAGGTTGAAGTTTTTTATTTGCTGTGTTGTGTCGGATGAAACGCCTTGCATTTTCTAATACAGCAAAAGGTAGAAAAAGCTGAATAGCATTATAGAAGTACAAGTGTGCGACGCAACGAAGTTAAATAGTAATACACTGCGGGCTAAAAAAATATCCTATCCGTTCACTCACATTTCCGCCACCCATTTATCCCTGTCATCAGGACTAAACTTCCATGGGGCAAAGTTGTTTTCTACATTACCAAACATAGCGTTCCACTCTTGTGGGGCATTGCTTTCTTCCATAATGAGTTGGCGGCGTAATTGAACAATAATATCCAACGGGCTAATGCTGACAGGGCATTCTTCTACACAGGCCTGACAGGTTGTACAGGCACGTAGTTCTTCTACAGTTATATAGTCGTGTAGCAGCGTTTTGCCATCATCCACAAAAGAACCGTTTTTGCTAATGTTTCGACCCATTTCTTCCATTCGGTCACGGGTGTCCATCATAATTTTACGTGGACTTAACAATTTGCCTGTAATATTAGCCGGACATGCAGCAGTACAGCGGCCACACTCAGTGCAACTGTAGGCATCCATCAGGTTTTTCCAGGTGAGGTCAGGCACGTCTTTGGCACCAAACTTTACAGGGTTTTGTTCGCCTGTGGGAGCCATTTCAGGTTGCATAGCATAAAGTACTTCGTTTTGAATTTCTTTCATATTGGTCAGCTTGCCTTCGGGCTGCAGGCTGCCATAATAACTATTGGGAAAACCAAGAATAATGTGCAGGTGTTTGGAATAAGGCAGGTAGTTTAAAAATGCCAATACGCCTATAATGTGCAGCCACCATGCTATTCTTTCAATAGCTACTAAAGTTGCAGGATTCATACCTTCAAACGCATTGAAAAGCAGTTCGGAAATGAAGAAGTTGCCTGTTTCTTGATAATGTCCGTAATGCTGTGCCTGTAAGGCTTTGTCCACACCATTCATGAGTAAAAACAATGACATCAATACAATTTCTACAAACAAAATAATATTAGCATCCTTGCGTGGAAAGCCGTTGAGTTCAGGTTTGTCGAGGCGTTTTACTTTTAAAATATTTCTGCGTGTTAAAAATACTACACAAGCGGCTAGAACAAGAAAAGCCAATACTTCAAAACCATTAATCAGAAAAGTGTAAACCGATCCAAGCATTGGCGCAAACAAACGATGGGTTCCAAAAATACCGTCTAGGATTATTTCCAGAATTTCAATATTAATTATGATGAAACCTGCATAAAGGCAAAAGTGTAACACTGCAACCAATGGGTATTTAAACATCTTTTTCTGGCCTAGAGCCAAAAGCAAAACATTTTTCCATCTTTGCTGTGGGTTGTCAGTTAGGTCAACATCTCTGCCAAGCAGTATGTTTTTCCTAATATTTTTTACATTTTTGGCAAACAACCAAATTGCTCCCCCGGTAAGTAGAATAAATAAAATTTGCTGAATAATTTCCATGGCTAACAATTACGGCTGCAAGATAAGTAACCTATAGTTATTGCTTATTTTTGGTGGAAATAAAGTGGAGTATTTTAGTATAAAGTATTTAGTATTGAGACAAAAACCAAAAATCAAAAACCCAATAACCCAAAAAACAATAAACCAATAAACCCAATTAACTATTTAACCAATTACCCAAAATGCCTAAAACAGAAATACTATCCAAAGAAGTTGCTGAAAGAAAAATGGAACGAATTGCTTTGGAAATAGCTGAAGAATTGTATGGCGATACTGACGAGCTGATTATTATTGGAATAGTTGGCAGTGGAATGGTAATAGCGGAAAGGATATATCATTTGGTAAACAAACTATTATCTATACCCGTTCGCATTATCTCCTGTTCGCTCAATAAAAAGAAACCGGATACAATTGTCTATAGCGACAATATTGATTTTACCAATAAAAATGTGTTATTGATAGATGATGTAACCAATAGCGGAAGAACTATGCTGTATGCTTTAAAGCCTTTGTTGCAATACTATCCCAAAAGGATACAAACCGTCTCATTGGTGGAAAGGATGCATAAAAATTATCCTGTAAAAATTGATTATATCGGGCTTTCTGTAGCTACAACTTTGCAAGACCACATACAGGTAGAAGTAAATGGAGATGAGGTTGTGGGTGCATTTATTTTGTAAAATAATTAACCTGATAAAATCTAATTAATTCTTTTTTCGTTTATGAGTAAACGGCATGGTTATAGAAGCTAATAAATTATGTAGCAATACCTGCATCATTAAGCATGAAAATAATGTCATTATTATATAAAAGTAAAGGCATGAGGTCAAAAGAAACTACACTTAAAACCCTCGCAGAGTTCACTCCACAACAGGAGCGCATTCATGCTAACTTACATATTTTAGGTATTTTCTTCGGTGTTTTTGGGGTGCCCCTTCTTATATTTTCAGCCCTTAGTAAAGATGCATATTCACTTTTAGGTATCAGTATTTATGGGGTTTGTTACCTGATGGTTTTTATTTTTTCCTCATTATATCATTCCTCCACCGATAAAAAAATAAAAAGGCTCTATCTTAAGTTGGACCGCATAAGTATTTATTTCCTTATTGCCGGCACATACACTCCCCTAATCAAATTTTATGTGTTTAATGATGACGGCATCAACATGTTAAAAATATTATGGTGTTTGGTCATTTTAGGTATTTATTTTGAAATACAATTCCCTGATCGATTCAGAGCTATTTCGGTTGTTTTTTATCTCTTTATGGGATTGATTTTCTTATTTCTTCCTGTAGATTTAATTGGGTCAATGCCTCCATATATTGGCACTTTGGTAATTACAGGGATCGTTTTATATGCAATAGGGGTGTTTTTTTACTTATGGCATCGTTGGAAATACCATCATGCGCTTTGGCATATATTTGTATTGTCGGCCAGCATATTTCATTATATGGCTGTGTTGCGAACTCTTGAGATACTAAAATGAGATTTTTGAATAATTGCAGCTTATTTTGAAAAATTCAGCGAAATAAAGATACATTTTCACTCCATTTCCCTTACTTTTGCAGCCGCTTTGTCAAAAACAAAGCTGACATTACCCACAAGGTTCCATAAGAGTCCCGTCTGTTCGGGAACACCAGCAGGGTGTAATCTAATAAGATTATTAAATGCCAAAAGTAAAAACAAACTCAAGTGCCAAGAAGAGGTTCAAAGTAACCGGATCTGGCCAAATCACATTCCAAAAGGCTTACAAACGCCACATTCTTACAAAAAAATCTACCAAACGTAAGCGTAGTCTTCGTCAGAAAGGTATGGTTGGACCTGCTAACCTGGATTTTGTGAAAAGACTATTGAGGTTAAAGTAGGAGCCTCCTAAATCCTCCGAAGGAGGACTATTAAAAAATATTTATAAAACATTGTTTAAAGCAATTTTAGGAAAAACCTTAAGCTTTAAACCTTAAACAAATAAAAATATGCCACGTTCTAAAAATGCGGTAGCATCAAGAGCCCGGAGAAAAAGGATACTTGACCAGGCCAAAGGGTATTATGGTAAGCGTAAAAACGTATATACCGTAGCCAAAAATATTGTTGAGAAAGGTATGACCTATAGCTATGTAGGCCGTAAATTGAAAAAACGCGAATACCGCACCTTATGGATTGCACGTATAAATGCAGCAGTAAGAGAAGAAGGAATTACTTACAGCGAATTTATCAATGCACTTTCTAAGAAGGGATTAGAAATGAACAGAAAAATTCTTGCTGATCTAGCAATGAATGAGCCTGCTTCTTTCAAAGCATTGGTTGCTTCTGTAAAATAAAATACCAGACATAAAATGTTATAAAACCGGTTCGTACCAACGATCCGGTTTTTTTGTTTCTTATTATTAATTTCAAACTATTAATTTTACCAAGTAATCTTTTTTTGTTTAACACTAAAGAACGAACTGAACTACATCAATGAATAATACTTACACCGACCTGGTGAAGCAGACTTTCCATTTTCCGCAGGAAGGATTTCATTTACAAGACGATTATTTGCAGTACAACAATGTTGATATAAAAGCATTGATTGACAAATACGGTACGCCGCTGAAGCTAACCTATCTGCCAAAAATTGGCATGCAGATAAAGAAGGCCAAGGAAATGTTTGCCAATGCCTTTAAAAAGCATAAATACGAGGGTGCTTACAACTATTGTTATTGTACAAAAAGCTCCCATTTTTCATTTGTTGTAGAAGAAGCACTTAAGCATAATATACACCTTGAGACGTCGTATGCTTATGATATAGAAATTATCAAAAAGCTTTACCAAAAGAAAAAAATTTCGAAGGATACCTACATCATCTGCAATGGTTATAAGCAGAAAAATTACACCCGCCGAATAGCTAATTTGCTCAATACAGGTTTCAAAAATGTATTTCCGGTTCTTGATAATATGGAAGAACTTGATGCTTATCGCAAATCGGTGAAAGTGCCGTTTAAACTGGGCATTAGGGTTGCGGCTGAAGAAGAACCTTCGTTTCCTTTTTATACCTCAAGGTTGGGGATGAGGTCTAAAGATATACTTGAGTTTTATGTAGATCAGATTGAGGGCTATGAAAATAAGTTCACCCTTAAAATGCTACATATTTTCCTGAACAAAGGCATTAAAGATGATATTTACTATTGGAGCGAATTGAATAAGGTGATTAACCTTTATTGTCAGTTGAAAAAGATTTGCCCGGAGTTAGATAGCATCAATATTGGAGGTGGTTTTCCCATTAAACATTCATTAGGTTTTGAGTACGACTATCAGTTTATGATAAACGAAATAGTTGGCAACATTAAGAAAGCCTGTAAAAATGCAAAGGTGCCAATGCCAAATATTTTTACAGAGTTTGGTAGTTATACGGTAGGAGAGAGTATGGCGCACATTTATAGTGTGATTGGTCAAAAGGTTCAGAACGACCGTGAAAATTGGTACATGATTGATTCTTCATTTATTACTACACTACCTGATACATGGGGCATTGGTGAAAAATTTCTGATGCTGCCCATAAATAAATGGGATGAAGAATACCACAGGGTAGTGCTGGGTGGTATTACCTGCGATAGCCATGATTACTACGACAGTGAAGAGCATATAAATGAAGTCTTTTTACCTAAACTAATTGGTGAGGAACCCTTGTATGTCGGCTTTTTTCATACGGGTGCCTATCAGGATCAGATAAGTGGATACGGAGGTATAAAACACTGCCTGATACCAAGCCCCAAACACATTATTGTAGGACAAGATAAAGACGGTAAACTAAAAGATTGGGTATATGCCAAAGAGCAAACAGCACAGAGTATGTTGAAGATATTGGGATATATGTAGAAAAATATTTTTAGTTTAAACCATTAATTACTATTCAAGACAGCTTTCTTGTAAATATAAATTGCAATGTATAAGCCTAATATATTACCCGCTTATACCCTCAATAAACCCTTTATCAGGCTTTAAGAAAATTTTTCAATCACCAAAATTGTAGCGGAAATTATATTGGTACATTTGCGACTACTCAAAAAATCCTTATGGGCTGGACATTTATTATTCTTTATATTGTTGGTTGGCACATTGGTATGTATGGCATGTTTAAAAAGGCAGGCATCACTCCATGGAAGGCATTTATTCCGTTTTATAATACATGGCTGATTGTAGAAAAAACAAATATCAGTAAAGTCTGGTTTTGGTTGCAATTGATTCCTATAGCAGGTCAGTTTATTGCAATATGGATTACCATCATTTTTGTAATGCATTTTGGTAAGTTTAACCTGATACATCATACGGCTGCAGTGTTGGTCCCGTTTATTTATCTGCCTTATCTGGGTTTTAATAAAGAGGATAAATATGTTGGCCATGAAGCAGTAAAACGTTACACGAAAGGCACAACAAGAGAGTGGATCGATGCTGCTGTATTTGCTATAGTTGCAGCTACGCTTATCCGGACTTTTGTATTTGAAGCCTATACCATTCCCACAGAGAGTATGGAAAAAACCCTGTTGGTTAATGACTTTTTGTTTGTAAATAAAATGAGTTACGGACCACGTATTCCTCAAACTCCTATATCTTTTCCTTTTGTTCACAACATAATGCCTTTTAGTACTACCACTCCATCTTACACTAAGTTGGTACAGTTGCTTTACACAAGGATAGCCGGGTTTCAACCGGTAGAGAGGAATGATGTAGTAGTATTTAATTTCCCCGCAGGAGATACGATTATAAACCTTCCTGAATTTGGGTCTAAGGTGCCATATTACGATGTTTTGAGGACACAATACAAAGGCAACAGAGATGCCCTAATGGCGGAATATCCGATACATGTACACCCTATGGATAAAACCGACAACTACATTAAAAGATGCATTGCAGTTGGGGGAGATACACTTATGATTATAAACGGTAAAGTTTATATTGACAGCAAGCCATCGCCAATACCTGTAGCCTCTCAAACCGAGTATTTGGTGGAAACCAACGGACAGGCTTTTAGCGATGAATTTCTTGAGACACAATTGCACATAAATGTTGAAGACCCTAAAGATCAGATTTATGCATATCAGGGCAAGCCTAACACCTATGTTATTAATATGACACCTGCGGATGCTGAAATAGTAAAAAAACAGCCGAATGTTGCATCGGTCACTTTTTTCTTCAACACTATGCAGGGAACTACTTTTCCATACTCTGCAGGAAATACATGGAGTGCTGACAATTTTGGGCCATTGTATGTACCTGCAAAGGGCAGTACGATTACACTTTCTGCCGCCAATATTGACATTTACCGGAGGTTAATAACCACCTACGAAGGCAACAAACTAGAAGAAAGAGACGGCAAATTCTTCATTAACGGGCAGGAAACAACCACCTATAAATGTAAGTGGAACTACTATTGGATGATGGGAGACAACCGCCACCGCAGTCAGGACAGTCGCTATTGGGGCTTTGTGCCAGAAACCAATATTGTTGGCAAAGCCTCTCTTATTTGGTTTAGTTGGGAAAAAGGTCCTCGTTGGAACCGTTTGTTCAAAAGCATAAAATAAGTTAACTTAGCGCATCAATTTAATAGTCCTTCCCAAAATCGGGAAGGATTTTTTGTCTGATAAATTTTGCCAAATATGAAGAATGAACAGTATAGTTTCTCGTTTGAAGTCTATGATTCCATTGATGATTTAACTGAAAATGATGCATGGTTGCTAAATGAAGCCCGAGAAGTAACACAACATGCTTATGCACCTTACTCACACTTTCAGGTGGGTGCAATTGCCCGGTTGCACAACGGGGAAATAGTTGCAGGCAGCAATCAGGAAAATGCGAGTTATCCTGTAGGATTATGTGCTGAAAGAGTTTTGTTGGCTTCGGCGGCCTCCCTTTTTCCTAAGGTTCCAATAGAGACTTTGGCCATTAGTTATCATAATGAAAACGGCGATAGTAGCCATCCTATATCTCCCTGCGGAATGTGCCGGCAGAGTTTGTTGGAGTATGAATCAAGGGTAAAGCATCCTATTCGTATTATTCTGGGCGGATTGTCTGGCAAGGTTTATATAATAGAAAAAGCCGGGCAATTGTTGCCATTGAGTTTTACCGCAGAAGATTTGAGTGCATAAAAGCAACCTTCAACCTGACAAATAAGTTTTTGCAATTAACGTAAGAGAAAAGGGGTGCCAGCTTTTACGCATTCTTTACATACACATGTACAATGTTGTTCTTGCCGGTATTTCTTTCATCAATAGTGAATTTGTCCAAACCTTTTATGAGGGGAAGTAATTTTTTGAACCCATAATTTCGTGGGTCAAAGTCAGGTTTTCTTTTAAGAATAAGATTGCCAAGATCGCCGAGAAATGTCCAGCCATTTTCATCAGCCAGATCGTTAATACTGTCTTCAACCAATTTTACCAGATCCCGGTTATTATTACTAAAGGGTTGAATGGGGGCGGGAAGTGGAGTCTGAGTTAACGGTTCAGGTTCGGGAGGTGTATTTTTATTACCCTTTTTGCTTTTGGTGTTTTTTACTTCCACCTTTTCGGGCTTTTCTGGTTCGTTCCAGTTTTTTAGTATTTCAAGGTAAATGAACTTATCACATGCAGAGATAAAAGGAACAGGCGTTTTCCTTTCCCCAATACCAAAAACTTTCATACCTGCTTCACGAAGCCTTATAGCCAATCGGGTAAAATCGCTATCGCTGCTTACAATGCAGAACCCATCTACACGGCCTGAATAGAGAATATCCATAGCATCAATAATCATGGCAGAATCCGTAGCGTTTTTGCCTGTAGTATAACTATATTGTTGAACGGGGGTAATGGCACTTTCCAGTAACACGCTCTTCCATCCGCTAACTGTGGGCTTTGTCCAATCGGCATAGATTCTTTTGAAGGTTGGGGTGCCGTACTTGGCTATTTCTTCAAGCATGCCCTTAATGTTGCTGTAGGGTACATTGTCAGCATCTATAAGCATAGCAAGGCGCAGGTCTTTTATTGGTTCCATAACTGCAAGTTAAACTTTTTGAGAATGATTTTATGTAGCCAATGCTTTTTGTAACTATAACTACTAAAGGATTTGTGGTCAATTTTAATACTTTTATTGTTGATATTTAGTTGGAAGGGAAAACATAGATTTGTAATTCTCTCCAATTAGACAATTGATTAATAAAACCTGATTATACTATGGACAAGAAAGGATTATTTGAATCGCAGGGATATTTGGTTTTGGAAAACTTCAATACTCATGAAGCTTGTGATGCTTTAATGAATCGCGGTTTGGAATTAGCAAATAATTTCAATTTTGACGGGCATCCATCTATATTTCAGACAGACGAACAAACAAGAACGAGTGATGATTATTTCCTGAATTCAGGCGATAAAATTTCTTTCTTTTTTGAGAAAGATGCTTTTGATAAAGCAGGTAAATTAAAGACTGATCTTTTTCATTCTCTTAATAAAATTGGGCATGCACTCCACGACCTTGACCCTGAATTCAATACATTTTCAAGGTCACCACAATTAAGAGATTTGGCCAATGAATTAGGCTTAAATGATTCGGTAATAATTCAAAGTATGCTCATTCTTAAACATGCAAAAATTGGTGGGGTAGTAGATGTGCATCAGGATTCAACGTTTTTGTATACCGAACCCAATACCTGTATTGGCTTTTGGTTTGCTTTAGAAGATGCAACTATTGAAAATGGATGTCTTTGGGCAAAGCCGGGTGGACATAATACGCCTCTCCGTTCATGGTTTAAAAGGAAAGCTGGTGGAGGAACTGAAATGTTGATATTAGATAATGAACCTTACTCAACCGATGGTATGATACCGCTGGAAGTTAAAAAGGGAACCTGTATAGTGTTGCATGGTCATTTGCCACATTACAGTTTGCCAAACACAAGTGGCAAATCCCGTCAGGCTTATGCTATACATACCATAAACCCGAGGGCTAAGTATCCTGAAGAAAATTGGCTTCATACCAATATGGATTTATTAAAAGGATTTAATTAAAACCAAAATTATGCAGATAAAATATGGCTGCACATATTGGGGAAGTGATTATCTGACTCCTTCAGAATTTGTTTCAAAGGTTATAGATGCAGGTTATAATGGGGTAGAGGTTTTACTGCAACCACCAGATAAAATTTCTGCTGAATTTATTGTTGCATTAGATGAAATAAGGAAACAAAAGCCTGACTTTTTCCTGATTGCCTTGCAACTAAAAATGCCGGTAAAAGAATCGGTGAGTGAATATATTGCTAAAATGGAAAAAAGTTTGGTTGCACTTGTAGAACTTAATCCTTTGTTCATCAATTCGCATACAGGCAAGGACTACTATTCGTTTGATGACAATTGTCGTGTAATTCAAGCTGCACAAAATATAAGCCTTAAAACAGGAGTCAGGGTAATGCATGAAACCCACAGGGGAAGGTTCTCATTTCATGCTGCAACATTGTTACCCTATCTTAATAAATTTCCTGAAATGAAACTTGTGGGTGACTTCTCTCATTTCTGTACAGTATCTGAAAGTATGTTAGAAGACCAACAAGACATCTTAAACGCAATCATCCCTCATATAGGTCATATACATGCAAGGGTAGGCTATGAGGAAGGCCCACAGGTAAACAACCCCGCCGCACCTGAATGGAAAGAGCATGTACAAACGTACATGAATTGGTGGCAGCAAATTGTACAATACAGAGAAAGCAAGGGCGATGAATATTTTACCATTACTACCGAATTTGGGCCATTTCCTTATATGCCCACAGAGCCATTTACACAAAAGCCATTGAGTAGCCAATGGGGAAATAATTTATTTATATTACAGCAATTGAAAGAGAAGTTTGGTTGATTATGGTTACAAAATCAATTTTATAATCCTTCATTTTATCATTTGAAAATTGAAGTAGAATATTATTTGTTGAATTTTTTTATTCTACAATTCAACGAAATAGATTTTCTTAAGCAATCAAAAGAGGGTTAATTAAAAATATACAAATGACAGAGCTCTTAACATACTCAAAGTTTTACAGTTTAGACGAAGGGCAGGATCTATTTAAATTACTCGATAGCGAAGGAATTAAATATAAAATTGTTTATGAAAAGAATTTACTTGATCCGGTTTACATAGGTGAATCCCTTGACCCAATGATTCTTCTAAAAATAAAAAGTGAGGATTTTATAAAAGTCAATAATGTAGTTCTTAATAAACTTCCTATTAATTTAGATGAAATAAATGCTGATTATCATTTGTTGCATTTTTCAGTTGAAGAATTACAAAGTGTAGTTGAACATCCTGCTGAATGGAATTATTTTGACCGTGCATTGGCTTTTAGATTATTGGGAAATAAAGCTGCTTTAAAGGCAGAACATAATAACAAAATTGTAGTCGAAATAGAGTATCAGGCCACAAGTATAAAGACTTATTGGATAGTGATTCAATATTTTATGAGTGTCATTATTTTATGGGCTGGAATTATCATTGGACTTGCAACTTTAGCAGGATATAAAGTATTGCCAAATGGTCGGAAAGTAAATTTATATGATGATCATACAAGGTTTCATGCCAGAATTATTTTAACATTAGGCATACTTCGGTTGTTTGGATTTTTTTTCTGGGCTTATTTTATAAACTAAAAAATCTCAAAATGAATTTTTTAAAAGCACTTTTATTCTTACTGGTAATAGTTTTCTCTCTACAATCTTACAGTCAGCTAACA
The DNA here is from genome assembly GCA_031373555.1 of Segetibacter sp. Lineage (GTDB taxonomy): Bacteria > Bacteroidota > Bacteroidia > Chitinophagales > Chitinophagaceae > Segetibacter. The sequence goes on along the minus strand of JANMMU010000022.1, from coordinate 10,833 downwards.
GAAAAAAACTATAAAATTTATTCATCAAAATTGGGTACAGAGGTAAGTATTAGTAAGATTGTTGAAGAGATGAAAGGTTATGATGTATTATTTTTTGGAGAAGAGCACAATGATTCGGTTACGCATTATCTTGAAGCTAAAATGCTTGAATTGTTATCTCAACAATTTGCCGGAAATGTAGCGCTTTCGCTTGAAATGTTTGAACGGGATGTACAGACTGTAATGAATGAATACCTGAAAGGGGGCATCAGAGAAAAAAACTTTTTAAAAGATGCAAGAGTGTGGAGCAACTACAAAGATTATAAACCAATGGTAGAGTTTGCTAAAGCTAATAACATTGATATTATTTGTGCAAATTCACCAAGCCGTTATACCAATCTCGCAGCAAGAAAGGGGCAGCAGGCTTTAATGGAACTATCAGAAGAATCAAAAAAGAATTTTGCCCCATTGCCGTATGATACAGCCACAGGTAATTATTATGATAAGCTTCAGCAAATGAGTGGTCATGGAAATGCGACTACTGATACTTCTAAAAAAATGCCTGCCTCTATGTCTATGGGAAGTTTTAATTTGATAGTCAGCCAATCGCTATGGGATGCAACAATGGCCTGGTCTATTTCACAATATTTAAAGAAGCAAAAAGGTAAAAAATTGTTACAGGTAAATGGTCGATTTCACAGCGATGAAGGATTTGCAATAGTCACACAACTTAAAAAATATAGCCCCAAATTAAAAGCTCTTGTCATTTCGTCTGGCACAGACGATGCGTTTCCTATCATAGACTGGAGTAAACATAAGCATTTTGGTGATTACATAATTATTACAGACCCAAATGTTCCAAAGTCATTCAATGAATAAACCATCATTTATGAAATACTAAGGAACTTGGTTGAGGAATTATTAGAATGATTTTGGCAAGAGTGAAAAACGAATAAAATGAAAGCATATAGAAATAAGATTCATAAGAATCAAAATCAAGCTTTTTGACTTTTGAATTATTTATTTAAAACCCGACTGCAATGGAGCTTGCAATTACGAAATTTTCACTAACATTTTTATTTCCCCTCAAAAATATATTGTCTGAATTGCCCAGCCAACGACCTTCTATACGGCAGGCAATATTATTATACGGTAAGTAGTCAATATTTAATGAAAGACTCTTTGTTGTAAAACCATTTGTTGATCCAGTAGAAATAATGACCCCTTTTTTGTCCTGATATAACTCTGCACGTAAAGCTGTAAACCAATTGTTGTTTAGTTTGTATTTTAAAATAATAACAGGACTAAACCAAATATTATAATCAGTACTGCCTTTTATGATTTGTTGTGTACCAATATCAAAGCCTGCTAATACCCCAAACTTTTTAGTTAGTTGAGATTGAACATAAAGATTATTGAAGTAGCGCATTCTTCTCGTTGAGTCGGGGTCATCAGTACCAATAAATGTACTCCAGTTTATAGCTAGCTTATCACTTTTGGTATATTTTATTTGTGTTCCAAAAGCAGGCAGAGAGTTGCCGGCGATTTTTTTAATGCGCTGCCAGCCATTGCAAATAAGTGCTGCCAATTCCCAATACCCATTGGGCGAAAATGTAAGTTTTGCACCCGATAGATAGTAAGGTGAATTTTCAGCAAGTAAAGAACGGGTTAATGTCCAACAGTCTTTTGAAATAGCACTTTCAAAACCAATGTGAGAACCAATTATGCCGGCATCAATCCAAAGATTGTTTTTCGTATTAAGGGAAATGCCGGCATTGGCTTCGGAAATATGTTGCAGGGCAGTGGGTTCGTTAGCATAATTATCCACTACATACGTACCTGCATGCAGGGCAATATTTGCTCTGTATTTAGGATGTTTTATGTTGGCTTTTAAAATCCCCAGATTCAGATTAAATTCGTTGTGCCGGTTGTAATTGTATAGAAACTGTTGACGGTAATTAGTTGAAGGTGTATTGAAATCGTAAGCATAAAATACATCTACATAGACAGAATAATTAATGGCAGGTTTTTTTGTCCATACACTACTATCTTTCTGACTGTTGGCAGGCAGGGCGAATGTCAGTAAAATTATTATTAGCTGAATATAAGATTTCAATATCATTTTCAATTAGTCAATAGATACTAAATGTATAACTAAAAGTGTACGCATTAATAGAGGTTCTGATCTTTTTTTACCAACTAAGATGTCATTAAACCAATAGGGAGACAGAATAAATTCTCGAATTTTAAATGACTCCTTTCATCTCTTTTGCGTGATAAAATCCGCATAGTTGAGTGATAACTCTATTATATTTTGTGGATCAGTATTGAGCTTTGTTCCTATTTCAAAATGATTAAAGCTTTCTGAACAAAACTGTCTGTTCTGTTCATGACCTCAAAGTACCCTTCATATCTCCATCTTTGTCTTGCGATTGATCGGGGAATTTTTTCCAATATCGCAGCCTTTTCTTTGTCATTTATTTTTTCCAAATTGATAGAATCCTTTGCAGCAAATGCTTTCAGCGCATTCCATTCGGGCTCGCCGGCTTTGTATTCTTCTGCCAATTCAGCAATGGTCTTAAACTGCTGAAAGTATTTTTTATGACTAATGAAATACGAGTAAGTAAAATTGTTGAACAATTCGTTCATATACAACTTCATCATTTCTTTGCTCATGGCAGTTGTATCAAACGATACAAATACATCAGGGGTAATGCCGCCACCTCCATAAACCATTCTTCCGCTTTTGGTTTTATATGATTTTCCGGTTTTTTTAATGGTATCCCCTTTAATAACCTCGCCCACCTGAAACCGGTTACTCACCTCTGCTTCATACTTATCATACCCATCGGTGTAAGGTTTTTGAATATTCCTGCCAAGTGGGGTGTAATATCTTGCAACGGTTAGTCTCAAAGCAGATCCATCATTCAGGCCAAATTGTTCCTGTACCAAACCCTTGCCAAATGTCCTGCGACCAATAATTGTAGCCCGGTCCCAATCCTGCAAGGCACCGCTAAGCACTTCACTTGCACTTGCTGAACCCTCATCTACCAACAGTACAAGGTTGCCTGTCTCAAACACTCCCGGCCGTTTGCAGCGGTATTCAGATTTAGGGGTATGGGCACCTTCGGTATAAACAATCAGTTTATCCTCATCCAAAAATTCATCGGCTATGTTTACGGCCTGATCCAATAATCCGCCACCATTTCCACGCAAGTCAAGAATGAGTTTTTTCATCTTTTGCGCCTGCAATTTCTCCATCGTTTGCATAAACTCACGGTAGGTAGATTCCCCAAATTTATTGAGGTGAATAAAACCTGTTTCTGGGTTTATCATATAAGCCGCATCAACTGTTGGAACAGGTATATTGCCACGCTCTATACTTACAGAAATAGGTTGGTTATCCCTAAGCACTGTCAGTTTTACAATAGTCCCTCTTTCGCCACGAAGCAACTTTCTGATAGCATCAGGTGTAAGTTTTTTGCCCGCAATGGTAATACTGTCATTTACTCTCAGAAATTTATCGCCAACCTGCAGGCCGGCTTTCTCCGAAGGACCGCCGGGCAATACATTCAGCACATTTACAGTATCGTAAAATATTTGAAATTCAATGCCTATACCGCTAAAGTTTCCACGTAGATCATCATTTACATATTCAATATCGGTGGCGGGAATATAGACTGAATGTGGATCTAACTGATGCAACAAATTATTAATGGCCTGACTGCCGATAGAATCGGATTTTACATTATCAACATAACGCAGCCTTACAAGATCCAAAACCTCCTGCATGGCACTTCTACTGCCAAGCGAAAAGAAATTTTTGATACCGGAACTTTCACGCAGTTTATAACCAATGACCATACCCACCACCATTACAACAGAAAAAAGCAATGGAAACCAAACATGTAATTTATAATTCGTCTTATTCATTTACTGTGCTATAAAAATTGCTGCGAATTTCAGTCATTTTTTGAGGCATGAACCATAAACTTTTTATAAAAGGCAAAATTTTGGGTTCTATTTGTTGAAAGAACAAGCTTTTGATTGCAAATAATGTATTTATGGCAGCTTGTTTTGTTCGTAGGCGGCTCTAAAAAAACAGAGTCCTTTTATTTGTATAATAGGACGCCTTTATAGTGTTCCTGAAAAATGTTGTAGGGTCAACTTAGTTAAAAATGAAATTGCCAAAATGCCCTTTTGCTAAGGGTTTTAGACGTTTCTTTTACCCCAAGAGGGGTAACATTTATATAGCCGTGGGTGAAACCCGCGGTTGTGGATTGCAGCATTATTTGGTTACAACCCCAACGGGGTTGAACTAATTGTTCGTTTTGAATTGTGCAACCCCGTTGGGGTTGTAAATAAAACGGGTTATTTCACTCCACGGGTTGCACCCGTAGCTATTAAAGTGAAAGCCTGAAAGGCTTTTAAGTTTCGGTAATTTGAACAATGGGATGGACTTTCGTAAACAGTTTTATCTTGTGTTGATTTTGGAGGTGAAATAATACCATTTTGATAATAAATAGTCCAATCTGGTTTTGGTATAATGCCGACGTTATGGCCGTTTAGGCCAATGCAATTGGACTATTACGGACATTCAATCGGTATAATAATCCCTTTCATTGGAATATACCTTCCTAAGAAACAAAAATGGATCTTAAATAAGGATGCCATTTTTATAAAAGAGAAAATAATGGATGTAAGTTTAAACAAGTACATAAGCGATTCAGGTTTTTGCAGCAGGAGAGAAGCCGATAAATACATTGAAGAATGTCGTGTAACTATAAATGGACAAGATGCAGACAAGGGTAACCGTGTAAGACCCGGTGATATTGTAAAAGTAGATGGGGAGCCGTTGAAAAAGAAAACAGCCCCAGTTTATATTATGCTGCATAAGCCAAAAGGCGTGACCTGCACTACAGATACAAAAGATAAAACCAACATAATTGATTACCTGAATTTTAAAACCCGCATTTTCCCAATAGGCAGGTTAGATAAGCTTTCGGAAGGATTGATTTTTCTTACCAATGATGGCGATATTGTAAATAAAATTTTAAGGGCGGGCAACGGGCATGAGAAAGAATACATGGTGACTACCGATAAAAAATTTGACCATGAATTTATTAACGCCATGCGAAAAGGCGTAAGAATTATAAACACGACCACCAAACCTTGTTTTGTAAAGCAGGAAGGGGATATGCGTTTCCGCATCATACTTACACAGGGGCTTAACAGGCAGATACGCCGCATGTGTGAGGCTTTAGGTTATAGGGTTACCTCCCTTAAAAGGGTACGCATTATGAACTTTACTCTAAAGGGAATAGAACCCGGCAGATGGCGTTATTTTTCACCCGTTGAAATAAATATGCTTACTGAATTGCTAAAGAATAGCAGCAAAACCGAGGGGGAGGATGGGATGGGGGAGTGAGAGGGGAATAGCAAAGTCAGAGGAACAATCAGCAATTTTGATTTCTATTGGGCTATAAATAAGGATCAAATTATTTCTACGAGTTTTTTTATTCATCGGGCAAAAGCTTTTTGTAAAAGGGGAAGTTGGGCTGTAGTATTATATTGTTTTTGCTTTCTTTAAGATGTCATTAAAGCGATCAATGTCTGTAAGCATTTTTGGTAAATCATTATCAATCCATGTAAGAAATGTCAGCATTTCGTTATACTGTTTTTCAATGTCTTGTAAATTGCCAAAGATTGGTTCGTAATGATAAATTCTATTCCGTAATGTCCTGATGCGATATAAAACATCAGCGATTGTATCTCTTTGGCGGAGATGCTTTGGTGTATTCTTAAATATTAATCTCAACGGTTTCCAAAGTAACCCTGTGTAATTTCGGTTAAATAACCTGTTCCAAAAGCCAAAGTTGAGTTCAGCAATTATCCTGTCTGCTGTAATAGTTTTGCGATGAGCAGTTATTTTTTGTGTTGCCTCCGAAACAAATGGCAAGAACTCAACAGGCAAACAATTTTCAAACCAGTTTGGGTCATTAAAATACTGTTTCAAAGTTTCATTCACAGCATTTCTTAGACTTATTTCAATTACTGATAAAATAGGGTAGAAGGCTTCTAACAGTTCAATGTTCACTTTGTAGAGCCGGTAAGCTTTGTCAAAGTCATTTTAGTATTAGCAAGATAAACGTTGAAACGTGGATTGGATAAGTAATATTTTAGCTGTTGTTCAGTCATATATTGCCACAAATTAGAGAAGAAATTTGCACTAAATGGGATTAAAAGTTATATTTGCTTCGTGATGCTGGTTCCTCCTCTCCCAAACTTGTGTTGGTGATGAAACCAGCTTTAGTTTTTTTGCATCTTATCATTTCTGTTTCATAGAAAATTTCTCGTGACTAACACGCAACAAAAGGTGAAATCCCTCTCTAAACAATGCTATAAAATTTAACCTAAAAGCGATATTTATAGGCTGCTTTTTTAACAGATTCCAAAGATTGTAATGTTTTATTTTCTCCATTTGTCAAGTAAAATTTCTTGATCACTTTTTGCATCCAAATATGTAATTAACATTGTGTCTGGATAAACAAAGAAATTAAAATGTGAAACTAAATTTGTACCATTATCCTCGCCAACTTGAATCCAGTAATATTTTTTGTTTGGCTGTTTCGGGGTATCTCTAATCCAAACTTTCAACTCTCTTTTACCTTTACTATGTTGTTTAATATACTTTGCTCTTTCCCTAACTTCGGCCAACTTGAAAATAGTGTCAATTATTCTTTTTTCTTCTTCATTTTTCTTTGTTAAGCTATAAATCTTATTGTTTGTCAAAGATAAATTTGAATTGTCATTTTTATCCTTACCAACTATCAAATGGACTGATTTATTTGTAGTCTGATTGCAGTTTAGTAAAACAAAAAAAGAGAGAATTGATAAATTAAACAATTGGAAAATAATTTGCTTCATCTAAGTATTATATTTTGAATATGTTGATTTGCTTCACCTTAATTATTTCAGGTTTTGCCTGTTATTTTTAAAATAATAATTTGTTCAAGCTAATATTTAACAAAGCAACTTACCCTTTCAATAAATTGTAAGCCATTCCCAAAATATAAATATCTTTTCCCCTCACGCCAATACAAGATTTGCTTTTTCTTCTGCTATTCCAATTGTCGCAATAGCACCTGAATTAAATTTTAAAAAGTCTGTTTCAATTCCGTCTGAAAATATAAGTCCATTGTTTGGCATAAAGGATTGTATAATTAATTTCGATTGTCCTGTAATAATTCCTGCTGCCGTTTCTACCTTTGTTTTCTTACTTGCAAATGGTTCCCTAACTGCAAACATTAATTGATTGTCTTTGAGTTTTGCATATTTTTTCTTAGAGTTATCTTTCTCTATAAACTTATGAATTCCAAAACTCATATTAAAAACAGAACTTAGCCAACCTGTCGAACCTGCTTGTGTTGAAACAATAATACCCGATGAAGATTGTTCTTCTGTTTTGTTATTATATGTTATTTTGTAACGTGCTGAAACGTGGGAAGTTGCTCCAATAAACAAGTCATTAAATGCTAAAAGTCTTTGTCCATCATTCAGTTTTGCTTCTGCAAAAGATGTCAATTTTGAATTATAATTGTTTGCAATTACTTTGTCTATTGCTACTAAAAAATTTTCTGAATTGAAAGGAAGTAAAACACCATCAAATCTTTCTTGGTCTGGATTTACTGCAACGATTGGAATTTGCTTTACATACTTTGCTGTATTTGCAACCAATCCATCTTGTCCAACTGTTACAACAACTTGTTTGTCGTTGAAAATAAATGAAGGAAGAAAACTGCGTTCAACAATTTTATTTTTTATAACTGTTGAAAGATTTCGTTGAACTTTTGAAAGTGAACTATGAAAGGTTTCGTGTTCCTTTTCATAATCGCTGAAGTCTCCACCTGAACGCTCAATATAAAATTTTGCTTGTGCTTTTGTATTGAACCTCTCTATCAAAGTTTCAAGCCTTGTTTTATTCTTTATGATGATTGCATATTCAACACTCATTTTCTATCTTTCTTGTCGTTCAATAAATTGTCAAGCAAATCAGGGCTAATGTTTAAGTTCCCAATTTTCCCTGCATTTTCTGCTAATTCCCGAAAGGCAAGTGAGATGTTGAATTTAGGATCAGTATTATTATTTAATGCTGTAAGTATTTTCCAATCTAAGTCCTTATAAGGTTTTAATGTTGTTTCTAAAACATATCCTTTTGCATCAGCTTCTTTTCGTTCGTTAGCAGTTTTTTGTTCCAACAATACTTTTCTTTGATTCTCTATAGCAATATCTGCCTGAACTTTCATTTCCCGAAGTTTCAGTTCGTTTTCAGCTTTCTGAACTTCTGTCTCTGCTTGTTTTTCTGCAATTTGTTTATTTTTCTCTTCTACGGCAATTTCAGTATTCAATTCACTTTCTTTAATCTTCCTTTCTTGTTCTACTGCAAAATTTCTTCTTGCATAAATCGCTTCATCAGCTTCTTGTTGCAGCTTTTCTCTTGTTTCTGTTTCTAATGCTCTTTCCATTTCTGGTGTAGCCTTAATTGCCAAAATATTGATACTTAAAATTTCTATTCCGAGCAATTTAATTGCTGTTGAGTTTAAAAGTCCTTCGGTAATATTTTTCTCTACTGATTTTGCAGAACGAATAGCTTCTTTAAGTCCAAGTTGATGAATGTAAGAAGATGTTGCTGTTTGAGCTTCGTTTACAATGGTTTGGTTTAGTTTTTCGGTGTCGTCTTTTTTGTAAACTCCATTTCCATTAACCGTGAAATCTAAAACGTCAGCCAATTGTTTTGGATTTCCAATTTTATAAGTTATTTGCCCTTGAATGGTGACAGTTTGATAATCTTTTGTTGTCTCATTGAAAATGAAAGGCAAGTTTGAACTACCAATTGGAACTGCTGAAATTGAAGTTGTTGGTGCATAATAAAAAAAGGAAAGTCCACGCCCTTCTTTTGAAACTTGTCCATTCTTAAACTTAATAACGTAAGTCATAGAGTCGAACTTGATAAAATTTATTCCAAACATAGTTTGTCATTTTGAATTTAGTTTCAAATATAATTGATTGTTCGGTTGTGAAAATTTTTAAACAAAAGAGTTTGAATTTAAATATGAAACACCCAATTTCCTCTCCCCAACCCTTTATATTACCTTTGTGTTTTAATAAATAGTAGCAATGAAGTATCAGGTGGGAGATGAGATTATAGTTGTACTTAGCAACGATGAGGGCAGGGTATTGGAGATTATCAATGACAAAATGGTTTTAATACAGGTGAAAGGGGTGAAGTTTCCGGCTTATATGGATCAGATTGATTTCCCTTATTTCAAGCGGTTTACTGAAAAGAAATTGTTTCCTGATAAGGTAAAAACCAAAACCTATGTGGACCAGGTGCCAAAAGAAAAACGGAGAGATGAGGTTAAGGTTGCGGATGGTATTTGGATCACATTGTTTCCAAAATTTGATACCGATGTTTTTGGAGATGATCTGGTAGATAAGTTAAAAATTTACCTGATCAACAAAACAGAATATACTTATGAATTTACCTATACACTTAACTATCAGGGCAGAAATAATTTTGAAATAACGAGTGATATAGACCCTTTCAAAGATTTCTACCTGAACGACCTTCCTTTTGAAAACCTGAACGACGGCCCATCATTTGATTTTGTTTTCCGGCTGCTAAAGGCTGACAAAAAGAAGGCTGATTTTTGCGAAGCACATTTCAAAATAAAAGCCAAGCAAATGTTTCAAAAGATAGAGGAACTAAAGGAGAAAAACCTGCCTTCTATCAATCATCAGTTGTTGGAAAAATACCCTGACAGGCCACACGAAGCACCACCGGTATTGGATATGTCTAAACTATCAACCGCAGGTTTTAAAGTGTATGATGCCGGCAAAGCAAGACAATACCTTGACCCTGCAAGAAGTGTCATAGACCTTCACATAGAGAAACTGACAGATGATTATCAGTCGTTGAATTCTTTTGAAATGATAACACTTCAATTGAAAGAATTTGAAAAGTGGTATCATCTTGCCGTTGTTCACCGGGAGCCAACTTTAATCGTTATTCATGGTATTGGAAAGGGTAGGCTCAAGGAAGAGATACATGAAATACTGAAGACTAAGAAGGATGTAAAGTACTTTGTAAATCAATACGACCAACGGTTTGGTTACGGAGCTACAGAAATTGTATTTCAATATCAATAAACAATATTAACTACCAACCAGGCTATCGCCATTGTGCAAACAAGGGAGGAAAGTCCGGACAGCATAGGGCAGACCCACCGGTGAATAGCCGGCTTCAAACCCTTAGGGGCGTGAAAGAGACAGTGCCACAGAAAATAACTACCCTGCCAAAAGTAGGGAAAAGGTGAAAATGTAGGGTAAAAGCCTACGGTATAGACAGGTAACTGTGTATGCGGGTAAACCTTGGGTGCTGAAATGCCATGTAAAGGATTGGTCAGAGAGCGGCCCGTTCAATCCCGGTTAATCCGGGAACCATCCAGGGTAGGCAGCTACATCCCTACAGTAATGTCGGGAGCAGATAAATGATAGCCACATTTGCCGTAAGGCAGGTGTACAGAATCCGGCTTATCGGTTGGTAGTTTTTTTTTGAAGCGAAATAAATTATTAAGAAGCCAAGCCTCAATGGGTTAAACAAACCTCGAAAGGTGCAACCCTTTCGGGGTTATTTATGCGAAATGGTATTGATACCACAGGTTGCACCTGTGGTTACGCATATGTAACCCCTTCGGGGTTTAAGAAAATAAATTTCATTTTGATTTATGCAAAAGCCTGCAAGGCTTTCATTTGAATAGCCGTGGGTTTTACCCACGGAGAAATAAATTATTA
>JANMMU010000050.1:0-35021 GCA_031373555.1 Segetibacter sp. | reverse complement strand
ACTTTTAATTGCAATGGTGTGCAAATGGGTACTGCATTTACCGGTACTACCAGCAACCAAAGGGCAATTATAAAGTTAGATGGAGCTTCTTTTGTAACTATAGACAGCCTTATTATTAATGCAACAGCTGGGGCTACCTATGGTTATGGTTTACAACTAATCAGGGATGCAGATTCTAATATCATTTCAAGATGTACTATAAACACAAGCACTACTTCTAATAGTGCCACAAATTATGCTGGAATTGTTATTAATGGAAATGATGCAGGCATAACCGGTGGAACAACTGCAGTATGTGATTATAATGTTTTTTATGGTAATAAAATAAATGGAGGTTATTATGGTATAGCCAATATTGGAATAGATCCTGGCAGTACAAACGGTCATAACCGGTTTTTGAAAAACATTGTAGCTGACTTTTTTCAATATGGTTTTTATTCGGTAGGTACCTATAATTCTGTAATTGACAGCAATGTAATATGCCGCCCCACACGTACTAATATTGGGGCGTTTTACGGAGTGCATTTTACCGGGACAAATGTATCAGATACTGTTTCGCGGAATTTTATTAAACAACCCTTTGATGGTGCGCCAAATAGCAGTACAGATTTTTATGGGATCAATCATGACAACGTTAAACCACTTATCGGGTTTGAAAACTTTGTTTATAACAATGTAATTTCTGCACCTAACGGAACAGGTAAAGTTTTTGGAATAGCCAACACCGGATCAACTAATATTCAGTATTACTACAATACAATTTCTATCGAAAATGCGTTTTCTACCTCTACTGCTACTGCACGTGGGTTTTCGCAAACAACATCAGCAGATGGTATAGCATTTTACGATAATCTTATTTCCATTTATCGTGGAGGATCGGGGCAAAAGCATTGCATATATCTTAGTGGTACTTCGGCAACTTTTATTTGTGATTACAATAACCTTTTTGTAAGTACCAATGGTAGCAACAACTATATAGGTTCAAAAGGCAGTAACAGTACAACTTTACAGGCATGGAGAACAAGTACTATGTATGATTTAAAATCAACGGCAATGGATCCTGTGTATATAGATACTGCCAACGAAAATTATACACCTCAAAATGCTGCAATAGATAATAAGGGGCTTTCTCTGGCGGGTGTTATAGATAATGATATATACAATAAATCCCGTAGCCTTACCCCTGATGTAGGGGCAATAGAGTTTGTGCCACCACCTTGTGTTGCACCACCCACTTCAGGCATTACTGTTTTAAATCTGTCTACTAAAAACGATACTACTGTTTGTGAAAATACCTTGATGCCCTTAAGCCTTTTGGGTAATTCTTTTGGTTCTTTCCAAAGCTTTCAATGGGAAACATCTGCTACCGGTACCGGTGGCTGGACCCCGTTGGGTATTGCTATAAATCTACCAGATACGGTTATTACCGCTACAACAACTTACTATTTAAGATGTTCTGTTACCTGTGGTGCATCTACAGTATCTTCCAATCCAATAAAATTGACTGTCACCCCTGCATTACCTGCCGGTACATACACGATTGACAAATCTACCGCACATACTTACGTGCCCGGCGTTCCAGGTGGAAATTTTGTGTCCTTTGCAGATGCTAAAGATGCCATGTCATGTGGAATAAAAGGAAATGGACCTATTGTGTTTAATGTATTGAATGGTCCTGCAACCTCACCTTATAAAGAACAGTTTGTGTTAGGCCCCATTGCCGGGACTTCGCCGGTAAACACCATAACATTTAATGGCAATGGTAATACTATAAACTACAGTTCAAATACTGGTGCACAGAAGGCTGTTATAAAACTGGCAGGTACCAAATATGTAACTTTTGATAGTTTGGTAATAAATTCTAAAGGGGACAGCACCAATGGATTTGGCGTTCACCTATTGAATGATGCTGATTCTAATACCTTCCGCAAGTGTACAATTATTGTTGATACAGTTACAACATCTACTTCATACGCGGGTATTGTTATCAATGGCTCTGCTAATAGTGCTATAGGTGCTGGTTCGTCGCTTTGCGATGAAAATCTGTTTGATAAAAATACAATTATAGGCGGATTTTATGGAATTGTGGCTCAGGGCAGTACAACCACAATTATCAGTAAAAATATTTTCACAAACAATATCATAAGGGATTTTTACAATTATGGTATTTACTTAGGATCTGGTAATTTTAATACACTTGTTGAGGGTAACAGAATTACCAGGCCTGCACGTTCTACCGGTGCGGGAACTATTTATGGTATATACGTAAAAGGGAGTGGAAGTGCAGCTATAGTAGTTTCCAAAAATAAAGTTCACAATTTAATGGGTGGCATGTTGGCCGGAACCAATTCTGTTTATGCAATAACACATGATGATGCAGATGGTAACACTGGTAGCCCACATTTGGTCGTAAACAACCTCATGTTTCAATTTACCGGAGCAGGCACAGTTTATGGACTGAATAATGTAGGGTCAACTAATGTAAATTATTATCACAATACCGTAGCGATTGAGAATCTGGCTGCAAACCCTACAGGGGCATCACGGGCTTTTAGCCAAAATGGTACAACTACCGGTACTCAGGTTAAAAATAATATTTTTACAATTTCAAGAGACGGTGCCGGTACAAAACATGTTATTTACCTGGCCACACAAACTGAAATTGAATCTGATTTCAATGACCTATATATCAATTCAACAAGTGGGGCACAGAACTATCTTGGATTTAACGGTACCAACCGCATTGACATAGGTGCATGGCAAGCTAATACAACACCTGCACAGGATGCAAACTCACGTAGTTTTGATCCAGGTTATGTTAACCCTGCCATTGAAGATTACAGACCTGTCGTATCTCCTCTTGACAACATAGGTACAACACTTGGTATTACAACAGATATTATAGGCAATTTCAGAAGTGCCACTACTCCGGATATTGGTGCATTTGAATTTACTGTACCACCTTGCGGGGCACCAACAAGTACCACTGCTACTGTCACCCCCAATACAGGTATTTGTGTAGGGATTCCAATAATATTAGATATTCCAGGCGCTGTTTCAGCTATAGGACTTACTTATGTATGGCAAAACAGCCCCGATGGAGTAGGCAATTGGACAAATATTGGTGATACTTTATACTTCCCTAAATTCAGTACATTTTCTTACCCTGATCGTTTTTATCGTGCACAGATAATTTGTTCCGGAACTGTTTATTACTCTACAGTTGTTTCTATCAATATGAACCTTTTGCTTGTTGGGGGGGCTTACACTATTAATAAAAATAACCCTACGAATTATGCGGGGGTTGCAGGTGCAAACTTTAATTCATATGCTGATGCTATAACTCAAATGAATTGTGGTATCACCGGACCAATTGTATTTAATGTTTCTGCTGATACATATACAGAACAGGTATTAATAAAAAAAGTACCGGGTTTAGGTATTGTAAATGCTTTTGGACGCAACACAGTTACTTTCCAAAGTGCAAATGCCGCTACCTCTGTTTTGACATTTAGCCCAACAGTTGCAACAGCTAACTACACAGTTAAAATAGATAGTGCCAAATATGTTACCTTCCGCAGTCTTACGCTTGCCAACACTTCTACTGCTTTCGGACGTGTTGTAGAGATATCTGGAAATTCAGGTTTTGATACATTGATGAACTGTATTATTACCACTCCAGCAACCACCAATACTTCTAATACTTTCGCTGCGGTTTATTCCTTTTTAGTAAGTAATTTGTATATAAAAGGAAATACTATCACTAATGGTTCGGCAGGTATATATCTGACAGGTACTACTGCCAACAATAATACTAATATATTAGTAGAGGAAAATAATGTAAGCGGTGGCTACAATTATGGTATATATACCTCAACTTGTAAAAGGGTTCAGGTTATTAACAATAGTGTAACGGTTAGCTCACCTACGGCTACTGCTGCTTATGGTATTTTTACATCTGATTGTGATACTGCTTACCGGATTTTAAGAAATACAGTAAATGTAACCAATGCAACGGCAGGAAGTATAAATGGTATTTTTACAACCCTTTGTGATGCAGCGCTTAACGATAGTGGCATAGTAGCAAGTAATATTGTGACAAGTAGCTCTGGAAATACAGCAAAAGTTTTTGGATTGGTCAACAACAACTCTTCGGGTTTGTATACCGTTAATAACGTAATTGCTATAACATCTGCCGGCAATGCATCCTACGGTTTGCATAGTGTTAATACAAATAATGTAGCATATTACAATAACTCTGTTAACATGAATGTTGCCGGCGATTCTTTGAATTTTGCAGCATATTTCAATCATACAGCCACAACTGCCAACGTTAAAATAAGAAATAACATATTTTCAAATAAAGGTATCGGCAGATCTTTTTACATTAGTAATCCAACTTACTTTTTTAGTGATTATAATGATTTATATACTGGAGGTGTATTTCTTGCCCAGGTGGGTACCCCTGCTGCACGATATGCCAATATAAGCCTTTTGCGTAAAAATCATAACTGGGATCTTAATTCAATAGTCTTTGCTCCTTCCTTTATCAGTGATACTGATCTTCATCCGGATCTCACTAATCCTGATGTTTGGGCTATACATGGCAGAGGAGTGCAGGCAACTGACAATAGCTATGATTTTAACAACAACCCACGACCTACAACTCTTGCAGCAGGTGTGCCTGATTTAGGGGCTTATGAATTTCATCCCTCTGTGACCCCTACAATATTATATGGTACGCCATTAACACCGGTAGCAGGGCAAACACAAACATTTATGTATGGTAGTGACACTGTCATGAAGATAAAGTGGGATAGTTTTGCCGTAGTGCCACCTTCTATAGCAGTTAAAAGATTTTCTGGTGATGCTCCCACTTTCCTCCCAAGCACTTATGACTCTATGTATTTCTATACCAAAGTGGAAATACCTGGTGGCAGTGCTACAAATTATAAATGTGTAGTTCAGCAATTTTTTGTTGACTCATGGCAAGGTACTATACAAAACCAGCGTTCAATAGCAATGGGTCGAACAATACCCTCTGGTGCCTGGTACATAGACATCAATAGTACAGTAGATGCAAATAAAAACATAATAACTGATACTAATTTGACATATCTTGATAGGTTTACTGGATTGGTAAACCCTTATTTTATTGATCTGCCCGATAATGACAATTCTAACCGTGGGAAGAATTTTTGGTGTGCATACCCAATCAACCAGTTAGATGGAGGTCAGAATCAAAAAATGGTAATATACCTAAGTGCAGAACAGGATGCCAATGTTGAAGTAAGAATTGATGCAATTGGTTGGGTTAAAACTTATTTTGTTCCCGCCAATACAGTTAAAGTGAGTGATATAATACCTTTAACTGCTTTTGTAAATACACCAGGAAAATCTAACCTGGGAATATACATACACAGTTTTGATAACCCAATAGTTGCATATACACATGTGACCGGTTCTGCATCATCAGGAGCAGGTATGCTTATGCCGGTAGGTGTTTGGGGTTACGAATATCAAACACTTAGTATTGAAAGCAGATGGGGGTCCGATGCCTTCACCTATTATTATGTTATAGCTGATAATGATAACACACAGGTGGAAATAACCAGTGTGACAGGTACTCCTATACAAAATACGGGGATTACTCCAGGTACTCCATTTACAGTTACACTTAACAAAGGAGAGTATTATCAGGTTGTAGCACAATCAGATGATGACGACTTATCGGGTAGCCTGATAAAATCTGTTCCGGGCACTGATGGAAAGTGTTATCCGGTAGCATTATTTTGTGGTAGTGGCAGGGCTGCTATTGGATGCCCACCTACTCTTGGTGGTTCAGGCGACTTTATTATGCAACAGGTATTTCCTTACCAGGCATGGGGCAGGCGTTATATAACTACACCTACTTCGGCCAGTACTGCAGCAAGTGCTTTGCAAGCTAATGTGTTCAGAGTTACCGTTAGAGATCCTTCGACTATAGTTAAGAGAAATGGTACTGTACTTACTTCATTAATTACACCAGGAAATTATTATCAATATTATTCTTCTACAGCTGATTATATTGAAGCGAATAAGCCAATTATGGTAGCACAATTTATAACAGTTGCATGTACTGGTGTTGGTGACCCTGAAATGATCTATATAAGTCCTATAGAGCAAGGCATTAAAAATATTGGATTTTATAGAAATTCTGTTGAGAGTATAACATCTAATCTATTAACGTTAGTTGTTCCTACCAATGCAGTAGCCAGTACTTTGGCATATGAAGGTCTAAATAACATCCCTACACCTAATTTCTGGAGTCACACTTACCCGCATCCTCAAAACGGACAACCATTTTTCAGAGGAGTAAACTATACAATATTAGTAAAATTATGGAGTACTGCTTCTGCGCAGCAGGTGAGAATTAATAGTGATTCCGCATTTACTGCTATTACTTATGGTTTAGGTTCTGTAGAAAGCTATGGCTATAATGCTGGGACATTGGTTAAGAATTTGAGTTTAATACCTCAACCGGGAGGAAATGTTGGGGACACTATCATTTTTTCTGATCACACTTGTGTTGGTACACCTTATTCTATTTCGTTTTTATTACCGGTCAGTCCTGATTCTTTAAAAATTCAATGGAGTGCCTCACCGGTAGTACCAAATAATGATGTAATATTAATTGCCCCGGTGCCGACAGGAATTGTTGTTGTGAATACAGATACATTCTACAAGTTTGTTTTCACTGATCTTCACACATTCCCTACCGGTGGTGCATATACCATTCCTGTTCAATATTCTCATCCCTCATTTGAAGGCTGTAATAAAACCAAACAGGATAAGTTAGTAATTCAGGTATTTCCTGAACCACGGGCAGATTTCAGTATAACCTCTCCAATATGTGAAGGGGATACAACCTTTTTCAAAGCTGATTCAACCACAATAAATGGATTGGTGATTTCGAAATGGACATGGAAATTCCATGATGGCTCAACAATAGTCAATAATACCACTCCATATAAAATTTATCCGGCAGGAACTTATTATGATACATTAAAAGTATCTACCCCGGACGGGTGTGTAGGTGATACCGCAAAACAAGTTATAGTAACAATCAGGCCAACTGTAGATGTAATTGCAGATACTGTGATTGCTTGTTATGATTCATCAGCTACTTTTATTGTCCTTAATCCTATCACTGGGGCAACATATAATTGGTATGACAGTGCAAATGGTGTAATACCAATTGCAACAGGAGATACACTTATTGCTTTAAATATTACCGGACCTAAGAATTTTTGGGTAGAAGTTATATATGGTTGTACAGGTGCCACCCGAAAAATGGTTACAGCACTTGTGTTACCCGGTTTACCTAAACCATTACCGGTTGCAACAGTTGGCTCAAGTGATATTACATGGACATGGCCTGCAATTACCGGTGCAATCGGTTACCAGGTATCTGTGGTTGGCAGCGGGGTATGGTCAGACCCAAGCAGTGGTCCTACAGGTTTAACCCACGTTATCACGGGCTTGGCTCCGCAGCAATCAGTATGTTTACTTGTAAGGGTTTTAGGTGCAACATCGTGTTTAACTAATACTTCTGACCCGGTTTGTGGTCAGGTGGGCTGCCCTGTTGTAACCGTACAGGTTTCTCCTTCTGATACTACAGTATGTCCTGGTTCGCTGGTAGATTTAAATGCCCTTTCCCCTACAGGATATGCATTTACCTGGTACGATGCACCTACAGGCGGCACTTTATTATTCACAGGAAATCAATATCAGGTAACCGCAATTGTTACGGATACAATATATGTACAAGGTGAGTTTAGCGGATGTGTTACAAGTCGTGTACCTGTAAGAGTTGCTGTGTTTGCACAACTTGCAATGCCTGTTTTAACACTAATAGATTCCACAGTAAATAGCTTAACATTTAACTGGGCTGCGGTCACAAATGCTACAGGGTACGAAGTTTCCACAGACGGGATCACTTTCACAGCAATAGGAAATGTATTGAATTATATCATATCATCTCTTACCCCCGGACAATCGGTTACATTTTATGTTAGGGCCGTCGGTGCTAACGCTTGTCAGACAAGCCCGGTATTAATGGTAGTAGGTACAACAAAAGTTTGTCCTGTATTATCCGTGCCGGTAGTTACGGTAACGGACAGTACTCTAAGTACAGTCACATTTGTTTGGGCAGCAGTACCAAATGCCGCCGGATATTCAGTCACTTATAATAGCACAGTTGTATACACGGGTCCTTTAACCACCTATGTTGTAACAGGGCTTGCTCCGGGTCAATCCGCTAGCATAAGTGTAACAGCAATAGGTACTCCACCATGCCCTGATAGCGGGCCGGGAGTAGGAACAGGTAACAGCAAGGTTTGTGTTATTTTAAATCAGCCAATAGTTACTGTACAGGATAGTACACAAAGTTCAATAACATTTACATGGACTGCCACCGGGCCTACTTACACAGTTACTTATAACAGTTCAGTTGTCTATACCGGGCCATTAACTACCTATACCGTAACAGGTCTTAATCCCGGGCAGACTGTAAGTATAAGTGTTGTTGCCAATGGAGTAGCACCATGCCCAAGTAGTACTGCTGGAACTGGTACAGGAACTACCAAAGTTTGTGCACCATTACCTGCTACAGCAAAGGTCAATTTTGTAGATTCATCTTCTACTTTTGCAACCTTTAGCTGGCCTGCTGTATCTGGTGCTACGGGTTATAAAGTTGAATATCAGACGGGTAACCCTCCGGGTATCTGGAAAGTACTTTCTGCCAGTCAGCCGGGAACAACTGCCACTATATCTGGTTTAGTAACAGGAGATTCTGTAAATGTAAGGGTAACAACTCTTGGGGCGTTGGCTTGCGAGAACAGTATAACAGCCACTATTGGAAGAGGTAAATCCGCTCTTGATCAGGTATATATACCAAATGCATTTACGCCTAATGGTTCAGGTAACATTGAAAATGAAAGATTAAAGGTATATAGCAATATGATTAAAGAGGGAAGATTCATGATATTTAATCAATGGGGTCAGAAAATTTTTGAAGCCAATACTATTGCAGATATGAAAAACGGATGGGATGGTAAGTACGGAGGAAAACCACAACCTGTCGGGGTATATATTTATGTTGGCAAATTCACGCTGACCAATGGCAGCGTTATTGAGAAAAAAGGGTCTATAAATCTGGTTAGATAATAAAAAAGCCAGCTCATTTTATGCGCAATTTTAAAAAATTAGGTCTAATTGTTTGTTTTCTGTTTATCGGATATACCACATTTGCCCAAGGGTTTAGCAACAGAGGCAGAGAGTTTTGGGTAGGTTATGGCCATCATCAATTTATGCAGCAGGGTAGCAATACCCAGGAGATGGTGATATATCTGTATACAGGTGATTCCGCAGCCACTGTTACAATAAAAATGGAAGGTAGTGGTACAATTGTAGGGGGGCCTTGGTCCAGAACATATAATATTCCTGCAAATACAGTTATCTCTATCGAAGATCCGCTTCCTACAGGAGTAACTATGTCCCATACCCCGGCGAGTTGTCCCACTACAATTAGTCCTATTCCCAAAGGATTAAATCCAAGGGACTGTAATTTTGATGCGCGGTTATTTTATGGGATACCACCAACATACCCTATTGCAGAAGGGCATTTCAGAAAGAAGGGAATTCACATTACCAGCACGACCTCCATTGTTGCATATGCTCATATTTATGGTAGTGTATCGTCCGGTGCAACCATGCTAATGCCGGTTTCAACATGGGGCTACAACTATACATCAGTTAATAGTGACCAGAACAATGCTGATAATGCTTATTCCTGGATGTATATAATTGCAAATGACGATAGCACATGGGTTAGGATTACCCCATCTGTACCTACCAGTACAGGAAGGCCTGCCGGTGTTCCTTTTGATACAGTATTATATAGAGGAGAAATATATCAGATTATTGGTCAATTAACGAGTACTACCGCCGGATATAATCTTACCGGAACAACAGTTAGGTCTATAAATCTTGGTCTTGGTATTTGTCACCCTGTTGCAGTGTTTTCAGGTAGTAGCCGTACAGGTGGAGAGCCACCATGCAGTGCCAGTCAGGGTGGTGGACGTGATAATGACATGCAACAGTTATTTCCGGAGCAGGCCTGGGGGAAAAGATATCTGACGGCACCATTTTCAAATTCTAATTCACCTTCTAGCTTGATGAATTGCATTTATAAGGTTGTAGTTATTGATCCTACAACTGTTGTAAAGGTGAATGGGGCAACACTAACAGGCTTGACTTTAGGTAAATATTACAAATTTGCAAGTTCAACAGCAGATTATATTGAAGCAGACAAACCAATAATGGTAGCCCAATTTATGGGTGGAGGGTGTGTTTCCAATGATGGTGACCCCGAAATGGTTTACCTTAGCCCTATTGAACAGGCTATAAAAGACGTTGGTTTCTACAGAAATACTAAAGAAGCAATTAATACCCAATATTTAACCTTAATCATTCCAACCAATGGCGTAAATACTTTAAAGATTGATAATACATTGTTTTCTGCTATTCCCGCAGCTTCTAAACATAGTTATGCACATCCGAATCTACCCGGATATACAGTTTGTATAAGAAGATGGAACCCTGCTACAAAGGCTGCTTCAACTGCCAGAAGTGATTCTGCTTTTACAGCCATTACATATGGCGAAGGTGGTGCAGAAAGTTACGGGTATAATGCAGGAACTTTTTTAAAGAATCTGAACGCTTTACCTTTTATTAAGAATGAATTAGATACGGCAAAGCAGTCTGCATTTACCTGTACAGGTACCAGTGTAGAAATTTCTGCTTTATTAGCATATAAACCTACACAAATAAAATGGAACCTTAGTCAGGTAAAACATTTGTTTAGGGCAGTTAATAATACCCCTGTTCTTACAGATACAATTACGGGAAATGGTTCAACTCTGATGGTATCAAATGATTCGTTTTATGTAAATAATAGGTGGTACTATAAATATCCGTTGGCGTTTTATCAATTTGATAGTTTAGGTTCTTTTGAAATTCCTATAACAGTAAAGAACCCCAATTCTATTACCTGTTATCCGTTTGAAGGTTTTAGTTTAAAAATAGAAGTAAAGCAAAAGCCAATTGCTGATTTTACATTTATAATTCCTACTTGTCCTACAGACACTGTTTACTTTTCAGGAGCCGGTGCAGGGGGTGGTTATACTATAAGAGGATGGTTTTGGGAGTTTCCGGCAGGAACGCCAAGTGCCGATAGTTCCCAAAATACAGGATTTGTATTTGTGGGGCCGGGATCCTATCCAGTTAAATTAACCGTTGCAAGTAATGAGGGTTGCTCAACAGATACCATTAAGACTATTAATATTCCTGCTGGTATAACTACCTCGTTCACCGTTAACCCAACTACACCATGTGAAGGAGGAGCAGTAACCATAACTCCGGGGCCAACTACTACAACCGAATGGTATTGGGACTATGGAGATGGAAATAAAGATACCCTTTACAATGGCAACCCTTTTACACATACTTATCTAGGTTATGGAACATTTATCATTTCACATTCAGTAAAATCAAGTGGTACTTGTAATATAAGTGCTTTGCCCCAGACTGTTACTGTTTATGCAAACCCATTTGCTGATTTTACAATTACTCCACCGGGTTGCTTACCCGCAAATGGGGTAGTTCAGTTTACCAGCAATGCAGCCGCTCCCGATGGACAGGTTATTAACGCACATGCCTGGAACTTCGGAGACCCGAATGCTACAGGTTCTAATCCCAATGTTTCCACTTTAGCAAGCCCAACCCATCAGTATTCTGTTGTGGGGCCATACACCATTCAATATAGAGCAACTACAGTAAATGGCTGCTTCAAGGATACAACTGTTAATACAGTATTTAATATAACTCCTGCAGTGACCTATCCTGCATTGGCAAATGTTTGTTTAAATACACCACCTTTTAATATCAATAGCGGTGTAGTAACAAACGGGGTACCTGTTACAGAGTTGTATTCCGGACCTGGAATTGTGAACGGTGCTACAGGTTTATTCGATCCTTCCATAGCAGGTGTGGGTACCCATGTAATCTGGTATCATGCTACTTCTACAACTGGTGGCTGTACAGATTCGGTTTCACAAACTATTACTGTAAATGCGCTCCCTTTTGCATCGTTTACTTTCCCTTCAACCTGCTTGCCAAATGGCAATGTACAATTCACCAATAATAGTACCGGAGGAACAACCAATAGCTGGGATTTTGGCGATGGCAGCCCCCTGGACAATACAATCTCTCCTGCACATTTATATACCGGTTCAGGACCGTACAACGTTAAATTAACAGTAACAGGTAGTGGCTGTTCTAAGGATACAACAATTGCCGTAACTGTTCGGGTAATACCACAATTAAGTTTTACTCCACTTACAGGGGTTTGTGCTAATGCACCTGCTTTTGCAATAAACGGGGCAACAGTAACAAACGGGGTAACAGGGACAGGAATATATTCCGGCAATGGAATAACAAATGGTGCTACTGGTACATTTGATCCAGCATTGGCTGGAGTTGGTACCCATACTATTACCTATGTATTTACTTCTTCTCTCAGTTGTATAGATTCTGTTTCACAAACAATAACAGTAAATAATATTCCATTCGCATCATTCACTTTCCCTAATAATTGTTTGCCAAATAGTACGGTACAGTTTACAAACAATAGTACAGGTGGAACTATCTATAGTTGGGACTTTGGAGATGGTAGCCCTACAGTCGGCACTACATCACCTTCTCATACTTATGCCGGTTCTGGTCCTTATAATGTGAAACTAACTGTTAGCAGTAGTGGTTGTACAAAAGACACGACTATAGCTGTCACAGTAAGGATACAACCAATATTGAATTTCCCGGCTATTACTCCTGTATGTGCCAATGTGCCTGCGTTTACACTTGCAGCAAATGTTACAAACGGAGTTAGCGGAACAGGTAATTATTCTGGTATTGGTATTACAAACGGCGCTACCGGAACATTCGATCCATCAATAGCAGGCGCTGGTTCCCATGTTATTAAGTACATTTTTACTTCATCTCTTGGATGTATTGATTCTCTTTCCCAGACGATTGTTGTAAATGCAATTCCATTTGCATCATTTACATTCCCGACAAATTGTTTACCTAATGGGAATGTGCAGTTTACAAACAATAGTACCGGCGGTACAACATATAGCTGGGACTTTGGTGATGGCAGTCCAACGGTTGGCACCACCTCACCAACTCATACTTATGCCGGTTCTGGTCCTTACAATGTAAAATTAACTGTAACCGGTAGCAGTTGCTCAAAGGATACTACTATTCCTGTCACTGTCAGGATTAAACCTATACTTAGTTTCTCTGCGCTTACTTCCGTATGTGCTAATGTACCACCTTTTGCAATTACCGGAGGTAGTGTTACCAATGGTGTAGCCGGATCTGGTATATATTCCGGACCGGGGATTACTAATGGTGCAACCGGCTTATTTAATCCTGCACTGGCAGGAGTAGGAACTCATACAATCAAGTATGTCTTTACTTCAACTTTGGGTTGTACAGATTCTCTTTCGCAGACAATCGTAGTAAATGCAATTCCATTTGCGTCATTCACTTTCCCAACTATTTGTTTGCCAAATGGGAATGTGCAGTTTACAAACAACAGTACCGGCGGAACAGTATATAGCTGGGACTTTGGCGATGGCAGCCCAACCGTTAACACTACGTCACCAACTCATACCTATACTGGTTCTGGTCCTTACAATGTAAAACTAACTGCAACTGGTAACGGATGTTCTAAGGATACCACTATTCCTGTAACTGTAAGAATTAAGCCAATACTAAGCTTTTCTGCGATTAATGCTGTATGTGCTAATGTACCTTCGTTTGCAATTACAGGGGGTAGTGTCACCAATGGTGTAGCCGGATCTGGTGTTTATTCAGGACCGGGGGTTACTAATGGTGCAACTGGCTTATTTAACCCTGCACTTGCCGGAGTTGGTACACATACCATCAAATATATCTTTACTTCAACCTTAGGTTGTATTGACTCGCTTACTCAAACAATTACAGTAAAAGGTATTCCGGATGCAGGCTTTACATTCCCAATAAGTTGCCTGGCCAATGGTACTGTCAATTTTATAGACACTAGTAAAGTACCTTTAGGTGTACCGTCATATGCATGGAATTTTGGCGAACCATCTTCAGGGGCTTTAAATGTTTCCGGTATTAAAAATGCACAACACAGCTATAGTAGCTCCGGGCCATTTAGTGTTAAATTGGTAGTAACTGTAAATGGATGTGCGGATAGTGTTACAACCCCTGTTTTAGTAAGGGTGCAGCCTCAATTAAACTTCCCGGTGCCTGCAAGTGTTTGTGCAAATGTTCCGGCTTATTCAATTGCTACAGGAACAGTTATCAATGGAGTTGCCGGAATTCCTAAATATAAAGGTGTTGGCATAACTGATACTTTGTTAGGTATTTTTAATCCATCTATTGCAGGAGTCGGTACACATAATATTACCTACTATTTTACTTCCACTTTAGGCTGTAGGGATTCTGTTACAAAACAAATAATAGTGAGGTCTGTTCCGGTTGCATCATTTACATATCCGACCAGTTGCTTAGGTAGTAATCTTGTTCAGTTTACAAATACAAGTAATCCATCAACCGGTGCTACTTATTCATGGAATTTTGGTGACCCTTCATCAGGAGCCAATAATACTTCTAATGGTGCAAGTCCTACACATATTTACAATGTATTTGGTACTTATTCCATTAAACTTACTATAACTGCAAATGGTTGTTCTGATGATACAACTATAAACGCAACTTTCAGGTTGCAGCCGGTTATCAATTATCCGCCACTGACTGCTGTTTGTCAGGCAGCTGATACTATTTCAGTTAATACTGCTGTAGTAACTAACGGTGTGCCTGCGGCATATCCCGGTTCATATTCAGGTGTAGGCGTTTTTGATACAACCGGTTTATTTAATCCTCTTTTAGCAGGTTACGGCACACATACAATAACATTTAAATTCACCAGCAATGGTGGGTGTGTGGCTACAAAAACTTCAACTATAACTGTAAATCCCAGACCTGCCATTACCAAAATCGGGTTTAATAACATACCGGATACCAGTATCTGCTTTAATGACACAATTAATATTAGTAGCCAGGTCCTTATAGGCGGGGGTAGTATAACTAAGTGGGAGTGGAATCTGGGTGACAGTACAGACACTATTTTTAATGCAAATACTGTAATTAAATATTTGTATAAGAAAGACTCTGTTTATAAAATAACTTTAGTGACTACTTCAGACAAAGGGTGTGTAAGTGTTCCTTTATCCAGATTGCTATATGTAAGGGCCTTACCTGACGCTATGTTTAAATCACCTTCCGGCGTTTGTATGCCTAATGGTTCGGTATTGTTTGAAAATATGTCAACCATTCATAATGAAAATGTTAGCACGTTGAAATATGTTTGGAGTTTTGGTGATGGTAGCGCTCCATCAATATTGACTAGTCCGGTTCATATTTATAATACTACTTTACCACAAACTGATGTTATTCTCAAGGTAACTTCTGCCTACGGTTGCAAGATGTCTGATACTGCTACAATACTCTTCTATCCAAAGCCTGTAGCTGATTTTACTGCACTGCCGGTTGCTGTTTGTCAAGGTCAGCCCGTCACATTTACAAATACTACAACGTCTTCAAATATTACCTCCTCAGTTTGGAGTTTTGGAGATGGAAGTAACCCATCCACCGCTATTACACCTGTAGTTTATTATAAAAACTACGGAGAATTCTTAGCATCTCTTGCTGTCTCAAGTAGTAATGGTTGTAAGGATACAGCATCACAAAAAATCAGGGTATATCTGCAACCTGTAGTAGATGCCGGTAAATCTTTTGTTGTCAATTCCGGTACAGTAATAACTTTGCAGGGAAATGTGAATGCTCCAGGGCTCACTTATAGTTGGTATCCCCAAACAGGTCTTAATAATGCATATCTTTTAAACCCTACCTCTACTGCTTTAGCAAATCGTACATATACATTAACCGCTACGGGTCAGGGGGGATGTACAGACTCCGATACTATGACAGTTAATATTTTACTTGCGTTAAAAATACCTAATGCATTTTCACCAAATGGTGACGGGGTAAATGATATTTGGGATATATCAAACCTAAAGGATTACCCGGCCAGTTCAGTTGAAGTATTCAATAGGTATGGACAATCTGTATATTTATCTAATGGGCGATATACGAAATCATGGGATGGTACGTTTAAAGGTAATAAGTTGCCTAATGGTACATACTATTACATCATTGATGTGAAGAATGGTAATAAGCCAATAGCAGGTTATGTTACTATTATTAAATAGACAGTGTCGAAATTGTAGTTTATTGCATTATAATAAAATGAATAGTCCTCTATGAAATACAAATTTTTAATTTTGTTTATGCTTTCAGCCTTTGGCTTTAAGTATGTTAAGGCGCAGGTTGATCCGCATTTTTCACAATATTATGTTTATCCATCCTGGCTAAACCCTGCTTTAACCGGGGCGTTTGACGGCGATTATAGAATTTCCGGAATCTATAGAAATCAGTGGAATTCTATAGGATCACCGTTTTCAACGCCAGGGGTATCTGCTGAAATTACTACAAATAAGAATGTAAATTTTGGCGGTAGCATTTTGAACCAGACAGCGGGTAATGGTGGTTATAACTACCTTACAGCTTATGCTTCAGCTGCATATACAGGTGTAAAATTTGGGGTAAATGGTAACCAGCGGGTTGTATTTGCTTTGCAGGCGGGTGTCATTAACAGAAGGTTTAACCCTTCTAAATTTACTCTAGGGGATCAATGGAATCCTGTAACGGGTTTCAATCCTTCTCCAAGTTCGGATTTACCTACCAAAAATAAATCTATGATTTTTGATGCAGGTGCCGGTGTCTTATATTATGATGCCAACCCAAACCAAAAGGCAAATGTTTATATTGGTTTCAGTGCTTCTCACCTAAATCAGCCAGAAGATGCTTTTGCTGGTGGCACAACCAAAGAGAAACTACCCATGCGATACACAGCTCATGGTGGAGTTAAAATCAACATCAATGATATGTGGGCATTCACACCAAATTTGCTTTATCTAAGACAAGGAACTGCCAGCGAAAAAATGGTAGGTGGGTATGCACAGGTTAAAGTAATGCCTTCGACTGATTTCTTATTTGGTGCAAACTATAGATTTGATGATGCCATTTCACCATATATTGGATTTAATCATAACAATATGGTTATTGGTGCTAGTTACGATATTAACACATCAGACCTTGGCAAATTGGTTCGTGGTACCAGCAGTTTCGAAATTTCAATATCATTTATTGGAAGAAAATCTGTAAAAATTCCTGACGAACATTTTGTATGCCCCAGATTGTAGGCATTAAAAAACGGAATAGAATTTTAAATTTATTCACCGGTTATCTTCCTTTACATCAATGAAAACTTATACAACCATTTCTGTGAAAAAATATATATTGACTTGTGTAGTCATTTTTTGCGGGTTATCCTCATTTGCACAGTATGCAGTTGACTACTTAAAAGCTGCAGATAATTATTTTAAGAATGGCGATTATTATAATGCGGCAGTTAATTATGCAAAATATCTGGATGGAGCCAAAGGAAAAGGATCTGAATCTTTTAACCCTTACAATGCAGCCGGAAAACCCAAGCAAAAGAAGGCACCCGTTGTTACCCGTGAAGAAGTAAGTTATAAAGCCGGTGAAAGCTATCAGCTATTAAATAACTATGTAAAAGCTGAACCATTTTTTAAAGAAGCAGTAAATAATGTTGAAAAATTGCCATTGGCGAGGTATTGGTACGCAAAAAGCCTTAAGTCAAATTCTAAATTTGAAGATGCTGAAACAGAATTCAATAAGTTTTTAAGTGAATACACAGCAAATGATTTATACAGAGATGAAGCTACCCGTGAATTAAATAATCTGCAATTTAGAAGTGCACAGTTGAAAAAAGCAGATCTTAAGGCATATTTTATTAATAAAATGGGGGTAAACAGTGTAGGCGGTACTTCTGCCCCTGCAATAGTTGGAAGTAATTTTTTCTTCAGTTCTACAAGGCCGGAAAATGAAGGGGATGCAAAAAATGCTTATACAAATAAAATTTATCAAACAGACATAAGTGGTACAGGTGCAAACAAACTTAATTTATCGCAGGGAAAAAATGAACATTTGGAAGCGACCACTTTTTCTCCCGATGGTAATAAAATGTATGTTACAAGATGGTCGCTTGCAAGTGATAAAAAGTCTTCTGCAATTTATGTAAGTACAAAGCAAAATGATTCATGGTCAGATTTGGTAAAACTAGGTTCTGATATTAATATGGATGGTTATAATTCACATCAGCCTTCTCTATCCGGCGATGGAAATACATTGTATTATTCCTCTAATAAACCCGGTGGTTCTGGTGGTTACGATATATGGATGGCTACGGTAGATAATGGTAAAATTGGTGCATCTATAAATCTTGGAACAACAGTAAATACATCTTTTGATGAATATGCCCCCCATTACTTTACTCCTGGTAAACTACTTGTATTTTCTTCTAATGGCAGGGTAGGAATGGGAGGTTTTGATTTCTATCAAAGCAAAGGGGCTGGTACAGAGTGGGCAGAACCGGTTAACCTTGGTTACCCTGTTAATTCAGTTAAAGATGAAATTTACATATTTGGATCTGGGAAAAAATATTTGATGGATACATTCTATTTCAGCTCCGACAGGAATTCAGACTGTTGTCTTGAAATGTTTTCTGCCAACAAAATGCGCACAAAAAAGAAAGTAAGAGGTATTATCATAAATTGTCTTACAGGTGCTCCGTTACCTGATGTAAAAGTTACCATATCGCAAGATGAATACAATAACGTAACGCTTAATAATAATACTACGGATGCGCAAGGTAAGTATGAGGTATTACTGGATGAATACCAACCATTCAGGATAAAAGCAGAGCATGATGGTTTCCTTACAAAAGAAATAGAAGTAACAAAAATCTCTATTAAGGATACGCTGATTGTTAGTTCAAGATCATGCTTAGAACCGCCGGAAAAACCATTTGAAGCAGTTGATAAACCAATTGTAATAGACAATATCTACTTCGATTATGATTCTGCAACTTTAAGACCTGAATCGTTTCCTGTTTTGGATAGTGTAGTTGGGCTTATGGAAAGATATCCTACAATGTCAATAGAAGTTAGTGGCCACACTGATAGTAAAGGTGGAGCAGAATACAACCAAAAGCTATCTCAGGCAAGGGCAAAAGCTTTTGTTGATTATGTATCGGCAAAAGGTATTGAAGCATCACGTATGACAAGCAAAGGCTTCGGGGCAAGCCGTCCACTCGCAGAAAATAAAATAAATGGTATGGACAATCCTGAAGGTCGTCAGAAAAACAGGCGAACTGAAATAAAGGTATTGCACTATTAAAAATGAATAAAAATATTTAATTCAAAAAAGGCCGTTTTCCAATAACGGCCTTTTTTGTTTTTGGGATAAGAAGTAACGTTCAACTATGTCTCATAAAAAAAGCCCGGTATATCTCCGGGCTTTTTCTCATTTTATAAAGGCGATTTTGTTTTATCAGGAAGCTTTGTCCATGTCCTTTCCCTTCGCTGCAAGGGGTTGTGTCTTGGCACAGGTGCTGAACGATTTATATTGTTAGGATGTGTTGGTGTAACACTTCTGCCCCTTGCACTATGGTAAGGATGATTTTCCACTACCGGAACATTTTTAGTTATGAGCTTGTTGATGTCCTTCAGGTATGCACGTTCTTCAGCATCGCAAAACGAAAGCGCAATACCGCTTTGTCCGGCACGACCTGTCCGGCCAATACGGTGTACATACGTTTCCGGGATGTTCGGAAGATCAAAGTTGATTACATGCGACAGGTCATCCACGTCTATGCCGCGGCTAGCAATGTCGGTAGCCACCAATACTCTTAATTTACCCGTCTTAAACATGGACAATGCACGTTCTCTTGCATTTTGCGACTTGTCTCCATGAATTGCTTCGGCCTGCACGTTTGATTTGTTGAGAAACTTAACAACCTTATCAGCACCATGTTTTGTACGTGTAAATACCAGTGCAGTAACTATGCTTTCGTCTTCCAGCAAATGCAGTAGGAGAGAAGGTTTATCACCTTTTTCCACAAAGAAAACTGCCTGTTCTATTTTTTCGGCAGTAGAAGAAACAGGTGTCACTTCCACTCTTACCGGATTGTTCAAAATGGTGTCAGCCAGCCTCGAAATTTCGGGAGGCATGGTGGCGGAGAAGAACAATGTTTGCTTTTTAGAAGGCAGTTTGGCAATCACTTTTTTCACGTCGTGAATAAAGCCCATGTCCAGCATACGATCTGCTTCATCCAGCACAAACATGTTGATGTGCTGCAGGTGAATATAACCCTGATCCATCAGGTCAAGTAAGCGGCCCGGCGTTGCAATCAGTATGTCAATGCCAAAGCGCAAGGCATTAACCTGTGGCACCTGCGATACACCGCCAAAGACT
Source organism: Segetibacter sp. (assembly GCA_031373555.1). Lineage (GTDB taxonomy): Bacteria > Bacteroidota > Bacteroidia > Chitinophagales > Chitinophagaceae > Segetibacter. The sequence continues at coordinate 14,408 of JANMMU010000050.1, read as the reverse complement.
ACCAAATGGTTAAGGTTTGTGTGTTCGCCATAAGCCATAAAACTTTCACCAATCTGTATGGCCAGTTCACGTGTAGGCGTAAGTATGAGGGCCTGTATAGGCTTGGGGCCACGTGGATTTTCTTTTTGTTGGTAAAGCCTTTGCAAAATCGGTATGGCAAAAGCCGCCGTCTTACCGGTGCCTGTCTGAGCGCAGCCCAGAAGGTCTTTTCCAAGTAATAATTCAGGAATAGCTTGTTGCTGAATGGGGGTAGGATGTGTGTATCCTTCGTGTTGGAGAGCCCTTAATATTGGCTCAATCAAATTCAAATTTTCGAATGTCAATTCAATAAAAATTTACAATAAAATAAATTACAACCTTACAAATTGTATGTGAAGATTGATTAGATATTCTGCTCATTAAATATGACCAGATGAAACTTGTAAGCGGAAGAAAGAGTATCAGGTCTGCTAAGAGAGTATATACGAATAATGCGAATGTAGGCTATTCTTGCCACATGGGATGGTAAAACTTAAAACCAGCCTGTTGTTCCAGCATTTTGCTCTTGTTATTAAGCAGGCATTTGTGGGTTAATTTTGAGTTCATTAGCTTCTTGCTCCGTCATTTTTTGCGGAGCCACACATTTCAACGTGAGCACTGCTATTATGCTTTTTCCGCCCTTGCTTCTTTAAATCACCGCGACATAAATACACAAAGGACATGGAGTAATGGTATAATTTCTCCGTGTCCTTTGTGTTGTATTTCTCCGTGGTGTCTGTGGTTAAAATAATCTACTGAACTTTCTCAAACTTCATCACACTTTGCTCATTTTCCCCGGAAGTAATACGCAGAAAATAAGGGCCACTTTGTAACCTTGAAATATTTAAACTTCTCAAAATAGAACCTTCTGTTGCTGAAATATTACTGCTTAGAACAACTTTCCCATCTTGTGTGATAATGTCCATTTTCAATGCAAGTTTTCTCTCACTGTCTATTTGCAATTGTAGTTTGTCTTTAGCCGGGTTTGGATAAATGCTAATTGTTAATGGTGAATTATTAGTTGTTATTTGTCGGATAGGACTGTAGGTAAACTGTCCGTCTTTATCAATCATCTTCAGGCGGTAATAATTTATGTTTCTCGTTTCTGGTTTCTCGTCAGAAAACGAATATTTAGTTTGGCCTGCTTTTACGGTTCCAATCTTCGCAAACTCACGGCCATCAAAACTTCTTTCTACTTCAAACCTGTACACATTTATTTCCTGGGTAGTTGTCCACTGCAAGAGGTTTGTTTTGTCTTGTTTTTTAGCTGTAAATGAAAGCAAGGTAAGCGGCAACGAGTTGTTACCGAGTTTGTAAATAAATACATCAAGAGAGTTGCCAACAGCAATAAGGTTATGCACTGCGGCACTCATGTCGAAGTCAACAGTAGAACTAAAAGAACCGGTGGTGTAAATATTCAGCCCTGCATCCACGGCTATAGACATTGCAGCTCCAATTGAACCCATTATGCTTGTCCATGCAAAAATGCCTGCAGTATCCAGCTTGCTTAAAAACATTGCACCGTTAGAAAGGCCTGTTACATAAATTTTCCCCGCATTATCCAGCGTCATGCTAAACGGACGATTAGCCCCTCCGGCAAAACCTAGTTGTTTAGCCCACATAAACTGTCCTGATGCATTTAACTTCATTAATGCTACATCCGCCATCGAAGTTGTAAGATTATAGGTACCTATTCCCGGATCAAAATCACAACTTTCCCAAAATGTGGTGGTAAGGTATATGTTGCTTGCTGCGTCCGATTGCACAATATTATTAGTGCGATCTTCAAAAGCGGCACTAATTCTGTTTGCCCAAACAAAATTGCCTGAAGCGTCCAATTTCAGCAAAAAGTTATTTGGCCCGGAAAAAAATGGCGGGCCATTAATGACTGTCAGGTTGTAAAATCCGGGACCAGGATCAAAATCATGCGTATCGTTAAATAAACCTGTAGAGATAACATTACCTAAAGGATCAGCAGCTATTGAAAGAACGTCAGCAGGAATTTTTTTTGCCCAAGCAAAATTGCCCAAGCTATTGAGTTTGCATATGAACCCGAACTCACCCGTTGTGGCAGTAAGGTTATAAACTCCTGAACCAGGATCAAAATCTGCTGTATCAGAAAATCGTCCCCCTAAAAAAATATTGCCTGCCACATCAGTGGCTATGGATGTACACACATCATTGCCAGCTCCGCCAAAGGTTTTCACCCATAAAAAATTGCCGGAAGTATCTACTTTCATTACATAAGCATCACTTCCTCCCTTGCTGATTTCGTTGTGTGTTGCAGGCCCTATGTCAAAATCTGTTGTATCAGCAAAGTTTCCGGTAAGGCAGAGGTTGCCTGCATTATCAAAGCACATATTTTGAATGCTAGCTAAGATGCTACTACTGGTTGAAACAATTCTTTTTGCCCAAACAAAACGACCGAGTGCATCCAGTTTTAACAGGTAGGACTCCAGGGCACCGGCTCTGGCAGGTGTCATTATAAAACTTCCGGTACCTGGATCAAAATCTACTGTATCGCTATAATACCCGGATGTGTAAACATTGCCCCTTGCATCAACAAGAATTTTTTCAGCATCATCATTTTGCTTTCCGCCTATTCCCCTTGCCCATGCATACGGTGGTTCTTGCGAAAAGCAGTTTACATGGATTGCAACGCAAGAAAGAAATAAGATAATGACTCGTAAGTAATGCTTCATAATAAAATAGTATTTGCGTTGAAAATTTATGAATTGAATTTACAGCTTCTCAAACTTCACCACCTGTTCCCCTTCCTTGCAGCTTGCTTTCAGCAAATAGCTGCCCTTTGGCAATGTACTGATGTTGATGCTTTGCAAACTGCACCCTTCGCTGGCAGTAATGCTTTTTGACAGCAATGTTTTTCCATCACCTGATAATACGATTAGCTGCAGTGCGGTTTTCTTGTCGCTGTCTATCTGCACCTGCAAATTGTCTTTGGCAGGGTTGGGGTAAATGCTAATTGTTAATGGTGAATTGTTAGTTGTTATTTGCCGTACAGGACTGTATTGAAACTTGCCGTCTTTGTCAACCATTTTAAGGCGGTAATACCACACCCCCGGCCCCTCTCCAACGGAGTTGGAGAGGGGCGAAGCGAATGGGTTGTTGTCTGTGTAGGAATAGTTGTGTACACTGCCAACTGCCAACTCACTTCTCACAATCCCTATTTTGCTGAATTCACGACCGTTGCTACTTCTTTCTATCTCAAACCTGTCCACATTTATTTCTTGTGCGGTTGTCCAGTTTAGTAAATTGGTTTTGTCTTGTTTTCTTACGGTGAAATTCAACACTTTCAAGGGCAATACTTCTGCTTCCACAGTTGTCATTTCAGTATTGGTAAAGATGGGCAGGTTATAATCGAAATAAATGGCTGCAGTATTTTTTATAACATCACCAATCTGCACGTTTTGCTTTGCCTTTATTTTATACACAATGTAACCGTGGCTTTTGGGTTCATTCTTAATGCTATCTACCAACATAATAAACGGAAACGTAAACAGGCATCTACCATCATTCATTGTCATCTTATAGTTATGACTACTGGCTACAATTTGCAGGCTGTTCCAATCCAGTTTGCTATCCATAGTATCGCGGATATAAACATTGAAAGCAGTATCGTTGCCTTTGTTTTGGAAGCGGATAGTGTAAGTGAGATATTCGCCATTGACAGCTTTGGCATGGGTAATTTTTCCGCCATGGTTTTCAGTTTTGTCGTTGGGGTCGTAAGCACCGGTTGCATATTGCCAAAGGAACGAAGTGTCATTGGTAGTTAATGTATCGGTTTTGTCAGAAGTAATTGATGCCACTGCTTTTACAAGGTCATTGATGTTGACGAGCGGTGGAGCTTTCACTGTGCCATGAACAATGATGAAGGCATCTTGCTGTGATTGCAGTCCGGCGATATTCCAGACTATGGTATCGGCAACAACAGAAGCAGGGGATACTGTAGCACTATTGTAAACAACTTTGTCACTTTTTACCATTTTCACCACCACATTGCCTGCACTGTCGGTGCCTGCATTGTGTACCTTTAGCAGGTAGTCAACCGGAAAGCCGGGACGGGCTTTATTGAGCCCAATAATATTGACAGCTAAATCCCTGATGTTTGCAATGGGCTGCACGGCAAAGTGAAGCGTATCGGTGTTCCAGTAAGTGTTGTGGCTGGTTGTTTTAATGGCTGGAACTACCGTATAATAAGGCTGGTTGTACATCCTGACGGAAGTGTGGTAAGAACCTGTATCTACATCTTGCAAACCCGCCTGGTAGGTAGGCCATTGACCATACCAATAGGCGGTGTCGGTTCTGCCTGTCTTTATGGTCATGGTGGATTGGTAGCCCATGAAAGGTGTTTCATTGGCGTCTTTTATTCCGTTTGAATTTTGGTCATAAAAAACATCGCTTACCAGGGTGTTGTATTTAAGCCGGGCATTCTTTTCGTAGCGGCGAATAGCCCAAGCTTTTTGCGGATAAGTCCAACTCTGCGAAATTACCATTGCAGTATCTACTACACCGGCCACCAAAAACTTTCCGTCGGGTTGCAGAGTGGCGGCATTGCCACTTAATCCAAAATAAATATTTGGAGAACGGTCGTAACCCAAAGGAATTCTTCCCCTTTTGCCGTAGGCACTATCGGCTGTGCCATTGCTATTCACTTTTATTATTTCACCGGTTGCTCCAAAGCCGGGATAAGTAATTGATATAGCGATGGTGTATTGGCCGTTAGGCTCTAAAAAAATTTCAGCCGGATTTTTGCTATTGGTGAGGCCGGAACCGTCATCCGGGTTTATCATAAAGTTGGGGAAGGTAGTGTCGGCGCTTCCATTTGCATTGAACCGACATGCCATAATTGGAGCCCGGTTCCATGGAATGGTGGAATCGGGTGTAGTATATTTGACCAACATTATTTTATCATTAGGTTCTACCAAACCTGCGAATGCGGTGGACTGGTAGAGCTTCCAGGGAGGGGATGGATGTACATTCCAAGTATAACCCGGGGGATAGGAAGCAAAGCCATTGGTACCAAAAGTAGCGTCTAAAATGCCATTGCTGCTGAAGCGATACATGCCCGAATCGGCAGTGACCACTATTCGTTGGTTTGATTGCAGCAGGCAGGTCAAAGGGTTACTAAATTGCAAAGCGTTGTAGTAGCCATAATAACCAGCAATATAACCTGCTGTTTGAACTTTCACTATTCCATTAGAGCCAAATGAGGGGTCAATGTTTCCATTTTGATCATAACCTACTAACACTGTGTGCGATGGGGTTGTATTGCTTGAAAGTGGTACAAATGCGATACCCGTTTGTATTATTTTTCCATTAGGCAATATAATCAGGCCGGTTGCAATAGCCGTTGTGGTGTCAATAGGGGTTATGGTCTTGCCATTGGTGCCAAAAGTGTTGTCAATGGTTCCATTGGCATTGTAACGGGTCAGGCAGAGGTTTATAGAATCATGATAGGGATACACATGAGTGGATTGACCATCGTAACTCGCAGTATTCAGCAGAATCTTCCCGTTGGTAAGTAGTTCCATGCTGACAGGCCTTTGCCGATCCACCATTAGCGTACTGCCATTGGTGCCAAATGTATTGTCAGGTGTACCATCAGGATTAAACCTAAAAAGCTGGTACTTAAAGAAATTTTCTGTGTCACTCCATGATTGCCCGGTGTCGGCAGTTACCAGCACCAATATTTTTTGGTCGGGTTGTAATTTCAGATCCACGGGATGTACCCTGTCGCCTAAGGGAACGGGGATTCTGACTTGTCCGTTGTACCCAAACGTTTGATCCAACACCCCCGGCTGTGCAAATGCACCCAGAAAAAACACCATTAAAACTGCCGTTAGTACACTTCTTTTCATGGTTCAATGGTTTTCTTAATGATTAAATTTAATGCATTTTCACTAGTTATACAACTTGAATGACCTAAAAGATTGGGTTTTGGGAAAAAATATTTTACAACCGAATCAGGGACTGATAATTAGCTACTGATTCGGTTATATTCTTATATCAACGTTGCTACAACTTCACAAACTTTATTGCAGAAATCACTTTGTGTGCCTTTGTGCTTGCCACTTGAGTAATGTGGGGCTTCAAAAGCAGCAAAGCAGGAAAAAAGCCTAATGACACAATACAACAACTTATACATGCGACCCGGCAAAAAATGGGGGCAAGCAATTAATGAAGCCCAATCCACAAAAAAGTGCCGGATCAAAAAAAGAAATAGTTAAATTATTATACCTTTACCATAGATTTTCATTTCATTCCTTAATTGTATATTGCAGGCGATTTTATATTTATAGTGAAAAAAATTACATCTTTCATATTACTTTGTTTACTTAGCTTCAATTGGTTTGGTTACCGGTTGATGGTTAACTATATGCAGGATCGTAATGATATAATTTTAGAAGCAGCGTTAGACAAAAATTACTATGATGAATCGCAATTAATCGAATTGAAAATTCCACTGAATGTAGCTTATCAGAATACAACTTCATCATATGAAAGATGTGATGGCGAGGTTGAATACAAAGGCACTTTTTATAAATACGTAAAAAGAAAAGTTGGAAATGATACGCTTTACCTTAAATGTATAAATAATAGTAACAAGGCTACCCTTGAAGTTGCCAAAAATGATTTCTTTAAAAACGCTAATGACATTAATCAACAAGATGGTAAGCAACACCATCACAAGAATAATACTATAAAAAATACTATCAGCGATTTTGATAATGCTATTTTCTCTTTTCAAACAAGCTTGACTTTCCATGCTGTTAAGCCTGCATTTCCTTCTACAAATGAAAATGTAGTAGTAAGCCCTTTCTCTAAATTTAACGGGCAACCTCCGGATTTTATCTAGATAATCCTACAATTCAGAATTAAAAAATATTCATGCTTAATCATTATTTAGCATGCTGACTATTTTTTTCAACATCTACCGGAAACTGCGTTTCCAACTTATTAATTATTGTTTATGAAAATGAAATGGCTTTTAAGCCTAAGTGTAGTGGCAGTTATTATTTCTTGCAATACTAAAAAAGATTACGATAAAATTTTCAGTAATCCTTTGTTGTACGCAAGTACAGTTCATCAGTTAAATACTGTGGTAATGGGCAATAACTTTAGCCCTATCGTTGCTAGCAGGAATTATCTGTATGCAAATGTGGCCGCCTATGAGGTTATGGCTGCAGGCAATTCTGCAACTTACAATTCATTGGCGGGTTCGCTCAATGGATTAAAAGATGTGCCCAAACCTATAGCCGGTAAGCTAATTAATTTTGATTTTGCTGCACTGCTTGCATTTTGCAAACTGGGAGAGACTGTGACTTTTCCCGAAGGGAGTATGAAAGAATATACTGATTCTATAAAGCAAATGGCTAAGGACCATGGTATGAGTAATGAGATGTTTGCAAATTCTGTGGAATATGCAGACAGTGTTTCAGCAGCAATTCTTAGATGGTCTAAAAAAGATAATTATGCCCAAACCCGCAGTGCAGAACGATATACTGTAACAAGCGAAGAAGGAAGGTGGATACCCACACCACCCGCATACACATCTGCCATGGAACCGCATTGGAACAAAATACGCCCTTTGGTAATGGACAGTGTAAATCAATTTGTTCCTCCTGCTCCGCTAAGATTTAATATGAAAGATACAAGCAGCCCTTATTACCAACAGGTATTGGCTGTAAAACGTGCAGTTGAAAATCTTACTGATGAACAAAAACATATTGCAGAGTTTTGGGATGATAACCCCTTTAAACTAAATGTATCAGGTCACCTTATGTTTGGTACTAAAAAGTTTTCCCCTCCGGGGCATTGGATGAGTGTGGTGGGGATTGCAGCTAAAACTGCGAATGCTGATTTTCCCACAACCGTATATGCTTATGCAAAAACAAGTATAGCACTATTTGAAGCTTTTATTCAATGTTGGAATGCAAAATATAAGTACAACACTTTGCGCCCTGAAACTGCAATAAATAAATATCTTGATGCAGATTGGCAACCTTATTTACAAACTCCACCATTTCCTGAATATACCTGTGGACATTCTACCTGTTCGTCGTCTGCTGCCGAAGCACTTACCAGTGTTTTTGGCGATAATCTGCCTTATACAGATACAACAGAAAATGAATTTGGTATTAAACCTCGTTCTTTCAAGTCATTCAGGCAAGCTGCTGATGAAAATAATTGGGCTAGATTCTATGGGGGCATTCACTTTCATCCATCTTGTATTGTAAGTACCGAATATGGTCAGAAAGTAGGAAATCTTGTTGTAACAAAATTGAAAATGAAAAAGTAAAGATTAATAATAAAATATCCTTTTGAGACAATAAAAATCAATTTTTTTTTAAAGATAAATATGAAACAAAAACTAAGTCAAGTAATTAAAGCTTTTATAATACTCTGCCTAAGTACTACTCTAATAAAACCCGCTATAGCACAGACTGATATGGATGCAATAATGATGGATAGAAAGAATCTTTGCAGTGGTATTATGTACAACTACAGCAGTTGGAAAAACTATTGGGAAGGCAACTTTAAAAGAGATAATGCAAACATTGGTACGGTTAGTACTCAATCCATAGCTGTAATGGGCAACTATGGTGTATCTGGTAAGTTGAATCTTTTGTTTGGCTTGCCATATATACAAACTAAAGCAAGTGCCGGTACACTTATGGGTATGAAAGGTTTACAGGATTTATCATTGTTTGCCAAGTATATGCCAATTGAAAAGGACTTTTTTAAAGGAACATTTTCTGTTTATGCTATTGGTGGAATTTCTCTGCCGGTAAGTAATTATGTAGCAGATTATCTTCCTTTATCTATAGGATTACGCAGCCGAGTATTAACCGGTAGAATTATGGCTGACTACCAAAAAGGTCGTTTCTTTTTAACTGCTTCGGGAACTTATAACTATCGTAATAATATTAAGATAGACAGAACAGCTTATTATACCACACAAATACATTTAACCAACGAAGTGAAAATGCCTGATGTAATTTCTTACAACATAAGAACGGGGTATAGGAGCTCTTTTCTAATTGCAGAAGCTGTTTACAATAACATGATAACACAGGATGGTTTTGATATCCGTAAAAACGATATGCCATTTCCAAGCAATCAAATGAACATGAGTTCTGCCGGAATTAATATTAAATACACACTACACAAGTTACCTGCACTGTCTATTGTTGGGGGAGGAAGTACAACACTTACCGGCAGAAACGTAGGACAGTCAACGGGATATTATGGGGGAATCTTTTACATACTGGATTTTTCAAAAAAATCAATATCAAGTTCAGCAAGTGGCAAAAGAAGAACATCAAATAAATAATTAGTCTATCATTCTAGAAACATTTTACAATATGAAACGGATTTACTTTTCCATTCTTTTTTTAATCAGCAGCTCAATTATTTTTTATAGTTGTTCAAAAGAAATCAATGGACGAACAGATAATATTTCAGCGCTTGATCCTGCTAATACAGACAGTAATGGTGGTACATGGAAAACCATTTTGCTTACAAGACCTGATACTTTTTTGGTAGCAGCACCGGGTGCCATAAACACTCCATTTTATACAGGAGAGCTTAATGAAATAAAAAGCCTTCAGGTAAAACTTACAAGTCAGCAAAGAGAAATAGTAAATTATTGGGGAGCCGGTTCTGTTCTTAGATGGAATGAAATAATGAGAGAACTTGTAGCTAAATACAATCTGCCGCCTTATCAAAACCCTGATGGAAGTTATCCTGCACCCAGTGCCGCTAATCCATTTGCCTATCCGTTATTTCCCTTTGCAAATCCGCCTTATGCAGCCCGTGCTTATGCCTATATAGCAGCGGCACAATACGATGCATTGGTAGCTGCATGGCATTATAAAAAGTTATACAAAAGGGCTGCACCTTATGCTAACGATGCCTCTATTAATACATTATTGCCAAAAAGCAGTTTGCCATCCTATCCGTCTGAAGATGCTGTATTGGCGGGTGTTACAGCAGAAATGATGAAACTATTCTTTCCTACTGAAATTGGTTATATAGAACAAAAAGCAACAGAAGCGGAGTATGCAAGATTGCTGGCTGGTACAAACGTAAGAAGCGATATTGATGCTGGAGAAGCATTGGGACGTGCAGTTGCTAAAGTATTTGTTGCACGTGGCAGAACAGACAATGCCGGTAAAGCAGTAGGAACACCAAGTGACTGGGCAAAGATGGAAACAGATTGTGCTGCACGTGGCGAAACGCCATGGATCAGTCAGGAGTCTCCCAAACGTCCGCCAATGCTGTGTTTTTTTGGAAATGTAAAGTCATTTCTTTTTGATTCAGCTACAGCAGTAAGCCTTCATCCTGTAGCGCCGCCATCTACAGGCAGCGCACAGTTTGCAAATGAAACTAATGAGATTTTGAATATGACTAAAAGCCTTACAAGAGATCAAATACAATTGGTTCATTACTGGGCAGATGGGGCAGGTACATACACCCCACCCGGACATTGGAATGCAATAGCTGCTGATGACTTTATACAAAAGAAATATAGCGAGTTAAGGTGGGCTAGAAATATGGCACTACTCAATATATCTATGATGGATGCAGTAATAGTTTGTTGGGGTACTAAATACCAATATTTTACTCCCAGACCTTCACAGGTAAATCCTGCAATTAAAACTGTTACAGGATTGCCCAACTTTCCATCTTACATATCTGGTCACTCTACATTTAGTGGTGCTGCGGCAGAAATATTAGGATATATAATTCCTGAAAAAGCAGCAGCATACAATAGCATGGCGGCTGATGCATCGGTAAGCAGAATGTATGGGGGCCTTCATTATCGCAGCGATTGTGAAAAAGGAATTGAGGCAGGAAAGAAAATAGGGCATTATGCAGTTTTGAGAGCAAAAACAGATGGTGCAGATTAAATTGAAAATGCTTATGGGTTTGATAGTTTGAAAGGGTACCTGCCTTGTTAGCAGGTACCTATTTTTAAAAATCGTTTAATTCTATAAAAACCTGCAGCAAATAATTTAAAATGTTTAATCTAAAATTAAATTATCATTATAATCTTTGACAATGAGCAACTATTCAAGACATTTGCCCGTCATTAATATCTATTCAATCATTTTATCTATGAAGAAATTCTTACCTATCTTTATTCTTATTGTTGTTTTGGCATCGTGCCGCAAACAAAGTGACGGACTTATAGAACAAAGTAGCCTACCCGCCAGAAATTATTCCGGCAAATTTGTACGGGATTACTTTACCCTACTTTGTAAAATTTCTGCTTCAACACCTGGTTTTTTCCCTCCTCAAGTAGCACGTGCTTATGCATATGTTGGCATAGCAAATTATGAGGCTGTAGTACCTGGCATTCGCAATTCTTACACTTTGGCCGGACAAATTACTGGTTTAAAGCAATATCGTTTTCCTGTACCGGTAAATGAATATGAATATGACTGGAGTATTGCGTCTAATGCTGCAATGTCTGATATGATCAGAAAAATGTTTGAAATTAAAATTAGCGCAGCTAATTTAGCTTCAATAGATAGTGCAGAAAATGTAAACCTTGCTATCATGTCTCAAGGTAGAGCGGCAGATGTAATTAAACGTTCTGTTGAATTTGGTAAAAATATTGCAGCTACTATTTACAATTATTCACTTGATGATGGTTGTCACCATGCTTATCTTGATCCTTTTCAATTACCCTATACTATGCCCCCTGACCCGGGATGTTGGGTTCCAACAGGTGCATTATTAACACCTATAAGTCCATATTGGGGGAACAGTCGTCCGTTTTTGGAACAGAGTGTTACCCTTGCCCAGCAATATGTACCTGTACCATTTTCTACAAGTCCAACATCTGATTTTTACAAACAAGCTTTAGCAGTTTACAATCAGGTAAAATTTGGTAATACTCCAGAGAAAATCACAATAGCCAAGTATTGGGCCGACGATCCATTTAATACCTGCACTCCAACGGGACATACATTTAATATTATGTCTCAATTACTATTAGAAAATAATGCTACACTTGAGAAAACTTCAGTTGCTTATGCTAAGTTAAGTGTTGCAGAAATGGATGCATTCATAAGCTGTTGGAAGTTGAAGTACAAATATCTTTTAATGAGACCTGTTACCTATATCAAACAAAATATAGACAATACATTCACAACGGTATTAGGATCGCCTGCATTTCCTGCATTCACTTCAGGGCATTCATGTGAAATGGGTGCCGGTGCACAAATCTTTAATGAAATGTTTACTGATGGTAGTGGTAATTATAAATTTACAGACTACAGTCAGGTTCAGTATGGTTTTGCTCCTCGCAGTTATACAAATTTTAATGCTATGGCTGAAGAGTGTGCTAATTCCCGGTTGTATGGCGGTATTCATTACCCTATGGATAATATTTTAGGTCTTGAGCAAGGGAAAAAAATTGGAGATAATGTTAACCAATTAATTAGCTGGCCTCAAAATACAAGATAATATTAAATTCATTTTATCAATAAAAAACCGTTTGTATTACAAGTGCAAACGGTTTTTTTGTAGTTGAAAAATGAAATGCAGCATTACCTTCGCGGTAATTCATTTAAATTGTTTTATCAAACATTACTAACCGAAAAATAATAATCAGAATGAAAATTATTTTCTCCATTTTGGCCTTTACTTTTTGTACATTCATTTCCTCCGCACAAACTACTAATGATTCACTGAATCAGGTGAAGGCCGCAATAATAAAGTACGACAGCTTATTCTGGATAGGATACAATGATTGTGATACTACAGCTATGGCAAAATATCTAAGTCCTGATGTAGAATTTTATCACGATAAAGGAGGAATATTATCCGATAGAAAAAGCCTGATTGAATCCATACAAAAAAATCTTTGCAGTAATATTGATTACCACCTAAGAAGAGAAGCTGTAAAAGGCACCGTCAATGTTTACCCACTACAGAAATCAAATACTATATATGGTGCCGTAATAACGGGTAGTCACGTGTTTTATATTTGGGAAAAAGGTAAAAAAGAATTTTTGGATGGTAAAGCAAGGTTTACGCATCTTTGGTTATTGCATGATAATAAATGGAAAATGACCCGCATTTTAAGTTTTGATCATGGACCTGCACAGTAAACTATAATATCTTTTCAACTTTAGTATTTCTTCATGATTACAATATTGGCCATAGAATCGTCTTGCGATGATACCTCTGCTGCAGTGTGCAGAGATGGAATCATGTTATCTAATTTGGTTGCTACGCAAAAAGTGCATGAACAGTATGGAGGAGTAATACCTGAACTTGCAAGCAGGGCTCACATGCAAAACATTGTACCGGTTGTAGATACTGCATTGAAGCAAGCCGCAGTTGCTCTTCAGGAATTAGATGCTATTGCTTTTACCCAATCACCCGGTCTTATAGGTAGTTTGTTGGTTGGGGCACAATTTGCCAAATCATTGGCAATGTCACTTGAAAAACCCTTAATAAGTGTACATCACATGCAGGCACATGTTCTTGCCAATCTGATAGACGATCCCCGACCCGAATTCCCTTTTTTATGCCTTACCGTTAGCGGGGGACATACACAAATTGTGCTTTGCGAAAGTCCGTATGAAATGAAGGTAATTGGCGAAACCATGGATGATGCTGCAGGTGAGGCTTTTGATAAAAGTGCAAAACTATTGGGCCTGCCTTATCCCGGGGGTCCGTTAGTAGATAAATATGCCCGTGAAGGCAATCCTGAAAGATTCACATTTACAGAACCCAATATTCCCGGATTAAATTTTAGCTTTAGCGGATTGAAAACCGGAATCTTATATTTTCTGCAGGCTGAAAAATTGAAGAACCCAAATTTTATAGAAGAAAACCTTAATGATATCTGCGCCTCTATACAGCAACGAATCGTGACTATTTTGCTTAATAAGCTGAAAAAAGCTGCTGCAGAAACAGGTATCAAAAACATTTGCATTGCAGGCGGAGTAAGTGCAAACAGCGGCCTTCGCAATGGCCTAACGGCTTTGGGTGAAAAGTTGGGTTGGCAAACCTTTATCCCAAAGTTTGAATATTGTACAGACAATGCAGGAATGATTGCAATAACTGCCTATTACAAATATCTGAAACAGGATTTTGCTAACTTATCAGTAACTCCTACGGCACGGGCAGAGTGGTAGTTACTTAAGAGATACTATCCTCATAAAAGTTAACGAAGGTTAAACTGCAATATAAAATTCAGCTTCAATTTTTTGTAACTATTCAGTACCCAATTTAGCAATAAGCAGTAGTTGGTTCAAAATATTTTGACCTGCTTTTCTTGCAGTATCGATCACAGATCTTAGTATGGCAAAGCCATCGGCACCTTCATCAGATTTGAACTGGCCCGA